>MELM01000063.1:75998-79032 GCA_001767605.1 Candidatus Solincola sediminis | reverse complement strand
ATATGCGGCCACCGCTCTGGTACTGGTGTTATCCGGTTATTGGATCGCATCGATAGCACGCGATCCGGGCAAGGGCTGGTTGTATGGGATCGCTTGCGTGGCAATGGTCACGTTCTTCTGGCAGCCGGCCGTAGCAATGCTATTTGCCCTTTTTATAACCGGTCGCATATTCGTTCCGATATTCAATGTACTCGGGATAATGATTTCTGTTTTCCTTTACCTGCCTTTAGGCGCTCTTGGGGGCTGGATTGCCGATAAAAGATATTTCGGCTGATAAGAAGCTGTTATAGCAAAAGGGGATAAAAATGCAGTGTCCGAAATGCGGAGCCGGCAATCCGGAAGGTTCCGAGTATTGTTCACTTTGCCTCGAAAAGCTGCCGACAAATAAACCCGACTATAATGCCGACACTACGGGCGTTCCCACTCGATCCGGTTCATATGTTGCTCCGGGTGAGTGGAGGGGCGATGCCGAGCTATTGAGCCCCGGGGTCAGCAGCGTCGTCGGGCGCAAGATGCGAATGCTCTATATCAAATTGGCAATATATGGGGTACTTGCCCTCGGTTTAGCCGTCTGGCTGGTTCTCAGCCTGACCCTTTGGTGTAATCCCTCTCCCGGCAAGCAGGCGGCCAAATTGATCCAGGCTTTGAATTCGAGGGATAGTTCCGCCTTCACTCAATTAGTGCTGCCCGAAGCCCAAATACAAGGTGAAGCTCTATACAAAGAGATAATCGTGACCTTAGGAAGTGATGGGAGATTCGAAAACGTCGGTTTCAGCGTCTCGCAAGCCGATAACTATACGGCCCGGGCTTCCATAAGCGGAGGAAATATTACTTCCGGAATCTACGGCCCGATCGATCTCGGGCAGTTCCAGAACCTGGTGCTCGTGCTCGAGAACCAACAGGGTAAGTGGTACATCAACCCTCGTGACAGCATCCTGGTGCCTTATTGAAGCTCGATTCCCGGATATTTTCAGCCGGCTCTCATAAATTCATTTGTCCTTGCCGTTTTCGGCCGCAGCCGCTGATGCTAGAATAGTTGTCGTCCTGCCGGAGTGGCGGAAGTGGTAGACGCGCTGGTCTCAAAAACCAGTGGGGGTAACCCCGTGCCGGTTCAAGTCCGGCCTCCGGCACCAACACTAAGGGGGCGTGAGCCCCTTTTTTTATTTGCCAAGCGGGAATTTCCGAAAAATAAAAGGCAAAGCCTGCAATGATAAACTAACGTTACCCTTGCGTTGCTGCGCAAAATCCCTTTTAATGCAGTGATATAATCTACTATTGTTTTGGCTGTCGCGATTATTGATGTAGGGGGATGTAAAAAGCGTCGCTCCACTCAGGCCTTCATCGCACAACACTTCGCAGGAGCCGGCCATCAGGGGCAATCTCAGCAGAATTATATGATTCTTCATTTTCTAGAAATAGCAATAAAGGGTGTTTGATATTTTGATTGGCTTCCTTGTTAGTGTTTTTATTGCGATTAACTGTGTATTTAAAAAGGGCAATATATTTTAGCCATGCTGAAACATGAGTTTCATATAGGGAAAGGTCGAATATGGGCTCCATGATCGAGAAGCTTAGCTTGGTTAAAGAAGCCGAAGAGAAGGCCGGGCAAACGCGGTTGTACTACGAGCGAATGGCGAAAGAGGCCATAACCAAAGCCAGCGAGGAAGCTGAATCCGTCAAGGAAAAGGAAGAGGCAAAGGCTCGGGAGCAGGGTGAGATGGAGATGAAGAATATAATCGAGAACGCAAACAAGGAAGCGGAGGAACTCCGGATCGAGTATATGTACGACCGAATCAGGCTGCGGGAGGTCGTAGTGGAAAGGCGCCAGAATGCCATTGCTTTCCTGGTCGAGAGGCTGGTTGAGGGAGATTAACCGCCGAAAGGGAATAAGGAAATAAAAAATGCCCATAGCTAGGATGACCAAGCTCTGCGTGCTTGCCCCGAGGGACTCACGGGAGGCATTGGTCGACCGGCTGCAGGACATGGGGGCCGTACAATTACGAGACGCTGCTGCCATAGCAAGAGAAGACGAACAGCTGAAGGCCCTCCAGGAACGCTTCGAGCCCGAAACAAGGGGCCTGCGTCTCACCATCGCTAAGACTGAATTCATACTCGAGCTGCTGGAAAGGTTCGAAGACGTGAAGACCGGATTGATTTCCGGCTTCCTCAAGGAAAAGGCACACTTCACCCGCGATGAATTCATGCAGGTCGAAAGCCAGTTCGATCTGGAAGGAGTCTATCGCGAACTCGAGGATTCCGATATCGAACTGAGGCATGCCGAGGGCAGTATCCCCGAGTTGGAGGAGCAACTCGAGGCAATGCTGCCATGGAGGGAATTCGACCTTCCTCTTGGACTGGCGGCAGGGAGCGCGACTGCGGAGCTCAGATTCATAATCGCAAACGCGGCGCACCTCATCATGTGGGCCGAGGAAATGAAAGAACGTTGCCCGCATGCCACCTCGCAGGAGATCAACCGGGAAAAGGACCGTGTATTTCTCGCGGCACTTGTCCATAAAGCTGACCTGCCGCAGTTCGAATCATTAGCCTCGGAGCACGGACTGGAGCAAGTTAAGTTTTCGGGAAAGAACGGCACTATCTCCGAGGAGATAGCTGGGGTCGAAAAGAGTCTGAGCGGGGAAAAAGAACGCAAAGAGCGACTGGAAGCGACAATAAGGGGCATGCTTCCGATCAAGCCTGAGGTTTGCGCCCTAAACGATTATTACAATAACCAACTAGTAAAAGAGGAAGTCAAAGGAAAACTCATCCATACTGAAAGCGTGATGGCGCTGGAGGGATGGGTGGAAGAAAGCCGGATCGAGGAAATACGCGGTTATTTGATGTCCTTCGGGCAGGAAATTGACATTTTCTTCGAACCCCCAGGTGAGGATGATATACCTCCCACACAACTCGTAAATCGCCGCCGAACCGGGTCCGCCGAAACCATAATCCAATTGTTCGGCCTGCCTGAGCATGTAGAAACCGATCCGACTCCTTTTGTGGCGCCTTTCTTTATCGTCTTCTTCGGCATGTGCAT
>MELM01000063.1:74776-75987 GCA_001767605.1 Candidatus Solincola sediminis | reverse complement strand
GCTACGGTATCATCCTGGCGATCGCTTTCTGGTTGGCCATGAAAAAGTTGGATGTAAGCAAGAACGCGAAGAATTTCTTCCGGCTCTTCATGTACTGTGGCATTGCCACGATCGTTGCAGGTGTTATTACCCGCGGCTATTTCGGGATCGACGGCGAATCACTGCCGGGAGTGCTGAAATTTCCGGGAACCATGGATATCCTCAACAATCCCGTCCCCATAATGCTCATTTGCGCGGCTCTCGGTCTCATCCATATCTCTATTGGCGTTGGTATCGAGATGTACGACAACATACGCAACAATTCGCTATGGCTGGGTATCTGCGAGCAGGGAACCACGCTTTTGTTCTGGTTCGGAATCGCCGTGATGGCGGTGGGATACGGAGTGAAATTTCGCCTCATGGGATCGGCGGGGGCTTATATAATGGTGGCGGGTATCGCGGGGATAATATTTCTATCGAACATAAGTTCGAAGAGCATTGCGGGCAAGGTCGGTGGGGGGCTATATAACATGTATGGCCTGATTGCGGGGACCATCGGCGATGTCGCCTCGTATCTCCGTCTCTATGCCCTCGGGCTGGCTACCGTAGCCATCGGCAGCGTCGTCAACCGCATGGCGCTGATGACCTGGAGCATTCCAGTTCTGGGGATAGTATTCTTTACGGTAATCATGCTGGGGGGGCATCTTTTCAACCTTGCCATTAATTTCCTGGGGGCTTTCGTGCATCCCCTCAGGCTGCAATATGTGGAGTTCTTCGGCAAGTTCTACGAGGACGGGGGCGAACCTTTTGTACCCCTCGCTTGGCGGACAAGCAAAACGGTGATAGATGACCAGTAGGAGGAGGTTGGTATGGTTGGGACTTTTGGTGGATTGACCGGGCTTCATTGGGCTCTTTTAGGTGCGGCCATAGCTGTGATCGGTGGAGGTTCGGGCTCCGCCATGGGCATCACCTATATCGCAAATGTGGCCGGAGGGATACTAACCGAGATGCCGGATCGTTTCGGACCACTGCTCCCTCTTGTAGTGATTCCCGGAACCCAGGGAATATACGGATTTATCACGGCCGTATTGGTGGCTTTCGTTATGAAGCCGGGGTCGGGATGGGAAGCCCTGCCCGGTTGGGTGGGTTTCCAGATTTTTCTGGCCTGCTTGCCGGTGGCTTTCGTGTGCTTCGTGTCAGGTGCTTACCAGGGACTGACTTCAGCGGGCGCG
>MELM01000063.1:72818-74719 GCA_001767605.1 Candidatus Solincola sediminis | reverse complement strand
CTGGTCGAAACCTATGCGGTGCTTTCCTTGATTGTCACCATCCTCTTCTTCTTTGTCGTCATCAAACCTTTCTATACAACCCTTGGTATATAGGTAACGCGGGGAGTCTGAAATGTCGCTGGAGACATTGCTGGAGAAGATCGGAGATGACGCCAGGATCGAGGGGTCGGGCCTGGTCGCCGACGCCAAGCAGGAAGCAAAAATGATTAAGGACAAGGCGAGCAAACAAGCTCGGGAATCGGCCAAGGAGATCAGGGACTTTTACCGGGAGAAGGGGGAACGGCAGAGAACAAAAATAATGAGCGAAGCGCTGGCTGAGAGCCGCGCCGCCTTTCTAGCCGCTCAGGACACGCTTTTCGAGGAGGTCTTCACCGAAGCGATAAAGAGTTTCGAGAACCTGCCGGAACAACGCTATCGCCAATGGTTGAAGCGTACGATCATGGAAAATGTCACGGGTGGCAAGGAGAGAATCATCGCTCCCGCTCATGACCGCGGCTTACTCGAAGAAGGTCTGCTGGATGAGATAAAGGAGGCCATCACCGAGAAAGGCGGTAAGGCCTCGCTCGTGCTTGATAGGGAGAAGGCACGCTTCAGCCGTGGCGTTATCCTCAAGAGCAAGGATTTCATCAATAACCTTTCCCTCAAATCTCTGATGCGCGAGGTAAGGGACCGGCACGAGGAGGAAGTGCTGAGGATGTTGTTCGGCGAGGTGGATGTGAGAGGTGCCGCCAGGTGAGCAAGGCGCCCAAATATCACGTGAATCCCATAAAGTCGGGAGCCTCCCCGCAGTTTCGCGAGGGAAGGGTGAAGTCGCTTCCTGACTTTCTCATGATCGACTTGAAACGGATAAAACCCTTCCATAACGCGGTGCGCTACGGCTACGCCGTTGGCAGGGTACGAGTTCTCGAAACCCAGATGATCAACAGCCAACGCGTGGAGAGGCTCATCGAAGCGGATTTCGAAAACGCTCTGTATATTCTCGATGAAATAACGATGGGCGAATACCTGAGGGGGGCGAGTTCGGCAAAAGAGATCGATAGGGGTCTTACGAGATACCTGCGGGGCGTCTATTCGTCGATTGCTCAAGCATTGCCGGTGGATTCCATGCTTATGGAATTCTTTGTCTGCCGCTATGACTTTCACAATTTGAAAGCCATTCTCAAGGCGATGATGGAGGGCGGGGAGCCCGAGGGACTGCTGGGGGGACTGGGAGCTATCGAAGTCGATCTCCTGAGGAAAGGAGCCTCCGATCCCGTTGCCCTGCCATCTCCTTATAAAGAAACCGTGCAGGAATTTGCCGTCGGAGTAGAAAGCCCCCAGTTGCTCGACACCCTCGTCGACAAAAACTACCTGTCGCACCGGCTCTTTCTCGCTCGCCGCGAGGGCAGCCCTTTCATAATCGATTTTGCACGAGCGGCTATAGACCTTGCGAACCTCAAACAAGTACTGCGGGGGAGGCTGCTTTCAAAGGACAAAGGATTTATGGAGGAAAGCCTGGTCCAGGGAGGATTTGTACCTGTAGGCAGGCTCCTGGATCTCTATGGAGATCCTGTGGAAGTGATGATAAAAAAACTGGAAAGCAATATTTACTATTCAAGGTTGCTGGCCATGACGGAGAGCGTGGACGAGGCGGTCAGATTGACCGATTTCGATCGTAAGAGTGACGATCAGCTCATGGAAATGGTGTCCGCGACCAAGCGGATATCGGTGGGGGCCGAGCCTATCTTCGCTTACCTCAGGGCCGGCGAAAACGAAGTCTTGATGGTAAGAATGATCCTCATAGCGAAGCTTAACAATATTCCGCCGGCATCCATAGAAAGGATGCTGCGCACATTGTATATCGAGTAAGGATATAGGCATGGAAACACTCAAGGTGGCGATGCTGGGAGGCTGGTCCTCGG
>MELM01000063.1:62460-72811 GCA_001767605.1 Candidatus Solincola sediminis | reverse complement strand
TTTCAAAGCCGTCGGCGTTGAGACGCACATCCTCTCGGCCACGGACGACCCACTCGGGGCTTGGGAATCGCTGTCACTTGAGAAGTACGCAATGATTATCATGACCGAGCCGGTATATGAGGCATTGAGGCGGCAGATAACCGGATTTCCGTCATATGAGGGACTCCCGGTGATTCTGGCGATTCCGCCCGTTACCGGTTCATTAGGGACAGCAAGGACGGTTATCAGGGACAGAGTGGTGAAAGCCCTGGGGTCGGTAATCGAAGGTTAGAAACAGGTACTCAAAACCAAGATGAGGAGTAAGGCATGAAAGAGGGGCGAGTGGTCAAGGTGGCCGGTCCTTTGGTCGTGGCCAGCCGGCTTCCCAATCCTAAGATGTACGATCTGGTAAAAGTTGGCAAAGATAATCTGATGGGGGAGATTATCGAGCTGCGTGGCGACCGGGCATCGATTCAGGTATACGAGGAAACATCCGGCATTGGACCCGGCGATGTCGTTGTCACGACGGGAGAACCGCTTAGTGTTGAACTCGGGCCGGGACTCTTGACTTCGATCTATGACGGCGTACAAAGACCCCTCGATGTCATAAGGGAAAAGTACGGGAATTTCATCAGCCGCGGAGTGGAAGAGCCGGGTCTTTCGCGCGAGCGCAAGTGGTCTTTTCAGGCATTGCTAAAGGTCGGGGACGAAGTTGAACCTGGTGACATTCTCGGAAACGTAGACGAGACCAAGGTAGTCAAGCACAGAATAATGGTGCCGGCGGGCGTGGCCGGAAAGATATCCCGTATTAATGAGGGCGAGTTCGGCATCGAGGAAAGCATTGCGGTGGTAAGGACTCAAGACGGCGAAGTGCCGGTATCCATGATGCAGAGGTGGCCGGTTCGTAAGGGGCGTCCCTACAATAATAAGAAACCTCCGATCGAACCCCTTGTAACCGGGCAACGCATAGTGGACACTTTTTTCCCCATCATCAGGGGAGGCACCGCCTGCGTCCCCGGGCCTTTCGGATCCGGAAAAACCGTGCTTCAGCATGCCATTGCGAAATGGGCTAATTCCGAAATCGTGGTCTTCGTCGGCTGTGGCGAGCGGGGGAACGAGATGACGGACGTGCTGCAGGAGTTCCCCGAATTGCTCGATCCCTACTCGGGCGAGCCTCTGATGCTTCGCACGATTCTGATAGCCAATACCTCCAACATGCCGGTTGCCGCCCGTGAGGCCTCGGTATATACCGGCATCACTCTGGCGGAATATTACCGTGACATGGGGTATAACGTTGCCCTGCAGGCCGATTCGACCTCCCGCTGGGCGGAAGCATTGCGAGAGATATCGGGACGCCTGGAGGAAATGCCGGGGGAGGAAGGCTATCCCGCTTATCTGGGAACACGGCTGGCGGCATTCTATGAGAGAGCGGGCCGCGTCGTCTGCCTGGGCAAGGATCGCAGGGAAGGTTCGATCTGCGCCATCGGTTCGGTATCGCCGCCTGGTGGCGATCTTTCGGAGCCGGTCACACAGGCGACACTGAGGGTGGTTAAAGTCTTCTGGGCACTTGAGGATCGGCTGGCCTTCGCGCGTCATTTCCCCGCTATCAGTTGGCTCAACAGCTATAGCCTTTACCTTGATGAAGCCGAGGAATACTGGGGGGAGACCATCGATTCCGATTATGCTCCGCTGCGTGAGGAAGCCATGGCCGTATTGCAGCGAGAGGCGGAACTACAGGAAATCGTAAGACTGATAGGCATCGAGGCCCTCTCGGATAATGAGAGGTTGATCATGGAAACGGCAAAGTCGCTGAGGGAGGACTTCCTACAACAGAATGCATTCGATAACGCCGATGCCTTCACATCCCTGAAAAAGCAATTCTTGATGCTCAAGTTGATCATGAAGTTCCATTCCCTGGCCGCGAAGGAACTCGAGAAAGGAAAGCCCGTGGAGGAACTGATCGGCCTCCCGGTGCAGGAGGCGATCGCAAAAGCGAAGTTCATCCCCGAAAATGAACTTGCCCGCTTCGACTCATTGGAGGAAGAGGTGGCCGCGCAGCTGGCGCCCCAAACTTCCGAGGTAACATGAAAAGGAGCCGTTGAATGGTAAAAGAGTATCTGACGGTACGGGAGATAGTAGGCCCGCTCATCTTCATGGAGGGAGTGGAGGGAGCCAAGTACAATGAACTCGTCGAATTGGAATTCCCGGATGGCTCATTAGGCCTGGGCAATGTGCTCGAGATCGAGGACGATGTCGTGCTCTTGCAGTCCTTCGAGAGCACGAGCGGGCTGAATATAGCCGAAACACGCGTTCGCTTCACCGGCAAGAGCCTGGAACTCTCGGTTTGCAGGGATATATTGGGAAGGGTATTCGACGGCCTGGGAAGACCTATCGATAAGGGTCCGCGGGTTATTCCGGAAAAGAAACTCGACATCAATGGAAATCCCATTAACCCATTCGCGCGTGATTATCCAACCGACTTCATCCAGACCGGCATTAGCGCTATAGATGGATTGAATCCCCTCGTCCGTGGGCAGAAACTGCCCATCTTCTCCGGGGCCGGCCTTCCCCACAATCGCATCGCAGCCCAGATAGCCAGACAGGCGGGAGTGTTGGGCGAAACGGAGGAATTCGCCGTCGTATTCGCGACCATGGGGATAACTTTCGAGGAGGCCGATTTCTTCATACGGGAGTTTCGTACCCAGGCGGCCTTGGAGCGCGCCGTTCTCTTTATCAATCTGGCCGACGACCCTGCAATCGAACGTATCGCGACCCCGAGAATGGCCTTGACGGCGGCCGAGTACCTGGCCTACGAACTGGACATGCAGGTGCTCGTGTTGCTAATTGACATGACTTACTATTGTGACGCCTTGCGCGAGATATCGGCCGCCCGCAAGGAAGTGCCTGGTCGGCGCGGATACCCCGGTTATTTATACACCGATCTCGCGAGCATTTACGAGCGGGCGGGGAGAATAAAGGGCGTCAAGGGCTCCATTACCCAGATACCGGTACTCTCCATGCCCAGCGACGACAAGACGCATCCCATCCCCGATCTGACCGGTTACATCACCGAAGGACAGATCATACTATCGCGAGACCTGCAGCGCAGGGGCATATACCCGCCAATCGATGTACTTCCGTCCCTTTCGCGCTTAAAAGAGAAAGGGATTGGGGAGGGCAAGACCAGGGAGGATCACTCCGCCCTTTCGAACCAGCTATTCTCGGCGTATGCCAGGGGAAAGGAAGCCAGGGAACTCTCGATCATCCTGGGTGAGGCCGCGCTTTCGGAAGAGGACAAGCTCTTCGTCAAGTTCTCGGATGAGTTCGAGGATCGTTTCATCAAGCAGGGCGAATACGAGGAGCGCTCCATCGAAGAAACGCTTTCCATCGGCTGGGATCTCCTCAGGATTCTCCCCCGTTCCGAGCTGAAGAGGGTCAAGGACGAGCAGATAAGCAGATATATGGAAGCGGGGGTGAGCCGTTAGATTGCGCATCAACGTAAATCCCAACCGTATGGAGCTGCTCAAGCTCCGCCGGCGTACGGCTATTGCCAAGCGTGGCCACAAGCTGCTCAAAGATAAGCTGGATGAGTTGATGAAGCGCTTCATGGCCTTGATAAGGGAGAGCGGGAGCGCCAGGGAAAAGGTTGAAGCTAAACTGCAGGAAGCCTATACGATCTTCTCCATCGCGCGGGCAGAGGTCACCGCAGAAGAGGTAGAGGAGGCATTCGCGGTCCCTAGCGCCGTGTTGGATGTGGAGGTGGGGGAGAAGCGGATTATGGGAGTCAAAGCGCCACACTTCGAAATACGCTTTCAGGGTGGCTACGACTGTTATAGCCTGACCACTACGCCGATGGCCTTTGACGCCGCCCTCGAGCACTATCGGGAGTTGCTGCCCATGATGATCGAGTTGGGGGAGAAAGAGAATAATATAAGACTCCTGGCTATCGAGATCGAAAAAACTCGCCGGCGCGTGAATGCGTTGGAGTATGTGTTAATACCCTCCCTTGAGGAGACGGTAGTCTATATAAGCATGAAGCTCGACGAGATGGAGCGCTCGTACCGCACACAGCTGATGAAGATCAAGAGCATGCAAAGTGCCGTGTCTTGATTCTTGATTTAGATTGATGGACGGCTATCGATTTAAGTCAAGAATCAAGACACGGCACTTTGTCCCGTTTTGTCACTACCTTGGTTTAGGATGTAAACACGTTCTCCTTGGGTAAGGGGACGGGGTACAATACGCCCCGTCCCCGAGCCTCATCTGCTATCATAAATGGAAGATTATGTTAATTAGATGGATGGCATATGAGTGAACCGAAAAAGATAATCCTGATCGATGGACACAGCCTCGCTTACCGAGCCTTTTATGCGCTGCCGCCAGATCTGGTTACATCATCAGGACAAATGATAAATGCCGTCTACGGCTTTACCTCGATGCTCATCAAAGTCCTCGAGGAGCTCAGGCCGGGGGCGGTAATTGTCGCCTTCGACAAGGGCAAAGCGGAGTTTCGCACGGAGAGGTTCGCCGATTATAAAGCCCACCGCAAGCCGATGCCCGATGGACTACGGGAGCAACTGGATATGATCCACGCAGTCCTCGGCTCGCTCGGAATGCCCGTCTTCGAGCAGGAAGGATATGAGGCTGACGACATTCTGGCGACCCTCACGGAGAAGATTCCCGAGGATTCCGAGATTTATATAGTGACGAGCGACCGCGACGCTCTCCAGTTGGTAACTGATAAGGTAAAGGTGGTAGCCAATCGCAAGGGCATTACCGACATAATGTTTTACGATCCGGAAAAGGTGAAGGAGCGTTACGGTGTAGAACCCGCTCAAATAGTAGATTATCTGGCTTTGAAGGGAGACAGCTCGGATAATATTCCGGGGGTCCCGGGGATCGGCGAGAAGACTGCTGCCGCGCTCATTGGGGAATACGGGACCCTGGATGAGGTCTACGCCAATCTGGAGAAAGTGAAGGGTGCCAAGTGCAGGACGGCGCTCGAGGAGAACCGGGATAACGCATACATGAGTAGGGAACTGGCCACTATGCGCCGGGATGTCCCTATCGAGGACGGCAAGCTCGGTGACTGGGAGTTGAGGCCCTGGGATGAGCGTGAGGTGGAGAAACTTTTCGCTTCTCTTGAATTCAGGAAGCTTTACGATCGGCTTTCAAACGTGAAGCCCTCCTTGTTTACGGCGGGCGAAAATATACAAACGGAGGTCAAGCCGTTTGAGCCGTTGGCGGAGTGCATAGTCGAGGACGAAGCCTCCCTCGAGGAGCTGCGGGCCGACTACCGGACAAGAGGCGAGCTTTCCATCTATCCCCATATCGCCGGCGAAGGCTTCACGAGCGGCGAAATGGTCTCCCTTTCCACTGCCGTGGGGGACAAATGCTATTACATGAAGGCTGACAACGAAGACGGTCAGAAAATCATCGAAGATTTCATAAGCGGTTTGGCGGAGGAGCGCACAATCCGGATAAACTGCTATCGCGGCAAGGATTGCCTGGTGCAATGGGCAAAATTTGCAACGGGAAGGCCTTCCATCGACTTCGATGTTGAACTCGCTTCCTATCTGGTAAATCCTTCCGGTGTCAAACATGAGCTGGCGGCTCTCGCCTCGCGATACCTGAGAGTTGATCTGGAGAAAGCCGAGAGTGGGCAGTTGGGGCTCCTGGAGGAGGAGTTCGATGAGAGCGGCCGGGATATGCAGAAGGCGCTGGCCGTCGATCGCATCGTGCAGCCGCTCGAAGCCGAGATGAACCTGATGGACCTGCGGTGTCTCTTTGAACAGGTGGAGATGCCGCTGGAATTAGTACTCGCCGATATGGAGATCCGAGGCGTTCGCCTTGATATAGAACTGCTGTATTCGATGCAGCGAGAACTGGAGGATGAACTGGGCGGACTCGAGAAAAGAATCTTTGAGACGGCGGGGGAGGAATTCAACCTCAATTCGCCCCAGCAATTGGCTCACGTGCTGTTCGATGTTCTGGAACTGCCCCCTTCGAAAAAAACCAAGACCGGTTATGCCACCGACATCAGCGTACTCACCAGCCTCAGGGATCAGCATCCCATCGCCGACCAGCTGCTGCGCTATCGTGAGCTATCCAAGCTCCTCAACACTTATCTGGTAGCGCTCCCGAAAATGGTCGATCCGACCACCGGAAGACTGCATGCATCATTCAACCAGACCGTAACCTCTACGGGACGGCTCTCATCCAGCAATCCCAATCTGCAGAACATACCGATAAGAACTGCCATGGGCAAGATGATACGAAAGGCCTTTCTGCCGACTTCTCCGGACGGCCTGATAATATGTGCTGACTATTCGCAAATAGAACTCAGAATAATGGCCCACCTATCCGGCGATGAAGGACTAAAGCAAGCTTTTGAGGACGATCTGGATATTCATGCGGCCACGGCTTCGGAAGTATTCGGGATCCCTTTAAGCGGAATCAACGCCGAGTATAGGCGGAGAGCAAAAGCCATAAACTTCGGGATAATATACGGCATCAGCCCGTTCGGCCTATCACAACAACTTGACATCGAGCAGGCCGAGGCGGAGGCATATATCAGGAATTATTTCCAGAAATACCCAGGCGTCAGAAGCTTTTTAGACGGCCAGGTTCGCGAATGCTCGCGCACCGGTTGCGTCTGTACCATCCTGGGAAGGCGAAGGGAGATTCCTGAATTGGCCGAGGGCAACATCAGGATGCGGCGGTTGGGAGAGCGGCTGGCTTTCAACACACCGATACAGGGTAGCGCAGCGGACATCATAAAACTGGCCATGCTGCACATTCATGAACGCATGGGAGAATGTAAGCTGAAATCTCAGATGATCCTGCAGGTGCATGACGAATTGGTCTTCGATGCCGAGAGCGAAGAGGCGGACATACTAGTGAAGATCGTGCGTGAGGAGATGGAGAATGCCTTCCCCCTCGATGTACCCCTCAAGGTGGACGTTGCAATGGGACCTACTTGGTATGACGCCAAGTAAACCCCCACACCTTCGCGGTTGGCTTGTTCAGGCTCGATCCCTTGCGGGAATATGACAATTAATATGCAAACAAGCGGGATAAATGCTAGAATTAATTGTCCGTGCGCCTGACCAAATTCAAGGAGGGGCCGTGGATAAAATAAATTACTGGAGGAAAAAAGTAAATGCTGGATCAATCCGAAACAGAGCGCGATTTGGTGAACCCCGAAAATCCCCCCGTCCTTTCCGCCCCACTGACTAACTTCGATTATTCCGAAGGCGAAGTCCCGAACTACGACAAGACGATCAAGATCTTCTCAGAAGGCGATATCATCGCTGGAATCGTGGTTAAAGTGGACAAAGACGAGGTCCTTCTGGACATCGGGTACAAATCCGAGGGTGTCATACCGGCCCGGGAATTATCAATCCGCTATGGGGTGAAGACGGACGAAGTGGTAAAGGTCGGCGACGAAATTGACGCCCTTGTGCTCCAGAAAGAGGACAAGGAGGGGCGCCTAATCCTTTCCAAGAAAAGGGCCCAGTACGAGCGTTCTTGGGATGTCCTTGAAAAAAATATGCTGGAGAGCGACCCCATCGAAGGGGAGGTCATCGAAGTTGTAAAGGGAGGTCTCATCCTTGATATCGGCCTCCGCGGCTTCTTGCCGGCGTCACTGATAGATATCCACCGCGTAAAGGAACTCCACTCCTTTCTGCAGACCAAGCTGGTTTGTAAGATCATCGAAATGGATCGCAACCGCAATAACGTGGTGTTGTCGCGACGAGCTTTCCTGGAAGAGACTGCCAGCGAGCGCAGGAAGGTGCTGCTGGAAAACCTCGAGAAGGGCATGAAGGTGAGCGGCAAGGTATCGAGCATCGTGTCCTTCGGAGCCTTCGTCAACCTGGGAGGAATCGATGGCCTTATCCATATATCGGAGCTTTCCTGGTGCCATGTTGAAAAACCGAGCGAAGTACTTTCAGTCGGCGACGAAGTAGACGTCGAGATCCTCGAAGTGGACAAGGAAAGGGAGCGAATTTCCCTGAGCCTCAAGGCTTGCCAGGCCGATCCCTGGGAGCAGTTAGCGCGTGACGTGGAGGTGGGAGAGGTAATCAAAGGTATGGTGACCAAGCTGGTCCCCTTTGGCGCATTTGTGCAGGTAAGACCGGGAATCGAAGGTCTTGTCCATATATCGGAGCTTTCCAGGCGTCACGTCGAGCAGCCGGATGAGGTTGTCGTCGTAAATCAAGATATCGAAGTGAAAGTAATCGACATAGACATCGATCGCAGGAGGATCAGTCTGAGTCTGAAGCAGACTCTTGATGAGTCCGATGAGGAGTTCGACGGGGAAGCTGAAACCGTGGAGACCGAATCAATTCCGGAGGAGGCTACCGAGACGGTCCCAGAGGAGGCTACCGAGACGGTCCTGGAGCCCGAGGAAGCAGCCACGGAGATTGAAGTCGAAGTAATAACAGAAGAAATGGAAGAGGCGGCGGCTGTTGACACTCCAGAGCCGGCCGAGAGTGTCACCGAAGAGCTCGAAGAAGCCATAAAGGCAGATATAGAGGATGTAACAGTCGACGTGGTGGTCGAAGCGGGCGTAGAAGAGATGGAAGAAGTCGCGGAGGCCCCGGCTGAGGAGGAAGTCCTTCCGGTGCCGCAGGCCATCATCGAAGAGGAAGTCACCGTAGCAGTAGCGGATAAGGACAGTGAAACAAGCCCGGCGGTGGCGACGATGACTCCGACCAAGGTGGAAGAATCCGTGGAGGAGGCCGATGCGGCAACCGATGAAGCAGAAGAAGAGGAAGAACCGCCCGAGGGTAGCCTGGAGTCGATCATAAGGGATATGAAGCGAGACGGAGTTTAAACCGCTCAATAATACGAAATAAAATCGGGGCATGTTATGCCCCTTTTATATTGGGGAACCGAAGTACCTAAGGCAGAAAATGGGGGAGAAGAAAAAATGTTCCTGGTCGCCTTGACAGGTGGAATAGCTTCCGGAAAAAGCGAGGTCCTTGAAATGCTTCGTGAAAAAGGAGCGAATATCCTGGACAGCGACGAGATGGCCCGCCAGGTAGTGCAACCGGGAGCTCAAGCCTGGCGCGAAATTCATGAACATTTCGGCGATGAGATTCTGCTTCCCAGTCAGGAACTGGACCGTGACAAACTGGCCGAGATAATATTTCACGATCAACATCAAAGGGTCGTATTGAACAGCATAACCCACCCCAGAATTTTTGAACTGCTGGCCGGACGCCTGGGTGAATTACAGGATGAGGTCGGTGGTGATGCCATAGTAGTTATCGATATACCGCTCCTTGTGGAAGCTAATGCCGAGGGCATTTTCGACTATAACCTCGTGGTCGACGTCTTGCCCCAGCTACAGGTGGAACGTCTGATCACCGAGCGAGGCTATTCGGCGGAACAGGCGTGGTCTCGAATCCGATCTCAGGCATCAAGGGAAGAACGAGCGAAGAGCGCCGATTATATCGTTAACAACAACGGAACTTTCGATGATCTCCGCTTTGAAGCAGATCAGGCTTGGGAAGCAATAACAACAGCATCCCACACCACGTAAACCTACACAAAGGTGCCTGACACCTTTGTGTAGGTTTATCTTCTTTCGAGGGCGCGGTCCTTTAGCGCATGTTCTATTTCTTGAGAATAGCGGTCGTAGACGGGACATCCGTATTGCATGCAAAATCTGAGTTCCACGGCGCAGCGCGGCTCATCTACCTGCCAGCACTCGAGCCCCCGTTTGAATGCTTCACACGAAAGATACTGGCTGGCCGGACAACCCTTTATCTTTTGGCAGTTATTCCTGGCGATATTTCTCAACCCCCTTCGTGGGCTTAGTGGTATTATTATTATATTGAGGGCTCTTACGAGAGCCCTCTAATTACATGATTATAATCCCATTCAAGAGGTAGTGCAGTTGAGCGATTTGGATATGGTGTTTTTCGACGCCGGTGAGACCTTGGTCCACCCCATGCCCTCATTCCCGCAGCTATTTTCTTCCTGCTGCGATGATTTCGGGTTGACGGTGGATTTTAACCTTCTCAGCAGTATGGGCCGCTGCCTGATGGAGGACGTCGAGCAGAAGCAAAAACAAGGTTATACTTTCACCAACGATCCCGAGGCTTCCCGCGGATTCTGGCTGGATTTTTATCGCCGCCTGGTGATTGCCATGGGTTATGCCGCCGAGGACGGGTTGCCGGAACATCTTTATTCGGTATTCTCCCGGCGATCAAACTACGGAACCTATGATGATGCCCACGAAACACTCGAAGCATTGCGCAAGATGGGGATCAAGCTGGGTCTCATAAGTAATTTCGAGTCATGGCTGGAGGATTTGCTCGCAGACGCCGGTCTCAGCGGCTACTTTGAAGTAATGGTAATA
>MELM01000063.1:61097-62450 GCA_001767605.1 Candidatus Solincola sediminis | reverse complement strand
AAGAGTTCGAGAAGCCACATCCGGCCATATATGAACTGGCTCTTGAAAGAGCGGGTGCGGAAGCGCAAAGGACGCTGCACATTGGAGATTCGCCCGTTTCGGACTATGGCGGAGCACTCGAGGCCGGAATGCACGCAATACTTCTGGATCGCTGGGGCCGCTTCCCCGATTTCGAGGGCAAAAAGATCGTGAGCCTTGCGGAAATCCCCGGCCTCCTGCCATTGAAGTGATGCGCATGCCCGATTTTCGCATCGTTTCCGAATTGAAGCCGCGCGGTGACCAGCCAAAAGCTATCGCGGATCTCAGCAGGGGCGTGAAGGAAAAAGACCGCTGCCAGACGCTTCTCGGCGTAACCGGTTCGGGAAAGACCTTCACGATGGCACACGTCATAGAGCGAACCCAAATGCCCGCGCTGGTGATCGCCCCCAATAAGACGCTCGCCGCCCAGCTGTGCAACGAATTCAGGGAACTTTTTCCGGATAACGCGGTCGAGTATTTCGTTAGCTACTACGATTACTACCAGCCGGAGGCCTATGTCCCGCGATCGGATGTATATATTGAAAAGGATACCTCGGTTAACGATGACATCGACAGGCTTCGCCATCGTGCCACCTCGGCATTGCTGTCGCGCAAAGACGTCATCATAGTCGCCTCCGTCTCCTGCATCTACGGTTTAGGGAGTCCGGAAGAGTACCTGCGCCGGGTAATCATGCTGCAGAAGGGATTCGAATACGATATGAGGGAACTCCTCCGGCAGCTTGTCGACATGCAGTACGAGCGCAATGATTATGAGATTTCTAGGGGCCGGTTCCGGGTCAAGGGGGATACCCTGGAAATATATCCCAGCTACGAGGAGCGTGTAATCAGGGCCGAATTCTATGGAGACGAAGTGGAGAGGATAAGCATCATAGACCCCGTGAGCGGAGAGATCATTTCCCATGAAGACAGCCTGGAAGTTTATCCGGCTACGCATTACCTTACGAGCGCGGAAAACCTGCAAAGGGCCCTGGACTCCATAAGGGCGGAGCTAGGCGAGAGGCTCGCCGAACTGGAGGGCGGGGGTAAGTTGCTCGAGGCGCAGAGGCTGCTGCAGCGGACGACCTATGACCTCGAGATGCTGGAGGAGATGGGGTTCTGCTCGGGGGTAGAAAATTATTCAAGGCACCTGGATGGCAGGAAGCCGGGAGAGCCGCCCTATACCTTGCTGAATTTCTTTCCTGAAGATTATCTCGTCTTCATCGACGAATCCCACATAACCATTCCTCAATTACACGGCATGTACGAGGGGGACCGCTCCCGAAAGGAGACATTGGTAGAGTACGGATTTCGGTTGCCGTCCGCTCTCGATAACCG
>MELM01000063.1:40423-61085 GCA_001767605.1 Candidatus Solincola sediminis | reverse complement strand
ATGAATTCATCGCCAATGTAAACCAGATGGTGATGGTGAGCGCAACCCCGGGAGCCTGGGAATTGCAGGCTTCAAACCAGATCGTGGAGCAGATAATTCGTCCTACCGGATTGGTCGACCCGCAGCTGGTGGTGAGGCCGTCACAGGGGCAGATAGACGATCTGATCGCGGAGATAAGGTTGCGGGTAGAGCAGGAAGAGAGGACTCTTGTTACTACCCTTACCAAGCGAATGGCCGAGAACCTCACTGATTATCTGCTCGAGATGGGGCTCAAAGTGCGCTATCTCCATTCCGAGATCGACACACTCGACCGGGTGGGGATCATAAGGGATCTCCGCATGGGAGAATTCGATGTCCTCGTAGGAATAAATCTCTTGCGTGAAGGCTTGGACCTGCCCGAGGTATCCCTGGTCGCTATCCTCGATGCTGACAAGGAGGGCTTCCTTCGCAACGAGCGGTCTCTGATTCAGACCATCGGCCGGGCTTCGCGCAATGTGAACGGGCAGGTGATCATGTACGCTTCGGGGATGACCGAATCGATGCGCAGTGCCATGGGGGAAACCGAGCGCCGAAGGAAACTCCAGATAGATTACAACGCGGAGCACGGCATCAATCCTCAAACGGTGCGCAAGCGGGTGAGCGATATAATGGATATGATTCTCCTGCCCGATGAAACCGCACCTTATAAGGTCAAACACAGGGAGCGCGAAGAGATGCCGCCGGAAGAGATCGAACAGCTCATCGTGGGGCTCGAGGACGAAATGCGGCTGGCGGCGGAGGATCTGCGCTTCGAGTACGCCGCCCGGTTGCGCGACGAAGTAAACGACTTGAAGAAACGGCTGCGCCGCCAGGTATCGAAGGAAATGAAATAAGAATGGATTGGATAGCCATCAGCGGTGCTCGCGAGCACAACCTGAAGAATGTAAGCCTTCGCCTGCCCCGGGACCGATTGATCGTCATGACCGGGCTGAGCGGAAGCGGCAAGTCATCGCTCGCATTCGATACCATCTACGCCGAAGGACAGAGGCGCTATGTTGAATCGCTTTCCAGCTACGCGCGGCAATTCCTGGGCCAGATGGACAAACCCGATGTCGATCATATCGACGGGCTCTCACCCGCCATTTCCATCGATCAGAAAAGCACCACCCGCAATCCCCGTTCAACGGTAGGGACAATCACCGAAGTTCACGATTACCTGCGGCTGCTCTATGCACGCATTGGAAGGGTGCACTGCCCTGGATGCGGTAGATCCATTGAGCGCCAGACCTCGCAGCAGATAATCGAGCGAGTGGGGGAACTCGAGGAGGGAACCCGGCTCGCCGTACTTGCGCCTGTCGTTAGAGGCCGCAAGGGCGAATATTCTCGCTTGATGGCTGATGTGAGGCGCAAGGGATATTCCCGGGTGCGCATCGACGGAGAGCTGCGGGACCTGGATGAGGAAATCAAGCTGGAGCGCTACCGCCGGCATGATATAGAGGTAGTCGTAGACAGGCTGGTGCTAAAAGAAGGAGTGCACCGCAGGCTCGCCGATTCGCTGGAAACCGCCCTGGAACTGGGCGATGGCACCTTGATTGTATCGGTTGAAAAAGACGGTGACCGCTACTTCAGCGAGCAGTTCTCATGCCCGGAATGTGACATAAGCTTGAGCGAACTCGAACCCAGGATGTTTTCCTTCAACAGCCCCTACGGTGCTTGCCCGGAGTGCAGCGGATTGGGGTACCACCAGGTTGTGGACCCCGATCTGGTTGTCCCCAACGATAATCTCAGCCTGAATGAGGGAGCCATCGTCCCCTGGCCTGGAACCTCGACCTTTTCTTACCGCTTGATCGAGGCACTGGCCGATAAATACGAATTCAGTCTCAGCGCATCCTTCAAGGACCTTCCGGAAGATATAAAACAAAAGATTTTCTATGGGAGCGGCGGCGAAAAGGTGTATGTGAGCTACCGCAACCGCTTCGGGCATGCCCGTTCCTATTTCACCAAATTCGAAGGGATTATAAACGTGCTGGAACGTCGCTTCGAGGAGACGGACTCCGAATACGCCCGTTCCAGGACCGCCCAATACATGAGCCTTCGGCCCTGTCCCGCATGCCATGGCGCCCGCCTCAAACCTACGAGCCTCGCGGTTACCGTGGCCGGTTTGAATATCTATGAATTATCCCGTCTTTCAATCAAGGAATCGCTCAAGGCTCTCGGCAATCTCGGCCTCACCGCAACCGAGGAAGCCATTGCGGCGCGAATCCTTAAGGAGATCCGTGCCCGCCTGGGATTCCTGGTCGACGTCGGTCTCGATTACCTTTCACTTGACCGCGCCGCCGCCACACTCGCGGGGGGAGAGGCGCAGCGGATAAGGCTGGCGACCCAGATAGGATCGGGTCTGGTGGGCGTGCTCTACATACTGGATGAACCTTCCATAGGACTGCATCAGAAGGACAACCAGCGGCTGATTTCCACACTGGAGGAACTACGAGACCTGGGCAACACATTGATAGTCGTGGAGCATGACGAGGCGACCATCAGGGCGGCTGATTTCATAGTCGATATCGGGCCGGGGGCCGGAGAGCACGGAGGAGAGATCGTCTACGGAGGGCCTCTTCCGGGTCTGCTCAAGAAACGGGGATCGATAACCGCTCAGTATTTGCGGGGAGAAAAAGTCATAAGGGTTCCGGAGGAACGCCGGCGGGCGCAGGGACGGTCGGTTATCGTGCGTGGAGCACGAGAGCACAACCTCAAGGGGATTGATGCGGAAATTCCTTTGGGGCTCCTCGTCTGCGTAACCGGCGTTTCAGGATCGGGAAAGAGCACCCTGGTCCACGATGTCCTGTATCGCGGCCTCGCCCGAAAGCTCTACCATTCGAAAGTACCTCCGGGCAAGCATTCCTCGATAGAGGGCCTGGTAAATATTGACAAGATAATCAATATAGACCAGAGCCCGATAGGGAGGACGCCACGCTCCAATCCCGCCACGTATACCAGTGTCTTCGACCACATAAGGAAGCTCTTCGCCGAGACCAAGGAAGCCAGGGTGCGCGGATACAAACCGGGCCGTTTCAGCTTTAACGTCAAGGGCGGCAGATGTGAGGCCTGCCGGGGTGACGGAACGATAAAGATCGAGATGCACTTTCTCCCCGATGTCTATATACCCTGTGAAGTATGCCAGGGGAAGCGGTACAACAAGGAGACTTTGGAGGTCGCCTACAAGGGGCGGAATATAAGCCAGGTGCTGGACATGTCGGTGGAAGAGGCATTGGAATTCTTTCAGGCTATTCCAACCATAAGAAGGCGACTGCAGACTCTGAACGAGGTGGGACTGGGATACATAAAACTGGGCCAGCCGGCACCGACTCTTTCAGGCGGCGAAGCGCAAAGAGTAAAATTATCCTCTGAATTAAACAAGATTGCGACGGGAAAAACCCTGTACCTGCTGGACGAGCCGACCACCGGCCTGCATTTCGACGACGTAGACAAGCTGCTCAGTATCCTGCAGGGGCTGGTAGATTCCGGTAATACGATAGTTGTTATCGAGCATAATCTGGACGTAATAAAATCGGCGGACTGGATAATAGATTTAGGACCCGATGGCGGTGAAGACGGGGGGTATGTAGTCGCGCAGGGCACGCCGGAAGAAGTGTCCGAGTCGCCTGCTTCATATACGGGAGAGTATCTCAAGCAGGTCTTGGGGCGGGAGAGGCAGCTTGGCTGATCGAGGTGTGGCCACTTGTTGAACCTGGTAGAAAAAGTTAATTCCCTGCCCGAGAGTCCTGGAGTCTATCTCTTCAAGGACCTGGAGGGAAAAGTCTTGTATGTGGGCAAGGCGGGATCGTTGCGAAAGAGGGTCGGCTCCTACCTGCGCCCGCGCGATCTCGAAAATCCGCGTTTGACACAGTTGCGGTCTCGAATGGTTGACGTGGATTTCATAGTGACGGCCAACGAAGTCGAGGCCCTTCTACTCGAGGCCAACCTGATAAAGCGCCACCAACCGCCTTTCAATGTGATCTTTCGCGACGACAAGTCATATCCCTATATGATGATCTGCGGTGATGACCTCTATCCGCGGGTAATGTTAACCAGGGGACAGAGGAGAAGGGGATGCATATATTTCGGACCCTTCGCACATGCAGGCGCCGTGCGCGAAACTGTTGAAACCCTGCGCAAAGTATTCCCTTTCCGCGCCTGCCGTCAAAAAGAACCGGGGAAGAACGGCGTAGGCCCCTGTCTCGATTATCACATCAAACGCTGTTCGGGACCTTGCACCGGCGCCATAACGCCCGAGGAATATGCGGAAATCATTGCCGGCGTCCGGGAATTCATGGCGGGCAGGCACGATCTCATATTGAGGAGGCTCGAAGACCGCATGAGGGAGGAGTCATTGCAGCAGGAATACGAGTTGGCTGCAAGGACCAGGGACCGACTGGCGGCACTCAACCGCATGCTTGAGAAGCAGCAAGCCCACTCGCCCAAGGGGGGCGACCAGGACGTATTCGGGGTTCGCCTCAGCGATTTGGATGCCGGGGTGACCACGATTTCGATTCGGGGTGGAAAAATATTAGGGAAACAGGATTCCTTCAGCGATCTTCCGGAGCAGTCGGGTGAAGGCGAGATTCTTGCAGCTTTCCTTTCGCAATTCTATTCGAATTCCAGCTACACACCACGCGAAATACTGCTCTCGCACCCGCTGCCCGAAGCGGAAGGGAAGTTGCTCGAGGGCTGGCTGAGCGATAAGGCCGGCCGCAAGGTGCGTATCGCGGCACCCCGGCGGGGTACCAAGCGCAGGCTGGTCGAGAGGGCCGTGGAGAATGCCGGGCATGCACTCGATCTGCATCTCGCTAAACAAGCGAGTGACCTGGGCTGGATATCCAGAGCGGTTAGTGGGATCTACGATGCCCTCAACCTCAAAACTCCTCCCTACCGCATTGAATGCTACGACATCTCCAACCTGGGGGCGGATGATGCCGTCGGCTCCATGGTGGTTTACGAAGGCGGGTTACCCTTGAGAAGGGATTTCCGCCGTTTTCGTATAAGAGGCGTAGCGGCACCGAATGACGTGGCCATGATCGAGCAAGTCCTTTCACGCCGCCTGGCAAAACTTGCCAGCACTCCGGAAAAGCGGCCGGAATCGGAGGCGGGCAGTGAGAGGCGATTGGATTCTTTTCATAAGAAACCGGATCTCATCGTCATCGACGGCGGCGACCCGCAATTGTCGGCCGCCTTGAAGGCGATCCGGGAATCCGGATTCGGCGACATAGAAATAGCGGCACTGGCCAAGAAAATGGAGGAGCTGTATCTGCCCGGTATGAGGGAAAGTATTTATCTGCCCCGGGATTCCGAAGCCTTGCATCTTCTGCAGCGAATCCGGGATGAAGCGCACAGATACGCGCTGGACTATCATCATTACCGGCGCGAAAAGCGTACCAGGCGTTCGGTACTCGATGATATCCCGGGCATTGGTCCCAAACGGAAGAAATACCTTTTGCGGCATTATGGAAGTGTTGGCAGGATAGCCCAGGCATCACTCGATGAATTGCAGGGATTGAGTTTCATCGATAAGCGGACGGCCGAAAACGTGTATAAAAGATTCAAAGACGAGGAAAGGAAATGATGATAATGTGCGGAGAATTCTACTCGCTGGACACTCCAATAGGAGAAGTATTAATCGAAGCTCTTGATGAAACGCCGGCGCAGGTTATTTTACCGGGTTCAGGTATCAAGGCGGGGCGGTCGGTCGAACAAGCACCGGAATCCGTAAGAGTTATGGCTGAGATCCTGCTTGCATTTTTCGAGGGCAAGGAACCGGACCCCGCTTTTACCTGCAGGCTTCTGGACGGCGTCGAAGTCTCGGATTTCGGCCGCCGCGTTCTGGAAAAGGTTGCCGAAATCCCGCGTGGGAGTACTTCGAGTTATGGTGATATTGCGGCAATGGCCGGCAATCCGGGTGCGGCCCGTGCCGTGGGTGGAGTCATGAGCTCCAACCCCTTTCCCTTAATCATCCCGTGCCACCGGGTAATACGAAGCGACGGCGGCATCGGCGGCTTCGGGGGAGGGGAGGAAATCAAGTCCTGGCTACTCACCTTCGAAACACGGGGTCGAGCCTAAACATAAACATAGTGCCAGGCCTAAACATAAACATGGTAATTACTGGTAAGGCTATCTCGCTTGAAATTATTTTATATGGTATTAGAATCATTGTATAATTTATGCTGGTAAAGCGTATTTTGGAGGTGTCACGGCTGGAAATAAGCATCATAACGGGCCTTTCCGGTGCTGGAAGATCAATAGCCATAAAAAGCCTTGAAGATCTTGGCTATTTTTGTGTTGATAATCTTCCACCTTCACTTTTGCTCAAGATGGTGGAGCTCTGCTCTCAAGGCGACAACAAAATCGATCACCTGGCCGCCGTGATAGATGTAAGGGGCGGCGAGTTCTTCGATGATTTGAACGAGTCTCTGCAGGAAATGGATAGAGGACAGATTCCTTACCGAATTATTTTTCTGGAGGCCGATGATGAATCGCTCTTGCGCAGATTCAAGGAGACCCGCCGGGCCCATCCCATGCCGAGTGACGGCGGAATCTCGGAAAGCATCACCAGGGAACGGCAGGTGTTGCGTACGTTGAGAGGCCGGGCGGACATAGTTATCGACACCTCGAAAACAAATGTGCATCAGCTGCGGGAACAACTCATGGAGCAGTATCGCAGCCAGGGAGTCATGGTGCCACTTGAAATCAGCATGGTTTCTTTCGGTTACAAGTACGGAATTCCGCTCGATGCCGATATGGTGCTCGACCTGCGTTTCCTGCCCAATCCGTTCTGGGTCGATTCCCTGAGAAACCGGGATGGTAGGGACGACGAGGTCAAAAAATATGTCCTCGGACATGAGGAATGCAAAGAATATCTCGATAAGGTTGAATCCCTTCTCGAGTTTTTGAAGGATAAGTTCATTCGAGAAGGACGGCGATATATGACGGTGGCGGTCGGATGCACGGGAGGACAACACCGCTCGGTCGCTGTCGCCGAAGAACTTGCCTATAGACTGTCGGCAAACGATTGGTGGGTAAAGGTGCGCCATCGAGATGCCCACCGCAGGTGATCAATGACCTTTACCGCTGATATAAAGGAAGAACTGGCCAGAGTATCACCCTCCCGCCGATGCTGCAGATTGGCCGAGCTTTCGGCCCTCCTGCACCTCGAAGGAGTGCTTCATCTATCCGGACCGCATCGCCTGACTCTTCATACCGAAAGCGAGAACGCGGCAGTCGCCCGTAAAATCTTCACCTATCTGAAGGATCTCTTCGGCATTAGCGTTGAACTCCGCGTGGAAAAAGCCGCCAGATTGCGTGGCCACAACTGCTACTGTCTCTATATGAATGACGGAGAGCGCACCGTTCAAATCCTCAACGAACTCGGTCTTATCGACAACTCCCTTCGTCCGGTGCTTGGCGTCCCGGTCAGAATATCCAGGCGGTTTTGTTGTGGAATAGCCTATCTGCGGGGTGCTTTCCTCGGAGGGGGCTACGTAAGCAGACCGGATCAGCCGGCTCATATGGAGATCAATTTTCAGCATGCCGAAATGGCGGAGGGATTGACGGAGCTGATGGCCCGCTATTCACTGCAGCCTCATTTGACCCACAGAGAGGGGCACATAGTACTTTACGGCAAGAGCCGCGGCGAGCAGGTCGATTTCCTGGCGCTTTGCGGAGCTCATAAGGCGGTGCTCCATCTCGAAAGTGCGGCTGTTTTCCGCGATATAAGGGAAAAAGTGAACCGCCGCGTAAACAGCGAAACAGCGAATCTGGAGCGGGCGATAGGAGCGGCTCAGAATCAACTCCGGGACATAAGACTTATTGAGAGCGGTACAGGGCTTGAAGCGCTGCCGCCCTCACTACGTGAGATAGCCGAGGTAAGGATGCTGCATCCCGAGGCCAGCATGAAAGAACTCGGGGATTATACCGATCCACCGCTCAGCAAGTCCGCCGCATATCATCGCCTGCTTCGCATCCACTCTATCGCCTCGAAGCTGGGATGACAGTTTGCGATAATTCGGGCTTCTTTTGATATGGAGTCCCTGATAGTCAAGGAGGTCTCGGCATGACTGAGGAATTCAAGCGGGCGGGGATAAGATTAAACCTCTTCGAAAACGAAGAGTTCGACTTTCAGATGATAAGGGGTCTGGGCGTGGCATGTCGCGGCGGGGCTACCATGGGCGAGTGCCTCTCAACGGCAAAGTGCATCGCCGATGGAGACCTATTGAGTTGGGTGAAGGAATGGGCGGCGACCGCTGCCAGAGTGGAGGAGCAGGCGGGCCGTCTAATAAAGCAGAAGGTTCGCAGCGGGGCCCGCGATGCTTACCTGCGCGCCTCCATGTACTGGCGCGCCGCTGAATATTATGGCTTCTTCTCCGAGCCGAGCCGCCGTGAGCATTGGGAGAGCAGCGTGCGATGTTTCCGCGAGGCGGCCAAGCTCATGGATTATCACTGGGAGGTGCTGGATATCCCCTTCGAGAACATCAAGCTTCCCGGATATTTTTTCTCGCCGCCTGGAAATGAACGGAGACCGACCCTTATGATCCTCTCGGGCTTCGACGGTTCCATGGAAGAAGGCTTCTTCGGCATGGGTTTTTACGGTTTGGAGGAAGGGTATAACGTTATGATGTTCGAGGGTCCGGGCCAGGCGGCTATGTGCCATCTCTACCCGGATAGGCCCTTGATGCCCGAGTTTGAGAAACCTGTCACAGCAGCTGCGAATCATGTGTTATCGCGGCCCGATGTAGACCCCGACCGTCTCGCCTTGTTCGGGCTCAGCCTTGGTGGTTATTTCGCCGCCCGGGGAGCCCTCTATGAAAAGAGAATCACGGCCTGCATACTCGATTCACCCATTGTAGATATGCTTGACTATTTTGCGGGCTCTCCATTGCGCAATCTGATCGATCTTCCGGAAGCGGATTACGAAGCGGTCAAACAATCAATGCCAATATTTCGCTGGGCAATCGAGACCTTCGGAAGGCGATTTGGGGCTACGACCATAGCGGGCATTTTCGATAAACTCAAGGCCTTCAATATCGAGGGCCGGGAAGAAGGCATAACCTGCGCCACTCTGTCACTCGTCGGCGAGGGGGAAGGCGAGTCGGCTCTGAACCAGACGGAGCAGTTTTTCGAGAATGTCTCCGGTGCCAAGACCAAGCGTGTTTTTACGGTGGATGAGGGAGCGGATGCGCACTGCCAGGTGGGGAATCTGCCGTTGGCGTGCGCTGTAGTGCTGGCATGGCTGAAGGAAATAGACTGGGGCTCAAGCAGTTAGTCGCCGGAGATTGCATCTGAGCGCCCCCCGTACTTCGACCACCAGGGCCGGACGGGTGGAGCGTGCGTAGTGCGGCCTCCCGGCCCTAGCCGACTTTTTTTAGGGAATGGCGGGGTAAAATAATCTGCGTAGCTTTATAATATCTATTCGGCTAGTATCGATATGTCGTATTTTCCCCTGATAGGATGGGATTTGCTTCTTTCTAAGGTATAGAGCTTGAGGTCAAGGAGGTATTTCAAATGGCGGTAAGAGTAGGCATAAACGGTTTTGGCAGGATCGGGCGGTTGTTCCTGCGGGCGGCGCGTGATGCGGATATGGAAATAATTGCCGTGAACGATCTGACCGACCCCAAAACCCTGGCGCATCTTTTGCATTATGACACCACTTTTGGAAGGTATCCGGGAAGCGTCGAAGTCGACGGCGATAGTCTGGTCATCGATGGAAAAAGCATCAAGGTACTGTCACAGAAAGATCCGGCCGCTCTTCCCTGGAAAGATCTGGGAGTTCAGGTGGCTATAGAATCAACCGGACATTTTACCAAGCGCGATGGAGCCGCCAAGCACCTGGAAGCGGGTGCAGAGAAGGTGATCATCAGCGCACCGGCGACCGATCCGGACATCACCATCGTCATGGGGGTAAACGACGACAAATACGACCGGGCGAAAGACAACATCATAAGCAACGCTTCCTGCACGACCAATTGCCTGGGCCCCGTTGTAAAGGTGCTTCTCGAGAACTTCGGGGTCGAGATGGGCTTCATGACCACCGTGCACGCATATACCAATGACCAGCGTATTCTTGATTTCCCGCACTCCGATCTGAGGCGCGCGCGCGCCGCCGCGGGAAATATCATTCCCACCTCAACCGGAGCCGCCAAGGCAATCGGCCTGGTGCTTCCCGAGCTCAAGGGAAAGATGGACGGCATGGCCATGCGTGTTCCGGTCATGGACGGTAGTGTTGTGGACCTGGTAGCCATCCTCTCCAAAGAGGCGAGCCCTCAGGAGATAAACGCTGCTATGTCCGCAGCTGCGCAAGGATACCTGAAGGGAGTGATGGAATACACGGAGGATCCGATAGTATCCTCAGATGTAATCGGGAATCCGGCATCTTCGGTCTTTGACGCCCTATCGACTATGACCATGGGCAAGACATGCAAGGTAGTGTCCTGGTATGACAACGAGTGGGGCTTCTCCAACCGGATGGTCGACCTGGTCGGGAAGGTGCTGGCCTGAGGTGGCTTGATGGCCAAGAAAACGATTCGCAATATTGATGTCTCCAACACGAGGGTTCTGGTAAGAGTCGATTTCAACGTACCGCTGGACGAGCAGGGCAATATTACCGACGACACTCGAATTCGAGCCGCCCTGCCGACATTGGATTATCTGCTCGAGCGCGGCGCTTCCCTGGTGATCATGTCCCACCTCGGCCGTCCGAAGGGACAGGTGGTGGAATCGCTGAGGATGGGCCCTGTAGCCGGAAGGCTCTCCCAATTACTCGGTACACCGGTAATAAAGATGGACGAAGTCGTGGGAGACGAGGTGCAGAAGGCGAGCGATGCCCTGAAACCGGGCCAGGTTTTGTTGCTCGAAAATCTGCGCTTCGATCCGCGCGAGACTTCGAACGACCGACTCTTCGCGGCAGCGCTGGCGCGACTGGCCGACATTTATGTTGATGACGCTTTTGGTGCTGCACACCGGGAACACGCCTCCGTGGTGGGCGTGGCAAAGCTGTTGCCCGCCGTTGCGGGGCTTCTTCTGGAGAAAGAAGTGTTATACCTGCAAGGCCTGTTACGCGATCCTGAAAGGCCTTTTGTCGCCGTCCTTGGCGGTAGCAAGATATCGGACAAGTTGAAAGTCATCGATAAATTCCAGAATCTGGTAGATATCCTGCTGATCGGGGGTGGTATGATATTCACCATTATGAAGGCGGACGGGGTCTCTATCGGCAAGTCACTGGTGGAGGAGAGGCTGCTCTCCGAGGTGGGCCGTATAATGGCGGAGAGCGGCGGCAAGAGAGCAACCATGATGCTTCCCGACGATATCGTAGTTGCCGACGAATTTAAACCGGAAGCCGCAAGTAAGGTGGTCGGGGCCGAGTCGATTCCTGAGGATTGGATGGGATTGGATATTGGCCCGGAGACTATAGGCAGGTATAGCCAACTGATCGCATCGGCGAAAACCATATTTTGGAACGGCCCCATGGGCGTCTTCGAGTGGGACAATTTCGAGCATGGCACACAGGCCATAGCCAAGGCTATCGCCGCCAATCAGGGGATCAAGGTAGCGGGAGGCGGAGATACCATAGCCGCCATCAAGAAATATGGACTGGAAGATCGATTCAGCCATATTTCGACCGGAGGTGGGGCTTCGATGGAATTGCTGGAGGGAAAGGAGCTTCCGGGAGTTGCAGTCCTTCCGGACGCCGAGTTTTAAAGGGTGGAAAAAATGAGAATTCCTTTGATCGCGGGTAACTGGAAGATGTATAAGACCAACGACGAGGCGGCTCACACTGTAAGGGAACTGGATAAGTTGGTGAAAGGCCTCGCGGGAGTGCACATAGCGGTTTGCCCTCCATTTACGGCATTGGCCGGCGTCGGCCGGCTCCTCACCGAACTGGACAGCAAGATATGGCTGGGCGCGCAGAATGTGTATCCGGAACCGGAAGGCGCCTTCACCGGTGAAATATCTCCGATTATGCTATCGGCTGCCGGCGTATATTACGTCATTATCGGGCATTCCGAGCGGCGGGAGATACTCAAGGAAACCGACGAGCTGATAGCCGAAAAACTGCGTGCCGTCCTTGAAAACAACATGGTTCCCATCCTCTGCATCGGCGAGACGCTTGAGGAGAGAGAGGCCGGCCGTGCTCAGGGCAAGGTGCAGGATCAGCTCAAAAAAGATTTAAGCCTGATCGATCCGGAACAGATAGCAGGGATGGTCTTCGCCTATGAACCGATCTGGGCTATCGGAACGGGCAGGACGGCTACTCCCGATGATGCTCAGGAAATGAATTCCTTCATCCGGCAACAGCTTGCATCCGTCGGCGGTGCGGAGGTAGCGGATCAAGCGCGAATTCTCTATGGCGGGAGCGTCAAGCCACAGAACATCAAGGACATTATGAAGATGGAGGACGTCGATGGGGCCCTGGTCGGCGGCGCCAGCCTGAACGCCGAGGAATTCTCCTCCATCGCCCGCTATAAGGAATAAATCTAGGATTGGTCCGCTTTAGGGGGGCTGAAATCGCAAGGATGGAATTCCGGAGGATAGACAACAGTTCCGCTTATTCCATCAAGGGCATCGACTGTAAGTTCGAGCACCATGAACGCTTCATCCGGAACGGGGAAAAGGCATTCCAAACCTGCGGCCCGTGCCGGCTTGAATCCGAAACGCGGGTAGTATTCGGGATGTCCAACGACGATCACGATCTCATGCCCCATTTCGCGGCTGTCATTAATACCACGTTCTATTAGCGCCCGCCCCATTCCCTGATTTTGATAGGCGGGTAGCACCGCTACCGGCGCGAGACCCAGTGCGGGAATGCTCCCTGAACCTGCATCGATCTTCAAGTGTGTAAACATAGCATGTCCGACAGCTCGGCCGTTCTCGTAGGCGACAAGAGAAAGTTGGGGGATAAAAGAGGGAGAATTCCGCAAGCGCTCGACCAGTAGAGCTTCATCCTCCTGCCCGAATGCTTGCAGGTTGATTTCCCTGATTGACGGAATATCTTCCTTCCGTTCAGCCCCAATGGTCAACATCGCCGTTCCGCCTTCCTTTCAGGCTTGCGTAGCCCAATTATGATGCTTACCCAACTCCCACCATCGCACCCCAAACAAGCCTATGGTAAAATGATGCTCTGTTAAAGGAGGTACAAGGCTTGGATATTCTAAAGTATATCATGATGACGCTGTTCTTTATCTCGAGCCTCTCGATGATCATATTCATTCTCCTCCACTCAGGGAAGGGAGGAGGGCTGTCGAGTGCTTTCGGGGGGGCTTCGTTGGGCGGAGCGGCGGGGACTCAAATCGTACAAAAGAATCTGGACAGGATCACTATTGCAAGTGCCGTAACTTTCGTGATTTCCACCGTCATCCTTATTTTCATATATAAATAACTTCTCCGGGGACGCCTATACACCCCATTCAACCATTTGCAATGATTCCTTTGCCTTAATGGGGCAGTGCGACATGTATAATAATTCAAACCGAGGAATTCGATATCGCGGATAATTTGAGCGGTACGAAAAAGAAAGGAGCCGAAGTGCCGAAGCGCCATCTCTTTACTTCAGAATCCGTAACCGAAGGACACCCGGATAAGATATCCGATCAAATCTCCGACGCGATTCTCGATCACGTCATGGCCGATGATCCCTTCGGCCGCGTAGCTATCGAGACCCTGGTAACCACAGGGCTTGTAATGGTGGCTGGTGAGATGACCACTGCGACCTATGTGGACATCCCGAGTGTGGCCAGGAAGACCATTGCGGAAATAGGGTATACACGGGCCAAGTATGGTTTCGATCACGAGACATGCGGAGTTATGGTCTCAATAGATCCTCAGTCCCCCGATATAGCACAAGGAGTAGATCACGCCTTCGAGGAAAGAGTCGGTGATGCGGAAGACGAGATGCTCGATTCGCAGGGGGCCGGGGACCAGGGCATGATGTTTGGTTTTGCATGCACCGAGACCGAAGAACTGATGCCCATGCCGATACTCCTGGCCCATAAGCTCGTTCACCGCCTCTCTGAAGTGAGGAAAGCCGGCATTCTTCCTTATCTGAGGCCGGACGGCAAGTCACAAGTAACGATCGAGTACGAAGGCCATCGTCCGGTGCGAGTTGATACCGTGGTTATTTCTTCACAGCACCGTGACAATATTAGCATCGACGATCTCTTGAAGCCGGACTTGATGGAGCACGTCATCCTACCGGTCCTGCCAGCCGAACTTGTCGATAAAAACATGCGGATTTTCGTCAATCCGACGGGGAAATTCGTAACCGGCGGACCGATGGGCGATACGGGCCTTACAGGCCGTAAGATAATAGTGGACACCTACGGGGGGATGGCGAGCCACGGCGGCGGTTGTTTCTCCGGTAAGGACCCCACCAAAGTGGACCGTTCCGCCGCCTATGCAGCGCGCTGGGTAGCTAAAAACGTCGTACAGGCGGGCCTCGCCGACCGTTTCGAGCTGCAGCTTGCATATGCTATCGGTGTAGCTCATCCAGTTTCGATAATGATGGATACTTTCGGGACGGAGAAGATCGACCCCAATACTATCGAGGAGTTGGTGAGATCCCATTTCGATCTGCGGCCGGCGGCGATAATCAGCGGATTGCGGCTGAGGAGGCCTATTTATAAGAAAACGGCTGCTTACGGGCATTTCGGTCGCATGGACAAGGACTTCACATGGGAGCACGCCAATCTGGCTGATACTTTGCGGGCCGAGGCCGGCCTTTGATGATTCAAGACGCGATCCCCATTTGATCTTGGACGACAATAATGGAGGTGCTGAGAATGGCCGTGTTGCCAATAAGAGTATTCGGCGACCCGGTCCTCAAGGAACGGTGTCCCGAAGTCTCGACAACGGGTGAGGAATTGGAGCAACAGATCCGCAACCTGATCGATTCGCTCCCCAGACCCGGAGGAGCCGGGCTGTCAGCAAACCAGATCGGGATAATAAAGCGAATATTCATATACGATAACGAAGGCGAAATCGAAGTCTGCATAAATCCGCGCATTATTTCATCCTCGGAGGAAGAAGTGGAGGACGTCGAGGGCTGCCTGAGTCTGCCGGGAGTAGGTGTACCGGTGTCACGCCATTCGGCCCTGGAGTTGGAGTATATTGACCGGGCTGGAGAGAAGCTCCGTATAAAGGCGGAGGGCTGGACCGCCAGAGTCTTACAGCACGAATTGGATCACCTCGACGGAACCCTGATATTGGACAGGACCGATCGGGCGAGCCGCATAGAAGCCCTGGAAACCATAGAAAACGGTTTGCCGCATGATGTCACCGGCGAAGGGCCGGGACTCTAAAAACTACTCAAATGGTGAATATTTTCATGGGAAGCGGCTTTTTCGCCTTTCAGCTCTTCGAGTTACTCCATGACAAAGGCTTTGAGATTCAAACCGTAGTTACGAGACCCGACAGGCCTTCGGGAAGGGGGCTTCATTACGAGGCGACTCCGGTAAAAGTGGCCGCCGGGGAAAGAGGAATCCCGGTTCTGGAATACGGGGATCTCAAAGGCGAAGAGAAGCTCGAGCCGCTGAGATCGCTGGTACCTGATTTCATCCTTGTGGCTGACTTCGGATTGATTCTGCCCGAGGAAGTCCTGGGAATTCCTGTCAAAGGTTGTATAAACGTTCACCCCTCATTGCTTCCGAGATATAGGGGGTCAGCCCCCATGCAACGGGCGCTGATGGACGGAGCGGAGGCGACCGGCGTCACACTGATCCTGATGGACAAGGGGATGGATACCGGACCTATAGTGTCGCAGACCGAGCTGAAGATGAGCGTGGATGAAAACCTGGCGACCCTTTGTGATGAGCTGGCGCACCTTGCGGCCGAAATGGTAATGGAAGCGCTGCCGCGTTTCGCAAGTGGCGAGATAGCGCCTATGCCTCAGGATCCTGCGGAGGCTACCTATGCCGCACCGATCTCCAAGTCCGATCTGGTCATAGACTGGTCAAGCGAAGCCCCGAAAATACGGAATCATATAAGGGCGCTGAGCCCGCGGCCCGGGGCTTTCAGTTGTTTCAGGGGCAAGAGGACGAAGATTCTCGCTGCGCGCACCGGACCAGAGGTCTCCGGCTCCGCACCCGGAGAAATAGCCGAAGTAGCCAAAAGCAATTTCGACGTAGCCTGCCTATCCGGGTCTCTCACAATCGAAAGCGTTCAACCTGAGGGTAAAAAAGTGATGGCCGCCGCAGAATTTATTCGCGGGTACCGTCCTCAAGTAGGGGAGACTTTCAAAGAACCGCATCCGTAAGGACCCGCACCTACACAAAGGTGTCAGGCACCTTTGTGTAGGCTATGCCAGAAATCCGTAACTTTGTGGCAATAATGAAGTTCAATGAAGGAAGGAGCACTCTTCAACTATGCCGGTGGCCAGGGAGATAGCATATGACCTGACGAGGCGGGTCAATTCATCGGGTGCTTATCTCGGCTTGTTACTGCAATATACCTTGCGGGAACAGGACTTGAGCGGTCGGGATAGAGCTTTGATTGCCGAGCTTGCTTATGGTATTCAGCGCCATCGTAATAAGTTGGATTACATCATAGAGCATTTTTCGAGCCGGCCTCTCAGCGACATTGAAGAAGAAATTCTCGATGCCTTGCGTCTGGGAATCTACCAGATTTCGGAGATGCGCATCCCCGCCCACGCATCAGTGAATGAGACGGTTGATCTCGCCAAGAAAAAAATACACCAGGGCGCTTCCTCTTTCGTAAACGCCGTTCTGCGTAATGCGGCAAAAAACCTCGACGATCTACAATGGCCTTCAAGGGAGGATTTGCCATATTACCTCGTGATCTTGTTTTCCCACCCGCGTTGGCTGGTCGATTACATTCTGCAAATGTTCGATGCCCAAACTGCCGAGGCTTTGTGCGCTGCCGATAACCGCTTCCCGGGTATCAGCCTGAGAGTGAATACTCAAAGGACCGGCAGGGAAGATCTGATGAGCAGGATCCTCACGGGTGGCGGCCGTGCGGAACCGTCGCGCTACTTCGAGGAGGGCCTGGTAAAAGCGGGCATGCCGCGTAGATTACTGCTGGATCTGTTAGAGGAGGGCTTGTGCGTTGTGCAGGACGAGAGTTCAATGCTGGTAAGTCACATAGTCGATCCCCAAAACGGAAGTCTCATCGTTGATACTTGTGCCGCCCCCGGCGGAAAGGCATCACATCTCGCCATTCTGGGTGGCGAGGGCTGCCGGGTGATTGCAGTGGATAAGAACACCAGAAGGCTCGATGCACTGCGCAATACAGTCGCCCGTTTGGGACTGGGCAATATAGATATTGTGGAGGGAGATGCAACCAGGTTGGGAGACTACCTGGCACAGGCGCCCGATGCAATGCTAATAGATGCACCCTGCAGCGGCCTGGGGACCCTGCGGCGAAGGCCTGAGCTCAAGTGGCGGCGAACGCGGGAAGATCTCAGCCGCCTGGCCGCGACCCAACTGGCTATCCTCGAAGGCTGCGCCGAAGTAGTGCGCCCGGGGGGCGTGATCGTCTACTCGGTATGCACGTATAGCCGGGAAGAGACGTCAGACGTAATTGAGAACTTTCTTGTGAACCACCCCGATTATGCCCTCGACGATGTTGCGCCTCACTTGCCCCCGAATATGAATCATGTCACGAACTCGTTTGGATGCGTTCAGCTGATGCCCCATTTGAACGACATGGAAGGGATGTTTGTAGCGCGGATGATCCGCCATTAGAAAATTAGGGTCAGCCTATCGAGCCGGACCACACTTTACTTTTCTTCGTAAATGCCGCCCATATGAAACCAGGACCAAAGGACCATTTGTCACTCCGGAGAAATATAATGGGGAGCGTGACACGGGATTCGGGAAGCGGCAAGAAACCAGGTATGCGAAAGTGTCACATTTTCACCCGTAAGTTAGGAGGATGACGTGGAAAAACAGAAAGCTTTAGACATGGCCCTCATGCAGATCGAACGGCAGTACGGGAAGGGCTCGATAATGAAGCTTGGCGAGGACAATCATCGTTTCCAGATAGCCGCCATTCCAACCGGAGCTTTGTCCCTGGACCTGGCCCTGGGTATAGGTGGTGTGCCGCGTGGGCGGGTTGTCGAGATCTTCGGGCCGGAATCATCGGGAAAGACGACAATAGCGCTTCATATCATAGCCGAGGCCCAGAAGACGGGGGGCATCGCAGCCTTTATCGACGCCGAACACGCCCTCGACCCCGGTTATGCCCGCGCTCTTGGAGTCGATATCGAGGAGTTGCTTATCTCCCAGCCGGACACCGGCGAACAAGCCCTCGAGATCGCCGAGATGCTGGTAAGGAGCGGAGCACTTGACGTCGTGGTGATCGATTCCGTAGCGGCTTTGGTGCCCAGGCTGGAGATCGAGGGAGAAATGGGAGATTCCCACGTCGGGTTGCAGGCGAGGTTGATGTCGCAGGCACTTCGCAAACTGGCGGGCACGATCAACAAGTCGAATACGACCGCCATCTTTATCAACCAGTTGAGAGAAAAGATAGGGGTGATGTTCGGAAGCCCGGAGACGACGCCCGGAGGGAAAGCGCTTAAATTCTATGCGTCCGTCCGACTTGACATCAGGAAGATCGAGACCATAAAGCAGGGCGCTGAGATGGTCGGCAACCAAGTGCGGGTAAAGGTCGTAAAGAATAAGATGGCCCCGCCTTTTCGTAAAGCCGAGTTCGACATCATGTATGGGCATGGCATATCGACGGAGGGGAATGTCCTCGACCTTGCGGTTGAACACGATCTGGTCAAGAAGAGCGGCGCCTGGTATACATGTGGCGACGACCAACTCGGCCAGGGTAGAGAAAACGCCAAGCAGTACCTCTGTGAAAATATCGAAATGTTCAACAGGCTCGACCGGGAGCTTCGTGAGAAGTTGAGTCTTCCACCAAATGGTACGCGCCCGGCCGACGTGGAGCTCCAGGAGGTAGACGATAAAGCAGAATGACGGGAGTTCGCCCGAACGGGAGTACAGGCGGGCTTTTAGCCGGGCTTTAAAACGGTTGGCTCTGCGGTCGCAATCTATAATGGAGATCCAATCCGATCTCTCTGCAAAGGGATTTAAGAACGATACCATCTCGCAAGTAATCAACGAGCTCCTCAATCGGAATTTACTCGATGATGAAGCGCTTGCGAGAGATGTGGTCCTCTCAGGTCAGAGAATGAACCGAGGCCGGTCGCGTATATATGCCGATTTGAGGAAACGGGGGCTCGCAAGGAACCTCGCCGAGGAGAGCCTGGCCGAGTTCTACAGTGATGAGATGGAGAGGGAATCCATCATCCATCTGATTGAAAAAAGTAAAATGCTCGATTCTCCTTCCCTTGATGAATCACAGCTTAACAAGATCACCAGAAAGATATCGGGAAAGGGATTTCCGCCCTGGCTGGCAAGGGATCTTCTACGCGAGATGACATGCGATGAAGGGGAGCATAAAGGCGATGAGTTTCCTTGACACCTTTGGCCCCCTCTCCTAGAATTGAAGCAAGGCTAAAGGTAATGAATTGATATATAAAGCGGGTTTCCGCTCGGGATAGGCCGTAAGAGATTATAAAAATAAGATGAAGATGGGCTTACGGTAAACCTTAAGGATTGATTTATACCTGGTGCCGGGATATGCTCGGCATTTTTACGTTAACGAGCCAGATGCTTGTGTTGATATAAATGAAGGGAGAAAACGATGCTAATCGCCATAATCGTGGGGATAGCCGCTTTGGCGGGCGGTTTAATCATCGGTTTCCTGGTCAGAAAATTTATGGCGGAGGCTAAGATCTCATCCGCCGAGGAAGAAGCAAAGCGCATCGTGCAGAATGCGGACCAAGCTTCGGAGGCCAAGAAGCATGAAGCTCTACTTGAGGCCAAGGATGAAATATTCACTATGCGCAACGAGGCCGAAAAGGATATAAAGAATCGCCGTAACGAACTGCAGAGATTCGAACGAAGACTGTTGCAACGCGAAGAACAGATTGATAACCGTTCGGAAAACTTTGAGAAGAGGGAGCGGCAACTCGGGTCCAAGGAGAGCGAGATCCAAGCACTCAGGGGTGATGTGGAGAAAATTCTTAACCAGGAAAAAGAAAGACTGGAAAGGATAGCGGGGCTTTCCAGGGAAGATGCAAAACAGCTTCTTCTCGTTCAGGTAGAGGAAGAGACAAAGCGCGAAGCGGCACAAGTGATAAAAAAAATAGAAAGCCGCTTACGGGACGAATCTGAGAAAAGGGCCAAGCAAATAATTGCAAACGCCATTCAGAGATGTGCGTCCGATCACGTTGCCGAGACAACCGTATCGGTCGTACCGCTTCCCAACGATGAGATGAAGGGAAGGATAATCGGAAGGGAAGGCCGCAATATCCGCACCTTTGAAACACTGACCGGTATTAACCTCATAATCGACGATACCCCCGAGGCTGTTATACTCTCGAGTTTCGACCCCGTTCGAAGAGAGGTGGCCCGTTTGACCCTTGATCGCCTGATAACTGATGGTCGTATACAACCGGCACGGATCGAAGAGATGTACGAGAAAGCTAAAGCTGAAGTTGATGCTGAGATAAAGGAAGTTGGCGAGCAGGCGGTATTCGATGTTGGCCTCAGTGGAGTGCATCACGAACTTATGAGGGTTCTCGGGCGCCTTAAATACCGAACGAGTTACGGGC
>MELM01000063.1:40123-40319 GCA_001767605.1 Candidatus Solincola sediminis | reverse complement strand
AGGAAAGGCCATCGATCACGAAGTAGAGGGTTCGCACGCCGTAATAGGTGCGGAACTGGCTAAGCGTTTGAAGGAAAGCGACGCGGTTATCCACGCTATAGAAGCGCACCATGAAGAAGTCGATGCAAAATCAATCGAAGCGGTCCTTGTCCAAGCGGCTGACGCCATAAGCGCGGCACGACCGGGTGCGAGACGG
>MELM01000063.1:29590-40099 GCA_001767605.1 Candidatus Solincola sediminis | reverse complement strand
AGGCTCGAAAAGTTGGAGACCATCGCCGATTCCTTCGAGGGCGTCGACAGCTCATATGCTCTGCAGGCGGGTAGAGAGATCCGGGTCATGGTCAAATCGGAGGTCATTGACGATATCGGTTGTGTGACACTGTCGCGAGAAATCGCCCGCCAAATCGAGGACGAACTCGAGTACCCGGGCCAGATCAAGATAACCGTGGTCAGGGAAAAAAGAACCGTAGAATACGCAAAGTAAGCTTATCGACTGTTGCCATCCGAACAGGATGGGCGAATGCCGGTCCCGTTTAAATATGGTAATATATGGATACACCGGCCTGTCTCAATATGTCATTACGGGGGCTGCCGAAGTAACCTTTTAGATCCTGATTCCTCATTATGGTTAATGCGTCGATTGAAGCGGGAACCACTTTCCATGGGCGACTTCGCCTCCTCACAATACGCCCTCTTCATCTGGCGCCAAGAGGCTGGCCCGCCCGCAATAGCTCCCATTCCCATTGCGCTATGGACCCCTTTGATATAATTTCAAGAACGGCCCGCGCTTCAGGACGAGGGCCGATACTGCCGAGATGGTGATAAGAAGGACCCCATCGAGGCGAAAACGAGGTTTGATGCGATGAGTGATACGGGGAAGGACCGAGAAGCTCTTCTCACATTTGTTCATAAGTTCGCGGATACCGAGACCCTCGCAATAGAAGAAGAGCTCGGGCACGGTTACGTTAGGCTAAAGGTCACTGAGGCGGAACGCCGCCAGGCTTTACAAGATGTTCGCTGCGTAGAAGACGTAGTTAAGGAACTGGTTCGGAATGCCCGCGATGCGAAGGCTGAGAAGATATACGTCACCTTTCAGAAGGAAAAGGGACGATGGCGTAATATAACCGTACTCGATAATGGCAGCGGCATACCCCCCGAACTTCACCGCAAAATTTTTGAGGCCCGGGTTACTTCGAAAGTGAAGGGAGTCGTGGAGGATCCTTTCGGCGTACACGGTCGTGGCATGGCCCTCTATTCAATACGGCATGTGGCCGAGGAAATAAGCCTTGTTAAATCGATTGAGGATAGAGGTACCATCGTCCAAGTTCGCATCGATACTGAAAAATTGCCCGAGAAGAAGGATCAGTCGAGCATGCCCAGACTCGATAAGAACGACGACGGGGGTACGACGATTACCGGAGGCGCTCATAATGTCCCGAGGGTATTAGCCGAGTTTTCCCTTGGCCCGGGACCGGCGGAATTATTCTTTGGTTCCAATGCCGAAATCCTGGCCACCCTTTATTATCACTCGCTGGAGCTCCGAAAGCAGTGGGCCGCGGGCAAGAATAATATACGGAAGCCTATGTGGTTTGAACTGGGTGGCTTGAAGGAGGGTAAGGCGCTGCATCAGTTTGCCCGAGACGGCTTGGGATTGAGCGTGTCCGAACGTAACGCTTTTCGAATATTGGAATACGAGATCCAACCCCTTATCAGCATCAATGACCTCTTCCGGCAGGATTCCTTCAGCTTGCCGGCGAGAAGGGCCGATTTGCACACACGTCCGAAGGCGAGTTGGGGAGACCACCTCGCCCGCCGCATTAATCAGGATGATCTTTCCTCTTTGTGCACCAGTCTGAAAAAGACCTTCGAGGATATAGGCGAACGCTGTTATCTAGAAGCTGAGGCCCCCGTAGTAAAGAGACGAAAGAACCGCTTGATTATATCCCTGGGCTTGCGCGAGAAGGACGAAGACTAGCAAGAAAGCGCATTTACAGCCCCTGACTACAATCTTTTTTCTCCATTTTGAAGGCCTCGCCTTATCAGTTTGGGAGCTTTAAAAAAAGCAAAAGGTAGTGATATGATAAGAAACTACCTGGGGATTCGGAAGTCAATAACAATAAAAGAAGCAGGAGGCGCATTGTAGAAATGGAAGTACTCAAGGTTTCCTCGAAATCAAATCCCAACTCGGTGGCAGGGGCACTGGCGGGAGTTCTGCGCGAAACGGGGAGCGCAGAAATCCAGGTTATCGGGGCAGGCGCTTTGAACCAGGCCGTAAAGGCAGTAGCCATAGCCCGCGGATTTGTGGCGCCCAGCGGGATAGATCTTGTTTGTATCCCGGCCTTCACTGATATCATTATCGATGGTGAAGAAAGGACTGCCATCAAACTCTCCGTGGAATCGAGATAGTTCCATCCAATCAAGTATCGGCTTAAGGAAAAATAATGCAGGCCCTGAAGATCATCTTCCTCATACTTGCCATAATCGCTGTTCCTGTGGTGAGTTTCGCCCTGGTTCGGCTGCTGCATAAGATGAGCAGGGGCTTGTCGCATATCAACAGGACCATTGATGACGCCCGCCCGCAAGTGAACCTCTTGCTCTCCAACCTCAATCATACCGTGGAGAACGTCAACGGCGAGCTGGACAAAGTAGGCCGCTTGACCGAGCAGGCACAGGGGATGCTGGAACGAACGGATAAGAGCCTGAGTTCCGTCGAGAAGGCCTTGAGTTCCCGCACCGCCAGATATGGAGGCATGCTGGCCGGATACTACACGACTTCTGCGCTGGTTCGCCGCATTTTGAGGAAGTGAACGGGCCGTCGATTGGTCAAGAGGATGATGCATTATCGTAGAGTTCATCATTTCGACCGCCTCGCTGTACAGCTTCGAGCTTGACGATATTTTCCGGCTGGCCTCCGAGACCGGCTTTGATGGAATCGAAGTGATGGTTACCAGACGGGAAGAAACGCAGTCCATCCCGCGTCTGAAGGAATTGGTAGCGACTTACGACCTCCCGGTGCGCAGCGTGCATGCCCCCTTCCTGATGGCGGCCAAGAACGTCTGGGGAAGACCATTATCCAAGATCGAAAAATCGGTGAGTATGGCTAAAGCTCTCAATTCGGACCTGATCGTTATACACCTTCCATATTTTTGGCAGTGGGGTTATGCGCATTGGGCGCGCTCCAACCTTAATTCGTATTCGGCCCACAGTGGAGTAATGATTGCGGTCGAGAACGCCATGATGGTGAATATCTTCAGGCCACTCAACTTCAGCCTGTTTAATTCGATCAGGGAAATGGAGCATTTTGACAACCTCGTTTTCGACACCTCGCACTATGCTATAGCCGGCTTGGATATCCTCGAGGTCTGGGAAGTCCTCAAGGAGCGGGTCAAGCATATCCACCTTTCCAACAATTATCTGAAAGGCTTCGATGACCACGCATTGCCCTTCGATGGCCACCTCCCGCTCGATCGCTTTCTGGCGGCCTTGAAACGGGACGATTTCTCGGGCAGAGTCGTTCTCGAGTTAGGCCCGGGACCCCTCGAGGCACGTCTAGGGGAGGACAGAGTCTTGCGGAACTTGCGGCGTAGTCTCGATTATTGCCGTGAATGTTACGACAGCTGAAGTGGCAGGGAACAAGCCCATCAAACGCACTTTCCACTTAATTGTATTCGGATGCCAGATGAACCGACACGATGCTGAACAGATTGCGGGAGCGCTGGAAGGAGCGGGATGGAGCCTGGCGGAGAGCGAGGAAGAAGCGAATTCGATTATTCTCCTGACCTGTTGTGTTCGGGAAAGCGCCGAGCAGCGGCTTTACGGACGGCTGGCCTCTCTAAAATCGCTAAAGCAAGCACGGCCGGTTAAAATCGCGGTCGGAGGATGCCTTGCCCAGAAGGTAGGGGAGAGGATGCTGCATGAGATGCCTCATGTTGACTTGGTATTCGGCACCCAACAGTATCCGAATATAGCGGTTCTTCTGGAAGCGGCCGAAAATACACAAGTCTGTGCCACCAACCTCGAGGGCCTCGAATTCGGCGCGGGCACTTCCTTCCGCCGCGAGCAATTCCGAGCTTGGATTACCATAACGCACGGCTGCCAGAACTTCTGCAGCTACTGCATCGTACCCTTCGTCAGGGGGCCAGAGGTCAGCCGCACCATCGAGGAAGTCGTGGATGAGGTGGCCAGGCATGTGAGCGGTGGTGCCCGGGAAATAAATCTGCTCGGTCAAAATGTGAATTCTTATCGTTTGCGTGAGGACGGCGAGACTAAGTTTCCCCGACTGTTGCGCATCCTGGCCGAGCGTTTCCCTGATACATGGGTGCGCTTTACCACTTCCCACCCCCGCGATTTGAACCAAGAAATAATAGGGGCAATCGCTGAGAGCCGGACCGCATGCGAGCACATACACCTTCCTCTGCAGGCGGGGTCGGACCGTATTCTTGCTGCGATGAACCGCGGTTATACCGCCGCGGAGTACGTCGAAAAGGCGCAAGACTTGCGACGCCTGGTCAGTGATATATCACTCACCACGGATTTAATAGTCGGTTTTCCCGGTGAAACCGAGGATGATTTCGCAAAGACAATGGAGGTGGTGGAAGCGTGCGGATTTGATAGCAGCTTTACCTTCATATACAACTCGCGTGAAGGGACGGCCGCGGCCCGTATAAATAATGATATCCCGGGCGGGGTAAAACAGGAGCGTTTGGAGCGGCTCATGCAATTGACGCGCAAGCTTACGGGAGTGAGTCTCGCCCGGGAACTGGGCAGGGAGATTTCGGTTATGGTTACCGGTCCGAGCCGCAAGGATCCCCGCCGATGGTCGGCGCGGAGCCGTAATAATAGGATCGTGCATTTTGAGAGACAAGATGCAGATTTAACCGGGAGGCTGGCGAAAGTCGTCATAACCGAAGCCGGCAGTTGGAGCCTCAAAGCCGAGCTCCTCGAAATCATTGATTAGCGGTTTCTGAATTAAGGTTGCTTCATCTCTCCGTTCCTCGCAACTGCGCTCGCAGCATTGTGGCTCGCTTGCCTCGCAATACGTTTTTTTGGCTTTGCAAAAAACCTGGTTTCTCGCGGTGCCGACCTCGGGTATTCTATAAGAGTAACAGAGAGAATCGTAAGTGGAAGGGGGTAGCGGCTTGGCCGCAGGCGCCGGAATAGTGGGCGGATGTATCGTTCCGCATCCACCGCTGCTTATTCCGCCCATAGGCGGGAAAGATATCGAAAAAGTGAGTTCTACCCAAAAGGGCATGGAAGAACTTGGAAGAAGGCTCGCCGGTCTCGCTCCCGATGTATTGATCATGATTTCGCCGCATTCGCCTATATATCGAGATGCCTTCGGCATTAAGATCGTGCCTCTATTGGAAGGGAGTTTTGCCGCCTTTGGACGCCCTCAAATACGGATAGCAAAAAACAACGACCTGGATATAGTCGGAATCATGCTTCAAGAGGCAGCCAAACGAGATTTCCCCCTGGAACCCATGAACAATGTCGTAACGCGATGGAGTCCTTCCCATGAGCAACTCGATCATGGCTTGCTGGTTCCGCTGTTCTACCTGGATAATTACATCGAAACACCTATTACCTGCCTCTCGATTTCCGGCCTGTCCTATAAGGATCATTTTGAGCTGGGCAGAATCGCACTCGAGGCTTGCCGGCAGTCGGGGCGCAGGGGGTTCTTTATTGCCAGTGGCGACCTTTCGCACCGGCTGATACAGGGGGCACCGGCCGGCTACAATCCCAGGGGAAAGGATTTCGACAGCCGCATCGTGGATATCGCTTGCAGCGGGGATTTCGATGCGCTCAATCAGATTCCGGAAGACCTGGTTGAAGCAGCGGGAGAGTGCGGGTTTCGCTCTATCCACACCCTGTGCGGGACTCTCAAGGATGCAGAACTGGAGAACAAGGTGCTCTCCTATGAGGGACCTTATGGTGTCGGATACCTTGTGGCCCTACATATCAAGAAGGAAGAAGGCGCGGACTGATGGCGGGGCCGGACCGCCGGGCAGAAGAAAGCCCCGAAGCACGCCTGGCCCGAGCGGCAATTGAAGCCTGGATAAACGAAAGGCGAAAGCTTTCAGGGAGGGAACTGGCGGGCGAGGAAAATCTCCTCAAACAGAAGGCGGCTGCCTTCGTATGCCTCAAGAAGGAAGGGAGTCTCAGGGGTTGCATAGGGACCTTCAAACCGACCCGGGAGAACCTGGCGGAGGAGATTGCAGGCAATGCCATAAGCGCCGCTTGCCGCGATCCGCGATTTTTTCCGATCGGCAAGGACGAATTGGAGGATCTGCAGGTCAGCGTCGATGTTCTTAGCGAACCCGAACCGATCTCAGGCCCCTCTCAGCTCGATCCCAAGAAGTACGGTGTGATAGTTGAATCAGGTGGAAAGGTAGGCCTGCTTCTGCCCGATCTCGAAGGCGTAGACACAGTCGAATACCAGCTCGAAATCGCACGCAGCAAGGCCGGAATAAGACCTGATGAACCTACAAAGTTGTATCGCTTCAGCGTTCAAAGGCATGAATGACCTTCTCCACTGACAAGCCTGGCGTTATAACCCTTCTCGGCCCCACGGGAGTCGGCAAGAGCTACCTCGCAGTCCTGCTGGCGCCCTCACTGGAGGCGGAGATAATCTCCGTCGATTCCATGCAGATTTACCGGGGTATGGATATAGGCACCGCGAAGATCGATCAGGCGGCACGGCAAAAAGTAGCTCATCATATCATCGACATTATCGACCCCGGCCAGAACTATTCAGCCGCCGATTTTCAAGAGGCAGCCAGGGCTGCGATAGGAGATGTCTTTAAGAGGAAGAAAATACCATTTCTCGTCGGCGGCACGGGACTATACTTCGAAGCCGCTGTCTTCGATATGTGTTTTCCACCGGAATCAGCTGATGAAGACTTGAGGGGGCGCCTGGAGGACTGGGCGGCGGGAGATCCGGACGGCCTGCGGAGAAAGCTTACCGAAGTAGATCCGGAATTCGCAGCGGGCCAGGATGCAAGCAATATGCGTAGGGTTATACGAGCGATGGAAGTCTATGAATCGACCGGAAGGACATTTTCGAGCTACAAAGATAAAGATCGCCGGGTGTGTTATCCATATGCCGGGGCAGTGATAGATATGCCGCGCCCACTTCTTTATAAATCTATTGAGGACAGGGTGGACGGGATGATAGAGGCCGGTTTGGTCGAGGAGGTAGCCGGGCTGAAACAGCAGGGCGCGTTATCGAGGACTGCTCGGCAGGCTCTGGGATATAAGGAAATTCTCAATCATATCGAGGGCCGAGGGACGATCGAGGAGGCGGTTGCGGAGATCAAGAAGAGGTCCCGCCGCTACGCAAAAAGGCAGATCACTTGGTTCCGCCATATACCGAATCTGCGCTGGTTTGAAATACGGGAGGAAGACCTTTACGATGCGACCGCAATAACCGGTATGCTTCGCGAATATTTCGAAAACGAGATAAAAAGGTTGGCATAGCAACCGGTAGGGTGCATCATAGAAACACCGGGCGTTGATCGCGACAACGCCGGGATTTTTATAATTGTGCCTTAAGGAGCCCAAAATGGATTTCTATAAATATCATGGAACGGGTAACGATTTCATCATCCTTGACTGCAGGGGCAGGGTGCCCTTCCTCTCCCCGCGGGAAATCGAGGAACTCTGCCGCCGGCATACCGGAATAGGTGCCGATGGGATCATCTTTGCTTCCGATTCCAGTACGGGAGCCGAGGCCGAGATGCGCCTCTTCAATGCTGACGGCAGTGAAGCTGAGATGTCAGGTAATGGTATAAGATGCCTCGCTAAGTATCTTTTCGAGCGGGAGGGCATAAGCAAGGAAGAAATGTTAATCGATACGAGGGCCGGCGCCAAGGCCATTAAGCTGGAAGTCGCAGAAGGGCGGGTAAGCAATATCGAGGTCGATATGGGCATACCCGATTTTACGGGAAATGCCGGAGAAACCTCGATCCTTTTGGACTCCGGTGAGGAACTTCGGGCGATATGCCTGTCCATGGGCAACCCCCACTGCGTCATATTCGTTAACGATGTTGGTGCGGCCGAAGTGGAGCGCCTAGGTCCGTTGGTTGAGACTCATTCGTTCTTCCCGGCCAGAACCAATGTTGAATTCGCGCAAGTAGCGAGCAGGGAGCGTCTCTTGCTCCGAGTATGGGAACGCGGAGTGGGCGAGACCGATGCCTGCGGCACGGGATCATGCGCGGCCTTCGCCGCCGCTATAAACAGGGGATTGGCCGGCAAGATGATGGTGATCGGACTAAAGGGCGGCGAACTCAAAATCAAGGTGGACGATTACGGCCACCTGCATCTGGCGGGGCCGGCGGTCGAGGTGTTCGCGGGAGAGCTTAGCCGCTATTGGAGAGGTCAAGAATGAAGCTATCAAAAAGAGTAAGCGAGCTTCCGCCCTATCTCTTCGCAGAGATCGATCGCAAGATCGCCGAGAAGAGAGCTCAGGGAGTGGACATAATCGATTTCGGCATTGGCGACCCCGACCTTCCCACGCCGGCTAATATCGTGGAGATGCTATGTATTGAAGCGAGTAAGGTCGAAAACCAGCGCTACCCTTCATACCGGGGTATGCCCCGCTTCCGCCGGGCCGCCTCAGACTGGATCGGCCGGCGTTTCGATGTGGAAGTGGATCCCGAGGAAGAGACACTGGCGCTCATCGGCTCGAAGGAGGGAATCGCCAACCTGCCGATTGCTTTCATCAACGATGGAGACATCGCTCTCATCCCCGATCCCGCTTATCCGGTTTACCGGACGGGAATCCTTTTTTCAGGGGGTGTTCCGGTGGAAATACCTCTTCGGGAAGAAAACAACTTTCTACCGGACCTGGCGGCAATCAAGGAAGAGACTTGGCGGCGGGCAAAGATATTTTTCCTTAATTATCCGAACAATCCGACGGCCGCGGTGGCCGATCTCGGTTTCTTTGAGGAACTGGTGCATTATGCAAGGAAGCATGAAGTGTTGCTTGCCCATGATAACGCCTACTCAGAGGTCACTTTCGACGGCTATGAAGCGCCTTCGCTTCTCCAGATACCCGGTGCCAAAGAGGTGAGCGTCGAATTCCACTCCCTCTCGAAGACCTATAATATGACGGGATGGAGGATAGGCTTCGCGATTGGTGGCAAAAATATCATTGAGGCTTTCGGGAGAGTGAAGACCAACATCGACTCCGGCGTATTCAGTGCCGTGCAGTTGGCGGCAGTCGAAGCCCTGGAGGGACCCCAGGATTGTGTAAAGAGCAATCGCGAGATCTATTCGCACAGGAGAGACATATTGGTGGGAGCGCTCAGGGGCATCGGCTGGAAGGCTGATTTGCCGAAGGCGACTCTCTATCTTTGGATGAAAGTGCCGGAGGGATTCGACTCCCGAGGCTTTACGAAGGAGTTGCTGGAGCGAACGGCGATTGTAGTGGCTCCCGGCTCGGCTTACGGCTCGCACGGCGAGGGTTATGTCCGCTTCTCTCTGACCCTGCCGGATGAACGTCTGGAGGAAGGGATCGCTCGCTTGACCCAAACGTTTGCATGAAAAGGAGAATACAGGCCGTCACAACAGGATGACGTTGGTAAATAATGGCACTTACAGGGCGTATAACGGACGGCGCGGAGAAAGAGGGGGCTATTCTCGTCAGTGTGCGCTGGGGAGAAACCAGCCAGCAAGAAGCCGAGGCGAGTCTTAATGAGCGCGAGTCCCTGGCCGAGACTGCCGGTGCCCGCGTCGATGGGACATTGATTCAAGCCAGATCGCGCCCGGACCCCGCCACCCTTCTAGGAAAGGGCAAACTTGCTGAGCTGGCGACAGTAATCGAGGAGGAAAGTCACGATCTCGTGATCTTTGATCAAGAGCTGTCACCCTCCCAGCAACGTAACCTCGAGAACGAGCTCAATCTCAAGGTGATTGATAGAACCGCTCTAATTTTGGATATCTTCGCCCTGCATGCGCATTCCAAGGAGGGTAAGGCGCAGGTGGAGATGGCCCAACTGCGCTATCAGCTTACACGGCTGATTGGAAGAGGAGCGGAATTGAGCAGGCTGGGAGGGGGGATAGGAACCAGGGGACCCGGCGAGACGAAGCTGGAGGTGGACCGCAGACGGATAAATAACCGCATCAAGACATTGGACAGGGAGTTGAAGGATCTATCGCGTATCCGGCGGGTCAAGAGGAAGCGGCGCGAAAGGCAGGCCGTCCCGACTTTTGCTCTTGTTGGCTACACGAATGCGGGAAAGTCTTCGATCCTGAATGCCCTTACCGGTGCGGGCGTCGTTGTCGAGGATCAGCTCTTCTCAACCCTCGATCCGACGACCAGGCGGTTGGTGCTGCCGGGCAATCGCCATGCTGTATTAACGGATACGGTCGGTTTCATCAATCATCTTCCCCACCAATTAGTAGAAGCCTTTAAATCGACCCTCGAGGAAGTCAAAGAAGCCGATGCGCTGCTTCATGTCGTCGATGTGTCTCAACAAAATACGCAAGGCAAGATCGAAGCGGTGGAAGAAGTGCTGCATGAGATAGATGCGGTGGAAATGGCTACGGTCTATGTTTTGAACAAGGCCGACCTCCTCAATGATGAAGAAAGGGCTGAGGTGACCAGGAAGATGCCCTTCGGATTATTTACTTCCACGCGGAGCGGGGAGGGATTGCAGGCGCTCAGAGAACGAATGTCATCTGCCTTAGAGAATATTGGATTAGTGACTCTGCTGATTCCTCGCGAGCAAGGCCATCTTCTTTCAACAATCTATCAGAA
>MELM01000063.1:22669-29528 GCA_001767605.1 Candidatus Solincola sediminis | reverse complement strand
CGCTACCACCTGGCCTGGTCCATTCCTATCGAGATTATCTGCAGGAGGAGGTTGCTCTCAAGGGCGAGGGCACGGCCGGGCGGAGATAACCGGCGGCGGTAGTGCTAATATAAGAATCTGGAGGTTTCCGGGATGCCATTAGTGGGCGGCAACAAAAAGCTCAAGATGTTTCACGAAGTATCGCAGAGCTCCAGCAAGGGGCCTGCTCTTGTCACCGTGCTCAAAGAGATAACGGAGCGGGTAGGAGAGACGCTGCAAGCCCATGCCGTAGCGGTCTTCCTCTACAATGAGCAGGGTGAATATCTCCTGGCGCAGGAGCCCTCTCGGGGACTCAATCCCGGCGTCACCAACGATCTTAAACTGGACATGACAGTTCCCGGACCGTTATCCGACAGCTTTAGGGATTCCAAGCCCCTTCTTATCGCGCGCCGAAATTCCAAGAACATTAACTCCAGCATTCTTCCGGATTATAAGGTAGTTGATCTCATCGCAAATCCCCTCTCCACGCGCGGAAAGGATATCGGACTGATAGTGCTCGCCAACAAGATGAATCGCAAGGGTTTCACCGCCAGAGACTTGAAATTCCTTGAATTGCTCTCGCCGCAGATCTCCGTCTTCCTCGACAATGCGTTGCTTTATAGAAAAAGCGAGGAAAAATTAGCCCAACTGACCAGCCTTATAAGAGTGGTTGATGCCATAAACACGGTATCGAGTTTGGATCATCTATATAATCTGGCGCTTGATGTCATCAAGGGACTCTTTCGTGTCGATAAGGCGCTGATAAATATCGTGAATAACCAGACGGGATTGCTGGAAACCGTAAGGAGTTTCGGGTACAGCCAAGAGTATATAAGAAGCCACCTTAGCCATCCATTCGAGAAGGTCGAAAAGTGCTATGTGATGAGATTTGATGGGGCGTTTCTGTGCCTTGACGTTGCCGAGGAAGGGCGATGCCCCAATATTTCAATTGATAAGGATACGCGGTCTGTTCTGTGTGTTCCTGTCCGGTCGGGAAAAAACACTTACGGCATTCTTCACATGGCCAGCGACGCCCGCAATGCATTCGACGACGATGACGCGACACTGGCGAATGCCATCGGCGAACAGATCGGTATGGCGGTGGAAAGCGCGCGCCTTTTCGAGGAGATAAACCGGCTGGCGATTACGGACGGGCTGACCGGCCTCTATAACGTAAGACATTTGAAGAGGGTCCTGGGAGAAGAGGTAAGGCGTTCCCTGCGCTACTCTCGGCCGCTTTCCTTTATTATGCTGGATATCGATTATTTCAAGGTTTACAACGATAATAACGGACATCCCCGCGGCGATGATCTCCTTCGCATTCTCGCCGGATTGCTGAGACAGAATACAAGGGACGTCGATACCGTTTTTCGCTATGGGGGCGAAGAATTCTCGGTGATAATACCAGAGGTCTGCAAGCAGGAGGCTTTCTCCATGGCCGATCGTATCCGGCGCGTAATACAAGATTATGCTTTTTCGCTCGAGGACGGCCAGCCGGGAGGCAATTTGACGGTTTCGATGGGGGTCGCAAATCTGCCGGCGGATGCGGTCGATAGCGCGGAGCTGATCGAAAAAGCGGACAGAGCACTCTATCGCGCAAAACAGATGGGCCGAAACACGGCCTGCAGCTACGCCGCGGAGCATGACACTGATGCAAGCCATGTGTGGGGGCCTTCACCGGATAATAGGGGCCAGCCCTAAACATGGGGTCGTGCCTAAACATTGAAATGCATGGAACGTTCTTGGCAAGTGCGGCGTGTCCACTATAGAATAATTCCTTGAAAACAAAATTCGGGATGTAGCGCAGCTTGGTTAGCGCGCTTGACTGGGGGTCAAGAGGTCGCCGGTTCAAATCCGGCCATCCCGACCAGCATGACACGGGCGGATAATTCCGCCCTTTAATATGGGCGGACGGGGCTTAGAGACGTGGAGGTAGCATGATAAAAAGGAATGTCGCCAATTTTTTCACGTGCTTGCGAATCATCCTTATCCCATTAATCATCTGGCTGATATCCGTGTCCTCGGCTACACGATTGGACGCCGCCCACGCCTGGGCGCTGGGTGTGTTTCTCTTCGCCGCCTCCACCGATTTTATAGACGGCCAGATAGCGCGGCGCACTCACACGATTTCAGAATTCGGCAAGCTCGTGGATCCGCTGGCCGACCGCTTGTTGGTAATTTCGGTTCTTATAGCGCTGATGGTGCGCCAGTTCATCCCTATTTGGATGGGTGTGGTCATAGTGGGCAGGGACGTCCTGATACTACTAGGGGCGCCGATAGTAGGTATTAACGACAAAGCGGTGCGCGAAAAGCTTGCGGTGCACTGGACGGGAAAACTGGCGACGGCGCTGCTTTTCACCTCCATCTGTATCTTCATCCTTTGGAACCTTGCTGACTCGTCACTTGCTTTTTTCGACCGGGTTAATCCGATCGGGTTCGTAATATTCATGATAGGAATCGTCTTCTCATATCTCAGTGGTTACATCTATGTAAGCCGGGGAATAAAGTTGCTAAAAAGGCGTGAAGAGGTGACCAATGGCCTCGCCGACGACTCATAATCTTACCGAGAAGAAGGGATTGGTGAATTCCATCAGGATCACCTGGTTCGGTCACTCGATGTTCCTCCTCGAGGATGCAGATACAAAGCTGCTCTTCGACCCCTTTCTAAGCGAGATGGTGGGCTACGGCCGTCCGGACGTTGAAGCGGATGTGGTTCTTGTAAGCCATGGCCACCGAGATCACAACAACGTCGATATTGTAAAGGGCAATCCGGTGGTTATAAGCAAACTCGGGAGCTATGACCGCGACCATGTACGGATAACGGGCCTGCAGGCTTACCACGATGCAAGCAGCGGATCGGAGCGAGGCCCGGACGTTATCTTCCGCGTCGAAATGAATGCTATGGTCTTCGTCCATCTCGGGGACCTGGGCCACATCCCGACCGGGGAGTTGATCACGCAATTATCTGGCAGTGATGTTCTCTTCGTGCCGGTAGGCGGAGTGTTTACTATCGACGCCGATGCCGCGGCCGAGGTTGTAAATACGTTAAGCCCACGCATCGCGATTCCCATGCATTACGGAACACCGGAGGGAAAAATACCGTTGGACACGGAGGAGTCCTTTATCAAACACTTCGATAATGTCGAAAGAATTGATAGGGGGCCGATCTATTTAAACAAGGAAGAACTTCCGGAACCCACTCTCATCCTTGTAATGGCGTACGTTACTTAAGAGCAAAAAAGAAGGCATCCCAGATGAAAGCAGTAATCATGGCGGGTGGGCAGGGAACCCGGCTCCGGCCTCTCACCAGCAACCAGCCGAAGCCGATGCTCCCGGTAGTAAACCAACCCATGATGGAGCACATCATAAGGCTTCTCGGCCGTTACGGATTCGAGGATCTCGTCGTTACCCTGCAGTTCCTTCCGACTTTGATCACCAATTATTTCGGAGACGGCAGCGAATGGGGTGTCAAGATGGAGTATTCCACTGAGTATCTTCCAATGGGGACGGCGGGGAGCGTAAAGAACAGCGCATATTTACTTGACGACACTTTCCTGGTAATCAGCGGTGACTGCCTGACCGATATCGACCTTTCCAAGGTCATCGACTTTCACCGCCTTAGTAAAGCAATGGCGACCATAACCCTAATAAGAGTCGATAATCCCCTGGAGTTCGGGATCGTTGTCACTGACGGCGAAGGCCACATAGAACGCTTTCTGGAAAAGCCTAATTGGGGCCAGGTGTTTACCGATACCATCAACACCGGCATCTACGTCCTGGAGCCGGAAGTGCTCGATCATATCCCGGAGGGCCAGTCCTTCGATTTCTCGAAAGATTTGTTTCCTTTCCTTCTGAAGGAAGGCTACCCCCTGTACGGTTATGTAGCGGACGGTTACTGGTGTGACATCGGCAACTTCGAGCAATATATGTCGGCACACAAAGATATCCTCGACCGCAAGGTCCAGCTCGATCCCATCGGTTTTCGTCTGGCCGAGGATGTTTGGGTAGGCGAAGGCGTGGACATTGAGGAGGGGGTGGAAATCAGGGGGCCGGTGCTTCTGGGTGACCACTGCCGGGTAGAGAAGGGTAGCATTTTAAGGGAGTATACGGTCATGGGAAATAATGTGGTCGCCAAACGCGATTCCTTTATCCACCGGGCCATCATTTACGATAATTCCTATATCGGTACGGGCTGCCACTTGCGAGGCTGTGTGGTCGGGAAAAACTGTGACCTCAAAGGCAACGTGCGGCTTGAAGAAGGCGTGGTGGTGGGGGACGAATGCCTGATCGGGGAAAACGTACTGGTAAATCACGACGTCAAGATATACCCCTTCAAAACGGTGGAAACGGGTGCGACGGTCAATACCAGTATCATCTGGGAATCGAAGGGATTGCGGACTCTTTTCGGAAAACGAGCCATTTCGGGAATCATGAATATCGATATCACGCCGGAACGTGCGCTGCGAGTGGCCATGGCCTACGCCTCGAGCCTGCCCATGGGGTCCACTGTAATAACTTCTCGCGATGCATCAAGAGCCGCCCGCACGATAAAAAGGGCGGTGATGACCGGGCTCACCGCCGCGGGCGTCAATGTTGCCGATTTGGAGATCAGTCCTTCGCCTGTAAACCGCTATGCAATAAGCGCGGAAAGAGCCGTAGGGGGAATTGATATCCGCATCTCGGCTTTCGATCCGCAATCCATAGAGATTCATTTCTTCGATTCTGAAGGAATCGACATTTCCGAGGGTAAGCAGAGAGAAATCGAAAAGATATTCTATCAGGCAAACTTCAGGCGGGCTTTCGCGCAAGAGATCGGAGCCATAATGTTCCCGCCGAGATTGCTGGAAATGTATAGTAATTCGCTGATAGGACAGCTAAACCTGGAAAGGTTGAAGAAGAGACGCTTCCGGGTGGTCGCCGATTACGCATTCGGCGGGGCGAGCATCATCATGCCTGCGATATTCGGTCGTATGGGATGCGATGTATTGAGCTTGAATAGTTTTACCGATGAAAGCAGGGTAACCCTTGACCAGGAGGAGCTTAACCGCTCCTTGAGGAATCTTTCCAACATGGTAAGGGCCTCGGAGGCTGAACTCGGCGTGCTGATTGATAATGCGGCGGAGAGGCTGTTTCTACTCGATAACCTGGGCAGGCAAATACCCCCACAGATGACACTGTTGATTTTCGTCAAGCTGCTGTGCGAGATCGGCCGTCGCGGCAGCATTGCCGTACCCGTAAGCATGTCCTCACAAGTGGAGAATATCGCCGCGGAATGCGGCAATCCCGTGATCAGAACCAAGGTAAGTCGCAGCGATCTCATGAGGACGTCGCTCTCGGATAACGTGATGTTCGCAGGGGCGGGAAGCGGCGGATTCATTTTTCCGGCTTTCCTTCCAACCTATGATGCAATGGCTAGCACCGCCATGCTGCTCGACGCCTTGAGCGCCGCTGATAAGTCCCTATCCCAATATATGGATGAACTGCCTGAAATCCATCTCCTTTCGGAGGAGATACCAACGTCATGGGAGCAAAAAGGCACAATAATGAGGCGTCTCCTGGAAGAAGTCGATGGTGGCAGAGTGCAACTGATCGACGGCATCAAAGTCTTCCTCGATGACTCGGCTTGGATTTTGATTCTCCCCGACCCCGACGCACCCTCCCTCCACCTCATTTGTGAGGCCGGGGAAGATAGCGACGCAGCTCGCATTATCGGTGAGTTCAGCAAGAAGATAATGGACATCGTAGCCGTGTAGATTACCTTAGCTTATGAAATGTTCTACTCAATCGAGGTTTCTCCATCGCTCCAGTTTGCTTCGACTCTCCGTTCCTCGCAACTGCGCTCGCCGCAAAGCGACTCGCTTGGCTTATCATGATGTTATGGCTATCATTTAAGGCCAGAGCGTTGTTGGGATTATTGGAAGGTGATATGAAATGGAATTCCAATTCGATTCCCGGAGTGCGTTCGTAGTAATAGATATGCTGAACGATTTTATCGATGAGAGGGGAGCGCTCTTATTGCCGGGAGCGAGAAGGATTATACCGCGAATAAGTGGGCTCCTGGAAGCGGCCCGGCGGCAGGAAATCCCCGTTGCCTACCTCACCGATCGGCATCGCCCTGACGATCGCGAATTCAGATATTGGCCGCCACATGCTGTTGCGGGTACCTGGGGCGCCGAGGTGATTGATGAGCTGAAACCCCTCCCGGGAGACTACATAATTCCGAAGAGGAGGTACAGCGCTTTTTACGGAACCGACCTTGATATTTATCTCAGAGAGTTGGGCTTGAACAAGATCTATTTCACCGGTGTCTTCACAAACATCTGCATATATTTTACGGCGGTAGATGCCGTAACACGCAGCTACGAGGCCGCTATTTTCAAGGATGGGGTCGCATCGATGAGTGAAGAAACGGATCGCTTTATATTCCGGCAATTGGAAGAAGTCATACGGGCGGAGTTGTTATGACCCGGAAGACGGGTAAGATATTTCATATTTCTTCGGCCGAAGAGATACTCCAAGGCAAGGTGACGGACGTCTATTTCACCAACGTAGAGAAAAGCCTTCGCCACCTTGGGCTCAATCCCCATGTGGCGGCGGAGATAAGAGCTGGAAGCCTGCCGGACGATTGGGCATGGGCCGTTTTCGCCGGCCTGGAGGAATCCCTGAAGCTTATGCAAGGCCGCAAGCTGGATCTCTATGCCCTCAGCGAGGGCACGACGTTTGCCCCTGAAGATACGGTGCTTATCATTGAAGGGAACTATCTTGAGTTCGCTATCTTTGAAACAGCATTGCTTGGCTTCCTCTGCGAAGCTTCCGGCGTGGCAACAAAGGCAGCCCGCTG
>MELM01000063.1:9786-22643 GCA_001767605.1 Candidatus Solincola sediminis | reverse complement strand
CGGGGCCCGCCGTATGCACCCGGCAATCGCCCCCATGATAGAGAGGAATGCTTATATCGGCGGATGCGACGGCGTATCCGCGGTGAGCAGTGCCGAACTTATAGGCGAGAAGCCGTTGGGTACAATGGCCCATTCGCTCATGATTTGTGTTGGCGATGAAAAGAAGGCCTTTAAAGCTTTTAACGCCGCAGTAGAGCCCGAGGTGAGGAGGGTCGCGCTGGTCGATACTTTCCAGGATGAAAAATTCGGAGCGTTGACAGCGGCGGAAGCATTAGGCCAAAAGCTGTACGCCGTCAGGCTTGATACGCCTAGTTCCCGCCGCGGCGATTTTCTGAAAATTATGCGCGAGGTGAGGTGGGAGCTGGATACGAGAGGATTCCGGGATGTGAAAATTTTCCTCTCCGGCGGTCTTGATGAATATGATATCTTGCGTTACAACAGCTACGCCGATGCTTATGGAGTGGGGACTGCCATTTCGAACGCGCCTGTCGTCGATTTCGCATTCGATATCGTAGAAGTGGAGGGACAACCACGCGCCAAGCGGGGAAAGATGTCCGGCAAGAAACAGACCTTCCGCTGCCCGGAATGTGAAGCCCGGATTCTCGCTCCCTTTAATGATACCGAAATCCTGTGCCCCTGCGGAGGCACAGGAGAACCCCTTCTTACTCAATATATCGAGAATGGGGAGATCGTGAAGGATCTCCAGAGTGCCCAGGATATACGCCGCCGCGTCATGAGCGAGATCGAAAACCGCACGATCGAACCGGGCGCCTGATACAGTGTCGCAAAGAATGGGTCCCTCGAAACCCCAAGAGAACTGGAGACTACTTTCGCCGATTTCCGACAGCGGCGATGCCAACATGACCCTTGATTCAGCTCTGCTGAAATCCGCTTCATCAATCGATTTTATACCGACGCTCAGGTTCTTTCGGTTCCATCCGCCGGCTTTGACGGTAGGGCGTTTTCAGGATCTCGCTGAAATAGATTTCGATGCATGCCGTAAGAAAGGCATCCAGGTGGCCAGGCGCCCGACGGGTGGAAAAGGCATTCTTCACCTCGACGATTTCACCTACAGCGTGGTCCTGCCCGCCCGATCGGATCTGCCGGAAAATGTTCTCGAGGCCTACGCTGTTTTATCACGTGGAATCATCCTCGCCCTGCAATCCCTCGGACTGGATACGATATTGGCGACAAGCGGTAATGCCACATACAAGAAGGCCGGAGGCGCTTGCTTCGCGGCCACTACCGGCGCAGATATCAAGTACCAGGGACGTAAGATATGCGGAAGCGCGCAGCTGCGGAGGCACGGAGCGCTTCTACAACATGGAACGATCCTGCTCGAGGATCGCTCCCGAATGTTCTTCGAGTTGATGAGCTTCAAGAATGATAACCTTAAGGAACAAGCCCGAAAAGAATACGAAGCCGCTTATATTCCGCTGCGTACAGCCGGTTTCAATGGCTCCTGGGAGGATCTCGCACACGCATTTCAACAGGGATTCTCCAAGGCTTTCAATATCCAATGGTTGCCGTGAGGGTAAACCCGCAAGCTAAGGGTCTAATGAACGTCGAGACCCTCGAGGTAATTATTCAAAAGGCCTTATGGCCCGCCCCTTATTTTGATAGAATATTGACTACCTTGATTTTCCTATAAGGAGGCAGTTGATGAATGAGGATAAAAAGGCATCGAATATAGTTCCTCCACATGAGGTTTATATTGATTACAGCGGCAAGAGCGATGAGGAATTGAGGAAGATCCTCGAGGACCTCTTAAAAGAAGAGGCCAAAGTGTCCTATCAACGGCGTGTCCTTCACGGCAAGATTGATTTGTTGCGCGCAGAACTCGTGGAACGCAAAAAAGGTAGTCTAGCCAAGGGCGAATCAATAATAAGCGATGACGATATAAGCAAATTGAGCGCCATTCTCGCCGGAGAAGCATTTGGCCTGCCGCGCAACGATCCCACCGAGGATTGATCGATTCCAACCCTAAATGTAAGGCTTTTCTTTAAAATTTGGGTTAACGATATTGGATGACGGCTCACGGAGCATCAGCGTGAGAGGCCGTAACGGGTCTCTTATTACAGCCGCTTTGGAAGAGGTGGGGCATGTGTTTTGTATCAAATGCGGTCATGGCAATCCTGAGAGCGGTATTTTTTGCGCCCGTTGCGGTGAACGACTGGATAAGCAGGAGTCACAGGGCGAGTCTACTATTGGATTGCCGGCCGTGGAAGAGGAGAGCGAAGAAGGTGTCGAGTTTACGGCTCCGCCCGCGTCCCTTCAAAAAGGAAGCGCGATGTTGGTTATCAAGAAGGGACCCGATGCGGGCATGAGCTTTACGATAAGCAGGGATGTGATAAGTATAGGCAGGCACCCCGAAAGCGACATTTTCCTCGATGATATAACCGTGTCCCGCCGCCATGCCGAACTCCATCTCAAAGAAGGGGATTTCAGTTTGAAGGATACGGGTTCGCTAAACGGAACCTATCTTAATCACGAGCGCATAGAAAGCGTTGAGCTGGCGAGCGGCGACGAGATCCAGATAGGAAAATTCCACCTGCTATTCTTTAGCGAAAGCGAATAAGGTTTGGAGCGGGCAATGGAAGAAACAAGAGAAAAAATGAGCATTGGGGACCTCTTGAAGTCGCTGAAAGAGGAATTCCCGGACCTTACAATAAGCAAAATAAGATTTTTAGAAAGCGAGGGACTGATCAATCCGGAGAGGACCGCTTCCGGATACCGCAAGTTCAGCAAGTCAGACGCACAGCGCCTTCGCTTCATCCTTAAGCTTCAGAGGGAGAAATATCTACCGCTCAAAGTAATACGCGAAAAGATAGACGAGCTCGAGAGCGGGCGGGTAAGAGCGGGAGATCTCGTCCCGGGAATGATAGGTTCAGTAGAAGTGGGCGAGGACTTGGCTGCTTATGATGACACGGTGCTGCTCAAAGAGAATGTTCCGCAAGTCCTGGATATACTCCTCTCATTTGTGGATACACTCGAGGAATTCGGGTTGATATGCAAGCATGAGGGTGACGGGGGCCCCTATTTCGATAAAGAAGACGTCAAGATACTGCGTATTGCAAGGGAGTTTGCTCGCTACGGATTAGAGCCGCGACACATGCGGATGTATGAGACTCTAACCGATCGTGAGGCGATAGCATTCGAGCAAATAATCACGCCTGCCCTGATGTCAAAGGACCAGGAGGCGAAGCGCAGGGCTTTGGATAATCTGCTTCAGTTGGTAAACCTTTCCAGGGAACTGAAAGACCTGCTGCTCAAGAACCGGGTTAAGCAACATTTCGCCAAGGCGAACCAGCCGATTCCCTTCTGACCTTGTGTGCAAATTGCCTTGCCGGAGCTTGTGTCATTGCGAGGGCCCCCGAAGCAATCCATACCTGGCCCAATCGTTATCAGTCCTCGAGGGCTTTCCTGAATCGAGCCTACATTTGTGGAGACAAGCGCCCCGAACATCAACATTTTTTGATATCCTGAACTCCTGACCATGTCGCCAGCAAAATTCGCGGTGATGCCGAGGAGAGGATTATGCTCTTCTTTTCACAGCTTCAGGAAAACAAGGTTGTAGATGCATCGGGCCGTACTGCCGGAAAGATGCACGATATCGCCATGCAATTGACCGGCACCTTCCCGCAGAGCCAGTCCATGATCATCTCCCGCTTCAGAAGAGGCCGCAGGGAAACGGTAGGAGTGCCCTGGGATTGGGTCTCCTCGATAAACTCTCAAGAGGTCACTATCGACCACTCGTTGGAAGAAATATGGAAGAGCCGCTATGAACCGGGCGGAATGCTTCTTGGCCGCAACCTCTTAGATCGACAGATAGTCGACCTTCATGGCAACAAGGTGGTCAGAGCGAACGATTTGCGTTTGGCCGAATTCGACTCGAGGTTGAGGCTGATGGGCGTCGATGTCAGTCAAAGGGCACTGCTCAGGCGCTTGGGCCTGGAGAAGACGGCCGCATTTCTAATGCGTTTGATCGGAAAGGATTTCGCTGATAGTACCATCCCCTGGAATTACGTAACACCGCTGGAGCTGGAGGAGCCCGATCTCAGACTCACTTTGACCCGATCGCAGCTGTTGGACATGCATCCTACGGACATCGCTGACATTCTGGAGCAGTTGCATCCCGAACACAGGGAGCGACTCCTGGACGTCCTGGGGACCTTCGCCGCCGCCGAATCGCTATCGGAAGTGGAGCCGGCCAAGCAGGCCGATGTGATCGAGGACCTATCTGAAGCCAAGGCGTCAAACCTCTTGGAGATCATGCCGCCGGACGAAGCCGCCGACATCCTTGCCCTGTTACCAAGAGACAAAGCCGAGAGGCTGCTGAATATAATGGGCATGGAGGGAGCGGAAGTCATCCGAGAGCTGCTCGGCTACGCTGAGGATACGGCCGGCGGCCGCATGACCCCTGATTTTTTGGCGGTCTCGAGCTCTTTCACCGTCCTGGAATCCCTGGATTATCTGAGGCGGAAAGCACCGGATGCAGAAACCCTTTATTACGTCTACGTCATGGATAATGAGGGAAGACTGAAAGGCGTCGTCTCCCTGCGCGACCTTCTCAAGGCGCCCGCCGATCAAAAGGTCGAAGATTTTATGCATCGCGATGTTATTTCGGTGGGTGTATACGACGATCAGGAGCTGGTAGCCGATGTCATGAGCCGCTACAATTTCCTGGCCTTGCCCGTTGTCGACGATCAAAATCTCATAAAGGGCATCATAACCGTGGATGATATGATCGACGTCATCAGGGAGGAAGCGATCGAAGACCTCTCTCATCTCGCTGGAATCGGGCTCACCGAAGCAGCGCCTCCTTCATTCCTGCGAAGGCTTCCACCGATCGCGATAACCCTTATAGGCGGCATTGCGGCCGCCCTTATTCTTTCAGTATTCCAGGATAAGTTGGCTCAATTTATCGCCCTGGTGTTCTTCCTGCCGCTGGTCTTGAGAGCCGGCCAGAACATCGGAATGTTTTCTCAGGCCGTCGTTCTTGAGGAAATCGGCGGAAAAGAGCCTGGTTGGAGGGAAGTTCTCTTATTGGCCTGGAAGGAATTGAAGGTGGTGTTTCTGCTTTCCTTTTTAATGGCGGCCGGCGTCGGCCTTATCGCGGCCTTCTGGCAGCGTCATATCGCCTTAGGTCTTACAGTGGGTATAACGCTCTTGGTGACAGTTCTTATGGGCAGTCTGGCGGGAATATTGCTACCCGTTTTATCCAGGCGACTAAAAGGCGAGCTTCGCTATACCCAAGCTCGTTTTGCCTCGCTTTTCATAAGTCTGGCTACCCTCACGATTTACCTCGGCCTCGCGACGGCATTTCTTACAACTTCAGGTTTATAGTACCGGTCGAGATCTTACATCGACCGCCACCAGGCTCTTCTGCTACACTCCATGGCATGGACGATTTGCAGCATCCGGAGAATTCACGCACGCCGGCGGCACGGCGCACCGCGACGGAGAGGGACCGCCGGACGCAAGTGCAAAAGAGGATAGATGAGCTGCGCCGCCGTAAGAAGAAGGAACGCCGCCGCTCCGTTCATCCTCTTTTGCGGGTGCTCCCGGCGGCGCTGTTGATAAGCTTTATTTTGTTATGCGTTCTCTCAGCAGCCATTACGTTCATGGGACGGACCGAAGGAAGCAATCATCTCTCCGCAGCCTTGCCTCCTTCTAACAGCGCCCAGCTGGAAACCGTAGCGGCGGGCTCAGGGACGATATCGCAGCCGTCTATCTTCTCCGTGGCGGCTTACCTCCTGGATCCACAAACCGGAGATGTCCTCTATTCGAAAAACGCCGAGCAATCATATGCTATGGCATCGACCACAAAGATCATGACAGGAATCCTCGCTATCGAGAATTCATCGCTCGAAAACCCCGTCCTGATTAGTGGCCATGCGGTGGCCGTCGGCGAATCTTCCGCCTGGCTTAGTGCGGGGGAGACACTTACGACCGAACAACTCCTTTACGCACTGCTGCTGCAATCTGCAAACGATGCTGCCGTGGCTTTAGCGGAGAGCGTAAGCGGTTCAGAGGCCGCATTCGTAGCAATGATGAACGAAAAGGTATCCGAGTTGGGGCTGGAACATACTCATTTCAGCAATCCGCACGGGTTGGATCAGCAAGGACATTATACTAGCGCTCACGATCTGGCCGAGATAGCGGCTTATGCGATGAAAAACTCGTTGTTTCGACAAATAACAGGGACGGATTCTTATCAGATTCCCTGGCCAGGTCATCCCTTCCCCAGGGTAATGCAAAACCACAATAAATTGCTCAAGATGTATGCCTATGCGATTGGAGGCAAAACGGGATACACGTCGAACGCCGGCAAATGCCTGGTTGCAGCCGCCCGGCAGGAAGGAAGGGAGCTCATATCCGTCGTACTCAATGGAGGCGATAGTTACTGGGATCAGACGGTGCAGTTGATGGAATATGGCTTCAATTCCTTTGCTCGCGTCGAATTTGCATATTCGGGGGAGCCCTTGGGGAAAATCAGCGTGGGAAACTTTCCCAGCCGGGAGGTGAAAGCGGTTTCCGGAAACGACCTGGTGTTTACGGTACGCAAGGATTTCCTCAGGGACTTCGAAAAAGCGAGTATTTATTATTCTGAGCACTTGCCATACCCGGTGCAGGAAGGCCAGGAAGTAGGTTATATGGTGGTGGGCGAGGGGACTCCGGCCGAAAAGCAAGTACCGCTCACCAGCGATTCCAGGCAGAATTCACCAAACATTTTTGTTCGCTTCTTTGCGTTTACAGGCTCCGTCTTCGCCTTATGGTGGAAAGGGTTGCAGTGGATTATCCCGGGTATCTGAGGCCTGCGGGCAGCCGGAGGATCGGGAAATGAATCTTCCTTTCGCGCACCGTGTAATATTCTCTGAAGATGAAATCGCCGATCGAGTGCAAGAGCTGGGCCGCGAGATAACCGCTTTTTATAAAGAGAGACAAGGGCCCGCAGCGAGCGTAGTCATCGTATCCATGTTAAAAGGCGCTTTCGTCTTCCTGGCCGACCTGATGCGGTACATAGAGCTCGATCTGAGCGTCGATTTCATGGCAATATCCAGCTATGGGGCGACCGATACCAAAAGCGGCGTGCGTATCGAAAAGGACCTTTCCGGAAGCATATATAACCAGAATGTCATGATAGTCGAGGACATCATCGATACCGGTCTTACCCTGAGCTATATCCTCCGCAATCTGAAATCGCGGGCTCCCGCGGAAATAAAAATATGTACTCTTCTTGACAGAGCTGTCGCTCGCATCGCGCCTATAGAAATAGACTACAGGGGCTTTGAGGTAGGCCGGGAATTCTTCATCGGCTATGGACTGGATTATCGTCAGAAATGGCGGAATTTGAAATATATTTGCTCGCCGGAAGGTCTCGAGGAAGAGAATGGCGAAAGTGTGCTTGCACTGTTTGGGGATCCGTAAAAGTAGCCTTTACAGGCGATGGAGTGGATACGACGAGGTGATTTGACAGGCAAAATCGGGTACTATACCTTGAGTCGTAAGGATGTGATAACAAATGGTCGAATTGACACTGATAGGGGTAAGGGTCGAGCTTCCTGCAAACCAACCTATCGTCCTCTTAAAAGAGAAGAGCGGGGAGCGTTTTTTACCTATATGGATCGGCGCCTTCGAGGCCACCGCCATTGCTTTCGCCTTGCAGGGGATCGAAACCGCAAGACCTATGACCCACGATTTGATGAAAAACATCATGGATCAGATGGGTATAAACATGCAACAAGTCCTTATTTCAGATCTCAAGGAGGGGACATTTTACGCGGATATTACGATGACTTACGATGGCAAGCCGTTTCAGATAGATGCCAGGCCGAGTGATGCCATAGCCCTGGCTGTACGCACCGGGGTCTCCATCTTTTCCGATGAACATGTTCTGAATGAAGCAAGCGTCTTTATCGAGACCGAGGAAGAGGACGAGATCGAGCGATTCCGGGATTTTCTAAAAGACGCCAAGCCCGAAGACTTCATGTAAGAAGAGGCTACACAAAGGTGTCAGGCACCTTTGTGTAGCCTCTTTTGTCAACCACACTTCCTCCCGATATTATGGCTAACCTCGTATTAAGTAGGATACTATTCAAATGATATATCTATAGCTGAGAGTAAAGGAGAAAGTCTATTAAGACTCTCGACCGGCTGAAAGCGCTGGAAAAAGCGATAATACTCCTAAGCATAATCCTCTGCATAGGCACAGCGGGATACATGATAATCGAGAAGCAGAACTTCTTGAATGCGCTTTATATGGTGGTTATTACAATAACGACTATAGGATATGGTGAGACTTTCAAGTTGGGTACGGGAGGAGAAATCTTCACCCTGTTCTTGATTATCGCCGGGGTAGGCACGGTGGGTTATACGCTGGTCAGTGCGGTGGAATTCATGATAGAGAATAGCCTGACCGGCATGATGGGAAGGAGAAAAATGCGTAAAGACATCGAGAATATGGTCGGGCATTATATTCTTTGCGGTTACGGCAGGGTTGGGCAGCATATAGCGGATGATCTGGACAATGCGGATACCAATTTTGTCGTGGTTGAAAAGGACCCGGCGAGTGCCGATAGGGCGGAAGCGGCCGGATACGCCGTTATAAAGGCCGACGCTACGAAGGATGAGGCCTTGAAAGAAGCCGGGATCGATAAGGCACGTGGGCTGGTAAGCGCCCTTTCGAGTGACGCGGAAAATCTATATATCACGCTTACCGCTCGAGAACTCTGCCCCCACCTCTTCATCGTGAGCCGTTGTGATTCGGAGGAATCGGCCTCGAAGCTACGCCGTGCCGGCGCCGATCGTGTTATATCTCCGCATTCCATCGGAGGGCGGAGAATGGCAGCGATGTTATTAAAACCGATGGTCTGGGATTACCTCGATCTTGTAACACGAGGCCAGTACATTGAATTTAATATCGAGAATCTGGAATGGCGAATAGACGACGTAGAAATACAGCCTAACTCGAATCTTGATGGTAAAACGATAGGGGAAGCCAAGATATACGCGATTTCCGGTGCCCTGGTTCTGGCTGTAAAAAAGCGAGGGATGAGCTTCAACACCAAGCCATCCAAGGATACCAGGCTGGACCCGGGGGATTATATCATTGCAATAGGCACCGTTGAACAGCTGGCGAAGCTAGAGGAAATTGCTACCTCGACATCATGGTCTCAAGGTGGCCGATACGCTTAGACCCGGACCTCTTTGCCTTTACCTGACGTCTAATTACGCTTGTTAAACCCATGCTTTAAGCTTAAAGGCTTGCTATCATTATTACTGGTCGAGAAAAATATCGTAAATGGCCGGAGAAAGTGGCAGCATGAAATCATTGGGCAGAATAACAGCGCTTGTATTAACGCTGATACTGTTTGTGGCACTATTTCCCGCCGGCTCGCAGGCAATTGCCGGAGGAGATCAGGATGAGCTGCAGGATGAATCGAATAGGATAAGTTATGAACTGCTGCAATTGAGAACACGACGCAAGGCGGCGGCAGGTGAAAGCGAGTCCCTCAGGAGCGAGCTGCAAGCGCTTGATAACGAGATCGGGAGGGCGGAGGCATACCTGAACGACCTGGAAGAGGAGTTGAGAGCTTTTCAGGAGTCCTATGGTTTATCCATGCGCACGCTTTATAAGATGGGAAACATGACGGCACTGGAGATCTTTCTGGATGCCGAGGAATTGAACGACGCCTGGCAAGACAATGCCGTTTACCAGCGTTTGCTGGCACGGGATGGGGAAGAAATCGAGAAGATCAAGTCGAAACTGGCTGATCTGGATACCAGAAAGAGGGATCTGAAGGAAGCCAGGGAGCGGAGAACGAGAGTAGCGGAAACCCTGGATATTGACCGCTTGGATGGACAGATAAGTCTACTCGAAGTCCGACTTTCGGAGGTCAATAACAAGCTTCGATCTCTGAGCACGGGAGCAGGGAATGAGACGGGTGGTGGGGAAGGGCGAAACCAAGCCCCCAGTTGGAAGGCGCCGGCGGCGGGTGAAGTACTCGATCGCGTAACGCGGCAGCCATCTCTTTCCGATTTCGAGCTTACCGGCATGGTCATGGCAGGCTATACCACTTGCTATGGAGAAGAATTTGATGGTGATCCGACTGCGAGCGGAGTCATTTTTCACATGTACGATTTCACATGCGCTCACAGAAGTTTACCCTTCGGCACCTGGTTGCTCGTCAAGTACAACGGAGGGCATGTAATAGTTCAGGTGAACGACAGAGGCCCCTTCGTGCCGGGTCGCGTACTTGATTTGTCTTTCGGAGCGGCCCGGAGCATAGGGCTGGATGGCGTGCAGTGGACGGAATTCGAAATAATCGTACCGAAAGGGACTGCCACGAAGTGAGGATTGCAATTGTCGGAAAACATTGAGGTTGATGAGCGGAAGCACAGGCGCTGGGACGAGCTGAAATTCGCGCATCGCAGCGAACAGGAATTTGCCCGGCTCCTTGATTTCTATGACATAAAATGGCTGTATGAACCGGTGAGCTTCGATATATGCTGGGACCATAAGGGTAATCCGACTTCTAAATTTACGCCCGATTTCTATCTCCCGGAGTACAATCTCTTCATCGAGATTACTACCATGAACCAGAAACTGGTAACGAAGAAGAATCGTAAGATAAAACGATTGAGCGAACTCTACCCGGAGGTCAAGTGCAAGATCTACTATCGCAGGGATTATGAGCACTTGCTCTTCAAATACAACATAAGCCTTGACGATAGCGGTCATGAAATCCTGCCCTGATAATTGATGCAACGGAGATCCTGATGGAGGAAGTAACATTTTTCGGCGCCTTTCTTGGTGGCATGCTCGCCTTTGCTTCACCCTGTATTCTGCCTATCCTCCCCGGCTACCTCAGCTTTATCACGGGGATCAGCTTGGAGGAACTGACCGAACAGGGCAGGAGCAAGCGGATAACCATTCAAGCAGCCCGGCAGTCGATCCTTTTCGTCCTGGGTTTCACTATTGTCTTCACGGCATTGGGAACGACCGCCGCCGCGACCAGGGGATTGCCGCCCTTGTTTCTGGATATCCTGGGTCGGGTTGCGGGCGTCGTGATTGTCATCTTCGGGTTACACCTCATAGGAATAATCACCATACCGTTCCTGAATTATGAGAAGCGCCTCGAGCTTGGGAAGAAGAGAGGGGTGCTGGGCACTTTGCTGCTGGGGATGGCATTCGCCATTGGCTGGACTCCCTGTGTCGGTCCCATACTATCGGCAATCTACCTGAAGGCCGCTTTCACCGAGCCAACGATAGCGCAAGGCATCTTCTATCTACTGGTTTTTTCGGCCGGCATCGGAATACCCTTCATTCTATCCGCTGTTTTCCTCTCATCCCTGCTGCCACTCTTCAAACGAATCAAGCGTCACATGCGGATAGTAATGATTATCACCGGGGGTCTCCTTGTCATCATGGGCGGCCTGATGATTGCGGGTGTGTTCGATCTCATCAGGCTAGGTTCGCTCGGCCTTCTTCTTCAATAAAAACACGCACGGATTATCGACTGAACCGGAGCTTACCTTCCAGTGCCCGCAGAGGCTGAGTATCCCTTCCTCCAGGCAGCGGTGGATCTCGCAGACGGTATCCGGATAATTTTCGGAGAATTTGCCGAAGGGACACGACAGAAAGGTCATGCTCATCGCCTTGGCATTATCCCTATTCAACCTCGCTTTCAGGCCCCTCCTTCCGGCGTCGGCGAGCCATGCCTCAACCACTTCACGTATGCTCGCTTTGGCAGGGAGAAAGGCGAGAGGGGAGGAGCCGCGAAGCGCTTCCTCCCGGCCTCTGCGCGAGGCTTCTTCTTGCAGCGCCGTCGTTATCTCCTGATGCCCGCCTTGCGTTCCCCCGAGCAGGATCTCGGCTAGAGTCTTATAACAGCGGGATGGGAAGAGAATCTCGCGTTCTTCATCGTTCTCGAAATAGAGGTGCGCGGGGCGGCCGCCCCGGCTGTCACGCCTTCTTATAACCCTGAGCAAGCCGCCTTTCACCAATTTATCCAGATGCATTCGTGCAGCATTTACATGAAGGCCGAAATGCTGCGCGACTTGCAGGGCCGAAAGGGGAGTATCCGCACCGAGGACGTGCTGCATAATGTCACGCCGGGTGGGATCGGCCAGTGCCGTCGAAATCTGGGCTATTTGATCGCCGTAACTCTCCATTACTTCAACTCACATTAGAGGTATTTTCCGGAACTCATCTTACCAGGATGACCCTGAATGCATGTAACTATCCTCGGTCAGCCTCTTCCCACTTGACGGACTTATTATAGCAAAGTATATTAATACAGTAAATATTATATTAAAGGTATAAAAGGAGGCATCATGGTTCGGGTAAAATCTCGATGCTCCAAATGCGGCGAAGTGACACTTTCGATGGAAGACATCATTCTGGTCGAGCACGGGGATGGGGAAGGAACTTTTTACACCTTCCGTTGCGACGTTTGCGATGAGTTCCAGGCCTATCCGGCTGACAGCCGATTCATCGACTTCATGGGCATGAACGGAATGGAGTCGATAATCCTGAAGGCTCCGATCGAGTACAAAGAGGGGAGAGAGAAGGACCCGCTTTCTTGGGATGATCTCCTTGACCTTCACCTGCAGTTGCAAGAGGAAGGGTGATTGTCTCGAGCCGCCGTGTCGCCCGATACTCGCGCTGCACGACTGTCTTCATCAAATGAAGTATTGAGGCACAAAAAATAGTAGCGGAACTCGTCTTTTCGGCCTAAACTATGGTATGAAAAGCGTAAGGAGGTGAGATTATGGTTATTACCAAGGATATGACGATCCAATCGGTGGTAGAAAAGAATCCCGAAACAATAAGGGTCTTTTTAGAGCATGGC
>MELM01000063.1:7844-9779 GCA_001767605.1 Candidatus Solincola sediminis | reverse complement strand
GTATCGGGTGTTCAGTAGCCCGTTTTGAGAATATAGAGCAGGGTGCCATAGCTCACGGGATAGATGTCGATACCCTGATTAAAGACTTGAATTCCAAGGTCGAGGAGAACGGCGGAAAAGAAAACCAGTAGTCCCTTTCATTTTTCTCTCCCTTATCAGTGTTTCCACATTTGCTTGGAATGCTTGAGCGAAAGCGAGCCTTCCTGTAGATTTAGGATGCCAAAAAGGGCGACCGAACAGCTGAGTATGGGGGGTTGAATGAGCGACAAGACGATTCTGCTAATTGATGATGATGAACTCGTCCTGAAGTTGTTAGATATAAACTTCCGGCCGCGTGGTTTCAATGTCGTTGGTTTTCTGGGAGGAGAGGGTGCCTTTGAAAAGGCGCGCGAGATAAAGCCCTCCTTGATTATTTTGGATATCATGATGCCTCTGGTCGATGGTTGGGCCGTTCTCGAGCAACTCAAGCAGGACGAGGCCACGCGTGATATCCCGGTGATCGTTCTCACCGTCAAGGGCTCTCCGGCCGACATGTCGAAAGCGATGGACATGGGAGCCTACCGCTATGTTGTAAAACCCTTCAACCCGGGCATCCTGGTCTCGTTGGTGGAAGAGACCATCGGCACCCCTTAACGTGGGGTTTATAAGGGGCCGGCACCTAAAAAACATACTAATAGCCACGGGTTAAGCCCGTATCACACTCTAAACCATCGTAAATAGCCCCTTTGAGCTATGGGAGAGCATCACCTTTCTACCGATTTGGTAACCGTACCTGCAATTAGTGGGGACGCAAAGCGTGCTAGGAGCAGACAAAATGCGGTTACTGAGCAGATTCCTTTCCTTGGCCCTCTACATGACTGTAATCGTCATAATGGTATTCGCGATTTTCGCGAATTTTATCATAATTGCACAAGGCCTCTTCTCACCGCTTAATATCGTCGAGGGAGATTCGATGAGCCCTACGATTAAATCGATGGATGCGGTTGTCGTCAGCTCCGCCGATCGGGGGAATTTGAAGGAGGGTGACGTAGTAGTCTTCAGGGATCCGGAAGAACCCGAACAGAACATAATGCACAGGATAATCGGGTTTGAGGAAAGAGACGGATCGACCTTTGTAGCGACAAAGGGGGACGCCAATAGCATAGTCGATCCCTTTATCATTCCGCTGGATAGAGTATGGGGCAGGGTCAGCCTCACTCTTCCCAAGGCCGGATTCTTTCTTAATTATCTGAAGTCGGCCCCGGGCTTCATAACCTGTGTAATCTGTCCCTTCGCTGTGCTTTTTCTGTATCTCGTGGTAAAGTGCTACATCGAAAAGCATTCCTCCGAAAACACCCGCTTCACACGTGAGCTGATCCCATCGGCCTAAGTATCAAAACTTCCATGATTTTCTATAACCATATCAAGTGAATGGCTCATCTTTCCGAACTAGCTAGAGACAGTGATGAAAGGTCTCGGGTATTAGGCAGCAAAAGTCGGAGGCGAGGGGTTCGGGATGAATACCCACCTGGATTCCCACAAAAAAGAGTTGTCATATCAGGTTGGTCACGGTGGAAACAAGATGCGCAGACTAAGCAAATTTGTCTCGAAAGCCATTTACCCGGTAGTCATATCCATAATGATCTTCGCCATCTTCGCAAATTTCTTGATAATAGCCCAAGACCTCTTTGCTCCCCTTAAGATAGTCGAAGGCGATTCCATGAAGCCGACCATTCAGTCAAACGACGCCGTCCTCGTAACTTCTGTAAATAAGGATCAGCTGAAGGAAGGGGACATAGTGGTCTTCAAAGATCCCGAAGATCCCGAGCAGAGTATCGTGCATCGAGTGATAGGGCTTGAAGAAACGCGTGGATCCCGATACGCGATAACCAAGGGAGATGGTAATGAAATACGGGATCCCTTCATGATTCCGCTTGCCGACGTTTGGGGCAAGGT
>MELM01000063.1:3993-7832 GCA_001767605.1 Candidatus Solincola sediminis | reverse complement strand
GCCATATGCCGGCCTCTTCCTCAATTACCTGAGAAGTATGCCCGGCTTTCTGACCTGCGTAGTATGCCCGTTCCTGCTGGTCTTCCTGTACTTGGTAGTCAGATTCTATCTCGAAACCGGTAGCTCCAGCTTACTCTTCCGCGAATTGATCCCCAATCCGTGATGACCCCGGCCCCTCTCGTTTTCCCTCTCCAATCAAGGGTACGCAGTTGTCTGCCGAACATGCTAGCAGAAGGTGATTGAATGTACATAACCGTAGGTAGTGACGGACGGGCTAAAAGGAAAGAATTCTGGCTTATATGCCATCGAGGCGGCAGGGGATTCGGACCTGAGAACACTCTCGAAGCCCTGGGAAAAGCCCTGGAATACGGGGTGGAAATGATCGAGACGGATGTTCGAATGTCCAATGATGGAGTTCCGTTTATTCACCATAGCCCGTTTCTTGGGATTCACCTGCTGCAACATCTCGACATGTCGGAGATCAGGGAACGAGCTCCGGAGATACCGACACTCGAGGAATTCTTTGATCTTGCTGGGGGTCGTTGCGCCTTCAACATCGAGATCAAGCGATGCGAGGCCCGAATTCTGGCCGAGGTGGTAAGTTGGGCGCACATTTCCTTACCCCTCCTTGTAAGTTCCTTCAACACACGCTTCCTATCCGAATTCAAGGCAACCGGCGGCCCTGCCCGCATCGGTTTGCTGACGCAATACGAAATGGATACCAACCACGCGGTTCAGGAGGCCTTGGAGTGCGGAGCGGATGTGCTCCTTCCGGTCAATTTCTATACTAAGCCCGGTTTGGTTGACGCAGCGCACGAAGCGGGGCTCAGAGTTGTGCCCTGGACCGTAAACAGCAGCGGCTCACTACAGTCGATGGTAGCGATGGGAGTGGATGGTCTCATCACCGATTCTTATAGGGAACTCGCGGCTATCCTGAAATCAGGTGCGGTTGAAAACAATACGGGGGAGAAGCTTCTCGATGCGGGTTGATCGATCGAGCTGAACTTAAGGAGGGTTCTTAAGAATTGGACGAAAGCACCAAATCCAAATCGAGTCCGGTGGGAGTATTTTCCATTGCGCTCCTGGTGCTCATGCTTCTGGCGACGGCCTTTCTTATCCTTGTTCAAAATGTTGATCAATTCTCGCAGTACTTCGGTGGCACACTGGCGAAGATCGCCACCGATGTCGCGCTCGTGGCTTTTGTGGCGATTTTTGCGGGATACATTTTCGTTCGGGCGGGGCAATACCACAAAAAATTGGAAATGATGCTCGAAAAAGTCCAGAAATCCAACATGCGGCTGCAGGTGCTTAATGAAATCCAATCAAGCGCCAACGTCGATATGGATGCCGATCGATTGTTGCGCGAGTCCCTCGACTCAGCCATGCCGCTTACTTCGTCGATGGGAACCATTTATTTGCTGGATGAAAGCAGCTCCAAGCTCAAGGCCCGTGCGAGTTATGGTATGGATATCGGCCTGGATAAGATCCCCGAATATGATGTAGGCGAGGGAATCGCAGGAAAGGCCGCTGCCTATGCGGAGACCATCGAGGACCAGTCTGCAACGCAGGATGCGGTGATGGCGCGCATCGCCATACCGATCAAGGCGGGAAATAAAGTGTCAGGGGTGTTGATGGCGGCTACCCGCAAGGGTTCGTATTCGGAAGAGGAAAAAACACTTCTTCATGCCGTAAGCGAAGTGCTTGGAAATTCGCTTGTAAACGCCAGACTATATGATATAACCAGACGCGCGCTCGATAACTCCAGGCGCACCCAGAACTACCTCGAAAGCTTTATCCTGGAAGCCAAGATGGGGGTGCTGGTGGTTGACGCCAACGGCATGGTTCTTATCGCCAATCGCGAAGCGGAGCGCTATCTGAATTTGCAGGCTAGAGATATACTGGGTAAGGATGCTTTCGAGACCCTCAACAGCATCGGAGGACGGGGAAACTTGTTGACACAGGCTTTTAAGAGCTGTTTCGCCAATCACCTGGGTGCACAATTCGCCGATAGCATGAACGATAATCATGAGACTATTGTCCTAACAGTGAATGTTTTTCCCCTGTTTGACGGTAAGCAGGAGCTTATCGGCGCGGCGGCCACCGTTATCAAAGCTTAGTAACGCGTACCATAACTACGAGTAATTGTCCGACTTCCACCAATAATCCGAGCCTACAACAATGGAAGCAGCCGACCGATTGGCCAGCTGCTTTCCGGGTGGGGCGTTGGACTAAAGAAAGTCCTATAAGTATTCTCGAACAATGATTAAGCGAATGGTATCGACCTTTGGTATGAGAAAATGCCCAATTTTCGGCCAAAAAGGCTATTTTGGTAGTATTGCTTAAGGTAATTTGAGGCTCGTGACAAGGCTGACCGGTGTCCTGGAATTAAGGAGGAATCATGGCGAAAGACTTATCCAAGTGGCCCAAGGGAGTCCCCAGCACCCTGAATTACCCCGAAGTACCCATTTTTCAGATGCTGAAATCGTCCGCCCTGCAATGGCCCTGGCGCAACGTAATAATCTTTGCCGGAATGGAGATCACGTATCAGGAACTGGATCAATTATCCGATCGCTTCGCAAACGCCCTGGCATCTCTAGGAGTGAAAAAAGGGGACAGGGTGGGTATCCACTTGCCGAATTCACCTCAGTTCGCAATCGCCTATTATGGCCTCCTCAAAGCGGGAGCTGTCTTCGTGCCCTTAAGCCCGCTTCTTGCCGAACGGGAAATAGACTTCGAGCTAAACGACGCCGGGGTGGAGACATTCATAGGCCTCGATCTGCTTTTCGCCGCGCCGCAGAAGTTGATACCTGATTCACCCGTTAAGAGGACGATCATCGTCAGCCTAGCCGATTGTTATCCGCCGCTTGCCGCGCCGGTCAAACTCCTGCAAAAACAGCCGCTCCCGGAAGGAACCCTTGATTTCACCAGCCTTATCCGTGACTATCCACCGGATGCTCCTGAGATTCTATTCAACGTCAAAGAAGACCTGGCCCACATTGCTTATACGGGCGGCACAACCGGGACCCCTAAAGGTGTCATGCTAAGCCACTACAATGCGGTGGTGAACTGCTGCCAGTTCGCAAATTGGTTCTTCGGCGGAGAGGTCCTTTACGAGGATGGAAAATTCCTGCTCAAACGGGAGGAGGGGGACGGCGATTACGAACATGTAGTACGCCTGGGTAGAGAGACATCCTTGGTAGTCGTTCCCTGGTTTCATGCTATGGGAGTCATTGGCTACCTGAGCATGCAGATGCTAGGCGGCATCACTATGGTTGTATTTCCGCGTTTCGACCCAGTCGAGTACCTGCAAGCCATAAATAAGTACGATGCCACGGTTTTCGGTGGAGCGCCGCAGCTTTTTGTGCCGTTGGTCGAGGAACCTATCTTCAAGGACATAGACATGTCTCAGATACGCCTGGTTGTCTCCGGAGCTGCGCCTATACCTCATCATCTGCTGGAAACCATGCTCCAGGCCATACCCGGCGTGGTATGCGAGGCTTATGGCCTTTCGGAATGCACCATGGGCTGTAGTGCCAATCCACCCTCTCGGGAAGATTTCAAATTAGGCTCCGTGGGTATGGCAATGCAGGATGTAGAGATAAAGATCGTGAACCCCGAGAATCCGGAGGAGGAAATGCCGCCGGGTGAGATAGGGGAGATATGCATACATGGGCCGCAAGTCATGCAGGGTTATTGGAACAAACCCGAAGAGACCGCCGAAGTACTTCGCGATGGATGGCTGCACACAGGCGACATAGGCAGGTTTGACGAAGACGGCTATCTATACATTGTCGATCGAAAAAAAGACATGCTGATCTATAAAGGCTACAACGTATATC
>MELM01000063.1:1637-3976 GCA_001767605.1 Candidatus Solincola sediminis | reverse complement strand
GTCCTCAATGAGCACGACGCCGTCGCCCAAGCTGCCGTTGTAGGAAAATACGATGATCATTATGGAGACATACCCATAGCGTTTGTGGAGTTAGTAGCCGGATCTGAGGCGAGCGAAGACGAACTTCTGGAATATGCCAATAACAAATTGGCCAAGTATAAGAAGATAAGGGTGGTAAAAATCGTAGATGCCCTGCCGGCGAGTGCCGCGGGTAAGGTTCTAAGGAGGGAGCTGAGGGAGCAAGCCCAGACGTTCGATGTATAATCTCTCATCTATTAACAATATCGAAAAAGGCGCCGATAGTTCTCTCAAGGAAAAGTAGATGTTTTGAGCCTGATTGCTTGCATGAGGGGCCAACAATGGAATTGGAAGTGTGCCCGGAATGCGAAGTCCCGATCTGGTTCTCGAGTAATCATACCTGGCGTGGCGGAGGTATGGTGGTCGAGAGCAGCGATCCCGATCATCGCATGGTATTGATTGAATGTGACAATCTCGATCCCTTGTTCAAGGAGATCGAGGCCCTCATCGGCATACCCATTGAACGCATTATCATCGAGACGAAGCGCAGGGCTACTCGCGATTATCTAAACCGCATCATTCCCATCGAGATAAGGGAGATGGTACGCAGCAGAGAAATCGAGCTGGTTCCGTTGATCGAAGCCGTTAATGTCACCGGACACCTGTTGGGTTATGGCGACTCCAGGCTGGTCAAGGTCGTATTTGAGAATCCGGAAATCGATTACGTAATCGAACGCATCAAGGAACCCTATTCGATCGCCTTGTGGTGTGGAGACCTTTCCGGATCGTCGGAATCGATAACGGGTTATGATCACGATGTCAGCTACGAAATTATTGCAGATGATGTGATAGAGATAAAAGCCTGGCCATCCCCGAGGCCGGCCGGGCTCGCATCAAGGTTGCCCGTCAAGGAGTACAAATACGTCGAGGGCGATATCCAACTGGCAAAATGTCCCAGCTGTGGGGGTCCCGCCACGCTCTCCGGTTATAAATGGAATACGGATCGCGGAGTCATTGAGATCCAGTCAAGCGGCAGGCGGGTCGCAATGATGGGACCCGCCTACCTCGAGGCGGCGTTTGTTGAGCTGGAAAGAGAATTGGGGGAGGAAATACCCAAAATCGTTGTGGAGGCACAACGCCGCTTCACGAAGCAGGGGCTGTATTCCATTGAAGAAATCAGGCAGGCGGAGGACTTCCGCAAGCTGCTGGCTTTAAGGGGGCTGGGGAACCTCATCGAGATGAAAATGGATGACAGAGGGCTCAGGGCGCAAGTACAAAATGCGGCCTTACACCTGCTGTTGGCAGGACTGATGCAGGGATACTTCGAGGTTCTAAGCAGAAAAGAATCTACCGTTGATTGGGAATTGAAAGAGGACGGAACGCTCGAGTTAGAGATTACCCCCACGCGGCCATAGGCCGCAATCCAATCAAACAATTACGATCCCACTTTCGGTTTATTATTAATAGACTCTACACATAATTGGTATATTACCATCATCAAGACAAGCGGGGGGATCAATTGTTGCACAGCAGAGGATTAAGGCTCCTATTCGTTCTGGCATGCTTGTTTGCCTTAATATCCAGCCCCGGCGTTTTCTTGATATATGGGCAAGCGGGCGTCAGTTATCCGGAGCAGCAAGGGGATGACTGGGAGCTGTGGACATCTGGCACCGTATTGAGAGGCGCAAATGTATATCAACGCCTGGTCTACCCCGAGATCGATGGCACCGATTTCATGGGCCCCGGCCCCCTCGGGCCGCCTTATACGCAGGCGGATATGGACGCGCTGGCGGCAGCCGGCGCGAATTGGGTCCAACTCTCACACCCGGGGCTGTTCCCGGAAAAGCCACCTTACGTTGTTAATAATGATGTGCAGGACAGCTTGGACCGCTTGCTTAATATGGTCGACCTGGCGGGGATGAAGGCGACCATCGCTTTTAGAACGGGACCGGGGAGGAGCGACTTCACTTTTTATTGGGACGGGGCGGGAGATTGGTTCGACCCGAGTTATTTGAACGACAACGTATGGGTGGAAGAGGCGGCTCAGGATGCCTGGGTCGACATGTGGCGCTATACGGCTAATCGTTATCGCGACCATCCGGCAGTGGTAGGTTACGAACTGATGGTTGAGCCTAACTCAAACGATCGCCTGCTCGATATATGGGATCAGGAGGAATTTTACTCCCGCTATGGCGGAACCCTCTATGACTGGAACCAGTTCTTCCCGCGCATCACCTCGGCCGTTCGAGAGGTAGATGCAATAACACCCATCCTGGTAGGCGGAAATGGCTACTCTCACGCCGGCTGGCTTCCTTATATCG
>MELM01000063.1:0-1623 GCA_001767605.1 Candidatus Solincola sediminis | reverse complement strand
GATCGCACAGTATATATAGTCCATCAGTACGATCCGATGGATTATACTCACCAGGATTGGAATCAGTTGCGTTTTTCTTACCCCGGAGTTTTTGATGCCGACGATAATGGGTCTATAGAAACGGTCGACAAGGAGTGGCTGGATCGATTGCTCGATCCTATCGACGCTTTTAAGCAGGAACATGGGGTTCCGGTGGCCATTTCCGAGTACGGCATAAAACGCTGGGTGCCAAATGCAGCCGCGTTTATCGATGATGAATTAAGCCTCTTCGAGAAGAGGGGATTGAACTATGCTGTATGGATTTGGGATCCGGAATGGCGTCCCTGGAACGATCAAAACGACGACTTCAGCCTGCACAACGGACCGGATCCCGAGAATCATGGCTACGTGCAGAACCAAGTCATGTCCGTATCATCAAGGTATTGGTGGTTCAATTGGGGAGGGGATATCGTTACCGATCTCTATTTCGCAGAGGGAACAACACGATCGGGCTTCACGGAGTACCTCCTGATGCTGAACAATAGCGCCGCCAAGGCTAACGTTCGAGTGACATACAGGTTCAGTGACGGCACTTCTGTGGTGCAACACGTAATGGCTGAGGGGAAGTCGCAAACCACAATTTTCGTAAATAGTTATGTGGGCGAAGGCAAGGATTTTTCCTGTCAGTTGGAAGCGGATCAGACGGTGACCGGCGATAGAGCCATATATTTTAACTACCAGCCTTATTCGGCCTTATTAGAAGACATGTAATAAAAGGGGGGCTTGCCCAAAATCGTAAGGATAAATAAGCGATAACATCTACTTTACATAAGATATATTATCGGCGCTATGCCTACACAAAGGTGTCAGGCACCTTTGTGTAGGTTTTGCGCTGGACGATTATGGAAAACGAGACAAGTGTCGATTGGCAGTTGATGACACCCGGTCAATCGCCGCCCTGAAAAGTTTGCAGCTTGAAAGGATGATCAAATGACGAGATCTGGAGCATCACATCCAAGGGCCCCCACGATCTGCATACTGATTTTAATCGGCGCCTGCTTAGTTATACAATTTACAGGCTGCGGGCAGACTAATGTGTTCAATGGAGATTGCTAAAAACGGGCGTTATATAAAGAGATATTTAATGAAGGATAACCGAGTATATGAACGAGAACTGAAGGGGAAATCATCTTAACGGAGATTTCGGCGATGGCGGATGAGTTCTAGGCTCACTCACATCTCGGCGAGCCACCACCTGATGCGCGGCACAGCCGTTGGCAATCCGCCGGATGCCACAACTCATCACCGCGTCATCAGCGCGAACACACCCCAACCTAGGTATTCACGTGTGTAAGCGGCGTAGCGCTCGGGTTCCGAGGTCAGTTTGGCTCGAACATCTTTCGCAAACTCGTCGTCGGGATTAGCTTCAAGCCATCGGCGCATGGTGAGCCATTTAGCCGCCTCGTATCTGTCCCAGCCGTCTTGGTCTGCCAAAACCATTTCCACGACGTCGTAGTCAAGGTGGCCGAAAGACGCGAGAAGTTCTGGAAGCGTGAGAAAGTCGGAGATTGAGCCGGCAAGACACCCCCTGGCAACATCTTCCGTCGGCGGTAACTGCCGCCAGTAGGGCTCGCCGATGAGGAT
>MELM01000062.1:12383-17566 GCA_001767605.1 Candidatus Solincola sediminis | reverse complement strand
ATAACCGTGACCGATAATTGCCGGGCATGACGCGAGAGAAACTGGTTCGCATCGTGGAACACGTGGGGAGCTCGGACAAGAAGGCGCAGCCCTGTGGCCAAGGAGAAGCTTAGCGAGCTATGGGATTCGCAATCAGGGGTACTAAGTACGCAAGTTTTGCAGGAATTCTATGTTATTGTAACTCGGAAGATTCCCAAGCCCCTATCGAATTCCAAGTCTCGGGATATCATTGAATCCCTTCTGGGATGGGAAGTTATAAACAATGATGTTTCCTCGATCTTGCGAAGTATTGACCTTCAAGATCGATATCGCTATTCGTTTTGGGATTGCCTGATTATTGATGCCGCCCTCAAATCTGAAGCCGATATCCTTCTTAGTGAAGACCTGAAACATGGCCAAGCGATAGGCGGATTACGAATTTTAAATCCCTTTATGTATTAGGGCGTTTCCGCACCGCAAGAGCTCACCAAGTGCCTTATACAACCTCGTTGGACCAAAAAGTTGAATTTCTATTCACGCAGGTAAACCGCAATATTCTTGCAATTTAAACACGGTCGTCTACTTGATAGATCAAGGGAAGGAAGTTAAAATTTGTTTGGGGAAATCGGACATCATCTCTGTTCCGTTATTTGTTTCTAAGGAGGCAAAATGGGCAAGAAAATATATCTCTCAATCATCATTCTACTGAGCCTTTTTCTGCTGCTGATTTCCGTCACGCCGGCTGTTGCTTCGGAGACGGCTCCATCGGACAAATATACGGCGATAACCGAGGATGGAGTCGAGCTGGCCATGAAGCGTTACCGCCCCGACGAGAAAGCGAGATTCAGGAAGAACGGCCAGCCCGTAATCCTCATACCGGGCATGGCGTGCAACTTTAATTTCTTGGATGTGCATACGCCCGCCGGCAAGACCTATAATGTGCAATTGCCTTCACCTCTTGCAAGCTGGGCCAGGCGCGACCCCTACATCAAGCAGGATCCCATGCGCTATTACAGCCTGCCCCATTACCTGTGGCTGCAGGGCTATGACGTCTGGCTTGCCAACTATCGCGGCATGGGCAGGGAACCGTACATGAGTGGAGGCGCCGATAAGCCCTATACCGCCACCGATTGCGGGGTATACGACCTGCCCGCGCTGGTGGAGAAAGTCTACGAGGTAACAAAGAAACACCCGGTCTGGGGAGGCCACAGCATGGGGGCGGCCATGTGCTATATCTACCTGGAAGGAGCCACTTACGTTGCAGGTGACAGAACACAGGTCGTCTTCGACCCCGCCCTCGCTCAGGAAAGGAACAACGGCAACGGCAAGCAATCGCTTAAGGGATTCATAGACCTCGACGGTCCCATGGCGGCCGCCGGACGACCTTCCGACAATCTGGCCGACACAAGTTCCCTCCCCACATTCTTAGATCTGCGCTACCTGACCGAGAGTCTGGACCAATGGGCCGAACCCACCTATTACATCCTCCAATCGTTATGGTCCTTTTACCAAATGCTCGGTTATCCGGATCTCGGAATGCTCAACATGATTTTCCTGACCAATGCCAATAACATGGACCCCAACGTCATGGCCTACCTGGCGAGCTATGGGGGCGATGGCTTAAGCGGTGGCGTGATTGCCACCTTCCTCGCCAATATGCAGAGCCCAAGCGGCGACATCGAGACTCCCTATGCGGACAATCTTGCCATGATAAGCCTGCCGGCCATAGTCGTGGCCGATGGTACCAACGATCTCACCAATCCGGAAGACATCTTTAACTTCTATATGAGCAAGACGAGGAATCAGGCCGACGTCTTTATAAAAATACCGAACTCCGCGCATGTGGACCTGGTCTTCGGCTTGAGCGCACCGACCGCCCTTTATCCGGAGATCGGTAAGTGGCTCAGGAAGCTGCGTAAGTAACATTGTTCAGACGGGGGGGAGACGCAATGGGCAAGAGGATTTCACTTTCAATCATCCTTTTATTGGGCTTACTCCTGGCATTTATTTCCATCGCGCCGGCCATTGCTTCGGAGCCGGCTCCATCGGACAAATATACGGCGCTAACCGAAGACGGCGTCGAGCTGGCCATGAAACGCTACCGCCCCGACGCAAAGGCGGGCTTCAGAAAAAAAGGCCAGCCTGTAATCCTGGCACCGGGACTGGGATGCAACTTCAACTTCTTGGACGTACATACTCCTCCCGGTGCAACCTACAACGTGCAATTACCCTCGCCCCTCGCATCATGGGCCAGGCGAGATCCTTATATCAAGAAGGACCCCATGCGCTATTACAGCCTGCCCCATTACTTGTGGCTGCAGGGATACGACGTCTGGCTTGCCAACTATCGCGGACAGGGCAGGGAACCGTACGTGAGCGGCGGTGCCGAGAAACCTTATACTTGCAGTGATTGCGGGATATATGACATCCCCGCATTTGTGGAGAAAGTCTACGAGGTAACAAAGAAACACCCGGTCTGGGGAGGCCACAGCATGGGGGGGGCCATGGCTTACATCTACCTGGAGGGGGCCACCTACGAGGATGGAGACAGAACACAGGTCGTTTTCGATCCCGCCCTCGCTCAGGAAAGGAACGGTGGCGACGGCAAACAGTCGCTCAAAGGCTTCATCGCTCTTGACGGCGGCCTGGCTGCCGCCGGAACCCCGGCGGATAATCTGGCCGATACCAGCTCCTTACCCGCCTATATAGACATGCGCTTCATTACGACGAACCTGGGCGAGAACTGGGGCGAGCCCGCCTATTACTTCCTGCAATTGGTATGGTCCATGTTTCAGATGCTCGGCGATCAGGACCTCGGTCCTCTTAGCATGGCTCTTATTGCGAATCCCAACAACGTGGATCCGAACTTCATCAAATACATGATGAGCTATGGGGGCGACGGCATGAGCTCCGGCCTGATATCCGCAATCGTGAGGGACGCGCAAGGTGCCCCCGACAGTGGCGGCTCTCCCTATGCCGACAACCTTGTCAATATAAGCCTGCCGGTGCTGATCGTCGCCAATGGCGTCAACCCCAGGAGTCCTAAGGAACTCTATGAATTCTATACGAACAAGACGAGGAATCCGGCCGACGTCATCATGAAGATGGCGAGCGCCGCGCATATGGACCTGGTCTCGGGTTTGAGCGCCCCGACGGAGCTCTATCCGAAAATCGGCAAGTGGCTGAGGAAACTTCGTAAGTAATATTGTTCTGACAGGGGGGAGACGCAATGGGCAAGAAAATATATCTCTCAATCGTCATTCTACTGAGCCTTTTTCTGCTGTTGATTTCCGTCGCGCCGGCTGTTGCTTCGGAGACGGCTCCATCGGACAAATATACGGCGATAACCGAGGATGGAGTCGAGCTGGCCATGAAGCGTTACCGCCCCGACGAGAAAGCGAGCTTCAGGAAGAACGGCCAGCCTGTAATCCTCATACCGGGCATGGCGTGCAACTTCAATTTCTTTGATGTTCATACTCCCCCGGGTAAAACCTATGATCCGCAATTGCCGTCGCCTTTGGCGTCCTGGGCCAGGCGAGATCCTTATATCAAGCAGGATCCGATGCGCTACTACAGCCTGCCCCATTATCTGTGGCTTCAGGGCTACGACGTCTGGCTTGCCAACTATCGCGGACAGGGCAGGGAACCGTACATGAGCGCAGGGGCCGATAAGCCCTATACCGCCACCGATTGCGGTATATATGACCTGCCGGCACTGATCGAGAAGGTCTACGAGGTAACAAATAAGCACCCGGTCTGGGGAGGCCACAGCATGGGGGCGGCCATGGCTTACATCTACCTGGAGGGGGCCACCTACGAGGATGGAGACAGAACACGGGTCGTTTTCGATCCCGCCCTCGCTCAGGAAAGAAACGGCGGTAGCAGCAAGCAATCGCTTAAGGGATTCATAGACCTCGATGGCCCCCCGCTGGCCGCCGGGGGAACCTCGGACAATTTGGCCGATGCCAGCTCCCTTCCCGTATACCTGGATATTAGGTGGCTGACCGCGATTGCGGGTGATTGGTCCTGGCTCACTTATTCCGGCCTCCAATTGCTATGGTCCTTTTACGCGATGCTTGGTTATCCGGATCTCGGGGTACTCAACGCGATTTTCTTAATGAACCCCAACAATCTGGATCCCGACGTCATGGCCTACATGGCGGCCTATGGGGCCGATGGCATAAGCGGAGGCATAATAGCGTTATTCATGGGGAATATGCAGGGCGGTACTACAGATGGGGATTCCCACGCCGACCGCTTCGCCAGGATAACCCTGCCGGCCCTGGTTGTGGCCGACGGCACCCTCGATCTCACCGATCCGGAAGAGGTCTATGGAGTCTATGCGAGCAAGACAAGGAATCCACGAGATGCCTTTATCAAAATACCGAACACCGCGCATACAGACCTGGTCTTCGGTTTGAGCGCACCGACCTTGCTTTATCCGGAAATCGGCAAGTGGCTTAGGAAACTGCGTAAGTAAGCCGTTCGGGTGACCCCTTCCTGATTGGCTCTTCAGGGTGTTGCCATGCCATCTCTTGAAGAGCCGTTCCCACATTGGCTTAATTGCCCGCCGAATCTTTGAAGCGATCGAATATCATGCGGTGAGAAGCGGATGGCAGGCTAGCAAGGAGGCTCAAGTATGAGTATGAGGAAAAGGCATGCGCTCGCTGGCATCTCCCTAGTCCTGCTGGCCATGGCTCTCCCCGGATGTGGCAGACAACCATTGCCAAGTATTTCCAAGATCTCGCCGAGCAGCGGCAAAGCAGGAAAAGAAGTAATTATATCGGGCTCGAACCTCGGTGCCATCCAGAGCACCAGTTCAGTCCAATTCGGCTCCGCTACCGCGATCGTTATTAGTTGGTCCGACTCCGAAATAGAGGTTGAGGTGCCCGAGGAAGCCCATGCCGGCGAGAATGAGGTCACGGTGACTACTGCGGGGGGGACGAGCGCGACGGCCCGCTTCGAGGTTGAGAAGGAGAAAGACAAATCAGAAGGTGGGGACGAGGAGGCGAAAAACGCTCCGGAAGAGGCCATAGTCGAGTTCTTGAAGAAGCAGGGAGAAGACCCGGAGGGCTCCACCTTCGCTGAGTACAAGGTGAGCAAGGAGGATCCCAACTGGATGATCTACAGTGAGGCATCACACCCCGGCCCGCCCGCCGATCTACCGATGTTTCTTCTTCACAAGGTAAACGGGGAGTGGATCG
>MELM01000062.1:7137-12370 GCA_001767605.1 Candidatus Solincola sediminis | reverse complement strand
TATTTTCCTGCAGGAATACGGAGGCCCTAGCGACCTGTCGCTATGACTGACTCAGACCTCCCGTAATCAGGGGACGGGGATATCAACCGTCCTGTTAAGACCGGACTCTTACTTGGCCGGTCCTTCCTTGTTATTTCCATCCATTGAATCTAATTCATTAAAGAAGTGCTGCTTATAGGTCTCGAATACCCTATTGCTCAGGACCATTGCCAGTTCGCCGTCCTTGTGCTTGAAGGCCTCGATCAGGCGTTCGAAGAAGGTCTGGACTCCCAAATCCAGATGACCCGGTAATTCGAATAACTCCCTGAATCCCTCCGCCAGCCTGATAGCCGAGTTGAAGAGGAGGTGTATATAGACATTATGCGAAGCCTCGACAATGGCCCTCGATAGTTCGAGAGTCACTTCTACCAGACCTTCCTCATCTTCAAGAAGCTGACCCCTTTTTGCCACGAGCGACTCTATATTCTCGAGTTCCTTGTCGCTGATGCGCAGGGCCGCGAATCTTACCGCGTTTGCGACCGTGAATTCATGAAATTCGAATATGTCATGCAAGATTTTGAGGTTCCAGGTCGAATCATCGCTCATGAGGAGCAGATCGGTTAGTTCGATTCCACCACGGATATTAATGTCCTCAACGTAGGAGCCCGAGCCATGCACGATAGTAAGCAGGCCCAGCATTTCTATGCGTTTGAGGGCTTCCCTCACCATTATGCGGTTTATCCCAAACTCTTCCGCCAGTTCCCGTTCGGTTGGTAGTTTCTGGCCGGGCGAGTAGTCACCATTTATAATTCGCCGCAATAGTTTATCCGTTACCTCTTTCGACACTGTCTTTGAAGAGTCACTCCTTCCCATGCGAACATCATTGTTTCTTGCTTGGGCCTTAACCATTCGTCATTCCTTCCGATAGCGATTCGCGAGCCGTTGACACAAGCCGGGTATATGGTAATTTACAAACAGACATTAGTACAAATAATAATTGGTGGAAGGATGAGCCATGGTTCAGAGGAAAGCGTTGGGGTGTGTGTCCGATCTCGGCATTATAACTCTTGCCGAGGATTTGCGGACACTCTCCGATCCCAACCGGCTGCGTATGATGTGCCTGCTACTTGGAGTTGGAGTTGGTCTTGCTGCTAAGTGCCGGCACTCAGGCATCGGCTGATGAACCGGAAACAGATGCGGACGTCCGGTTGATATATTTTTATCCCCGTATCCGGTGCGTTTCCTGCGAGCAGGTCGAATCCTTCTCGGCCGAGGCGGCGGCAACATACGCCGGGCATGGCAGGGAAGGGATTCCATATGAGAGGCTGGCCATCGACGATCCCTCTAACCGCGAAATGGTTGAGAGGTTCGGCGTGGTCGGATCGTCCCTCCACCTGGTCATCACAGGCGATGGTGAGGAAGATTTCCAGGAGTTACAGAAGGTCTGGTTCCTGTGGGAGGATAAGGACGGGTGCATTTCATATGTCCAGTCCGAGATCGATAGCGCTATAAGCGAGGGATCGGCCTCGGGAGAGTCGGGCATACCTCTCGCGGGAATTCCTTTGCTCGCCGCTTTCGTACTCGGCTTGCTCACCGCCATTTCTCCCTGCCCCCTTGCCACCAACGTGGCGGCGGTGGCATATATCGCAAGGGACATCGAGGACCGCAAGAGGACAATCCTTGCGGGAATCCTTTACACCGCGGGGCGGGCGGTCACCTATGTCGCCCTGGGATTGCTGCTCGTATATATAGGTGCGAGTGTAGTTAACATATCGGGGTTCTTGCGTAACTCCGCCGTTTATTATCTCGGCCCGCTTCTTATCCTGATCGCCCTCATCATGCTCGATGTGATCGACCTCTCTTTCATGAGAGGGGGCTACATATCACGCATCGGGGAGCGCGTTGCGGGCAAGGGTCCGCGGAGCTTTTTTCCTGGGAGCCATCTTCGCCCTCTCCTTCTGCCCCTACAGCGCAATTCTTTTCTTCGGAATGCTGGTGCCGCTTGCCGTGGGCATTCCAGCAGGGGGATTTTACATGCCGGCTATCTCTGCGGTTGGAACCGGCCTGCCGGTGTTCGTCATCGCCCTGATGATCGCACTGGGAGCCGGCGCCTGGGCCGGGCACGTGAACAAGATCCAAAAGTGGGAGATATACTTCCGCAAGGGAGCGGGATTCATCTTCTTGGGCGTGGGCGTCTACTATATCGTGCTGTTGGTCCGGGTGCTCGTTTGAGTGGTGAATAACTCGCAGAAGTAATTTACCTGCGGCCCATTACCTTCTTCAACCACTTTCCTATTTCCGGATAAGTGAAAGTCGGGGCGTTGAGGCCACATATCGAATCCACATGAGCGGCATCCGGGATCTTGATGAAGCGGTCCGCATCCGCCCTCGTCTTGCCATCGTAGAACTTCTTGATATCCTCGGGATTCGTGATATCACTGCGGCTATCGGCCAACACGAGAGCGGGGATCTTGATCTTCTTAAGATTCTCGCTGGCACTGTAATAGTAATAGCCGTCTCCCTCGCAGGGGTCATGGGGGAACATGTCGGGGCAGCCATTCAGGTAATCTTCCCTTAAAACTCCATGAGCGGCCGCATCCGCATACTGGGCCAAAGTCCTCAAGCTCGCACCGTCAAAGCAATACTTGGCCCCATATTTGTTCACCGCCGGATCGAGGTTGTTACTGTTAATGGAGAAGAGGATGTTGAGGGGCCCCAGGTCGGGTATCCCCAAAGCCTGCAATGTCTGGTAGACCCAATCGCCCATGGCTGTGAGCGGCTCCACCAACCCTTCAGCGAACTGGAACATAAAGGGTCGGATGTCGAAAAATACGGACCAGTAGAGCGAACCCCAGCTAAGGACGTTATCGAGCATCGAACCTCCGCTAAAACAGGTAAAAGGCCCATCGAGATCGATAAAGGCTTTTATCGATTGCTTGCCATGGCCACCGTTACGCTCATCGACAAGGGCGGGATCCGAGATGACCTTGCCATTATCCCCGTACCTCGCTCCCTGCAGATAAATATAGGCCATGGTTGAGCCCGTGCTGTGCCCGAACCATATGGGATGTTTCTTCGTGACTTCGTAGACCTTTTCCACAATAGCCGGAGCATCATAAATGCCCAGGTCATCAAGGGTATAACCTGTTTGGCCCCCGCTAAGGTACGGTTCGCGGCCTTCTCCGCGATAGTTGGCAAGCCAGACATCATAGCCCTGCAACCACAGGTAATGCGCCAGGCTGTAATAGCGCATGGGGTCCCTTTTGATGTATTTGTCGCCTCTTGCCCAGGCAGCAAGAGGATCGGGCAATTCGACATCGTAGTTCTCGCCCTCGGGCGTCCTGACGTCGAATTCGTTCAAGCTGCTCATAAGGCCTGGAAGAAGGACTACCGGCTGCGCACCCTTCCGGAAGCGGGCTGTGCCCTCAGGCCGGTAGCGTTTCATGGCGAGTGCCACCCCATCGGCTGCGATAGCCGTGTAGCGGTCGCCGCCGGCCGTATTCTTAGCCATTGCCGGCATACTGCCGAAAAAGAGCAGGATAATGACGAGAGAAATGGTTGCTGCAAGAGTTTTTTTGCCCATGACAGCCTCCTACGCCTGGTGGATGTTTGGCCTTCAACCGGGGTGGTGGCACATGCCTGGAAGAATCCCCCAAAAAGTATTCTGGCATGAGTGAGCCGCGATAACAAGCAAGCTCCTTGAAAAATCACCGCCATAAGTAAAGAATGGTCAAACTCCCCCCAGATATTATATAATTAATTAAAGTCTAGGGCGCATATGGGAAGTGTTTCCGCTTATGTTGAATTACAGCTTGTATGTCATTAGTTCCCGGTCTTTGTCGAGCCGGTTTCTTTAATAAAGCTGCCATTTTATGAGTTGATGATTTGTGGACTGATTTCATCAGTCGCGCTTTTCAGATCTATTGGGCGAAAAGGAAAGGGGGAGGCATGAAAAGGGCAACGAGACTGAGGTTACTGGCGACATCAATACTGATGATCCTTTTGATGCTGATGATTGCAGGCCCGGCGTTGGGGGCGGCTTCGAAGGTTGGCTCCGGCGCATCGATTAAGATTCCCGGACTGGCTGCGGCATTGCCGGCTGTTACCAGTTCGAGGACTTGGACGGACGCATCCACCGGGGTTCAGGAGGTGATAGAAGAGCGCTCCCTCTATGCTCCACCGACCCTCGATCGGCAAGTAACCTACCCCGACGTGCTGAATAATATTCCCTACATGCGTTATGCGGTAGCCGGAACGGCAGCAGACAGCAGCCAGGCTACGGCCGTAGTCATAGCCCTTTCAGGGTTGCATGGGGGAAATGGCGACTTCGATTGTTTCGCCAAGCAGCTGGTGTCCAAAGCCAAGTCAGACAAAGGGGTCAACATAGAGGTCTGGGCCTTGGACAGAAGGGTGAATAATCTCGAAGACCTTACCGGCTTAAACGAGGCCGAAAGACTGGCAAGTGCCGGAGACGTCACGGGAGCGGCCGCTGCAATCAGTGGCTATTACTTTCAGAACCAGCCGATCAATGGCAAGACTTTCCAGGGATTCTACGACGACTACAACGCTCTCTTTCTTTCGGAGTTCGGATTGAGGATAGCTATGGAAGATGTCTACACCCTAATCAAGACGGTCTTTCCGGATCAGAATGTGAGAAAAAAGAAAGTGTACGTGTGTGGCGATTCCCTGGGCGTAGCGATGACCGCCGACTTTATCTCCTGGGACTTTGACGGCGATCCAAACACGCTGGATGATGCCGGATACAACAACATCGCGGGAGTCCTCGCTCTAGATGCCCTGATGACTCCCAACGCGCTTCCCATAACTCAGGACATGCTGAAATTCGCGGCCGGCTTCTTTCCCCAAGCGCTGGTCGACCTGCTGAGCATCACTGGTACTGCTAGCTATTCGGTAGCACTGGCGATGATCCGAGACGCCCAGTTAAGCGTGAACCTGCCGACAAATTTCTTCGGCTATGAACCAACGACCTACATCGGTGTGGAGACTTTTGCCATCCTCGCCGACTTCGCGCCAAAGGAAGAGTCACAGTTCTACCAGACGGTTGCTCCTTACATGACTGATCCGCGTACCGATGTCCTGCTTAGGATCGCGATGTCGAAAGATCTCTTCGAATACTACGCTTCCTATATTGTGCAGAAGCGGGTGCGCTTTACGAACGAAGCCCTTTTCGGGCTCACTCTCGATAACAATTTCAATCCGATCACCATGAATGAAGCTTCTGATGGCTTCCTGA
>MELM01000062.1:1506-6962 GCA_001767605.1 Candidatus Solincola sediminis | reverse complement strand
CGAGATCGATGGGACGGACGCAGCCGCCTATACGAGTTCGGCGCAGGAGTTCACCGACGTTCATGATATGGCCAAGTGCTGCTATGAAGGCCCGAGCAACGTTATGGAGTGGTATTACACGACACGGCTGTTCGCCGACATCCTGGTGGCCAGTGCGGACGGTTCCGAGCAGTACGGCATTAATGTGCTGCATAAGGATCAACTGGCAAATGTTCCCACTTTCACGAGACTGTGCGGGGAGGGGACCAATATCGGCTACGCCTGGCTCAACGGGATGGACACGACAGGTCTGGTACTGCCCGGATATCATCACCTCGACATACTCACAGCTAACATGGACCGGGACCCGAACGCCAAGAACCTATTGTACATGCCACTGACAGACTGGATAAAGAGCATTAGCGCGCCCGAACCGGTTCTCGATCCCTGTGGATTAGGAAGCGGCTTGGGAGTTCTCATGCTGGGTATCAGCCTGGGACTCTTATCCCTCGCGGGCCAGGGCTTGAGAAGGCGTAGGAAGCGCAGTTAGGGTATCATCCCGTATTCAATGGAAAAGCAGGTCAGAATAATTTCTGGCCTGTTTTTTCATACGGCAGAGGCATTCCCAGGCATTACCAGAAGATTCCATTGCGAAATCACCAGCGGAGAGGGCGGCGGGAGGCCCGATAATTCGATAGCTGAGGAAGCAAAGGCCAGGGGAATTGAGGTCGCACTTGCAGGGGACGCCATCGAGCCCCGCCGTATCTATCAAGCAATCTTTTTCGCAAGCTATGTCGCAAGCCTAGCGCACCTTTGACTCCTCATCCTCGCACCCCATTACCCCTGCCGTGGTATTATCTCTTGACCAGGGAATCATTATTATCGAGGGCATATTTAGAAGTGCAAGCAAACTGGTTTGGATAGAAAGGTAACAGGCAAGTGCCCAGTTTCGAAAGGGAATTCGATAAGCTGTTCAATCCGAGATCGATAGCCATAGTGGGAGCCTCCAACCTGCCGGGAAAATGGGGCTCCATGATGCCTCTGAACATGATAGGCGGTGGCTATCGGGGAAAGCTCTTTATGGTAAATCCAAGGGAAAAAATGGTGCTTGGCTTTCCGGCCCATGCTTCTCTTAAAGAAATCGATGAAGAGATAGACCTCCTGGTGGTGGCCATACCGGCTCGCAAAGTCGGGGACATCATGGAGGAAGCGGTGGAGAAGGGAATCAAAAACGCGGTCGTGGTTTCATCTAACTTCGCCGAAGTGGGCGAGGAGGGAACACAGCTCGAGCGCCGTTTAAGTGAGATCGCAAATGCGGGAGGCATTACCATCGTCGGCCCGAACACCATGGGCATTTATTCCGCTTCCTCCGACCTCTGCTGCATGGGGGCCCCGGTATATCCGTTGAAGGGAAGCGTCGGGTTTATTTCTCAGAGTGGAAACCTGGGCATCCAGCTCATGGGCTGGGGGCAGAGGCGGGGCATCGGTTTCAGCCGCTTCGTAGGCAGTGGCAATGCCGCTAATACCGATATCGTGGATTTCCTGGAATACCTGGGCGATGACCCCATAACCAAGACAATCATTCTTTATATCGAAGGTTTGAAAGACGGCAGGAGGTTTCTCGATGCCGCTTGCCGCATAACCCCCAACAAGCCGGTCATAGCCTTGAAGGCGGGAAAGGGGAGCCAGGGGCAGGGAGCCGTTCTCTCGCACACCGGGTCCCTCGCCGGGGAGTTCGCATTGTTCAGGGGAATGATGGAGCAAGCGGGAATCGTGGAAGCGGAAACCACCGAGGAACTGGTAGACCTTGCGGCCACATTTTCGGCGCTCCCGGTTCCCAAAGGAAACCGGGTAGGGGTTATGACGCTAGGCGGTGGCTGGGGAGTGGCTGCGGCAGACGTATTCGACCGCGAAGGCTTGGAGATTGCCACCTTGCCGGAATCGGTGATCGAGGAGTTGGATAAGACCCTTCCCAAGTTCTGGAGCCGCAGGAACCCGGTGGACATCGTGGGCAACGTGAACAGGGCAAATCACTTCAAGGTACTTAATGCCCTTGCCTCATCGGATGCCGTCGATATAGTCATAAGTATGGGGACGCTGCTGGGGCGTAACTTCTGGATCGAGAATATGTTAAAAACTACCATACGCCCATTGATAAACATGATCAGGTTTCATACTACGAGGCTGCCCCTCTTTCAGTTGTCGATCTTGAAAGGATTCCGCGAGGCGGTATCTCGCCGCAGTGAGAGCAATCCCGAAGGTTCGGGTGGGATAAACCCGAGTGAGGCCCTGCAATGGAGGGATTCCGTCTTTATTTCGCACATGAGGGAGCTCATGCGGGAGGAGAAGAAACCCATCATAACGGTAGCCGTAAACGAAGGTGAGAGATCGGCTTCATCACACATGCGTAACTCCGGTATCTTCACGGCCGCTACACCGGAGAGGGCGGTGCGGGCCGCAGGCAAGCTGGCGACATACGCTCGTTTCCTCTCCAGCCATAGAAAGTGATGTAGCTTAAGGATACTTCTCGCTGCAATAGATGATTTGATTCTTCCCCACATGCCCTATAAATGTTTACTACTTGACATTCCCGGGAACAAGTATCTTAATGACTAGTAATACAGTAGGAATAGTAGTATTAGAAGAAACCGAGGCTTTGGAAGAAAAGCGAAGGAAAATGCAGATAATAACCTTCAATAAGATTTACACGGAAGGTCCGGTGATGTGTTACATGGCCATGCGTTCCCACCTGGGAGCGGGAGGAAGGCCTATGTAACGGATTGAGTCTTCCTGCTGGGCAAGAAGCCCCCGCAACCAGGTGGAAATCCAGTTGCGGGGTTTTGTTTTCCTAAGAATACAAAGGCTTAAAGGCAGGAGGAGAAAGAAATGCAATCAACTAGACTCGATACACTTGCAATACACGCGGGGCAGAATGGCGGAGACCCAACTACGGGAGCGAGGGCGGTTCCCATATACCAGACCACTTCTTACGTCTTCAACGACACGCAGCACGCGGCCGATCTCTTCGCTCTCAAAGAGTTCGGAAATATATATACCAGGATGATGAATCCGACTACCGATGTATTCGAGAAACGGATCGCCGCCATCGAAGGAGGGACGGGAGCACTGGCCGTCGCATCGGGGCAGGCGGCTGAAACTCTGGCGCTTCTTGCCATAACGCAAGTAGGCGATGAGATCGTCGCGGCGGATAACCTGTACGGCGGCACCTATCAGTTGTTCCATTACACGTTTCCAAAACTAGGCCGAACCGTCAGATTCGTAGATTCCAAGAATCCCGAAGAGATCGAAAGGGCATTGACCTACAAGACCCGGGCCATCTACGCGGAGACCATCGGCAACCCGAAGCTCGACGTACCCGACTTCGAAGCCATCGCCGCCATCGCGCACCAAGCAGACATTCCTTTCGTGGTAGACAACACGGTCGGAGTCGGGCTGGTCAGGCCAATCGATTTCGGGGCGGATATCGTCGTCGATTCGGCCACCAAGTATATAGGTGGCCATGGGACGTCGATCGGGGGCGTCATAGTCGACTCGGGCAAGTTCGATTGGAGCAACGGTAAGTTCCCGGAATTTACCGAGCCCGATCCCAGCTATCACGGCCTTGTATATTGGGATGCTCTGGGCAACCACCCCGAGCTTGGAAACGTGGCTTTCATAATAAAAGTTCGCGTGCAACTTCTGCGCGATCTGGGCGCGGCGCTCAGCCCTTTCAACTCCTTCCTTTTTTTACAGGGGTTGGAGACGCTTCCCTTGAGGGTTAGGAAACATTCCGAGAATGCCCTCCAAGTCGCCACCTTCCTTACTACTCATCCGCTGGTTTCATGGGTTAACTACCCGGGCCTCGAAGGCCATCCCAGCCACCGGATAGCCAGGAAATACCTGGGCGACAATTTCAGCGGATTGGTAGGTTTCGGCATCAAGGGAGGCCTGGAAGCGGGCAAGAGGTTCATCGAATCGGTGGAACTGCTGTCTCATCTGGCAAATATTGGAGATGCCAAGAGCCTGGTCATTCACCCGGCTTCCACTACTCATCAGCAACTGACCCGGGAGGAACAGGAGGCCACGGGCGTTACCGAGGATTACATCCGGCTCTCGATCGGACTGGAAGATCCGGAGGATATAAACGCCGATATCAATCAGGCGTTGAGGAAGGCCGTGAGGTAGGGAGCTTACCATGACCGAAAAACAGGGAACAGCTTTGAAAGAGGGTATCGGTCTCGTAGAGACCCAATACTTCACCTTCGCTCACCCTCCCCAGCAGTTCGGGCTCGATTCCGGGGAGAAGCTGGGGCCGATTACGGTGGCGTATGAAACATACGGAGAGCCGGACGAGGATTTCTCGAACGCCATCCTCGTTCCCCATGCCTTCTCCGGTGATGCCCATGCGGCGGGCTGGCACGAGGGCGCGGCAAAACCCGGATGGTGGGATGAAATGATCGGGCCGGGCAAAGCCTTTGATACCGACAAATACTTCGTCATCTGCTCCAACGTGCTGGGTGGATGCAAGGGAACCACGGGACCGTCTTCAATCAACCCCGAGGCGGGAAAACCCTACGGCATAGACTTCCCATTAATTACCATCCCGGATATGGTGAGGGTTCAGGCTCGCCTGCTCGATCACCTCGGCATCGAAAGACTACTGTCGATTGCCGGCGGATCCATGGGCGGGCAGCAGGTGCTGGAATGGCTGGTCTCCTACCCGGAGCGGGTAAGAAGCGCAGTAGTAGTGGCGACAGCGGCCAGGCACTCCCCGCAACAGATCGCGTTTAACGAGGTAGGCAGGCAGGCCATCCTGGCCGACCCCAATTGGAAAAACGGGAAGTACTACGATGGAGAACCGCCGGTGAAGGGCTTGAGCGTCGCGAGGATGATAGGCCACATCACTTATATGAGTGACGCATCGATGGCCAAAAAATTCGGGCGGCGAACTGGGGAGAACGGCAAAGCGCATCCCTTTGCCAATGGCTTCGAAGTCGAGGATTATCTCCACTACCGGGGCTTGAGTTTCGTGGACCGCTTCGACGCTAACTCCTACCTCTACATAACCAAGGCAATCGATGATTACGATGCGGCCAGGGGCGGAAACCTGTCGGATGTATTCAGAAGCCTCGAGGCCAAGCTACTGATCCTGTCCTTCAAGTCAGACTGGCTCTACCCGTCTTACCAATCCCTGGATATCGTTCGTGCCTGTAAGAGGGCGGGCGTGGACGTTTCCTACTGCGAGATCCATTCTACTTACGGACACGATGCCTTTCTGCTCGAGATAGACGAGCAAACCACCCTGGTCAGTCATTTTCTTAAGAAAGTCTTCGGGGGAGGGAAAGGCAGGTGAAAGCGATTCAGGACAAGATAATCGATTGGGTGCAGCCCGCCTCATCCGTGTTGGAACTGGGTTGCGGCGATGGGGAGTTGCTCGCGCGCCTGGTGGCTGAAAAGGGCACAAAGGCGCAGGGAAT
>MELM01000062.1:0-1379 GCA_001767605.1 Candidatus Solincola sediminis | reverse complement strand
CTGCAACGGGTGGTCTTAAAGCCCGAAGTCGTCCTGCAGGAGGTCTTACGGGTGAGCAGGCGGACCATTGTGGGATTTTCCAATTTCGCCCATTATCGCGCGCGCTACCAGATGATTGTGAAAGGAAGGACTCCGGTTACTCCATCCCTGCCCTTCGCGTGGCACGATACGCCCAACCTTCATTTCTTGAGCATCGGCGATTTCATGGAGTACTGCGAATCGCGGTCCATAGGCATAGAGAAGATGGCTTTCTTCGGCGAGGGAGGGCCGGTGAGATGGTTGCCCAATCTAACAGCCCTTACTGGCCTGTTTCTCATCTCGAAGAAGGCCGCGGAATAAACAGTCATGCGGGAGGAAGATCAGTTGTGTTTTACTCTTCTTGAAGCGATGTGAGCAGATGAGATCCGCTAATTTATCAACCACTCCAAGCCTTCCGACTAATAAAGCAGAAACGTTGGAAATTCCCGGAAGGATTGACCTGACAGGGAGATTTACTTATAATCGGAACCTATACCTAGGGTAAAGGTGTCTAAGAAGGAGATAGGGAATGGACGTGGTCGTAATTAACGAACAAAAAGAGAAGTCGCTCATCGCTTGCAGAAAGGCGCAAAGCCTGCTGGCGACGATCGTTCAGATGTTCGAGAGGAATGAGTATTGCATCGACATCATGCAGCAGACTTTATCCGCCATCGGTCTAATGAAGTCGGCCAACCATATGCTCATGGAAGGCCACCTCGACGATTGCTTCAAGAAGGCTGTGGCATCGGGTGACGAGAAGCGCGAGCAGGAAATGATCCAGGAGATCCTTCAGGTCGTCAAACTATCGAATAAGTAAGAAGACAAACAGATCGCAAGATCGATTGTTGTGGGAAAGATTGCAGGAGGTTCTGATGAAGAATCGGTCCGGCACGAAAGAGCGGGTCTACTACGTAAACGGTATGCACTGTGCGGCCTGCGAGATCCTGGTAGAAAAAAAGCTCATCAAACGTAAGAACATACATTCCGTCGAAGCTTCAGCCGGCAAGAAGAAGGTGGTGGTCGAGTACACAGGTGATCCCCCGAACACCGAGCAGTTGAACAAGCTCTTCAAGCAGGATGGCTACGGCTTCTCAATGAGGCCACCTAAGAATATTTCAAGAGAGAAGGGCTTCTGGATGTCGAGGTATTCGAAGATCGGGCTCGCCCTGATTGCGGCGATCGCCTTGATAATCCTCTTGCAGAAGACAGGGCTCTCGGGGCTTGTCACCGTCAATTCAAAATCGTCGTTACCCGCTTTTTTGCTACTCGGTCTGGTGGCAGGTTTTTCCAGTTGCGCCGCCCTGGTCGGTGGTGTGGTCCTTTCCATGTCAAAGCAGTGGGGCGAGCTGTATTCATCAGAT
>MELM01000061.1:8724-15203 GCA_001767605.1 Candidatus Solincola sediminis | reverse complement strand
TAAGTGGTGAGATAGTCGTTCACCTTAAAGGTGCGGCGGGAGGCGGCGGGGATCGTCAGTCCTCTCAAGGCCGGTGGGGATTCATCGCCCTTGTCGGTTTGAAAGGTTATATCGGCATGGACATCGGTCGGGTTGGGATTCTGGATGAGGATGAAGGTCTCCATTCCACCATCTGTCGAACCCTCCGCCAGGTACCAGGTGGGCGAGGGTTGGGTGGTTCCCACCGAATCGTGGGCCCAGGCGCGCGGGCCGGCCGCGGCTGCCTCGGGAACGGAAAAGGATGATATCAACAGCAGCACGGCTATTACCCGGACGCTTCTTACATTATTCGAGCGCTTCATGGCATATATTATATTTCACCGGAGGCATCGTGCATCGAGACCGCGCAACCGGGTATAGTAGCTCGTAAATATAGAAGAGTTCATGGAGCGGAGCCATATGGTTAAACACCAGCATCAGTTCCAAGCTAAAGGCCGCCTGATTGTGGCCATCATCCTCAACTCCCTGTTCATGGTCCTGGAGGTGGTTTTCGCACTGCTTGCGGGAAGCCTGGCTCTGCTCGGTGACGCCGGCCATAACTTCACGGATTCCTTTGCGCTGATACTCTCACTTATTGCGGTTATGGTCATGTCGAGGCCGAGCGACAGGAAGAAGACTTTCGGCTATCACCGAAGCGGTATCGTTGTCGCCTTCATCAACTCACTGGCCATCATTGCGGTGTGTTTTTTCCTCTTCTATGAAGCGGGCCGCCGAATAGCCAATCCTCCCGAAGTCAGAGGAGGCTTGATCATTATCGTGGCCGCGATCGGTGTCCTTGTAAATGGCGGTGTGGCGCTGTTGCTGTTAAAGGGGCGGGAGGACCTGAATATCAGAAGCGCCTTTCTTCACCTCATGGGCGATGCCCTGCTTTCGCTCGGGGTCGTCCTCGCGGGACTCATAATAATTGCAACCGGCTGGAATATTGTGGACCCCATAGCGACTCTGGCTATCGCCCTCGTCATTCTCGTAAGCGCTTTCGGCATCCTGCGGGAATCTCTGAGCATCTTGATGGAATCGGTCCCCAGGGGCATCATCTACAAGGACGTCCTTTCCGACATGAACTCCTTCCCCGGTGTAAACGACGTGCATGATCTGCATATATGGGAGATAGGCTCGCACCTCTATGCCTTGAGCGCCCACGTCAGCATGGCTTCAGACAGTGTCGACGAGTGCCAGGACGTCCTGCGCAAGATCAAGCAAATGCTTCTGGAAAGATACAATGTCACCCACACCACTCTCGAAATGGAGGGGGATATCTGTTCCCCCGGTTGCTGCCGATTCGACTGATCGGGTAGGGACCCATCTGAAGTAATTTCCGCCGGCGCTTCGTTTAAACTCCATCAAGGCAGGGAATCCCAAAATAGAGCGAGTTTTATTATGGAGGAGGACATATGGAAAAGAAACAGATTATGTTTGACGAGAGCATGGAGCGCAAGCAAGTGGTCAAGTACCTGGAGAAGATGGTCAAGGAACTGAGCGAGGGCAAGGTCATAGTTAAGACCGACGGGGAATCATTGGCCATCGAGCCGCAAGATACCATAAGGCTCGAGGTCGAAGCGAAACAGAAAAAGGGCAGGGAGAGACTCGAGATCGAACTTAGCTGGCCGGTTGAGGGCAGCGGGGAAGAAGAAGAGGCGGAAGTGACCGCGGAAGAAAAAGAAACGCATTCCAAGAAGCACCGCTTCGGCAAAATGATTCCCCTGGGTCTCGCTCTCGCCGGTAGCCTGGTCTTCGCCGCGACAAGAAGGATGAGAAGGAAGAGCAAGGTAAAGAAAATACTGGCAAAAGGCAAGGGTGAAGGAGAGAAGCTCCGTCACGAGGGCGAGAAGCTGATCGCGGAGGGAGAGCTGATGCTCGAAAAGGGCAAGCATGAAGCGGAAAAGATGTTGAAGAAGGGACGCAAAGCAGGCCAGAAAGTGCTGCATTAAAGATATGTGATGACGAAAAGCCGAAATAGTAAATATAAATAGCTATAAAGCGTCAGGCTTGGGGAATACTGTTGGATTGAGTACGTTTACTACGTATTGAAGCTGCAAATAGGGTTTTTCAAAGGGCGAGATCCTGGGGGGAATGGAAATGGGATCTCGAAAAACGCCTTCGGTGCTGCTAATTCTTGCATCAGTTCTGGTCATTCTGCTTGCAGGCATCCACTTGGCCGGTTGCGGCTTGACCCGCTACGATCCCATCAAAGTCTGCAACGGCTATACCCTTATTTCCAATGACGACATGGCAAAGCTGCTGGACATGAATGGTAACGTGATAAAAACGTGGAACACGCCTCCGGCATGTTCTTGGAGCGGGTCACGGGAGTCTGGTTACGGTTAGGTCTTTTTGGAGGAGACGGGTGATTTACAGGACAACAAGACCAAACTCGGCACTCATAGCGACGGATTGTTCATTGGGCATGTGGCAGGAGCACTACTTTTATCGACTCCGACGCCTCTGCGACCAGCCTGAATCCCTCGCCGGCCTGTTCCAGGGGGAGGCGGTGGGTAATCATCTTCTCTACCGGTACCCGCCGTGCCCTGATGAGGTCCATTGCTATCATGATATCCTCCGGACTCCCACCGTATGATGGCAGTATGGCGATCCCGTTTCGCCAGAAGTCGTTTATCGGAACCGACAGGGCGACACCAGGTTTGGTCGGCGCAAAACAGAGCAGCTTGCCGCCCCGGTCAAGGGACTCGAGAGCTTGCTCGAAAACGGAGAGCTCTCCGGCGCATACTATCGCCAGATCGGCGGGCCTTCCGCCGTTCAGCTCGTTGACACGCTCCGGCACGTCCTCGTATGCGGATATCACCGCATCCGCCCCGAAGCGTTTCGCCGCGTCCATCCGGTACCGGCTTATGTCGGTCGCGATTATCCGCCCCGCCCCGAGCGCCTTTGCAAGGGCTATATGCAGCAGTCCCGATATGCCACTCCCCATGACGATCACGCTCTGACCCGCTTCAAGTTTAGCGACTCTCTGGCCGCGTACTACGCAAGCGAGTGGCTCGATGAAAGTGCCCTGGTCATAGGTCATGTCATCAGGGAGGGGGAAGACGCCGCGGTCCACGTTGAGCTCCGGTACGCGAAGGTATTCGGCAAATCCACCGGGAAAATAATTGGTGGTATGCAGCGTCTCGCATGCTGTATGGTTCCCGCTAAGGCAATATCTACATGTGTTGCATGGTATGTGGTGCGAAACGAATACCCGCTGGCCTGCCCGATAGCGGCTGACCTTATCCCCGGTTTTCACGATCTCCCCGGCGATTTCGTGTCCCAACACCAGGGGGGCCTTTTTTATACGATACCATTCCATGACGTCGCTTCCACAGATGCCGCTCGCCATGACCTTTACCAGCATTTCTTGTGGCCCGACGTCCGGAACCGGCATCTCCTCGATCCTGATATCCTCGTTGTTATAGTATTTCGCTACGCGCAAGGTCCGGCCACCTCGTTTCAGCTCTCTTCCGCTTTTCTGTAGATCTCGGCCGCTTCTTGCGGTGTTGCCTTTGTATGGATAACTGCGTGGAGGGCCTTTGCCATGGCAACGGGTGCCGGGTTCTGCCACACGTTTCTTCCCAGGTTCACACCAATGGCACCTTTCTGCATCCCGTCGTAGACGAAATTGAAGACCTCGAGCTCGGTTTCGCATTTCGGTCCACCTGCCATTACCACCGGGACGGGACAGCCGTTGGTGACCTTTTCGAAATTCTCGCACCAGTAGGTTTTGACCACCTTCGCGCCAAGCTCGGCTACGATGCGGCAACAGAGGCTCAGGTAGCGGTCGTCTCGCTTTTCAAGCTCCTTGCCGACCGCGGTCACTGCCATCACGGGTATACCGTACTTTTCGCATTCGTTCACCAGGGCGCTGAGATTGCCAAGGGACTGCTTTTCATAATCGGTGCCGATGAATACAGACACTCCCACCGCACACACGTTCAGTCGTATGATATCCTCGATTGATGTCGTGATGATCTCATTTGCCAGGTCCTTCCCCACAACGCTGGTCCCTCCCGATACGCGGAGGATGATCGGGATGTTGCTGTCCGGGTCTAAGCTGCTTCGGAGGACCCCACGGGTCACAAACAGGGCGTCGCAATAGGCAAGAAGATCACAAACCGTTTCGCCCGGCCTTTCCAGACAGCGCGTCGGCCCCTGGAAATAACCATGGTCGATCGGCATAAAAAAGCAGTGGCCATCCTCTTGGATCAGTCGTGACAAACGATTCCTCATTCCCCAGCCCATATGCTCGGATCCCTTTATGTATTTATCCTTTCCGGTCACGGTTCGTTTCGCTTTCATCTCAGATATATCTCGCGCCTCAAGAATTCCTCCTGCGTCTGGCATTTCAAGACCTCCTCATCATGAATAGATCATTTAAGATATCGTGTGGTGAATTCATCCTGGTGCATAATCTCGATACACACATCAAGCTACTTCTCAGGGCGAATAATGATATACCCCTTATCGATCAGCCAATAATGAAATTGATGAGTCGTGAACCTGCAATGCTCTTTACAGACGAGCCTTTTTTCTTCATAGCCCGCCGCTCCTTCCTCAAGCTCATTCAACTCCATCTGCACCGGGCATTTCACATCTTTGCAGAATTCTCTCCGCTTGTATTCGACATATCCTTTGACAGGTATCATCATTCCTCCAAAGATATTCGCGGTGAAATATATCGATATTGTACTCTTCTCACCTATTAAACACACCCGAGTCAATACAACAGAATCAATTAGAAGGCGGAGGTGAAAACCTCCGGCTTGCTTTGATGGAGCGGGTCACCCGAGTCCAATTAGAAGTAGGTATTTTTGGAGAGCGCGCATCGTCCGTCATCAGGGGGACGCGCTTCAGTTGAAAAATAAAGTGGATAAAGATACCATTACTTATATATAAGTAATGTATTTCTTATCCAAAGGGTGGTTAGTTTGGGAAAAAAGAACGGCTTCGAGCGGGAGCTCTCTATCTTCCACGAGCATGGTGGGATTATGTCTTCTGGGCAAGCCATCTCCTCAGGCATCCATCCACGTAAGCTCTATGCAATGCGTGATGACGGGATCCTGGAGAGGGTAAGCCGGGGCTGGTACCGTATGACGGATATGCCTCCTTTCTCAGATCCCGATCTGGTGATGGCCGCAATCCGGGTCCCAAAGGGCGTTGTATGTCTAATCTCAGCTCTTGCTTTTCATGGTATAACTACACAGGTACCACACGAAATTCACATCGCACTACCCAAGGGCGAGAAGGCACCACGCCTGGAACATCCCCCACTGCGTATATATCGTTTTCTCACGGAAGCATATACGGAAGGTGTGGAAGAGCATAGCATCGACGGCGTCCCCGTTCGCATATACAACATCGAGAAAACCCTTGCGGACTGCTTCAAGTTCCGCAACAAAATCGGGCAAGACGTGGCCATCGAAGCTCTGCAGATATCATGGCGGTCCAAATCGCTGGACCTGAATAAGCTCATGCAATACGCGCGCATTTGTCGTGTGGAGAATATAATGCGTCCTTACCTGGAGGCCTTGCTATGAACGAAAGCGGCCTCAAGTATATCGCGTCCTCTGTTCACCAACGCCTGTTGAACATGGCGCGGCAAACAGACAGGCCTTTCAACGAGGTGTTGCAGTATTATGCCATGGAGCGGTTCCTTTACAGGCTCTCGAAATCCCGCTATATAGACCGGTTCACCTTAAAAGGCGCTCTCATGCTTATATGCTGGGAAGCTCCCGTCTCACGCCCTACCGCCGATATCGACCTTCTCGGGCGTGTGGATTCGGAAGTAGAGAACGTAGTCGCGATCATAAGAGATGTCTGCGAACAAAAAGTCATCGACGACGGCATGATATACCATGCGGACAGCATAAGCGGAGAGAGGATAATCGAGGGGGCAGAGTACCAAGGCGTCAGAGTCAAAGTGAGGGGCGGCCTGGGAAACGCCAGGATAACGGCTCAGATAGATGTAGGATTCGGAGATATTGTAGTTCCATCCCCTCAGAAGGTGGATTATCCCGCCATCCTTGACTTCCCCGCCCCCCGGCTTCTTGGCTACACGCGGGAGAGCACCATAGCAGAGAAGCTCGCGACCCTTATACGCCTGGGAATCCTCAACAGCCGCATGAAGGATATATTCGATATCTGGCTCCTCTCTCGACAGTTTCCTTTTGATGGTGATGTCCTTTCCAGGGCAATTACAGAATGTTTATCATTCCGTGGCATCGAGGCCGTTTCGAAACCAGTCGCCCTATCATCTGATTTCGCAGATGACCCAGCTAAGTCTGCCCAATGGAGGGCATTCATACGTAAAAGCAGGATAGACGGCGTGAGCGATGATCTTGGCAAAATCATCACTACTATTGCGGATTTTCTGACACCAGTGCTTGGCCCCATTTCTGAGGGAAAAGATTTCAAGGGCACATGGAAGCCCCCGGGTCCCTGGAGGCAACGAA
>MELM01000061.1:0-8641 GCA_001767605.1 Candidatus Solincola sediminis | reverse complement strand
ACTGAGCTAGACCCGCCCGTTTCAGGGCTAAATTATAGCATAACGTAACCGCGTGTCCGCGGTCTCAGGCAGCGATGAAGCGAGCCTCCAGAGCCTATTGCTCGGTTTCCTTCGTAAGCCTGATGCGCAACTCGCGCTTCAGTATCTTGCCACTGGGAAGCATGGGAAGTTCTTCCAGGGGCATTACCACCACGCGCTTGGGAACCTTGTATCCGGCCAGGTTCTCCTTACAGTAAGCAACGATCTCTTCCTCCGTGACTTCCATGCCCGGGTAAGGCACCACACATGCCGTGACCGCCTCTACCCAATACTCGTCGGGCAGGCCGACCACCGCCACCTGCATCACCTTGTCGTGCCGGAAGATAACCCCCTCGACTTCCTGCGACGAGACGTTTTCGCCGCCGCTCTTTATCATGTCTTTTTTACGATCCACGAAGTACAAAAAGCCTTCGTCGTCAAAACGCCCGAGGTCGCCGGTGTGAAGCCAGCCATGGCGCAGCGTCTCGGCCGTCTTCTCGGGATTCCTGTAATATCCCTTCATTACCGACGGCCCCCTCATGACGATCTCTCCTACATCCCCCAGCAGTACTTCGTTGTCGTCCTCGTCAAAGATTTTTATCTCGACGCCGGTATGGGGCCTTCCAATACTGTCGATTTTCCTCTCGAAATCCTCCGGCTGCAGCGTCGATCCCACCGGACTCGATTCTGTCTGGCCATAGTAATTCATCCAAATCGCCTCGGGAAAAAGCGCCTTCCACTGCTGCAGCACGCTGACCGGCATGACGGCGCCGAAGGCGACAAACTTACGCAGGGAAGAGAGATCGTAGGAGGCGAAGTCGGGCATGGATGGAAGTATCTGGTAAAGCATTGGCGGGTAGACCCAGGCGGTGACCTTTTCCTGTTGGGTCAGTTCCAGAATCTCGATGGGATTGGGGGCGTATTCCAGGACGAGATGGCAGCCGAGGTTGATGAACTCAAGAAGCAGGTATTTGCCGGCAACGTGATAGAGGGGGATTGAGAGAAGGGCGTTGTCATCACCCTGTAGATGCAGGTCCGCCAGCCCGCTCATCAAGGTACTAAAGAAGTTCTTATGGGTATTCATAACCCCTTTGGGCAGCGCTTCGGTCCCGCTCGTGTACATGAGGGAGGCGAGATCGTCGTCCGCAGTGGCCACCAAGGGTTCCGAGGAATCCGTCATCGAGTCAAAAAGCTCGTCGAGGATCAGCCACCCTTCGGGCACTTCGGCCTCCGGCGCGTTTATCCGGATAATGCCGAAACTTTCCACGTTCTTGAGACTCGGGGCGGCTGCAAGGGCCTGGGGAACAAGCGCATCCTCCACGAAGAAGAGCTTCGATTCGGCGTTGTTGACAATGAATTCGATCTCGGGGGCCTTGAGCATGAAGTTGAGGGGGTTGACGATGCAGCCAATTTTGCAAGCGCCCAGCCAGGAATAGATGTAGTGCAGGCAGTTGTGGGTCATAAAGGAGATACCGTCCCCCTTCCTCGCGCCCAGCTGCTCGAAGACGTGCGCCATCCGGCAGCAGTTCTCGTTGAGCTGTTTGAAAGTGATTCTCTGGTCCTGGTACACCAATGCTATCCTGTCACCAAACTTGGCCGCGCTTCGCCTGGGAATATCACCGATGTTGATCCTGGACATCATGTTCATCGCAATGTTTTCCGGTACCGACGGCATGGTAGCTCCTCCCTCCTAAAAAGAACACCAATTCCCGTAAAAAAAACCGAAGCCGAGGTGGGAAAATTATAGCATTGCAGCCGGCTGCGCGGGCCGCTGAGGGAATCATAGTCACAGCAGGGTTCCCCGATTATTAATATCGGAGAGCTTCGTGCCGATTCAAACCTTAAGACCAATAATAGCCTTGACGATGGCTTTTTTTCGGGAGGAAACGGGTGGATGAAGATTTCGATTTCATAGATATGGAACTGCTCAATATGAATCTCGCGATAACACGCCTGAGTCTCGCTTCAATCCATTCCGCCGAAGGCCGGCTTGACGCGGCTATAGATGAATATTCAAAGGTCCTGGAAGTCGATCCTGAACTGTACCTCGTCTATTTCAACCGGGGGAAGCTTTTCTGGCGAAAAGGCGATTCCCAGAAGGCCAAGGAGGATTTTTCCCGGGCTATTAACCTGGAACCGACACTGGCCATGACCTATGTTTGCCGCGGAGACATCCTCTTCGATCAAGGTGAATATGACAGCGCGGAACGTGATTACATCAAGGCGCTGCAGCTGTCGCCCTCCAACAAAGCCATACTCTCAAGGATCAATCGCTTGAGAAATAGATGATCGTTTCAGTGCCCGGGATAAAGCGGTGACATGGCGCGCAAGCTCTCGATCACTCCCGGCAGTTTTTCCAGCACGTAGTCCACATCCTCAGCGGTATTCTCTCTGCCGAGAGTCAGGCGAAGGCTGCCGTGAGCTTCCTCGATGGGGATTCCCAGTGCCAGAAGGACATGTGAGGCTTCCAGGCTGTCCGAACTGCAGGCCGACCCGGTCGATGCCGCGATGCCCAGATAATCGAGCCGAAGGCAAATCGCCTCGCCCTCGATGAATTTGAATCTCACGTTGGCATTATTTGGCAATCGGCGGTGCCTGTCCCCGTTCAATTCGGTATATGGAATCCCCTCGAGAAGGCCTTCGATGAGGCGATCGCGAAGAGGCAGCATGTGCTCCGACCTCTCCTTCCAACCCGCCCCGGCCAGCTCCATGGCCTTTCCGAAACCGATGATTCCAGCCACGTTCTCCGTACCCGATCGCACTCGTTTTTCCTGGCCTCCTCCCAGCATGAGGCCCTGCAACTTGGTTCTCTTACGCATATAAAGGCAGCCGGTGCCTTTAGGGCCGTATATCTTATGGCCAGTCGCCGTCAGGAGATCCACGCCGAGCTTGTCTACATTTACATCCAGCTGCCCCATGCTCTGAACGGCGTCGGAATGAAGCAAAACACCCGCTTCTCGGCACACCTGAGAGATTTCTTCTATGGGTTCGATACTGCCCACCTCGTTATTGGCGTGCATTATCGAAACCAGGATTGTCGATCCGGTCAGTGCCTTTCGAACGTCGTCCGGATCAACCAGCCCTCCGGAATCAACCGGCAGGCGGGTTATTCTGAAACCCTCTTTTTCCAGCCAATGGCAAGGTTCCAACACGGCGTGATGTTCGATTGCGCTGGTTACGATATGATTGCCTTTCTTCGCATTTGCCCGGGCCACCCCCAGCACAGCCAGGTTGTCCGCTTCCGTTCCCCCGCTCGTGAAAAAAATCTCGGAGCTTTCGGCACCCAGCGCTTGTGCCACCTTTTCCCGGGCCGCCTCTATCGCCTTCCGGGCTTCCCGGCCTTCCTGATAGATGCTCGAAGGGTTGCCGAATCCTTCCTTGAAATAGGGAAGCATGGCTTCGAGCACTTCGGGATGGACAGGCGTCGTCGCCGCATTGTCCATATATATCCTGCGCATGTTCATCTCCTCCAACGCATATAATATCAAACTCGATGCTTGTCCAATCAGCCGAGAGCAAGCCTCTTCAGCTTCTATCACCTTCCAGGTTAATATAGAACCTATGTATATAACCAGAGAAATGATATTGGAAGCAGAAGACAAATATGGGGTTCCCCGCCACCTCTCGATGACCTTCGAAATTAGCGAGGCGGAATTCACGATGTTGCGGGCTTCCCGCAAAAATGGCCGCAACCACGACATCACGATGTTCATCTTCGATGACCGCAGCTGCCGCGATTTGGCGGTCATCGCAAAGCACATGTTTCCACCCGGTGCGTACCGGGCACCGAGCGGGGCGGCAAATCCGGGTGAGAGCATCGAGGACGGCGCACACCGCGAGGCCATGGAAGAGACGGGCTTGGAGATAGAACTCGATCGTTTCATTCTGGTCATCCACGTCCTTTTTACCTGCGGCGAAGAGTCCGAAAGCTGGAGAAGCTTCATTTTCACCGCCTTTAGGAAGGGTGGCGTTCTGGGACAACATGACTTTGTAGAAATAAGCGAAACGAAGTGGGTTAGCGTCGAGGAACTGCAGGGGGGAATCAGAAAGACCCTCCTGGATTCCGGCATGGGGCTTTTTGCCTATCGAGTTGCACTGCATGATGCGACTTTTAAGGCTATCGACGGGGATTGCAGGAAAAGAAGCCTAACCTAGCCTGATTAATCCGATTGAGACCGTGCAATAATTCCCTAGGAGGTTTTTTCACGTGTTCAAATATGTTCTTCGAAATATGTGGCGGCGCAAGGCCAGAACGCTTCTAACCGTGTTTGGAATAGTCGTGGGGATCTTTGCCCTCACCGTCCTGGGCGCTCTCTCCGCACGTCTGAATCAGCAGGTAAACGGGGCTAAGACCTGGTTTGCGAGCAAGATTACTGTAGTGCCGCCGGGAAGCAGTCTTTTCAGCGAAGGTTCCGGTTACCTTCCCTTATCGAAAGTGTCGGAGATCCAGGCTATACCCGGCGTGAAGAATGCGGTGGCCAGCTTCGACCTCTTGCTCGATCAGGGGAGCACAGGATTCGGGGCGCCGGAGCTCATCGTTGGTGTCGACTTGAGCCAGGCGGAGGCCGAACTAGAGTTATTAACGGTCAAGCAGGGAAGAAGGCTGCAGGACGGCGACCGGGGGAAAACTATGATCGGGTCCTCGCTGGCGAGCAAGTTCGAAGCGGGAATCAGAGACAGCATTCAGTTGAGGGGAGAATCTTTTGAGGTAGTAGGCATACTGGATATAACCCTTTCCGCCCCGGATTCCTTCGCCTTCGTTGCTTATGATGACTCACTCGCGCTCTTTCGCGCCGCCAACCCTTACTTCGAGGTCGAAGACATCGCGGCCACAATTGATGTGCTGCCCGAAACCGGCGTGGATATCGAGGAACTGGCCAAGACGATCGATTCCGACGTGCAGGGAATCAGAGTCATTTCGCCGGATGACGCGCTACAGCAGATTTCGCAGTTCAGCCTGATCTTCAACGCTATCCTCTTGGGTATCGGCTTCATCGCCCTGATCGTTGGGGGACTTTCCATTATTAACACTATGATAATGTCCGTCTCTGAAAGAACGGCGGAGATCGGCCTCAAGAAGGCGATCGGGGCGCCGACCCGGTCGGTTCTGGGTGAATACCTCCTCGAATCGGCGATGATAGGATTCTTCGGGGGGATTATCGGAGTTTTGCTTGGTCTACTAGCAGTCAACCTCTTAAACCGAGCCACCAGTACTAATAATGTCGCGGTTTTTGCCATAACCCCATTGGTTGTGATCGGCCCCATAGTCTTTGCCACCATACTCGGTACGATTGCCGGTATCTCGCCTGCACTGCGGGCGGCGCGCTTAAAGCCGGTGGATGCTCTTAAGGAGGACTGACGGGAGATGATAACAGCCACGGGGCTTACCAAGGTTTATAAGATAGGGCCGACGGAAATACGCGCGGTCGACGGCCTGGATGTCAGCATCGACAAAGGCGAATTCCTCTCCATAGTAGGACCCTCCGGTTCGGGAAAGACTACGCTGCTTCATCTCCTCGGTTGCCTGGACACTCCTACCTCGGGGACCGTAAGCATAGACGGCGTGGCAACCGATTCCCTCTCGCAATCGCAATTGACCATGATAAGGCGGGAAAAAATCGGCTTCGTTTTCCAGGAGTTCAACCTGCTGGCGGTGCTGAGTGCTTTCGAGAATATTGAACTGCCGCTCCGTTACCTCAAAGTACCGGCCGATGAGCGGCGGCGGCGGGCAATGGAGGCACTGGAAAAGGTCGATCTCCTCCCCCGCGCCCAAAATCGGCCCAGCCAGCTTTCGGGCGGGGAACAACAAAGAGTTGCGATTGCCCGTGCCCTGGTAACCAACCCCGTATTGGTGCTCGCCGACGAACCGACAGGTGAGCTGGACACCGAAAATACCTGCCGTATCATAGAATTGATGCGAGATCTCAATCGGGAAACAAAACAGACATTCGCTATCGTCACCCATGACGCGATGGTCGCGAGTTACACCAATCGCACCATCACCTTGAGGGACGGCAAGGTGGCGAATGACGCAGCAGGGGAAGGTCGCGTACCGGAATGCGATAAATAGCCGCGGGCGCATGGGCCATCGAACACTGCCGGCCGGCCGCAAGCCGGCCTTCGGATTGATCATCAGGAGTGGATAGGAATGAGATTGGAGGACTTGGGCTACAGTGATTTTTTTGAAGCCGCGCGCATTGGGCTGGGTCTCAAGGATTACTCCCCGGCTCGAGTCATCGCCGAATATAAGGGTTCGTACAGGCTAAGAGACGGGGCTCGCGAGTTTTCAGGCACGATCACCGGAAGACAGATGTTTGATGCCCGCTCAATAGAGGATTACCCCGCGGTAGGGGATTGGGCAGTTGTTCGGGAAACCGGTGAAAAAGCCGTCATCCATCAGGTTTTGCCACGGAAAACAGTATTGAAAAGAAGATACGGCGGCAGGGCCGAATCGCAAGTGATCGCATCGAATGTCGACGTTGCTTTCGTTATCGAATCTATTGACCGGGATTATAACCTTAACCGTTTCGAAAGATATCTGACTATCGTGGGTGACGGCGGTATAAAGCCGGTCATAGTCTTGAATAAGGCCGATCTTATATCCGAACAAGAGCTCAATGACAGAATCTCGCAAGTGGAGAAGAGGTTCGGGGATATCAATGCCGTAAAGACCAGCACCATCGTCGAACACGGACTGGATGAAATGAGGGCTTGCATCCTTAGGGGAAGGACATATTGTCTGCTCGGTTCCTCCGGAGTCGGCAAATCTTCTATCATAAACACGCTGCTGGGAAAGCGCGTCATAAGGACAGATGCGATAAGCAACCACACGGGCAAGGGGAAACATACCACGACGGCCAGGGAAATGTATTTTCTCGAGAATGGGGGGATCCTGATAGACACCCCCGGCATGAGGGAAATCGGGATGACCGATTCAAGCGCGGGCCTGGAGAAGATGTTTGCGGAGATAACGGGCCTGGCAAGACACTGCAGATTCATCGATTGTACCCATGCTCACGAACCGGGATGCGCTGTGCGGAAGGCGGTCGAATCCGGCGGTTTGGATGAGAACAGATACGCTAATTATCTTAAACTGGTAAAGGAAGCCGAATACTACGAGATGAGCGTTGTGCAGAAAAGAAGGAAAGACCGGGAATTCGGGCGGTTCATGAAAAAGGCCAAGGATCAGCGAAAAAGGCAGGGACCTTGAGTACAGCGAGAATACTCTGTCGTAGTGAGGGATGAAGGTGCGTTACGAGGACCCCGTATTCAGACCTCCTTGTGAAGCGGGCAGCCTGATAATACAGGCCACGCTCGGCTGCCCCCACAATCGCTGTACTTTCTGCAGTATGTACAAGATGAAGAAATACCGGGTACGGGAGGTCGAGGATATCAAGGCCGATCTGCGGCAGGCGCGCAAGCTCTATGGCTCGATCGAATCGATCTTTCTCGCCGACGGCAATACCGTAGCAATGAATTGCAATAAACTGGCGGAGATCATCGAATATGCCCGATATATCTTCCCGGAGGCAAAGCGGGTTTCGAGTTATGGCGGAGCCAGGTTTCTGAAAGGCAAGTCCCCGGAAGGGCTTGCACGTTTGAAGGAAGCCGGTCTCGACATTATCTACTTCGGACTGGAGAGCGGCGATGACGAAGTGCTGATGTCGGTGCAAAAAGGAGTCGACTCCGAAGGGATGATCGAGGCAGCAAGGCGCGTTAAGAAGGCGGGCATTGCTTTATCCGTCTACATCTTGCTAGGCCTCGGTGGAGAGGATCACTGGCGGCAGCATGCCGAAAACACGGCTCGAGTACTGAATGCCATGAACCCCGACTTTATTCGACCCCGAACCCTCTATCTCATGCCTGGTTGCCCGCTTCATGAAGACGCTCAATCGGGGCTCTTCCGGGAGGCATCGGGTGAAACCATAATGCGTGAACTGGAGGTCTTGCTCGCAGGGCTGCGGGTCGGGGATTGTCTCTTCATGTCGGATCATATATCGAACTACATCCCCGTTTACGGTCAGCTCCCGCAAGACCGGGAGAGAATGTTGGCCAGCGTTCGGATGGCGCTCGAAAACCCGGAGGAATATCTCGGCCCACGCTATCTCACCCACCTGTAACCTTCACAAAGGTGTCAGGCACCTTTGTGTAGGTTAGAAGCGTTTTTTGTAGTCTTTGCAGGAGGTGGCGTTCGGCCTATCGGGATTGGTACAAGCCGAGGGGTAGTCGTAAGCGCAAGTGTCACAGAGAAGCCGGCGCCGCCTGAATATATTCTTGAAATTTTTCCAAAAAGCCATGCGCTTATTTTAACACCGGCGAAAACGACCGGGCATGACGAAAACTCAGGTGACCAATCCCCGCCGCAGTGCGGCCGCTACCGCCTCGGTTCGGTCACTCACGCCGAGCTTATCGAAAATATGCGCAATATGCGTTTTAACCGTTTGGGTGCTTATGAAGAGGCTGCCCGCGATCTCCTTGTTGGACATGCCGTCTGCCAGCAATTGCAGGACTTCTATTTCTCGATCGCTCAGGCCATAGGTGTCTTGGTTTTTTCGGGCCATAAAGACGTATTCCTTGAGCAACTGGGCTTGCGCCTCGGCATGCAGCGTAGCTCCTCCTTTCA
>MELM01000060.1:18384-18892 GCA_001767605.1 Candidatus Solincola sediminis | reverse complement strand
GGCCAGGATGCAGATGGAGCAGTCGTTGGTCGGGAAGACTTTGTCCAGGATGGCCATGCGGCCGCCTATGGTCGGCTCCCTCTCGACCATCCTCACCTGGAAGCCCTTGTCGGCCAGGTCGAGCGCGGCCTGGATGCCGCAGACGCCTCCGCCCACGACCATGACTTCCTTGTCATGTAAAATTCTGGCAGTTCCTGCTCCGGACATCTATTCTTTCGCCTCCTTCGAGGATTTCTTTTTGTCTTTGTTCTTGAGGCCCGCCGCCTCGGCCAGGTAACTGGTGAGATCGACGATCTCGATGGCCACATCCTTGCGGTCGACGGGCAACTCGCCGGTCTGGGCGCAGTTAAAGTGGATCGAGCACTTGAGGCAGGGCGTGATCATCTTCTTGGCGCCGGTGGCCACCGCTTCCTTTAAGCGGTCGAGCTGGATGCCCTTTGAGCACTGGCCGCAGGAGACCCAGGAGGACACCCCGCAACATACCGAATCGGCATGGCTGTGTTCCATT
>MELM01000060.1:15684-18261 GCA_001767605.1 Candidatus Solincola sediminis | reverse complement strand
AGGCCGAGCTTCTCCATGTTTTGTTCTAGCACTTCGGAGATGTGAAGCACCTCCATATCAAACTTTCCATATTTTGGATAATCTATTTTAAGAGTGCGGTAGCATTCGGGGCAGGCGGTGACGATCTTCCCCGCGCCTGATGCCGCCAGTTCCTTGGCATTTATTTCCACTAGCTTCTTGAAGCCCTCGGCGTCGCCGCTCCACAAGAGATCGTGCCCACAACAGCGCTCGTTGGCGAGGACCACCGGTTCGATGCCGGCCTTGTTGAGCAGGGCTATCGCGTCACCGGGGATCTCGCCCACCTTGACCGGAAGCTCCGTGTACAGTGCCTGGTAATAGGAGGCGCAGCCCGCGAAGTAAAGGTAATCGTCCTTCTTGGCCGCCTTGGTTTTTATCTTCAAACCTTCGGGATAGGAGCGCAGGCGGTCCTGCTTCATAGCGGGAGCCGACTGTATGCGCATGAGGTCGTGGGCGACACCGGTATGGGAAGCGCGGCCGGGGGAACCCAAGCGCTTGGCTTCTACGCGCGCAGCGCGTACGAACTCGCAGAACTCCACCCCGGATGGGCAGCGCTGCTCGCACATCTTACAGGTAAGGCACGACCACAGCAGGCGGTCGGTCTCAACCTCGTCCGCCAGGTCCTCGAGGGCGACTTCAATTATGCGCCTTGGGCTGAAGCGGGGGTCACGCCTGGCCACCGGGCAGGAGGCGGTACATTTGCCGCACTCCAGGCAGTTGAGCACACCGGTGGACGCTACCATTTCCTGGAAATTACCTTCGACGGCCGGTGCCTGGGTGTTGCCCCCCAGTGGAGAAGGACCTATTTCCTTAAGCTTCTCAACGAAATCTGTGATGGTCTCGCCGAAGACCGCTCCCTCGTTGGCATTGATCCACTTGAGCAGCAGGCGGTCCCGGGAAAGGCCGGCCAGGTCGAGGACCTCGTAAAGCTCCTCCACCCGCCGCTTGGCGTACTTGTTGCCGCTTATGTAGTGGCAGTCCGCCTCGTGGCAGCCGGCCACCATTACGCCGTCGGCTCCCAACTGGAAAGCGCGCACGACGAAGGCCGGGTCCATACGGCCCGAGCACATGGTGCGGATGATCTCCACATTCGCCGGATACTGCACGCGGGAGACGCCGGCCAGGTCCGCCCCGGCATAGGCGCACCAGTTGCAGCAGAAAGCCACTATGCGCGGCTCCTTGTTGTTACCCTTGGCCATATCTATTCCTCCATCTCCGCGCTGATCATGGCGAAGATCTGGTCATTCGTGAAATGTTGCGTCGTTATGGCGCTCGAGAGGCACGAGGCCGAACAGGTCCCGCAGTGCTTGCACAGTGCGGGATTGACCTCCGCCACCAGGGCCTCCACCACCTTCTTCAGCGCGATCGCCGAGAAGGGGCAGACCTCGACGCAGGTTCCGCAGCCGCGGCAGGCTTCCTCGTCCACCCAGGCCACCGCGCCTTCGGATGAGAATACTCCCTTGGAGAGGACGACCCCCGCCCTGGCCGCCGCACCCATGGCCTGCGCTATGTTTTCCGAGATAGCCTTGGGGCCGTGGGCCAGGCCGCAGACGAAGATGCCGTCGGAGGCGAAGTCCACCGGGCGCAACTTGACGTGGGCCTCGGAGAAGAAGCCGTTGCCGTCTATGGGTACCTTGAGCATCTCCGAGAGCTCGCGGGCCCCGGGGGAGGAATCGACCGCCGCCGAGAGCACCACCAGGTCACTGGAAAATTCTACCTGCGAATCAAGCTCGGCCGGCTTAAGCGAAACAAGCAGCTCGCTTCCCTCGGCCTTGACCGCAGGCGGTTGCCCCTCGTCATAACGTAGGAACATGATCCCTTCCTCGCGGGCCTTGCGATAGTAATCCTCCTTGAAACCGTAGGCCATTATGTCGCGGTAGAGCACGACCACCTCGGTCTCAGGGCTTTTTTCCTTTACGGCGAGGGCGTTCTTTATAGCCAGGCCGCAGCATATGCGGCTGCAGTAGGGACGCGCCTCGTTACGCGAGCCGATACATTGGATCATGACTATGGTTTTTTCCTTTACGCCTTTATCGTGCAGGCGAGCCTCGAACTCGGCCTGGGTAAGGACATTGGGGTTCTTGCCATAGAGGTAGCCCTCGGGTTTGCTCTCCACGCCTCCCGTGGCCACGATTATGGTGCCGGCCTCGATGGCCTGGCCGTTGCCCTTTATGACCGCTTTGAAGTTACCCACATATCCGGATACCGACTCCAGCTCGGCGCCGGTGTGAATTTTGATCTTCGGGTTTGAGCCCACTTTGCTCACGAGATCGGCCACCTGCGCGTGCGGGTCTTCTCCCGAGAGAGTACTGTGATGGGCCAGCAGGTTGCCGCCGAGGCCTTTCTCCCTCTCGAGGACATCCACCTCGAAGCCCTGCTCGGCCAGATCGAGTGCGGCGGTGAGGCCCGAGAGACCCCCGCCGATGACCAGCGCCGATTGCTTAACCGGGATGTCGTAGGTGGGAAGCGGCCGCAGCAGCTCCGCCTTGGAGACGGCCATGCGCACCAGGTCCTTCGCTTTGGCCGTCGCCTGTTGGCGGTCCTTGTGTACCCAGGAGC
>MELM01000060.1:13183-15573 GCA_001767605.1 Candidatus Solincola sediminis | reverse complement strand
CGCGGCTCAAGTCGTGTTTGGCGATGGCTTCTTTTATCTTCTCGCAACCCTCGGCGGAACATGTATAGAGATTGTCTTCTGAATAAACAACACCCGGAAGGTCCTTTGCGTAGTCGCGCACGCCGGGCACGTCCACCGTAGCCGCGATGTTGGTCCCGCAATGGCAGACGAAGACGCCAATTCTTGGGTCTGCGCCTACTTGTTTCTCATCCGGGTATTCCTTATCCAGCACCATGCTGCCCCTCGCTTCGGAAAGGAGGGCCATGGCGGCGGAAGCGGCTCCGGAAGCCTGGGCTACCGTCTCCGGGATGTCGCGGGGACCGGTGAAAGCGCCGCACGCGTATATGCCGGGAACAGCGGTCGCCAGTGGATCGAAAGGTTTGCTCTCGAGGAAGCCGTAGCCGTTGAGGGCTACTCCCATTTTCTGGAAAGGCTCCATTCCGGACGGCGGATTGAACCCGGTCGAGAGCCCCACCATGTCGAAGGGCATCTCGCGCAAGCCCTCGCCGTCGTCGGCTTTTATGGCGATACCGCCCGGTCCCGCCTGTACCATGGGCTCCCGAAAGCGATGGAAAACTATGCCATATTCATCCTCGGCACGCCGGAAGAAGGATTCGTATCCTTTGCCGAATGAGCGCTCCTCGTGAAAGAAGATGTGGCAATCGATATCCGGCTCGTGGTCCTTTACGATCATGGCCTCTTTCACCGCGTAGGCGCAGCACACGCCGGAACAGTAGGGAAGCTGCCCTTCCTTTATCGAACGTGAGCCCACACACTGCAGCCAGGCGATGCTCTTGGGATGCGTCCCGTCCGATGGCCGCGTTATCTCGCCCCCCGTGGGCCCGCTCGCGCACTGCAGGCGCTCCATCTCCATGGCCGAGATGACGTCGGGGTGTGAATAATGATAAGGTGCCAGGCCGGCGGGATTGTATGGATTAAGGCCTGTTGCGAGTACTATTGCGCCCACTTGGAGTGTCTCATCCACGTCCTTCAATTCGAAATCAATGGCGCCGACCTGACAAGCTTCAACACATTTCTTATCGCATTTGCCCTTGGCGAGCAGCAGACATGCGTCTTTATCTATAAGGACGAGCTTGGGGACCGCCTGGGGAAAGGGCAGGTAGATGGCCCTCCGCTTGTCCATCCCGGCCTGGAATTCGTTGGCGGTCTTGGTGCCGATGCAGGCCTCGGCGCAGGCGCCGCAGCCGGTGCACTTCACCTCGTCCACCAGGCGGGATTTCTTGGTCACCGTTACCTGGAAATTACCGGCCTCGCCCTCGACAGCCTTCAGCTCTGAGTATGTCACTAATTCGACATTGGGGTGGTTGTCGATTTCCACCATCTTAGGCGACAGGATGCACATCGAGCAGTCATTGGTGGGAAGGGTCTTATCCAGCATGGCCATGACGCCGCCGATGCTGGGATTTTTATCCATAAGGTAGACCTTGAAGCCGGCGTCGGCGAGATCGAGGCTGGCCTGCATGCCGCCTATGCCTCCGCCGACGACCAGAACGGCCCCGGTCATCTTCTTATCCTTCGCCAATTCGCTTGCCTTCCTATTCCTGCGACTGCGCCAGCAGTATCTCGTAGTCCGCATCCACGTGCTGCTGAATGTAGGCCATGTCGTCTTCTTTTAAGTGCCGGAAGCGGCCCTGCGCCTTGAAGTAATCGAGCACGGGCCTGCGCTGCGGCACGACGAGCGTGATCTTCTTCACGCCGTCCACGATCTCGTAGAGGTTGAAGATGCCGGATTCTACGGCCATGCGGCCGATCTCGATGGTCATCTCCGACCCGATGCGCCACCCGGTCGGGCATGGCGCAAAGATATGAAGGTAAGCCGGCCCTCTCACCTCGGCCGCCTTTACCACTTTTTGGTAAAGATCGTTGGGATATGACGTGCAGGCCGTCGCTACGTAGGGTATGTGGTGAGCGGCCGCTATCCCCGGCATGTCCTTCTTCCACGTGGTCTGGCCCTTGGACATCTTGCCCGCCGGGCTGGTCGAGGTGGAGGCGCCGAAGGGCGTGAGCCCCGAGCGCTGGATGCCGGTGTTCATGTAGGCCTCGTTGTCGTAACAGATGTAGATGAAATCGTGGCCGCGTTCGAGGGCGCCGGACAGTGCCTGCAGGCCGATGTCGCCCGTGCCGCCGTCTCCCCCCAGCGCGACGATGTTTACGCGCTCGTCGGGTATGCGTCCCTTGCGCATGAGTGCCTTGTAGGCCGACTCTATGCCGGCGGCGGTTGCCGCCGCGTTCTCGAAAGCGGAGTGGATCCAGGGCACGCGCCATGCGCTCTGCGGGTAGGGGCTGGATATGATCTCGCCGCACCCGGTCGCCTCGGAAATGACCGTGTTAGGCCCCAGGGCCTTCAGCATGTGGCGGAAGGCAATGGC
>MELM01000060.1:13064-13136 GCA_001767605.1 Candidatus Solincola sediminis | reverse complement strand
TCAGCGGCAGCGCCCGCGGTACGAAATATTTTGCCTGTTCGGTGTTATCCATCATCTCTCCTTGGTGCCGTG
>MELM01000060.1:11249-13032 GCA_001767605.1 Candidatus Solincola sediminis | reverse complement strand
CACGGCACCATTTATTCTCTCACCCCGTACATTTCGTAGGGTGGTATCTCTTTCTTTTGCGAATACTCAAGGGATTTTTCCATCATCTCCTCGAAATGCTCGGACATAACGTCGCGTCCCGATAGGCCCGCTACGTAGCTTACTATGTCCGGGCGCTTGTCCCGATGATAGAAGGCGGCGCGGACTTCGTTTGCGATGGGGCCGCCTCCCCCGCCCACCGAAAGGGCGCGATCGATTACGGTTACGACCTTGGCCCCACCAAGCTCGCGGAGGATGTCCTCGTTCGGGAATGGCCTCCACAATTTAAGCGAAGCAAGCCCGGCCCTTATGCCTTTTTCTCTCAGGCGATCTATCGCTATGCGCGCCGTGCCGGCGAAGGCACCAGCAATAAGCAGAATGATATCCGCATCATCGGTGAGATAGGTCTGCAGTGGCGTGTAGGTGCGGCCGAAGCGCTTGCCCCAGTCGTTCCACACTTCCCTTATGACCTTGTATGAGTCCTTTAGCGCCTCGTCCTGCTGCTTCTTTATCTCCATGAAATATTCCGGCATGGTGAATGCGCCCATGGTTAGCACGTTGTGCGGGTCGAGGCGGTACTTGGCGTTATGGGGCGGCAGGAAGGACGATACTTCCTCGCGGTCCATTATCTCTATCGGTTCGATCACGTGGCTCAGGTTGAAGCCGTCGATGCAAAGCATGAGCGGCAGGAGCACGCGCTCGTCCTCGGCTATCTTGAAGGACTGGACGGTCATGTCGAAAGCCTCCTGCCCGTTTTCCGCGAAGATAACAATCCAGCCGCAGTCGCGCACGCTCATGACGTCGCTCTGGTCGCCCCAGATGGTGAGGGGCGCGGACAGGGTGCGCGTGGCTAAAGTCATCACGATGGGCAGGCGCATTCCCGATGCGATGTAGAGCATCTCGCTCATGAGGGCCAAACCTTGTGAGGCGGTGGCCGTGAAGGTGCGCGCGCCGGCCGCCGAGGAGCCGATACAGCAGGACATGGCGGAGTGCTCCGACTCCACCCTGATGTATTCCGCGTCGAGGTCGCCGTTGGCCACCGACTCAGAGAGGTGCTCGACGATGTGGGTTTGCGGCGTGATCGGGTAGGCCGCCACCACGTCGACATCGCAGAGCGTGACCGCGTCCGATACGGCGATGGATACTTCGATTCCCACTCGCTTGGCCATTACTCACACTCCTCGACCATGACTATCGCGCCATGCGGACATTCCTTGGCGCAGATGCCGCAGCCCTTGCAATAGTCGTAGTCCACAGCGTAGTAGCCGTTTTCATCTATATAGATAGCGGCGTCCGGACAGTACATCCAGCACTCGCCGCACTTCACGCATTTTTCGTCGGTGCGCTCCGGGCGCATGCTGCGCCAGTCGCCGGTCAAGTACTCGACCGTGTTACCGGGCGTGAACACCAGGCAGGCGTGGTTTATGGTTTTCCAGGTGGGAAGGTCCGCCAACTAACTTCCTCCTTTGGCCGCCTTGGCCGGCGTAAGCTCGGTCACCTTGGTCCCGTCGTAGGCCTCTTGCAGGGCCTTGATATTCTTTTCCGCCACGGCGGGGAAACGTTCGTTGATCTGCTCGAAGAGCGATTCCAGCTTGGCCACCGGTTCGACTTTGAGAAGAACGCCGAGCATGGCCGTGTTGGTGATGGCCCGGCCGATGATGCGCAGCGCGATCTCGTTGGCATCTACCGTAGCCAGTGCGCAGTTGGAAAACTTGTAAGTTTCTACCAGTTGCTGCGGCGGGGTGCAGGTGTTGATGGCGATCTT
>MELM01000060.1:10873-11137 GCA_001767605.1 Candidatus Solincola sediminis | reverse complement strand
GCGGCAGAAAGCAACAACCGGCGCTCCCCGCCTCTCCGGCCCGAAGCTCGGGAAGGCCTGGGCGTACTTGCCCTCGCCTATGGCCGATACCGCCAGCATCTCCGCCGATGCCACAGCTCCCTGGCCGCCACGGCCGTGGAACCTCACCTCTATCATTTCGCCACCGCCTTCAAGACGGGGTCTGTCTTTATCTTGTGCCTGGAGAGGCCGATCTTGGCGGGATCCTCGCCCTGGGCCAGTGCCAGTAGCTGGAAGTAATGGAGG
>MELM01000060.1:9401-10773 GCA_001767605.1 Candidatus Solincola sediminis | reverse complement strand
CCGCCGCTTCCATGGCCGTTATCTTGTCGCGGGCGATGCCCAGGGAAACGTCTTTGTCGAGGCTGGCGCTGCCGCAGCATGCCATCTTGCCTTGATAAGCGATCGATTCCGCTCCGGTGGCCTCCACCAGGTTGTCCAGGAAGGTGGGCTCGAAGGGATCGTCGACGCCCATGACGTCCGAAGGCCTGAGCAGGTGGCACCCGTAATGCACGGCGGCCTTGAGGCCGGTGAGTTTGCTTGTACAGCTGGCCTCGATCTTTTCTTTGTCTAATATAGTCACGGCGTGGTGTGCCTTGGTTTTTCCCTCGTATTTGTAACCGGCCGCCGCAAGCGTCTTCTTTGCGTCCCGCGCGGCTTCGCTCCCATTGGAAAGCAGGTGCCCGGCTTCGATCAGTGTGGCCGAGCAGCCGTTGCACAGGGTCATGATGTTCGCATCCTTGGCCTCGGCGACCGCCAGGTTGCGCCCGGCCACTTTGAGCCAGGCCTCGACGTCCGCTCCCTTGAAGTTCCAGGGTTCGGGACAGCAGGAAAATCCTTCCAGGTCCTTGAGCTCGATGCCCAGCTTGGTCAGGGCCGAACGTGAGGCGGCCTCTATCCAGGGCAGCTTCATGGGTATCAGGCAGCCTAGGAAAAGCGCGTAGCTCTCCATTTACTTCACGACCTCTTTTATCAACTTGCCCTCGCAGGCGTAGGGTGCTAGCCCCAATTCCTGGCGGCGGCGCTCGATAGCATCGGAATTTACTATCACGCGATCGGTGGTGCGAATGTTCTCGGCGGCGCCGGCGATCTCCGCAGGGAGCAAGTTACGGCGGGCGAGTTCGTTCTTCACCGCGGTTATGACCTCGATGGGCCGGACCCCCTGCGGGCACCTCTCCATGCAGGTGTAGCAGGTGGCGCAGTCCCAAACTACGGAATCTTGGACGATCAGTTGGTCCTCGAGACCGAGGATCACTTTCAGCATTATGTCCCGGGGATTGAAGCGCTTGGAGTGGGCGGCGGCGGGGCAGTCGGCCACGCATGAGCTGCATTGAAAGCAGGTCATTATGGTGCGAACGTCCTCCACCTGTGGGAGTCCTTTAAAGAAATCCAGGTTCGCCTTGGACATCTCCATCCTCCAGGTTTTATTGATCTTGCGGGGGGCAGGCGCCTGATAGTTTGCAAGACCCCCGTACTATAACTACGAAGAATCCTGCATTGCGGGGGCCTGACGCCCTGCTTTTCAATTAAATAAGAAGCTCCCGGGCCTTGCAAGGTTTTAGGCTCGGGTTGACGTTCCTCAATATTATACAGATAAAGTGGCCTTCTTCAAGGGTTGCTTTGTCAACCCGGCAACCAATCAAATCTCCACGTGATGCAATAAATCGACTTCAGC
>MELM01000060.1:9243-9385 GCA_001767605.1 Candidatus Solincola sediminis | reverse complement strand
TTTCAGAATCCTTTGCCTGTCCTCGTTCTCCTTATCACCTTTGAAATAAATCTCAATGAAAACGAGCTTGTCCGTCTCTTTGAAATAGGCGTAGACAACTCTTATTCCCGACTTGCTTCCGGTACCTTTGAGAGAACGGCAG
>MELM01000060.1:8811-9237 GCA_001767605.1 Candidatus Solincola sediminis | reverse complement strand
TTTCTTACCTTGTAGACGCACGGGTTTTCCACAGCGAGACCGGGGATTCTGACAATCCCCCTCGTATCAATGCCCAATTTATGAAATGGAATCAGTCCGGCGGTTATGAAATTATGCAGATCTTCATTGAGCGTTTTGTATTTCTTCTGGAGTTTCTTGAGGTCCCTTTGGAATTCCGGGATCTGTTCGACCTCATTGAATTTCATCGTCTTTGTATTCTCTTACCGAATAAGGAGCAGCGCGGTAGAAGACCGACTCGTATTCTATCGCCTTCCCATTCTCAGTAGTCAGCCAGGGAACATCACCATGAGAATAGTCGCTTATTTGAGTGGCATTCATGCCCGACAGTCTATTCAAGACTTCATCGATCATCTTTATCTCACTCGCACTTAGTTTTGTGAGATCCGGTTCCCTGAGTGGTAAATA
>MELM01000060.1:8318-8798 GCA_001767605.1 Candidatus Solincola sediminis | reverse complement strand
TTTCTGTCTCTTCGTTTTTGATCATCGTGTCGACTATGGTTTTGAATTCTCTTGGCGTAGGCCCGTGGGCATTCTTTATGTAAGTGGCTCCTATCAGTTGTTCTTCGTATTTTTCGTAGAAGTCGAAATCGATGAAATAGAGGAGTTTGTATAGGACCGTCTCGCCGATATTCGGCTTTGATCCAACTCTATTGAGTATGTATAACAGAACCTCTTTGAACTTTGACACATTCTTTTGAGGAACGTTGATTCTTATCTCCGGCTTCTTGGGCATCGTTTTTTCCCTTATGATGATTATTTCCGGCTCCCCTTCGACACCCAGCAAATTTTCGCACGATGTGTTGAAAAACCTGGATAGTTTCAATAGCTCTTCGGCCGTGATTTTCCTTTCTCCGTTTTCAATCTGAGAGATCGAAGAGCGAGAAACGCCAAGGTTGTCTGCCAGATATTGCTGGCTTAGTCCGGCTTCACCTCTTAGTT
>MELM01000060.1:0-8261 GCA_001767605.1 Candidatus Solincola sediminis | reverse complement strand
GGCCTTGCAAGGTTTTAGGCTCGGGTTGACGTTCCTCAATATTATACAGATAAAGTGGCCTTCTTCAAGGGTTGCTTTGTCAACCCACGCATCAAAGGATTGATTGATCTGCTCTGCTTAGGGTAATAATAATCTAGCATGTAACTGTCTTGTGTATGGAGGTAGTACCATGGAAGAGAATTACTTGCGGGAGTTTTTAAATCATCTGGACGAGCCGCTTCGCCCCGAGGCGAGGGAATTTTTCAAGCCGGAGAGCATCGATCGCGAGCAATATATTTTCATCGATCAGGACGAAGCCACCCACCTCTACCTGATTGAATCGGGCCTTGTCGAAACCAACATAGTCCACGGCGACGGCAAGCTCTATATCTTGAATTTTCTCTATCCCGGACAGATTTTCGGCGAGGGAGCGCTTTACGAGGAAGGTGTCTACTCTTACTCCAGCGTGGCCAGGGAGGATTCGGAGGTGTGGCGGGTAACTTGGGATGACCTGCAATGGCTGGCCTCCAAGGATTCCCTGTTCGCCCTTTATCTTATAAGGCTGATTATCCAGAAACTCGACCAGGCCTATTATAAAGACCGCTGCATAGCCGGCGAGAAGGTGGAAAGAAGGATAGCCTGCGTTCTGTTGAAGATGATCGACGAGAGGGGCATCACCGATAAGTGCGGCATTGTGCTTAACACGCCCCTGACCAACCGTGATATCGCCGGCCTCGTCGGCTCAACCGAGGAGACCGTCTCCCGCATCATGTCACGCCTTAAGAAAGAAGACATCATAAGCCTCGGCGAGGACAAGTGCCTCACAGTGCAGGACAAGAGTGCCCTGCTCTCCTACTTCGAAGGCATCTAAAGCTACACAAAGGTGCCTAGCTACACAAAGGTGTCAGGCACCTTTGTGTAGGAGGGTGACTTACCTACACAAAGGTGTCACCCTACACAAAGGTGCCTGACACCTTTGTGTAGGGTGACATGGGTCATATGCTACTGGCTGGAGAGTATTTATTCTTACATTAGGGAATGATGACTATTAGGGAGGTAGCATGAGAAAAAAGGAATCGAAGGAAAAGGGAGGCCTCTGTTGCCCCCACTGCGCTGATTCGAAATTCCCATGTGTGAACATGGAGATGCAGATGCGAAAGGAACAACCTGAAAAGCCGCAGTCGAAGAAGGATGAAAAAGGGTAGAGTATCGGGCTTGTGAGAGCGGCCGGGATAGCGCGGCCTTCAAGAAAGGATACGGGGGCGTGGAAGAGCGCCCCCTTCGGTTTATAAGGAGATGATTCGTAATGGATGATTTTCGCTTCAGTCCCCGCTCCAACCGGGCGGCCGAGATAAGATGGCAGGCCTGGAGCGAGGAAGCTTTCGCCAAGGCCTCGGCTGAAGATAAACCGATTCTCTTATCCATATCAGCGGTCTGGTGCCATTGGTGTCATGAAATGGACGAGGCTTCGTACTCCGATCAAGAGGTGATTGACCTCGTGAATGAGAGGTTCGTACCGATAAGAGTGGACAGCGACCGCAATCCGGACATCAACAGCCGCTATAACCAGGGGGGGTGGCCGAGCACGGTCTTCCTCTCCCCGGACGCTGCCGTCCTGGCGGGAACCACTTATGTTCCGCCAGCCGGAATGAGAAGTATCCTGGTCAGGGTTTCCAATCTCTGGAAAGAACACAAGGTTACGATAAATGTGCCCGAGGAGGATTTGCTCCTGACCAAGGTGATCGAGGAAGGACCCGAGCCCGATATCGTGACGGATATCGGTTATGCCATCCTCAGAGCATGGGACAGGGATTATGGCGGCCTGGGAGACGCTCCCAAGTTCCCTCAAGCCGAAAGCATAGCACTGGCCCTCGAACTCTATATGGACGGCTATGGCGAAGATTTCCTTTCATTCGCCCGTAGTACTCTCGAAGGGATGCTCAGGGGCGGCCTGATGGATGAGGGCGAGGGTGGCTTCTTCCGCTATTCGACCACGCGCGATTGGACGCTTCCCCACTACGAAAAAATGCTTTCCGATAATGTCGCTCTGCTATCGGTTCTATTAAGGGCCTATAAGACCATGGGTTTCCCTTTGCTCCGCGAGGCGGCGATCAAAACCGCAGAGTACATCAAAAAGACACTGAGCGACGGGCAATCACGTTTTTATGGCAGCCAGGATGCGGATGAGGCCTACTACAACGCCCTGCCGGAGGAAAGGCTGCGAATGAAAAGTCCCGCGGTCGATAAGACCGTTTATACCGACTGGGCTGCCCAGGCGGCCATCGTCTTTATCCAGACCGGCGCCCTTCTCGATAATCGCGAGTACACGGATATCGGTATGCGGGCACTCGATTTCTTGTGGTCGGAGTCGTTCCGCGAGGCAGGGGGCATGGCGCACTACAACATCGGCTTACCGAAACGATTCGGCCTTCTCGACGACCAGGTGTCGACTGCGCTCGCTTTCATGCAGGCCTATGGTTTGACGGGCAACAAAGATTATTTCGAGCACGCACAAGAGTTGATGCGGATCATCAGGGAAGACTACTGGGATGAAACGAATGGGGAGCTGCTAGATACCGCGGCGCCTTCCACACTGCCGGGATTGAAACCGGATTCGGCGGAGCCCACGAGCCAGGCAAGAGGCGCGGAGGCCATGCTTCATTTTTGGGTCCTGACAGGTGACGAAACCTGGCACGAAATGGCAAAAAGAATACTTACCGGATGGAAGACCGAATCACAATCTTATGGTATATTGGCTGCACCGCTGGCACGGGCGATAAACTTTTTCGTAAAGGGACCTTTGTTGATCAGGCTACTGTCACCTTCGCCAAAAGAAGCAGGCGATTTCCTGGAAGTCGCCCTACTGTCGCCGCTCCCGAGATTATTGCCGGAGCTGAAATTGGATGAAACCGGCCAGGCGCGAGCGGAGATCTGCGACATGCAATCTTGTACTCTCAGTACTTCGGATACCAAAGCTATGGCCGAGGAGTTGAACGTCCGTCATGAATTGTTCGAGGGGGTCAAGAGATCATGAGAGCAGTTTACCTGGATCACTATGCGGCATCGCCTCTTCCCGAGGAAGTACAAGAGTCCATGCTCCCCTTCCTTGCCGGATCGTTCGGCAACCCCTCGTCGCTTCACCGTTGGGGCGACGATGCCAAAACGGCCGTGGAGGAATCGCGGGAGAAGGTAGCGGCCTTGATCGGCGCCAATCCGGAGGAAATCATATTTACGTCAAACGGCACCGAGGCCAATAATCTGGCGATAAAGGGTATGATCGCGGGTTCCAGGCGCAAGGGAAAGCACATCGTGATATCGGGCATCGAACATTTTTCGGTTATGAACCCCGCTAAATCGCTCGAGAAGCAGGGATACGACCTGGTGACGGTCCCGGCCGACGAATATGGAGTGGTCGACCTCGACGAGCTGGCGGCGGCCCTTGACGATGAAACCGCGCTGTTATCGATAATGACGGCTAACGGCGAAATAGGCACTATCCAGCCGATTCGGGAAATAGCGGCGATTGCGATGGAGAAGGGAGTCCCCTTTCATACGGATGCGATAGCCGCCGCCGGGCATATACCCATAGACATAGCGGCGCTCGGCGTGCAGGCGATGAGCATCGCCTCCGACGGCATGTACGGTCCCAAGGGAGCGGGGGCGTTGTGGATAAAAAAGGGCATACGCTTGATCCCGTTGCTGGATGGGGGGGTGCAAGAGGGCGGACGCCGGGGCGGAACCGAAAACGTGGCGGCGATAGTAGGCATGGGGACCGCGGCCCAATTGGCGCGGGAACGCATGGGCGAGAGATCGGAATACTTGCGGGGCCTGCGCGACGCGCTGATCGTAGGGCTGCCTGACCGCCTGGAACACATAAACCTGACCGGGCACCTGAAGCAAAGGCTGCCCTGGAACGCGAGCTTCGTCGTCGAGTTCATCGAAGGGGAAGGCATGTTGCTTTTCCTCGACGCTCAGGGCGTGGCGGTCTCGAGTGGATCGGCATGCACCTCGAGGGCTCTCAAGGGGAGTCACGTTCTCGCGGCCTGCGGGATACCGCCCGAGAGGGCACAGGGTTCGATTCTCTTCAGCTTCGGCCCCGAAAACAACATGGAAGACGTAGAATATGTACTGGATGTTTTTCCGCCGATCGTGGAGAGGCTGAGACAGATGTCTCCTCTCTACGCCAAGTTCATGAAGGAGAGGGGGTAAGTATCATGGCTATTTACAGCGACACGGTAATGGAACATTTTACCAACCCGCGCAACGTGGGCGAGATCGAAAACGCCGATGGCGTCGGCGAGGTCGGAAACCCGGTGTGCGGGGACATGATGACCTTCTACATAAAGGTCGACGACGGGCGCCTTTCCGATGTCAAGTTCAAGACATTCGGATGCGGGGCGGCGATAGCCGTCTCCAGTATGGTGAGCGAGATGGCCAAGGGCAAGACTATCGAGGAGGCCTTGAAGATATCACGAAACGACGTCGCTGAGGAGTTGGGGGGATTGCCCACCCAGAAGATGCACTGTTCTAACCTGGGGGCGGATGCCCTTCACAAGGCCATCGAGGACTACTTGAGTAAGAAAGGACAGAGCTGAAATGGATGAGCAAGCGGATAAGAAGCAGACTATATGCAAATGCCCCTATTGCGAGGGGGAAATAAAGATAACGTCGGAATCCGAGGTTATTTGTCAGCCGTGCATGGTGAATATCGTGAGCTGCCCGAAATGCGGCAAGCCGATGCGGGAGGGGCAGGAGTGCTGCCCCGATTGTGGATCCGATTGACAAGAGGAGGTCTCGCAAATTGGCTAAAGAGAAGGAGATGGCGACAATCGTTGTTTTCAGCGGCGAATTGGATAGGGCGCTCGCGGCCTTCAACATCGCCACTACCGCCGCCGTCATGGATATCGATGTGACCATGTTTTTTACCTTCTGGGGTCTCAATGTTGTGACCAAGGAAAAAACCGGCGCCGGCGACAAAAACCAGCTGCAAAAAATGATGGGTATGATGAACAAAGGCGGTGCCCGGCGGTTGAAACTTTCGAAAATGAATATGTTCGGTGGCGGCAAGGCGGCCATGAAGAAGCTGATGGCGGAATATCATATGCCCTCGCTCGAGGAGATGATCCCCATGGCTAAAGAGTTGGGGGTGCATTTCCTCGCCTGCACGACCTCCATGGCTCTGATGGGACTCGATGAGAAGGATTTCGTCTCGGAAGTCGAGGATTTCGTGGGGGCGGCTACTTATGTGGAAAAAGCTTCCAGATCAAAGATAAACCTCTTCATCTAGAGGGAAGGGAGATAAAATCATGGAGGCCGATAAGGTTTTGGATTGCATAGGGCTGTACTGCCCGATGCCGATAGTGAAAACCGCGCAGCAGCTCAACGAGATGAAGGACGGCGAAGTGCTGGAGGTAATTGCCGACGACAAGGGAATAAAAAGCGATATGCCGGCGTGGACCGGCAAGACCGGTCACAAACTGCTGGAAATAGAAGAAAAGGACGGGGAATTCCACGTCTTCGTGCAGAAGCGGAGTTAGGGTCCGCAAAGGTGCCTGACACCTATGCGGAGGGGAAAGGAGCAAGCATGGGCGAGAAGACCCAAAAGGATCTTTATGACGGCTTTACCGGTGAATCGAAAGCTGCCGTCAGGTTGAAAGCCTTCGCCAGGAAAGCCGAGGATGAGGATTATCCCGGAGTCGCCAGACTCTTCCGGGCCATAGCCGAATCGGAGAGCGTTCATGCCTATAACAACCTGAGGCTTCTCGGCGTCATTAATGATACTGAGGCCAACCTCGAGGAATCCCTGTCGCGGGAGGAAAAGATCGCCCAGGTCAGCTATGACGGCTTTATAGCGGACGCCGAATCCGAGGATGATAAGGCCGCGGCCACCATGTTCGGATACGCGCGCGACGTAGAGGAGAGGCACGCCAAGCTGTACGAGGGAGCCCTGCAACACATGGTTGCGGACGAGGTGCCCAACTATTATGTATGCAGCGTTTGCGGCTATGTGGCTGATGGCGTCATACCCGAGAAGTGCCCCATTTGCGGCGCACCGGAAACCGCCTTCTCCGAAGTTAAATAAAGCTCAACATAAACATGGGGTCCATAAACGGGCGGTGAAGGGGGCTGTGAGCACAGCCCCCCGCGAGTTTAGAATCTTGTTTGTCCGGTTCGCTTAGACGCCGCAGTTCTTAAGCGATTCCATTACTTCCGCGAGTATCTGCTTCCGTTTCTGCACCTCTGCTATTTTTTCCTCTACATCATTCATCTGAGGATCAAAAACACAGGCCCCGAAATTGCAGTCCACGCCGGAGATCTCCCCCAGCTTCGAGGCCAGGCGCCTCAATTCCTGCTCGAAAGTTTCCATCTCGCCATTTAGCATTTCTTCGCGTTCGCTCGCCATTACCGTACCTCCTTCGATATCGCTTTCTATTAATTTAGCAGCTGTCCCGGGTGCAATGCAAAGCAAGCATGCGCCATAGCCATAATAATTCTTGTTGTAGACGATATTGGCGGGGTGGAAGGGGCTGGAAAGCGAGACTCCAATCACTGCAACCCGCTGCGGCTCGAAAACTCCGTTTAAGTCCACCTTGCCTCCGAAATGTTTTGATTACTTGTGCTTGGGTTAGTACCGTATTTATTAATAAAAGCGGTTTACTATTATTCCCCGCTCGACCGGGAGAAATAGATAGATCTTTCGGCAACCACCCCGCGAGGCGCCATCACTTCGATAGACACTTGGTTGTTCTGTCCGGCCTCGGCACCCACATCGAGGGTGACACGGCCTTGCTGGGGCAAGAGGTACTTGCGCTCGATCGGGTCCTGCCCGCCCGGGAGGTATCTTACGCTCACCTCTTGTTCGCCGCCCAGCGGATTGAATAGTGCCAGCCACTCGCTGCTTCCCGGTGCGGTCGACCCCTCGCAAAGGAGACTGTATTGCCGTGGTGAGTTGATTCCGCTGCTGCAATAACCGCCGTTCACGTTCTGCGTCTGAAAATATGTGCTCCGTTCTGCGACTATGGGCAGGAGGCTCTGGAGGTGAACAGAGTAGTCCGCATCCTTCGGCAGGTACTCATTCAGGTGCAAAGTTTTCCTTTGCAGTGCTCCCAATTCGAGGACCTCCTGCCTCATTTCGCCACCGGCGACCGGCAGCATTGCTTTTACAAGCGTGGGATAGCGGCACGGGTTGAAAAGGGTGAGGTAACTCTCGAAGAGGTTGCGGGTGGTGCCTTCAGCGAAATACCACTCGTTGTGGGGGGCGGAGGAGCCCGACCCGGTATGGGCTCCCGGAATGCTTCCGTCATAAGTAAAATACTGCGATCTCTCCGCCACTATGGGTAGCTCGGATGTAATTCGCATCGAGACGTCCCCTTTTTCGGAAATCATCTCGTTTACCTGTTTGGTAATTCTTTCCAGCGGCCCCACAGTAAGCGTCGCCGTTTGTGGTGTTTGCCCCTCCCCGAATATCTCGACCTTGACGGCCGTTCTCTCACTTGGCGACGGGTTGAGGACGACCAACCATTCTTGAAAGCCGGGACGGGTGCTTCCTTCGGCGAAGTAATAGCGGCGAGAGCCTTCTCTCTGGCCGGCGCCCAGTGAACCGCCGCTGAAACCGTGGCCCCGGTTGAAATAGAGCATCCTCTCCACCCCTATAGGAACCGAGGCATCGACGACGGTGTAGACATCATCGCGCCAGGGGACCGCTTCGTTTACCGAAATTGAAATCCTCTCGCCGGGATCTATCCTGAATTGTTTATCCGACTTGCCTTGCTGCGAAAGGAAGTGCAATGAGAGGTCCGCCGCTTTATCACCCGGGTTTGTCGCGAGTATCCACTCCTCAAAACCCGGCCGCGTGCTTCCCTCGGGAAAATAAAACCGGGTTGAAAGCTCCCCCAGCCCCGGCCCCGATTCACCGCCGCGTATTACATCCTTCCATCCGTACAACTCCTTCAGAGTGACGAAGGAAAAGCCCCTCTGCTGCAGGCCTCTCACTATGCCTGTTATCAACTCGAGGCTGCCCTTGCCTCCGAAGTGAAAGAGTATTACATTCCCGTCCTGGGCTGAATTTGCGATGTAGTTGATCCTATCTTGGATGCTCAACTTGGTTTGCACGGCATCCTGGCTGTCGAAATTCCACATCACGGGAATATAGCCCATAGAGGAAATTATTCCCTTAACCCGGTCGTCCATCAGTCCTCCGGGAGGCCTGAAAAAGGGAAGGCTCTCGCCTGTTATCGAGGTAATTACAGATTGACAGGTGCTTATTTCGGCTTGCACGGTGG
>MELM01000059.1:4016-5076 GCA_001767605.1 Candidatus Solincola sediminis | reverse complement strand
GGACATCATGCCCACCACCGCCGGCTTCACCCATCTCCTGGCCTTCTTCCCTCCCTGGGTCGTCAACGGCGGCCGCGAGAAGGCTCTCGCCCGCATCTCCGATCCCCTGCTGCGCAAGGAGATACTGCGGGACATCGAGAAAGGCAAACCTATCTGGCCTCACCGGGGGAAGAACAGCTGGTCTATGAACTTTATCCGCTTATTAGGTTGGGACGCTGTGACGGTGATGGCCGTACACGGCGATAAGAACAAGCATCTCGAGGGGCGTCTCTTCACCGATATTGCGAAGGAACAAGGCAAGCACCCCTTCGACGTCATGTGCGACCTCCTGCTGGAGGAGGACGGCAAGCTACTGGTATTCGAGTCCATGTCCGAACCCGACGACGCTTTCAGCGAGCGCTACACCTTCCCGGCTCTTGAGGATCCCCAAACCATGATCACCACCGACACCATCCTCATGGGAATGGGGAAGCCTTTGTACCTCTTCTATGGCTGCTATCCCAAGTTCATCGGTCGCTTCGTCAACGAGAAGAAGTTGGTGAGCCTCCCCGAGGCGATCAGGCGCTTGACCTCACTGCCGGCGCAGTTCTTCGGCTTGGAGAGACGCGGTCTCGTGAAGGAGGGCTTCTACGCCGATCTCTTGATGATGGATGCACAGGCCTTCCGCACAAATGCCTGCTTCCGAGCACCGGAGCGCGACCCGGAGGGACTGGAGATGGTCCTCATTAACGGCCTCCCGGTCGTGGAGGATGGAAGTGTTCTTCCCGAAACCCAAGCCGGCACCATGCTAAGGAAAAACGCACAGTAGTCGCCTTTTCCGGCGGGCAAATCGAGGGGACGGCGGATCTCACATTAAAGTAGAGCCCGTTTAGGAGCCCAACGGTTTTCAAGGCATGTTATATGGCCTCACCCACGTGATCTTTCCTTTGTGATGAAAGAAACACGTCCGTGCTCGATGCCATCAATATCGAATGTCCAGTAGTAACCCCTTGATTCCTGAAGGAGGATTCCGGCAGCGTTCATAGCAAGTGGTACATTAAGCATTTGGCCCTTCTTCAAG
>MELM01000059.1:2549-3918 GCA_001767605.1 Candidatus Solincola sediminis | reverse complement strand
TTTCCATTCAAAAGAGCGGTTTGCCATATCCCAAGGTACTTCTATTAATACTGCAACCGCCATGGATGGTAAGCCAGCCCCGCAGATATTCCATCCTCCACCCAAGATATATAATTTGCCACCAGATACTTGCGCAGAATCGCAAAGCAACATGGTAACTTCTAAAATGTTTTCTCCAGCCAATTCATCCTCCATTACTATCCGTGAGCGATCAGGTACGATGTACTCCCTACACCACCCTCCAGCGGATCTTTCTCTTCACGCTCGATGGCGGCGGCTTCATTGATAATATGATCTGGTTCCACATATAGCTCTCTAACAACAGCGCCGAGTGAGTTCTCGGTCTCCGTTGTCCCCTGAATGCTCAAACGTTCAAAGGCCATTTCCATAAGCAATCGCGGAGAAAGTCGGAGGCCTCCCGCCTCCAGACCTTCCCGTATTAATTCCCGAGCAATTACAGTAGTCTTTTCGCCTAGGATTTCAGCATACTCATCCAGCTTAGACAGGGTTTCCGGGTCAAGCCTTACCGAAGCGACCATTTTCACGCCCTTACGGGGCAGCTTAGGCTTGCGCGGTTTCTCCTTTTCAAGCAGTTCATCAAGAGTCGTGTTTTCCATTTCCTCTATCTCTTTATCACTGAAAGTATCTTTTTTTCTCATTTTCATTAGCCTCTCTGGCCGTTGCTAGATTCCAACAACCTCTCCTCATATCTTCTGGATAAAGCCATATGATCAAACATCTTCCCCCGTAAGTGCGGCCATAAACCACAAGCCTGAACCCGTATCCTTTTGAATTATCCGGTACTTGCTTAACATACTCATCTTCTAAGATTTGGTATATTTCCCTAATACGTATGCTAGGCTTTTTCTTTAACAGTTTCGCTTCAATTCTATCGTGAATATATATCTCGTTTATCCGATATCTTTTTCCCATACTATTATCGTATACTTCACGTAATACGATAACCCCCTTTTGCCCATTTATTCTATGCACAAATCAACTCGGAGGCATTATACCAGCTAATAATGACGCTAAGATCTTCAGCATTATGATCGAAAATAGGCACAATTTGGACACAGGCCATAAACGCATTCATGAGTTCAACCGAGAAGAACAACGGCTTTCGAGGCACGTGAGCTTTTCCAAAAACAGGTGATTTACTCAATATGATGAGTAAATTGTCGGACGGGTATGAACGGCCGTATGCGAAGGTCTTGGCCAAACGCTTACGCGAACGCCGGCGCTTAATCCAAGCGGTGGCCGGACCTCGCCAGGTCGGAAAGACGATGTTGGTCCACCAGGTATTGACGGAATGGGGATCGCGTATCTACTATGCATCCGCCGCCGATCTTTTGATGATGGACGCACA
>MELM01000059.1:389-2444 GCA_001767605.1 Candidatus Solincola sediminis | reverse complement strand
AAGCCGGCACCATGCTAAGGAAAAACGCACAGTAGTCGCGTTCTTCCGACGGGCAAATCGAGGGGACGGCGGATCTCACATTAAAGTAGAGACCATTAAAAGCCCAACGGTTTTCAAGACCGCAAACGCTCACAGCGTGTTTTCGCTGGTAGATAGCCGTTTCGCTGACCAGCGTGTTTGTATTATTTTTAGCGGTACGTAACATTATGTGACGATATTTGCCCTTGTGTTAAGCACATTTTGAGCACAGTTTAATAGGATGCTACAGCTGCTGCTTCGAGTAAGCGGGACTGTAGCGAAATGGGCATGATCCCCTTCAAGGGAGGAAGGGGTTCGTACCGTTGGAGCCCCCGGGGCTTCGCGACCCACCGGTGATCAAGCCCCTTACTCTTCAAGGATCGAGGATACTTCAACTTTGAGTGGTGGTATGTCACGCTCAATCGTCGACCATACCTCGTCGATATCGACCGAGAAGTAGTCATGTACCAGTATATTGCGCATGGCGATAATCGCAGGCCATGGGACTTCATCATGTTCTGAGCGAGCCTCTTCGGAAAGCTTTCTCGCGGCCTCCCCTATTATCTGGATATGATGTACAACCCAGGTCTGGATCAACTCGTCTTGCATGAACTCCTCGCGGCCTTTGCTCGTATAGCGCTCGATCCTTTCGATGGCCTCGAGAATATCTCGAAGGCGCTCCCGATCGTCCCTCATATCGAGATTGCCTCCTTGAGCACGCGGTCGCGAATCCGAGGGCGAAGTCCCTTTTCCGTAACTACATCAACCTCGCATCCGAGTAGCTGCTTGAGTTCGAGATAGAGGGCTGCATGATCAAGAAGGGTACGCCCCGGTTCCAGTTCTATTAGAAAATCCACGTCACTTTCAGGGCCAGCCTCTGAACGGGACACTGAACCAAAGACCCGTATGTTGAGAGCACCGTGCCTGGCAGCGATATCCAGTATTGCACTTCGCTTATTCTCTAATATCTCGCTGATGTCCATTTGCCTATCCCTAGAAGACTAAGAACCGCTTTCTTCTTCATAATAGCATAACGGTTTCTTGCGACAGGTAGCGATAGATGTGGCGGAGAGGACGGGATTTGAACCCAAGTTACCCCTCGCGAGGGCCAACGGTTTTCAAGACCCCCAGGCGCATTCCTATGGTAAATTCTGGTAGATGAGTATAATGATGACCTGCCGTTTACGTGTGGGGTGAGCAGTTTGGATTATTTCGACCCCATTTCTTGAGATTATTCGCTTATAGTATCTACCGGAGCGCAGTGCGGAAGCCTAACTCGAAGAAAGGGTAAAATATAGCACGGTACAGAACCGACTTTCAGGGAGGTACGAAATGGCCAAGGTAAAGCAGGGTCCGGGAAGCTTTCTCTTTCCCATGCCCGTCGTGCTCGTGGGAGCGAACGTCAAGGGGAAAGCTAATTTTCTCTCCATCGCCTACGTGGGTATCGTAGGCCATGCTCCGCCCATGATCGAGGTCGCCATACGTAAGAACCGCTTCTCAAGCGACGGCATCAAGGAGAACAAGGCCTTCAGCGTGAATGCAGCTTCGGCAGCCATGGTAGAGGCGACGGACTATTGCGGGATCTACTCAGGCGCCAAGGTCGATAAGTCGCAAGTATTTGAGGTCTTCTACGGCGAGCTCAGAACCGCGCCCATGATCGAGGAGAGCCCCTTCAACCTGGAGTGCAAGCTCGCGAAAGTCCTCGACCTGGGCGGCTCGCACGAGGTCTTCATCGGGGAGATAGTCGAGGCTTACAGCTCAGAGGATTACTTAAGTGACGGACGGCCGGATCTCGCTAAGATAGAGCCCATTGTCTATGATGGCGGGAGTTTGAGCTACTGGACTTTGCGCGATAAGCTTGCCCATGCTTTCCAGATTGGTAAAGATTACCAGCCCTGAGCCGGAGACGGCTACAACGAATGGTTGAAAGCCGGCGAGGATATCATCCCAAATGCGAGAGTGTGGTAACGAAAAATGATGGAAGGATCCCCTGGCCCTGCTCCTATCAATTAGAATACCGATTCTATATGAAAACGG
>MELM01000059.1:0-315 GCA_001767605.1 Candidatus Solincola sediminis | reverse complement strand
TCTTCGGTTTTCTTATGTGATTTGCGGTGAGTTGCGGTGTGTTGCGAGATTTAGCGACGTGATAGCCGCAATTTTAGCCACCGTGATGGCCTTATTTAGCCAGTGCCACCTAGAACCCTTTAGCTCCTAAGAGCCCTACGGCGCGAACCCCACCACGTCGTGTCCCCCCGTCCAGACCCCGTTGTAGTTGAAGTACATAGGCCGCTCCGCCACTATGGGGGAGTCAGCCTCCACCTTGACCGATACGTTTTTATCCGGGCCCACTACCCCGTTCACGTTCACGGTGGCCCGGGTGGTAGCCCCCACCGCAACGTC
>MELM01000058.1:3780-8798 GCA_001767605.1 Candidatus Solincola sediminis | reverse complement strand
GTCTCGGCCTGCCTCACCCAGCGGCGCAACGTCTCTGAGGCCATTCCCAACTTGCCGGAGATAGAGCATATCGCCGACCACTGCGTCGGGTATTCATCCCCGTGCTCGAAGACCATGCGTACCGCCCGTTCCTTCAACTCCTCCGGATATCTTTTTCCTTTCATGGCTCCTTCCTCTCCAAACATTGAGCCAGTATTCATTACTCAATGTTCTCAAAACTTGGAGCCTCCGGAAAAGTCGGGGCGGTTCAGAAGAATGTCCGGTTGAGTGGAGATTCAAGACACGGCACCTAATTGAGAGGGGTCTAATCAACGCAAGCTGTCAGCCAGGAAGCGACCGATTATCTGTTGTGCCACTTCCTCTTCGGGCACATAGTAACTCTTCTTCTCAATAGCTTCTTTCAAAGCGATCACTACATGCCGGCGCGTGTCGGGAAGATTCTCCAGCTCACTGATGACCAGGCGGCTTATATCTTGATCGACCGCCCGGTGTGAATTATTCCCGATCGGCCGCTCGAACAGCAGTCTTAGAGATTCCCTGATTTCGCGGTCAGATATTTGCATCTCTTTTGTCTCCTTCCAACCTAAGATTGTTATCGTCATTGATCTCCATCCTATTGACCCCTCAAGGGGTGATTCTGCCCGGCCGAGGGGAGGGCTGGGCCGCCTGAGATAAGGTCGCGGGCGAGGACACAGGCGATGACTTCGCCCGCTCCCCCCTTCTTCAATACCCCCGCGCATTCCGATAAGGTATAGCCGGTGGTGAGAATATCGTCTACCAGGATAATGTCCTGCCCACTCAAGGGCTCGCCCACCAGCTCAAAAGCGCCCCTCACGTTTTGGCGCCGCGCCTTGTGGCTCAATCCGGCCTGGGCTTTGGTGGCCCTGATTCTCAACAATAACCGGGCGCTTGAAAGACCCAGGCTCATGGCGATATTCTCGGCCAGTTTCTCGGCGTGGTCGTATCCCCTGGCTCGCCGCTTTCGTTTATTCATTGGAACAAAGGTCACTACGGGTTTTGACGATTGCAGTAGAGGCGCCAATCTCACTCCCGCCATAGCCCCCAGGGGTCTTGCCAGCCTCCATCCGTTGCCGTACTTGAGTTTGTGTATCGCTGCTCTCATCGGCTCCTCGTAAACCGCGAGTGCCGCCGTTCGATCCAGATAACGAATGCGGTCCCGGCATTCCAAGCAATCCTCGACTTCATAGATGGTCGGTTTGCCACAGCGCAGGCAGGCGGGGCCGTTTATGAGAGGAAAGACCGAGTTGCATTCGGGGCAGAGAAATCGGCCGGAAGAGACGCCGCATCCCGCACACCTGGTGGGAAAGAAGAGCTCATAAATCGAAGCCTTTATCATAATAGTATAACTTATATATGTTTTACTATTATGTCAATAGCTTGTCCGAATGTTCTTAGCTATTTATTTCGTTTTCCACAAGCAGTCAACTTTAGTTTCAATCCAAAGAAAGAGAAACCTACACAAAGGTGCCTGACACCTTTGTGTAGGTTTAGGCTTCTTCTTCTTCTTCGCCGGTGAAATGCAGGTTTTTTTCTATTATCGAACCGGGCATGATGCTTACGCTGGGATGTATTATGCTGCCGTCTCCGATTATCGTCCCGTGGCCGACGACGCTGTCGGAAAGGAGGGTGGCTCCCTGCCCTATCTCGGCATCCCAGCCGACTATGCTATCCATAAGCTGCGCATCCTTGCCGATATAGCCGTCCCCCCACTTTATGCCCCGATAGAGCGTGGCCCCCTCGGCGATAAAAGTACGGTCGCCGATCACCAGAGGCCCAAAGAGCTTGGCGCCTTTCTTGACCAGGCATTGGCTCCCGACGCAGATCGGACCGACCATGATCACGCCTTCCTCGATAACCGTCCCCTCGCCTATCCAGACATCGTCGCCAAGGCGAACCCCGGGTATCTTGACCTTGACCTTCCCGGTCAAGGCATCGAAGTTGCCTTGCTTGTATTCCTCCATACTGCCGACGTCGTTCCAGTAGTCCTTATGAAGGTACCCGTAGAAGTCGATCCCCTCGTCCAGGAACCTCGGGAAGAGGTCCCTCCCGAAATCGTAGAACTCTCCCTCGGGGATCATCTCCAGCACCTCCGGCTCGAAGACATAAATACCGCTGTTGGCGACGTGGCTCCTCGCCTCCTGTGGGCTTGGCTTCTCCTGGAAACCGCGGATCAAGCCGTCTTCTTCCGTGATCACCACCCCGTATTTGGATGGATCATCGACGGGAGTTATAACCATGGTGGCGATTCCGCCATGTCCCTTGTGGAATTTCATGAGTTCGGTGAGGTTGAGATCCGTGAGGGCATCGCCGCTGATGATAAGGAAGGTATCACTTCCGAGTTGCTCAGCCAGCCTTTTCACACCCCCCGCCGTCCCCATCAGCTCTTCCTCGTAGGAGTAGGTGATGGAAACGCCCCAGTATGAACCATCATCGAAATGATTGGTGATCACATCGGGATGGTAGTGGAGGTTTACGAATATCTTTCCGAAACCGTGTTGGCGCAAAAGCTCGACGATATGCTCCATGACCGGTTTGTTGGCGATAGGAACCATAGGCTTCGAGATCTCTTCGGTCAAAGGGCGCAGCCTGGTTCCCAAGCCCGCGGCCAGAATCATAGCCCTCATCTTCCGTCGTCCTCCATAGCGAGTTTTCGCATCCCGGCTTCAAGCGGCTGCCGTATAATGCCCTTCTCACTAATGATAGCTGAAATCAATTCAGCGGGTGTGACATCGAAGGCAAAATTTCGGGCGGCGACCTTGTCGCCTGTGATCTGCTTCCCGCCCAGGCTCTTCACCTCGTCGGGTTCGCGTTCCTCGATGGGAATGGAACGCCCGTCTGGAATACTCAAGTCGACCGTGGAAAGGGGTGCCGCAATATAGAAGGGGATGCGATGACGATTGGCGAGGACCGCCAGGCCGTAAGTCCCTATCTTATTGGCCGTGTCTCCGTTCGCCGCTATTCGATCGGCTCCGGTTATCACCGCGTCCACTTGTCCGGTACTAATGAGATGGCCCGCCATATTATCCGTTATGAGGGCCATTGGGACTCCTTCGCGCTCGAGCTCCCATGCGGTGAGTCTTGCACCCTGAAGGAGGGGCCGGGTTTCATCCACCCATACGAACAGTTGCTTGCCTTGCCTGTGCGCCGCCTTGATAACGCCGAGAGCCGTCCCGAAAGAATAGGTGGCCAGGCCACCCGCATTACAATGAGTGAGTACGCGACAATCGTCCGGTAGGAGTTCGGCTCCCAATTCCCCGATAGTATGATCGGCCGCATCCTGCTCCGCCGCTATCGCATTCGCCTCTTGGAGGAGCCGCTGCGCGAGTTGACCGGGCTCCGCCTCGCTCGCAGCCCTCTTCATGCGTTCGATCGCCCAGAAGAGGTTGACGGCGGTAGGCCGGGTCCCGGCGAGCTCGTCGGCGGCAGCGAAGACATCCCGGGAATCGGCAGCCGCCAAGGCCATTGCGTAAGCCGCTGCGATCCCTATGGCCGGCGCTCCCCGCACCCGCATGCTCCTGATCGCCTCCGCTACCTCCCGCCAATCGTTGATTTCGAGGTAGCTCTCTTCATGAGGAAGGCGGGTCTGGTCGAGAAGGATTACTTTGCCATCCCGCCAGTCGACAGCGCGGAATTCGCTCAGGTGCCCATCTCCCACGAGCAAAGGTACTCCTGCTGCTCAGCCGTGAGGGCATCTATCTCGATTCCCATGGATTGCAGTTTCAGCCGTGCTATCTCACGATCCAACGACTCCGGCACGTCATAAACACAATTTTCGAGGTTGGAATGGGCTTCCTTCACATATTCCACAACCAGGGCCTGGTTGGCGAAACTCATGTCCATTACGGAAGCCGGATGGCCCTCGGCCGCCGCCAGGTTGACCAACCGCCCTTCCGCGAGAAGATATATTTTTCTGCCATCCGGCATCAGGAATTCCTCGACGTTTTCTCTCACCCTTCTGGAACCGGTTGCCATTTCCTGCAAAACCGGTATGTCTATTTCGACATTGAAGTGCCCCGAGTTGGCGAGGATCGCTCCGTCCTTCATGGCTTCGAAGTGCTCCCTCCGGAGGACGTGTATGTCGCCGGTAACCGTTATGAAAAGGTCTGAGGTTTGTGCCGCTTGCATTGTCCCGCTAACCGAAAATCCCTCCATGACCGCTTCCAACGCCCGCAATGGGTCGGTTTCCACTACGTTTACCAGGGCTCCCATTCCCCGCGCCCGCGAGGCCACTCCCCTGCCGCACATGCCGTAGCCGAATACCGAAACCTTGCGGCCGGCGAGAAGGACGTTGGTCGCGCGCAGGATACCGTCGAGCGTGGATTGACCCGTCCCGAAGCGGTTGTCGAAGAGGTGCTTGGTCATTGCGTTGTTTACTGCGATAACCGGAAAGAGCAAAACGCCAGCTTCCGCCATGGCTTCCAGGCGGATAACACCGGTGGTGGTTTCCTCGGCCCCGGCCCAGACCTTCTTCGCCTGCTCTTCCCTCTCGCTATGCAGAGTCGAAATGAGATCGGCACCGTCATCCATGGTTACATCCGGTGCGGCATCGAGGACCGCATTGATGTGGGAATAGTAGCTTTCGTTGTCCTCGCCCTTGATTGCGAAGACGGGGATCTCATAGTGCTTGACGAGTGCGGCAGCCACGTCATCCTGAGTGGAAAGCGGGTTCGACGCACAAAGGATCACCTCAGCCCCGCCTGCCTTCAGAGTTATCATCAGGTTGGCGGTCTCGGTGGTCACATGCAGGCAAGATCCCGTCTTCACTCCCGCCAGCGGTTTATCGCGATCGAATCGCTCCCTGATCTTGCGCAGAACAGGCATGTCCCGCTCCGCCCATTCGATTCTCAGCCGCCCCTCATCGGCCAGCCCCATATCTTTTACGTCATGATCCATGTTCTACTCCTTGCTTTGCTGGTATTCCGCCCTATGTGCGGAATTATACCCTTTCCCTCCAGTAATTCAGGAGGTCTTCGATAGTCTTCTCAAGAGGAATCTCC
>MELM01000058.1:283-3762 GCA_001767605.1 Candidatus Solincola sediminis | reverse complement strand
CGGTTGAACTTGCTGTAATCGGTAACAAGAAGCTCGACATCGGAGGGGCGCATCCTCTCCGGCATCTGCCGCACCTCTATGTCGATGTTGGAAAGAGAGAGAATGAGGTCGAGAAGCTCCTGAATGGTTATCGCCTTTCCCGAACCGATGTTATAGACCTCTCCCGGCTCCCCTTTCTCCAGGGCCAGCCAGTATCCGCGAACAATGTCCCTGACGTCACTGAAATCCCGCCTGGCCTCGAGGTTCCCCACCTCGATTACCGGCTCCTTCTTGCCCTTTTCGATCTGGGCCACCTGCCGGCTGAAATTGCTGGTTACGAAGACATGGCCCCGGCGTGGTCCCGTGTGGTTGAAGGCGCGCGTGCGCACGGCGAAGATGCCGTAACTCTTATGATACTGGTAAGCGAGGAAGTCCTGAGCGACCTTGCTCACGGCGTAAGGCGAAAGGGGTCGCAGTGGGTTGTCCTCTTTTATCGGCGCCTCATGCTCGAAGACCAGCCCGTATTCCTCACTGGAACCCGCCACCTGGATGCGGCTGTCGAGTCCCATCTCCCGGATTCCCTCCAGCAGGTTGAGTTGAGCGGTTATGTTCGTGCTTAGCGTCTCGGCGGGCGCAATCCAGGAGGTAGGAACAAAGCTTTGGGCGGCCAGATGAAAAATATAATCAGGTCTTACTTCTTGAAGGACCCTTCGGGCCGCGACATTGTCCCGCAGGTCGCAGTCCAACATGGTTATATCGTTCTCGATGTGTTCCACATTGTCGAGTCGAGACCGCCAGCGCACGGTCCCGAATACTTCTACGTCGCCCTTGGCGAGCGCATATTCAGCCAGATGGCTTCCCACGAAACCGGTAATACCCGTTATCAGAATCCGCAAGTTCTTCCTCCTTTGCACCTTTTTACATCAACGTACATTATGCCGGGAACGCTATCTCATTTCCAGGGCGTTTCCCGGGCTATCAGTTTAGAAATGAAGAGTCGCGGCGGGTATCTTAGCCCCCGGCCAGATCCTGATGCCGTGCCTGAGGTCGTTTTCATCCTCTATCACGACACCTCCACCCAGCACCGCCTCGCCGGAGATGTTCACCCGTTCGCCCACGGTTACATCAGCTGAGAGGACGCAGCAATTCAATATGCTCCCGGCGCCGACCGTGCATCCTTCATGCAGCACCGCTGCTTCCAGTCGCGCACCCTCCCCTATCCGGCAGCCCGGCCCCAGAACACAATTACCCTCAATGACGGCATAAGCCGCCACCTGGCATCCGGGACCCAGGATTGCCGGTCCCTTAACGGTCGCCTCCGCTGATATATCGCATCCATCCGCTACCCAAACAGAAGGTTTTATCTCACGGCCTTCGAAATCAAAGGGCAGCTTACGGTCCAGGATGTCGCAATGCGCCTGCAGGTACTTGGCCGGCGCCCCTATGTCCATCCAGTAGGCATCGCTGGGAAAACCGAACATAGGGAGGCCGTCTTCGAGCATTCCGGGAAAGAGCTGGCGCTCGAATGAATATCTGTCTCCCGCCGGCACTCTGTCCAGCAATTCGGGTTCCAGCACATAAGTTCCGGCGTTGATCAAATCGGTTGTCACCTGATCCGGACTCGGCTTTTCGAGGAATTCGAGGATCCTCCCGTCGTCATCGAGCGGGACCAGGCCATAGGCGGTAGGGTCCTCGACATGGGTGAGATAGAGCGTGGCCTTGGCTTTCTTTTCTTCGTGAAAGGCGATGAGAGCGGTAAGATCGAGGTCGGTGAGCACATCACCGTTGAAGACCAGGAAGCGTCCCCGGATGTGTTCTTCCACGTTCTTGACCGCACCGCAGGTATCGAGAGGCTCTTCCTCCGTAACATAAGTGAGCTTTACGCCCAAGCTGGCGCCGTCACCGAAATGGCCTTGAAATACTTCCGGTAAGTAGGCCGTGCTCATGATGATTTCGTCGACACCATGGCGCTTGCAGAGGTTGATCTGAAACTCGAGGAAGGGCAGGTTCATTAGGGGGAGCATAGGCTTTGGTACGGTTAAGGTTAGTGGCCGCAGACGGGTCCCTTGCCCGCCCACCAGGATCACGGCTTGCATATTATTTGCCTCCTCCCCGGGCGACTTGCGCCCGCCACCAATCGAGCACATCCTTCAGGGTCCTCTCGGGAGAAAATCCCGGGGTCCAATCGAGCAGGTCCCGGACCTTCTTATTGTCCCCCCTCAGCGCGGGAATGTCCGCTTCGCGCATGCGACTCGGGTCAGTCTCGATTCTTATATCCACTTTGCTCAACGACAGCAAACTGTGCAGGATCTCCTGGATGGAATAATCTATCCCGCTGCAAACGTTGTAGGCCTCGCCCGGCTGTCCCTTTTGCACCAATAACCAATAGACTTCCACGAGATCCCTCACATCCGAAAAATCGCGCCTGGCCGCGAGGTTCCCGACTCGAATAATCGGCTCCCGCAGACCGGCCTCGGCCTCCGCTATCTGCTTGGCGAAATCGGAGACGACGAAACTCGGTGACTGTCCCGGACCGGTCATATTGAAGGCGCGCGTTATGATGGTTTTCGAGCCGTAGGCTTGATTACAGAATACCGCATGGTATTCCTGCATGACCTTACTGAAGGCGTAAGGGCTAGCGGGCCGCAGTGGCTGATCCTCCCTGATAGGCAGGTCCTCCTGCCGCACCCGCCCGTATTCTTCAGCCGAGCAAGCTATGTGGACGGTTGCATCCGGCGCCCTATCACGGACGGCATCCATAACATTCGCCTGGCCGGACAGGGCGATTCGATAGGTAAGCTCGGGCTCTCTCCAGGAGTGTCCGACCGAGCTCTGGGCCGCCAGGTGGAAGACATAATCCGGTTGGAACTCCGCGATGCTTGCGAAGATCAGGTCCCTGGCCAGGATGTCACAGACGGCGAAATCGCACCTGTCCCAGGGTTCCCGGAATCTGGGAGAGGCGAGATCGATCCCTAGCACACGGGCGCCGGCATTATCCACTAGAAACTGGGCCAGATGCCTTCCCACGAATCCATCCGCTCCGGTTATCAATACCTTTGGTTGCATTTACCTTCCCCTTGGAGAAATCGCCCTGTTTTTTTGTAATCCTTTTATAGTCCGGGTTGTGATTATTCGCAAGATGCAGGCTCCAAGGCAACATGCAGCGAATTAATAACAAGTGAATCGGGAATATTAAATTAAAAGGCCATTTACCTTGACTTTTAGCCAACCCTATTTAAGAATTGAAGCCGGGTGCCCAATTGCCAGCGATACTGGCGAAACCTTAAGCCCAGGGGGTTCGATGGAAACAGAGACAATTGATCTGTCTCTTATATTGCCCGTATATAATGGAGAAGCTTTCATAGATAAGAATCTGGCTTCTCTAAAAGACATTCTGGAAAACCACGGACTCAATTATGAGATCGTTGTTGTCTCGGATGGAAGCAAGGACAGCACGCCGCAGAAAATGCAGAAGGTAAACGGCACGAGGATCAAGCATA
>MELM01000058.1:0-147 GCA_001767605.1 Candidatus Solincola sediminis | reverse complement strand
AAGGAAAAGGCCGATGTGATCGTAGGCTCCAAGCTGCACCCGGAATCAGAAGTTGATTATCCATGGTATAGGCACATCTTCAGCTATCTCTACCGGCAATTAAATAAAAGGCTTTTCAACTTGAAGATCAAGGACACCCAAGTCGGT
>MELM01000057.1:12454-21026 GCA_001767605.1 Candidatus Solincola sediminis | reverse complement strand
CCGGGCCTCGTGCATCCCTCCGCCAAGTACCAGCGGGTGGAAGCGGAGGTGACTCCGGAGGAATCGCTTCCGCCGGACCACGGATACGATGGCGTAGCAAATGCGGCTCGCGGCGCGATCAACATCAAGACTATCAGCAGCAATAAACGTGGCAAGCGTAACATCAGGGTTTTCTTCTGCCTCCAACCGCCCGGCACCTTTGCCAATTGTCATGAAGAAGCGGGAACATTTCTTCCGGGGCGAGCATCCCTAACCTATCCGCAATCTACGGGGCCCCGGAAAAATCCCCCAAGTTTCCGGGGCCTTTTCCTTCGCTCCTCATGATCTCACCCTCCGTGCAAGTCAAGAATAAGGCCCGGCTTAGGCCGGCCGATATATTATAAAGGTGTGGGAGGGTGATGGCAGCGAGCTTGAAAAGGTAGTCGAGGAGATGGACCTACAGAGAAGGCTTGTCTGGATAATAACCGTCTTGGCGATGGTCACGATACCGGTGACCCTGGTCCTCATCCACCTTCCGCATTCGGTTGAAATAGACTATTCCGTCGCCTACCTGTCCATTACGTCCATAACCGTCCTGATCATTATCCAGAACCTCATCCTCTACTACCCCAGCAAGCAGGGCAAGCTGTTCCCACGCGTACCGCATTTTTTCATCGGTATGATCGCCTTTTATATCACCTTCAGCGCCCTTATTTATTTCAGCGGAGGCCTTGAAAGCCCGGCCTTCTATGTTATGCTCCTCGGCCCATTAATGGCGGGGATCCTCTTTGAACTCCCTTTGGCGATGGCCAGTACCACCATCTTCGCCCTTTCTTACACTTTGGCCCTGGTTACCCATGAGAGCTTTCGTATGGAGAATTTCCAGGTCTACGCCTTCAACCTGCTCTTTCTCTACATGGCTTGCCTCCTCGCCAACCGGCTCGCGCTGGAACTGCGCAACCAGCAGCAATCGCGGGATGAAGTAGCGAGCCTGGGGGCTTTCATCAGAAGGCTCGAAAAGGCGAAATCGGAGTTCGTATCCATGGCCTCGCATGAGCTCCGCACCCCCCTGACATCCATCCACGGTTTCAGCGAAATCTTAAGGACCAAGGAAATGGAGCCGGAAAAAAAGACCGAATTCTATCGCATAATCCTCAATGAATCGGAACGGCTGTCGCGCCTTATAAATAATCTTCTCAACCTCTCCACCATAGAGGCGGGTATTGAACTCAACCGGGAAATGGTGAATTTTGCCGAGCTCATAGAGGAAGACATCGAATTCTTCCGATCTCAGACGACGATGCATGAGCTGAAATACAACGGTCCGCGGCAATTGCCTCTGGTTTATGCGGATCCGGATCGAATGCATCAGATCTTCAAGAATATCCTTTCCAACGCGATCAAATATTCCCCTGACGGCGGGCCGGTCGAAATCGAAACCGGCATCGAGGGTAAATACGTTACCCTCGCCGTTACCGACCGGGGGATAGGAATACCGGCGGCCGATATCCCCTATATCTTCGACCGCTTCCGTCGGGTGGAAAGGAAAGAAATGCTGGATATTTCGGGGACGGGGCTGGGGTTGGCAATAGTCAAGCACCTGGTCGACATCCACGGCGGGCGGATCAGGGTAAACAGCGAAACTGGGCAGGGAAGCACTTTCACGGTTTCCATTCCGATCAGGGGGGCTTGAGGCGTGTACAGGCAGAACACGATGCGAATGTTGGGCGGTCTGGTCTGGGTGATAATTCCGCTGATAGCCCTGATGCTCTTTCTGCCCCATCAGGTCGAGATCAACTACGATATGTCCATCCTGATGCTCTTCGGCATCCTGCTTATCAATTTCGCCACCATGATTCTTCCGTTCCGGGACGGCTTGCTCGACAAGTATTTCAACCCGATAATGACCGCCTATAGCATCATCCTCGTCGGCCTGATTTGCGCCGGCATTTATTACACCGGCGGGATGCGCAGCCCCCTGTTTAGCTTCCTGCTGCTGATGACCGCCTTCTGTTCCGGGCTCTTCTCCAGCTTGTACTCGGCGATCATCATCGCGGGGATCTCTGCCACGGCCTATCTGGGGGTGGTCCTGGCATTCTCACCGCCCGGCTTCAAGGACATCCAGTTACTCTCAACCCAGCTATTTTTTCTTGTCATGGCCGCCCTCTTTATTAACCGACTCGGTTCGGAGAGCCGCCAACGTGCTCAGGAGAAGGCAAAGGCCATGGAGGAATTGCGCGTACTCTCCGAAATGGACAGAGCTACTTCCAGTTTCGTCTCGGCAGTGAGCTTTGAGATGCGAGCACCCCTCACCTCGATCTTGGGCTTCAGCGACCTGCTGGTTAAGAACGCGCTCGAACCGGAAGAAGAGCACCAGTACGTCGAGGTGATAAGCCATGAAGCGGAGAACCTCTCCCGCCTGGTCGAGGACCTCCTCGATATCTCCCGGCTCGAATCCGGCAAGATGAAGCTGAGCAAGGAAATAACGAGGCTGGATAAATTGATGCAAATAAGTATTCCTATCCTCGAGCCCCTATACGATCCCGCGCAGATTCTTGCGAGTATTTCGCCGGATCTTCCGGGTGTTATGGTCGACGCGAAGCGCATGAAGCGTGTCTTCGACGCCGTGTTCGCCTATTTAATCAGGAAATCAGGACCGGGATCCGAGATCAGGGCTTCAGCAAAGGCGGAAGGTGAGGAAGTAGTCCTTACTTTCAACATCCGTAATCGCGAAGACGCATCGGGAAAGGCAAAGGACGGCAGCCGTATTTTCCCGGCCCTCGGTACGCCTCCCGATGAAGATCTGGAATTGGCCATGGCCAGGAGAATCATCCTTGCCCACCAGGGCAGTCTCAATGTGATCCAAGCCTCCGGGGGCTGGTCGGCTATCGTCATCCGGCTGCCCGAACTCATTGCCCGCGATTTCATAGCCGTGGCCCAACCGCCCTCCCTCGGCACGCTGGGCGAAACCCCCGCCTGATCCCCCCACCGGGGCTACACAAAGGTGTCAGGCACCTTTGTGTAGGCACCTTTGTGTAACCCCTCGATAGCGATTTCTTTGCTATCTTAAGGGCATGGAAGGCTTACAAGATGGCCGTTGTGTAATTTGTGGCGACGCTACCGACATCTTGCGTTTGCCCGAATTCAACCTTAAAATCTGCCCCGCCTGCTTCAGCCATTTCTATGAAAGACGGGTCCGGCGAGCACTGGAAAATGATGGAATGGTTTCGGAAGGCGAAAGAATGGTCCTCGCCTTATCCGGAGGCAAAGATTCCGCAGCCCTCCTCTTCGCTCTGCAACGCCTGGCCCGAGTGATGGCGTTCGATCTGCAAGCGCTGCATTTTCATTTAAACATGGGGGATTATTCCGATCGCAACCTGGAAACCGTCCGCACGCAGGCCGCGTCTGCGGGGGTGCCCTTGCGAGTTGTTCATGTCGGAGAAATGGGGCTACGGATAGAGCGGGTGAAGGGTTGGCGTCCCTGTGCTGTTTGCGGAGCCATCAGAAGGGCGCTGATGAACCGGGAGGCCAATGATCTGCGTGCAAACGCCCTTGCAACCGCGCATACATTGGAGGACATCCTTCTCTTCACCTTCAAGAATCTGTTATCACGAAGGCTCTACGCGCTGCCGCCCGTCCTCCCCGAAACATCTGAGCTTGCAAGAAAGATCAAGCCCCTCGTTTATACCCCGGAAAGACTCAATGCCGTTTATTGCCGCTTGCGGAACATCCCGTTCTTTGAAGAAAAATGCCCGCTTTGGAAGCCGGAGGGCCACGCGTTGAAACAGGTATTCGAAGGGATGGAAGAGATAATGCCTTCGAGTAAGCTCCAGCTCATGCTGTCCCTCAAACAGGCTTTGCCGGCCGAAGATGAGGACTGGAGGGAGCTGATTGATTGTGAGAGATGCGGTGAAAAGAGCTCGCAAACGGTTTGCGCACTCTGCCGGCTGCAAGAGTGGTTTTCCCAGGCACAAGTGCCCTAACAATAAATAGCCGGGGCTCTGTGCTATTATTTTTTTATGCCTTCTATCATTGAAACCACCCGGCAATTCTGGAATATCCTTAATATGTACCCCGAGTTTCACTCCCAAGAACTCATAGAGAGGGTCGACTATTTCATATTGAATGCCGAGGCACAAGATCTATTCCATATCCATAAAAGCCTCTTCGACTTCCTGACGCCCTACCTCTTGAATGACGACAGGACGGCGGCGTTGCTGTGTGGGTTTTCCGGAAAACGACTAGGTCTATCAGTCGGAAGGGATTTCCATTCGACGCTCCTTTTCAAGAAGAACGGATTCGATGTGCTATGGGGAATCAGCAGAAGCTGTCCGGTTTTCGAAATCGTTTCCAGGGAGGCATATCGGGATGGGGTATTGCATAGAGTCGACCCCGTCAAGCTGATCATATTGCGAAAAGTAAGGGTGAAGCACTTGCCCATGCTTGCCAGGTGGGCCCTACCCCACTGGCATCTATTGGTTGATCTCTCGTTCTTCCAGAAACTCCTTTCCCATCAGGACGAAGTCGAGTCTTGGATGAGCAGCGAATTGACGGAACTCGGCTATTAAACATACGCGCGGCCATAGGTAAAGGATTGGCTTTCAACCATCACCGGTCAAGGCGCAAATTATAAGCGGCTTGCAATAACATCCTGCGAGGGGAAGAATAGCAGCAGTAAAACTGCCTATCGATCAAGGGAGGTAGATAAGGTGGATTGTCCTGAATGCGGAAAGTCGATAAACACCGGCAGCAGTTTTTGCCCATACTGCGGTGCCGATGTGATGGCCATGCAGGGAGGCAGCGATAACATGCCGCCTCAACCGACCGGCGGGCCGCCTCAACCGCCGCCTACTCCCGCTTCTCCGCAGCCGCCCCCCGGCCCTGCAGCCGGGCCGCCCCAGCCCCCTTTTCCCACACCCGGTCCCCCTTCGGCACCCCCAGGCTATACGCCCGGGATGCCCCCGGCGGCGCCGGTTAAAAAAGGAATAGGCCGCGGTTGGAAGATAGCGATTATAGTAATCATCGTCGGAGTATTGGTGGTAGGGGCATTGGCCGCGGTACTCGGTATATTCGTTTTTACAACGGTCAAGAAACCGGTAGATGTAACCAACCGATTTATCGAAGCGATAAATGCGGGCAGAGCTCAAGAAGCTTGGGACCTATTGACTTCTGATTCTCGCGTTCGTCTGGAAAACGATTTCAATTCCTTCCGCGAAGATTTAGTCACACCAAGTGTGGGTTCTTTGGACACCTGGAACGCCCACGAAGTAAATGTTTCGGGATCGCGGGCCGAAGTGACGGTGGATATGGATTTCTCCGACGGGAGCAGAGAGGAATTCATATTTGAACTAAGAAAAACCGGCGATGAGTGGTTGATATACGATTACACTTACCGAGAGGCCACTCCTTAGATACGGATTTCGTGCATTTCTTTGCGAGGTCGCGCGGGGGGGTCTTGGTTTGGAAACCCGATAGGAAGGAGGACGGCGGGAGGGCACTCCGGCGGCAGTGATAAGGCGTGCGCCACCTTCAAGGGCTCGAAAGCCCTTACCCAACAGGTGCCCAGCCCTAATGAAACAGCCGTGAGCACCATGTTTTCCACGGCTATCGATACATTCATGAAGGCATGAATCAGGCACCGTTTCTCATCCGGCCCATCGCATAGTGCAAACAGCCCCGCAACGTCACAATCTTTCACGCTACCGTCTTCGTCCTTCAGCAATTCGACGATCCCCCTCGTCCGTTCACGAAAGGCATCCAGGTCCAGACAAGCGACTATTACCGCCGGCGCCTCTTCTACGAAGCTTTGATCCATAGCCGCCTTTCGCAATTCGCCCTTGGCTGCCTTGTCAGTGACTACCTTGAATCTCCAAGATTGCACATTGCTGGATGAAGGCGCGAGCCGACCGGCCTCGAGAACTTGATCGAGGAGTCCGACAGGCACCGGATCATCTTTATAGCTTCTTATACTCCGACGCTGCTTTATGGCTTCCATGATGTCCATGTCAAGACCGCCTCCCGTCGATATAAGGGATTCATTCGATACGTATCACGCGGAAGTCAAATAGAACATGACTTTTTGCAGCAACACTTCCGGCTCGGAACTCTTTGGCACGAAATCGTTTACACCCAATTTCTCCAGCCTCTCGATCCCTTTTTGACTCGTTATGCTCGAAGACACTATCACGGGGGTTTGGCTGGTAGCTGTTTCCTGGCGCAGTTTCTTCAAGACGGCGGTCCCGCTTCGCCTCGGCATGTGGATATCAAGAATTATCAAATCGGGCTCGATGCGCATTGCTGTTTCTACGGCATTTCGGGGATCCAGGCAAAGGTGCGTCTTATATCCCCTGCCCGTTAGAATTACTTCGAGCAGTCGTGCAAAAGAACGGTCATCTTCAATGATGAGTATTGTCCTTGGGCTCATCAATAAAGTATAACCGATGGCTGGCGCGAGGGTTAAAGACGTTTCTTATAAAGCCGTTTAGACTACTACGAGCCCGGCATAGCCGGGCTCGTATCGTTGTCGCTATTCCTTATCGTATTCTACTGGAGGGATGGCAGCCAAAAATTTGTCACCTGTGATTACAACAAAATTCAGACCTAGCCCCAGCCGGCACCGAGCGCCGGCCCCAAAAAAAGAGCTCTACCTCGCCGCTTTCTTCGCTGCCGGCTTCTTTGTAACTCTTTTCTTTGCGGGCTTCTTCGCCGCTGCCTTCTTGGCCGGAGCCTTCTTGGCCGGCTTCTTCGCCGCTGTCTTCTTCGCGGCCGTCTTCTTGGCCGGCTTCTTCGCCGCCGCCTTCTTTGCGGGCTTCTTCGCCGCTGCCTTCTTGGCCGGAGCCTTCTTCGCGGGCTTCCTCGCGGCCGTCTTCTTCGCCGCCGCCTTCTTTGCGGGCTTCTTCTTGGCTGCTGGTTTCTTTGGCATACTATCTCTCCTTTCTATAACGTCTTCTTTCAATGTTCTCCTCTATTATGCTTTTTCCTTCTCATAAATCAAGGAAGTGTCAAAAATCTAGATAAACCAAATAATCCCAATATAGGAAGAATATGGTATTACTAGTAATTGAAGTCGCTCGCGTCCGCCACAAGCAATCGCCGATGTTCGGCTACCGCTTCTTCAAGATGGGCTTTCTTAAAGTCAGGCCAGAGTACCGGAGTTATTACGATGCTAGCTTCGGCTGATTGCCACAGCATAAAATTAGAGATTCGATATTCCCCGGCGGTCCTTATCAATAAGTCGACATCGGGCAATTCCGGAAAGTAGAGATTGCGGAAAACTGCATCCAGGTTTATATCGCCTGCATCCGCCTCCTCCAATTGATGCTCGACGACGGCGATGACCGAATCGAGGATTTCCCGCCTGCCGCCATAATTGAAATTGATATTGAGATTGAGTCCGGCGTTAGGGGCCGTTACTTCTGATGCTAAATCGAACCAGGCGAGGATTTCCGCGGGAATATTATCCCTTCGGCCCATATGCCTCATGCGCACACCGAGTTCCATAAACTCCTCGAGCCGTTTGCGTAAAACATCCCGGCTCATATTGACCAGGAAGCGCACCTCTTCCTCGGGCCTGTCCCAGTTCTCGGTCGAGAAAGCGAAGAGTGACAGGGCTTTCACTCCCCATTCGGCACAGGCTCGAATCGCCTCCATAATGGATTCTTCGCCGTGGCGATGGCCTTCAATACGTGGCAGCCCTCGCAGCTTGGCCCAGCGGCCGTTGCCGTCCATGATTATCCCGATATGCGAAGGATAGTTGTTAACCAAGAGCCAGCCCTTCCGCGATATTTATGCTTGGCGAAATTATATCCAATATGGTTGATATCCACTATCTATCTTGAACCGAGGCAGGCACCGCCTACCTATTGGATTTAACCGCTCGCCGCCGAACGATTTAAGAACTGTGTGCTCTACCCGATATTAAAGAGGTATGAAATCTATTAACTACATTATGGCCGCGAAAAAAGGGTGCGAGGCGTATTTATGGAAAACGTTGAGCCAGTCGAAAATGCACCGCGCATGAGAAGCAAGCGGATTTACCGCAGCTTCTTCACCAAAAAATTGGAAAGGGCGTTTGAGGACAAGGAACTCGACATCCCACAGCGCCTGCTCAATGTGATGGATGTGCCCTTCGACCAATTCAGCCCCGAAGAAAAAGAACTCTATGAAACCGAGATAAAGCCCCTCGCTTTCGTCTTCGTGGAACACCTCATGGAGGTGTACGAGATAATGGGCAGACCGACCAGCGGGTGGGAGGAAATGCTCGAACGGGTAGAACCGTCTCCAATCAAGGTGCTTGCTACGCTGGTCATACATGAGGACCGAAATCTGCAGGCGATTCCCGATGACGAATACAGCGGGATTGAGGAGGAGCTAGTTCCGGGGTCTCAGGAGAAATTCAGCGTCAGGGCCTATAGCAACGATAAGGATCAGCAAAGAGAACGCTGGTGGGAAAAGAAGATTTTCTAAATACCCCCTTGTAACCCCCGCTTCTATGTGAATATTATTATCCTGCTAGTCCCCATCCCATAAATGTTCGGGAGAAGGGTTTCCGCATGCAAGACGAGACTGCCTCGAGAAATCTCATCTGCGAGAT
>MELM01000057.1:12096-12442 GCA_001767605.1 Candidatus Solincola sediminis | reverse complement strand
TTGGCAACGAGGGATGGCTTCCGCCAATTCGGGAAATCTTTCACTGCGCCTGGAAGACGGCAATATCCTCATCACGCCTACCCTGGTAAGTAAGGGCTTCATGAAACCCGAGCAATTGCTGCTTATGAACCCTGCCGGGGAGGTCTTGGCCGGTGATGGCTATCCGACCAGCGAGACCCCGATGCACCTTCGTCTATATAAAGAAAGAGAAGCTATTGGGGCCGTCGTTCACGGCCATCCTCCCGTTTCAACAGCCTTTGCCGTAGCGGGAAAGGCTCTCGATCTTCACCTGGTGCCCGAAGCCGTCGTTTTCCTGGGGGATGTCCCCCTGGTTCCCTTCAATATG
>MELM01000057.1:2148-12075 GCA_001767605.1 Candidatus Solincola sediminis | reverse complement strand
GATGCAATCGTTCCTTATTTAGAGAAATATGATGCGGTCCTCCTGGAGAATCACGGGGTCTTGTGCTGGGGAAGCAACCTGGAGCAAGCATACCACCGGCTGGAAACGGTTGAATTCTGCGCCACTGTAACCCTCACCGCCAAGTTGCTCGGTGGGGCCCGAGAACTTCCTGTCGAGCCCTTGCGTAATCTCCTCGCCATTCGCGAGATTATGAAGAGGAGCGAAGCATGATTCCTCTAACTTGCAAAAAAAGCTCAACTTTTTACAGAAGATTACGAAAATATCACTAAATAAATGTAATTTCGCTCCCGAGTAATAATAGAAGGCGAAGTGCCTCGGTTCATAAACAGGGTTAGCACCGAGGCAAAGAAGGGCTCTTAGCCCCTGATGTGGAATTACTTTTTGAGAGAATGCAAAGGCCAGACAGCGAAGCGATCGCCCGGAGGCAGTTTTCCGGGTGAGTTCGTGTTGTTTTATATAGTATGCGTTCCAGAAAGAGGAGGTGGTGCCTGAAAAGCAGCAGTTTTTTAGGTTGTCACTTTTGTTTGCCGGAAACGCATTCATTGCTAATCGATGGAAGGCAATCGGCACGACTCTTACGAGAGGGGGGTGTGTTCATTGAAACCGAAACCGAGAAATCTCTTACTGGCGGTAATACTCGCTATCGTGACGTTCTTCTGGATCTTGTTTTTTGAGTACCTGGGCGCAAAGGCTTATTGGGTTGCCCTTATAAGCTTTGGGGTTTGTATCGCCTACGGACCTTCTCTGCTGCCATCGCTACCCTATATGGGAGTAGCGGCGGTCGGAGGCACCTTTTTAGGCCTCGGGACCTTTGCTTTGGCCATGAAGGTCCTGCCCCTGTACTATGGACTCTCTATTGCCATCTCTGCAGCTATTTTCGTACTTGTAGCCGGTTTGTTAAGCGCCGGCAAGTTGAGGGAAATGCTGCCCATGAATCTCGTTGCGATAGGAGCCTTCCTGGGGGCAATATCTCGCTTCGACTTTCTATTTACGGAGCAGCCTATACAAGGCACTGCGCGTGCATTCCAGACTTTGGTGGGCGTGCTTCTCTCATTGCTCGTCGGAATGCTGCTGGCGGCGGTCCTGCAGGCTCTGGTCTTAGCACCAAGGCAGGCTCGAGCCATGGAAGTTCCGGCCGAACCACCAAAGATAATGGAATAGGGGGGGATGGACATGCGAAAATTTAGAAGAATTTTGTTAGTCCTTATCGCCTCCGGCTTGATTATCTCACTCACCATGATCATTCCGGCCGGCGCCGCTTCATCTTCGAAGGGTGACGTCAAGGTTATGGATGCGGAATTGGTGTATGCGGAGACGGATTCCGTCGGGACGATTGAAAAGGTCCAGATAGTCGACTGGGTTTCCCTGGACGGCGAGGGAACCGTTAACGTCAAGGAAAAGAAGGATCTGACCGGCAATATGAAGTTCCAGGGTGTGCATGGATTTGCCACTCCCAAGGTCGAAGGCGACCAGATAGTCTGGGGCGATCTGACTTCTAAGGGAAATGCCCAGGGCATTGCCTCGACACAGCTCTCAAAAGAGATGGTGGAGCAAGTCAAGGACAAGATCCCTCTCGACGTTCATTACACATACACTTTGGACGGTAAAAAAGTTAGCCCGGAGGATATAACCGGCCAGAGCGGCCATTTCAAGATGGAACTGACCCTTACCAACAAAAGTAAAGAAAAGTCCGTGGTTGAGGTGGAGGACCCGGATACCGGCGAGATGGTGAAGACCGAGGTTGAAACCTATCTGCCGATGGTTATCGTTCCCTACGACTGGTACTTCGATAACCAGGTTTTCCATAACCTGACATCGGATGAAACGGGGATAACTTTCTTCTTCCCCGATTTCTACCAGGTTGGATGGTCGATTCCACTATTCCCGCCGGCCACAGAAGCTTCGAATACTATCTGGGTCGAGGCAGATGTGACTGATTTCCGCATGCCGGTTCTTACATTGCCCGTGGCGTTCCTGTTCCCTAAGACCAACCAAAGGGACCCGCTGCCGGAGTTTAAAGCTGGTCTCGAGCTTTTGTACGGTGGCGTAAAGCAATTGGATGAGGGCGTCGGCGATCCTGCGACCAATCCTTCTCTGCTTTACGGAATCACAAAAGTCGATCAAGGATTGCAGCAGATGGCAGACACATCTGCAGGATTGCCATTTGCCAAATCGAACCTTGATGGCCAGATAATCCCGGGCGTCGAGGAAATAGCTGCAGGTATGGGATCGACGACAACGCCGAATACCCTGCTGTATGGAGCCAGTCAATCCCTGGCCGGCTTGCAGTCAATGGCGACTGGTATAGGCAACCCGGGGCAAGCTAATACCCTCTTGGATGGCCTTGCGCAAATGCAGGCGGGGTTGCAAACAATGCAAGCTGGGATCGGAAGTGCAGCGAGTGCAGACACGCTTCTTAATGGTATGGAGCTGATGAAAGAAGGGCTGGAGGAGACGCTGGCCGGAATCGGGGGCGCTGCTACTCCTGGGACGTTGCTTTATGCAGCCAATGCTATCATCGGGGGCTTACAGTCAATACGCACTGGCGTGGGTGCAGCCGGAATTCAAGCCTATATAAATGCAGTCATTCAAAGCTTCACAGTGGATAATTTCCCAAGCGCATCGCCCACAATGAATGCTTACGTTAATAATAATGCCGCTTACGGCGGTACTATGAGTGCCGGCGACATAAGCACAATAAATGCCATGATGTCGGGGCTAAACAGTGGTGCCCTGGGTCCAGCTATAACAGGGCTCCAAACCATATATAACAACATCGGGGATGGAACGAATCCTTTAACCTTGATGTATGCTGCAACTGCCGTTTACGGTGGACTGGACCTCATAAGGCAAGGTATAGGCAGCGCATCAACTCCTGATACATTGTTAAATGGTATCGCGCAGGTTACTGGCGGTCTGGAACTAATGGCTGCATCGATAGGCTCAGCTTCTGCTCCGGGTACTCTGCTCAATGGTATTGCGCTCGTTACAGCGGGAGTCAACACCATGAAAGCCGGAATCGGCAATACTGCAACCGCAAATACCCTTATTAATGCACTTGCTACCATGCAGGGCGGGCTTGTTCAAATGAGAGCCGGGTTACAGAGCGGGAGTATGTCAAGCCCGGGAATAAATGAAGGGCTTATATTGATTTCCGAGGGCTTGGGAGAAGCGGTGAGCGGGCTTGGAAGCGCTTCGACTGACAACACGCTGCTTTTCGCCACGAGCGGGATAACCGGAGGTCTTACTGAGGCAAAGAGTGGCACTACCCAGATGCTGGACGGCCTCTCGGAAAACCTGGTCATGTTGAACACCACAGAGGCGGAACTTGCCGCGATCGAACAGCGCGGGAAGGACTTCGACCATATCCTAGGGAGGGCCGAAGGAGCGGACACCGAGAATCAGGTTCGCTTCCTCTTCCAGAGCAAACCAACCTATGATTACAAGACGGGCGGCAGCATGATTACGGCGGTTATCCTCTCCATCGTGATCTTGTTGTTGCTGATTGGCGGAGCTTTGTTCCTGGTGCGCCGCGCTACGACCTAACGATTAGAACAGGCAAAGAGGCGCCCTTCGGGGCGCCTCTTTAATTTCCCTCTTTCATTCAAGACAGAACTGCTTTCGCCCGATCAAAGAAACATGAAACAGAACTTGAGCGAGACTTCCGTTAAGAGGTTTTGCATATCTCTTCTCACCTTCTCGATCGCTGTTTCTCTCCTTCTTACGGGATGCGGTTCATCGCAGACGGCGCTAATCGCGAATCCAATGGAATTCTTCGAGAGAGCCCGCGAGGAAATAACCAATGCGGACAGCTTCCGGATGAACGGACAGATGGTAATCAATTATGGCGATTCTTCCGGGTCACGCGACTTCCGCGTTAACTACGAAATGTTCTTTCAACAGGATGAAGATGGCTTTCTGGTCAAAATGGTAATGGAAATGCCGGCCCCAGGGGTTACTGCAAGCATGCAGATGATTGAAACATATATAACCGAGGACAAGATGTACCTATACTATCCAGCGACCGGACAGTGGTATTACAAGGAGTTTGATTTAGGCTTCAATATTGCCGCCCTCGATCAGGGTCTTTCACCTAACAGCATATTGAAAATGCTCGATTCAGCTAAAACCATCGAAGTCGTGGAAGAAACATCCTCTTATGCCAAGTATTACCTGACTCTTGATCCTGAAAAGTTGATGAATGATGCCGAGTTGGACGCTTATCTTGAGGGCATGAGAAAAAGCGGGATAATTCCGTTTGATCCCGTCCAGTATCGGGAAATGCTCAAGAATGTGACGTCATTGATGCAAATAAACCTTACTGTTGACAAGAAGAGCGGCTATCCCAGCGAATTCAACATGGTGATCGATGAAGACATCGTCCCTTACATGAAGGATTTCACCACCAATTCCGCCGCCCTGCAGGGGGCCTCCATGACCATGAGCATGAATATCGCGATAAGCGATTATGGTAAATCCTTTAATCTTAGCCTCCCGGAAGAGGCGCTGCAGGCAAGGCCATTCGAGGAACTGACTCAAACGATGAATCGATGATCCTCGATCGTTGCCCTACAACCAATCCTGTCTCTTTGCCACCACAGCCATGGCCACGACTATTACTACGATGATGATCCAGAAATAGAGATAGCCGTATTGCCACTTGTACTCGGGCATGTGAATGAAGTTCATGCCGTAAACGCCCGCCAGGAATGTCGCGGGCATAAAAAATGTGGCGATTCCGGTAAGCCTTTTCATAGTGACATTAAGGCGATTGCTGACAGCATTCAGATGTATATCGAGGGAACTGGATACGAGATCGCTGTTGCTCTCCACTTCGAGGCTCAACCTTGCCAAGCGGTCGTACACGTCCATCAGGTAGACGTTCAAGTCATCGGGAATTAGAGGTATGTCTCGGCTCGCCAAGCGCATTACTACATCGCGAAGGGAATAAACCGTCCGGCGAATTGACATATTGCGATGTTTGAGGCCCATAAGTGCATTCAGATCCCCCGCCTTATTACTCGCAAGAAGGTTCTCCATGTAGGTGTCTATCTTGTCTTGCAGGTCTTCCACAAATGGAAAGAATTGCTCAACCGAGACATTCATTATCGTATAAAGAAAAAAGGCGGGGTGGTGGTGCTTGGGTTCTTCGTCTTCCTTCAGCTTGTCAAAGACGTCGTTTAGTATTGGTATGTCCTCCATATGAATGGTGACAAGGTAATTCGATCCCATGATCAAGTAGAGGCTGGTCAAACCGACTTTATCCAGCGATTCCCGGTCATGTAGGAATTCCCAGATGACCATCATATGACCGTCGAATTCTTGCGCTCGGGGAACATTCTCGGCTCTCTTGCTTACTTCCATCGCGAGCGGATGAATGCCGAAGAATTGCTGAATCGAGTTTCGCTCTTCATCGCTCGGCGCTTGGGCATCAAGCCAGATGAGGCTGCAATCGCCGAGTTTGATCCCGCTTAGATCTGAAATCTTTTTTACCGCGCAGGAATTATCTACTACATATATTTTCATTCGCTCCTCCTCTTGCATCACCATTACTTTATTCTTCAGGCGGAGCTTATAACCTTCGGCTAATGAATTCCTGTAACGGGCTTGGAGGAATATCTTTTAGGGCGATCGTATATTCTTATGGGCATGAGGGCTTATCTGTCAGTATCCCGGTCGAGCGGATTCATGGAGGGGTTCTATGATTTTCTGTCCAAATTGCGGAATTTCCTGTAGATGATGCCAATTTCTGCGTCAAATGCAGAGCGCAATTCCAAGATCATTGAGGTTGTGGCTGGAGATGTATAGCGGAAGGGGCCCGTATGAGTGAAGAAAAGCAAGCGAGCGGCATTCTAGGCAAGATATCGGCCGTGATTAAGGCTCTGTTTGCAAAATGACAGCCTCCGGATAAGGCCCGTCGGGGCTGAGGGCTGGAGTCGTAAGATGGGGACCGCGCCAGCGGTCCCCATCAATTAATCCAGTTGCCTGGCCGTCGATTAATGTTCGGACGTGGCATCCTCCGGTTCTGCGACGGTCACATTGAAGACTTTCTCCTCAACCGGCGCGACGCCCGTTTCCCAAGGACGCACCTTTTCAAGCGAGATCTTGGCATTGCCTGCCCCTACCGGTTTGAAGGTCCAGGTCTCCTCGCCGCCTGCGCCGACCTCGCCTTCCTTCTTCGCGGACGATTCGTACTGGGTATTCACGATTTCAAGAATAGAATCATCAAGAGGCTCGGCAAGCTGCCACTGATAACCGGTTGTGTGATTTGCTTCGAGGACAATCTCGAATTGTACGTTCTTCTCAGCCTCGATAGTCTGGCCCTCGTCTTCGTATTTCTTGGGCGTGGCCGTCTGGCTGCCCTTCTTGACGACAATGACGTGGAAGGTAACAACAGTTGCGCCTTCCTCGGCCGCTACATTCGCCTCTTCGGCTCCTTCCGTAGTCTCGGAACCCTCGGTTTGTTGCGGCGGTTCGCTCGGTGTTTCCCAGGGCCGAACATAGGTGAGACTGATGGTTGCTTCTCCCATGTCTTCGGCGGAGAAGGTCCATTTCTCCTCGCCACCTGATCCGATTGTCACCGGTTCCGTTTTGATGTATTCGGTCTTATCGAGACTGATAATCTTTTCATCAAAGGCCGATGCGAATTGCCACTGATAGCCGGTAGTGGGGTTCGAGTCGAGGACGATCGCAAAACTACTTCCTTTCTCAACCTCGATAGGAACCGATGGGTCCTTGTACTCCTTGGTTGTGGCTCCCACTGAACATCCACCAACCGCGAGGACAAGGGCTGCGAGCGCTGCTATGACTGCGATTGCTCCTAATCTGGACTGCCTCATGTTCTTCTTCCTCCTCGTTCCGATCGATTCAAAGCGGGAATGCGAACTTCTCTCGCCTCAAACTGCCGCAAACATTATAGCCTAAGCGGCTGGTAAAGGGCCAAGAAGGGCGATCAAGGCGTTAAGGCAGCCGACTAGTGGGGGGAAACTTCGTAGCGAACCCACTCGATTTCGGGGCTCGTGCCTTGACTCTCACTGCTCGGTTTTTGCCCGGAAACAGCAATAATCAGGGCTATGACAAGCATTAAGGCCATCATGAATACCAGGAATCGAATCAGATAGTGGACGGGATTCGTCCTTTCCATTTCAACCGCCCCCTTCAGAAATCAAACAGATACTGGTTCCCAATCCTGGTTTGCAGCGAGTTTTTGTGAGGGCACCTATTTCTTCGGTACATAGCGGTAAAACTTAAGGCCCCTGCAAAGGGGTCTGGTACCTTTGTAGAGGCTATGGGGAGACCAGCTGCCGGAGTTGATTTTCGTTGCCGGCGAAAACGTTTAGGTCAACGAAACCTTTGATGCCATCGACTCTTCCCCGGCCGTTGTACTGCCAGAATGTCCACGGGCGGCCGTCTTTCAGCTTGGCGGTATGAAAAAAATCGCTGATCCAGATGGGGCAATCTTCAAATCGATTGCCGATGTACGCCTCATAAGAGTCATGATTTACATAAATGATTGGCAGTATCTGATAGTGTTTTTCGATCTCACGAATAAAATCGCCGATTTCCTTTACTAATTGCTCGCTATCCGGGACTTCTTTGCTGTTCCCCCCGAATTCAATATCGACTACCGGCGGCAGACAGCCCGCTTCCGCGGGAACGGTAGAAATGAAGTTCTCCGCCTGTTCCATACCCGGGCTCTTGAAAGTGAAGAAATGGTAAGCACCCCTAATGAGTCCGGCGGCTTCAGATTCCCTCCAGTTGGCATGAAAATACGCATCTGCGTGATCCTTGCCTTCGGTCGCCTTTATAAAAGCAAAATCGAAACTCTCGCTCCTTACCGCCTGCCAATCTATTTCTCCTTGATGCTCGGAAACATCGATACCACGTATCGGAAATCGTTCGTTACTCGGATTGTTGACCCAGATATAACCGTAGTAAAGAAGCACGCCGAGGAGCCCGGCGGTAAGCAGCAAGACAACAACCAATGAAACACTGATTCTTTCGATCAATTTAAGCCGCATTATCCGCCCGCCAGCACCCTTTTTCGATCATCGAGAAACAACTTCATTGTATCAACGTCCGGAATCCCCGCTCATAACGGGGAATAATTGAATATCAACTATGAGCATTCCTGAACTTATTGCGGAGCAACGGAAATTCTTCAATACCGGCGCTACCAAGGAAGCCGGCTTTCGCCTCGATCAGTTGCGAAGGTTGAGTAAGGCGCTCGACAGGTATGAGGAAGACATCTATCTGGCTGTCTTTAAAGACCTTCATAAGCCGAGGTTCGAGATGCAGGTCGACGAGATGGCCCTGATGCGCGGCGAGCTGGATTGCGCTCTCGCAAATGTAGAGGATTGGGCGAGGCCTTTCGATGTGCCTGTCCGTGGAAGAGTCCTTGCCAACCGCGGCCTCGTCTATCCGGAGCCCTACGGTGTATCAATGATTATGGCGCCCTGGAATTATCCTTTCCTTCTGCTTATCTCGCCCCTTATCGGCTCGATTGCGGCCGGTAACTGCAGCGTGCTCAAACCTTCCGAGATATCCGAGAACTCTTCGCGGCTCATGGCCGAGATGATCGCCGACACTTTTGATTCGGCCTATATTGCAGTGGTCGAAGGAGGGGCTGAGGTAAGCAGAGAGTTGCTTGCCGAGAAGTTCGATTACATTTTTTTCACGGGCAGCGGTCAGGTTGGAAAATCGGTGATGCATGCGGCCGCCGATCATCTGACACCGGTCACCCTCGAGCTGGGCGGCAAGTCGCCCTGCATCGTCGATTCCAAGGCAAATATTGACAATGCGGCTAATCGAATCGTTTGGGGAAAGTTCATGAATGCCGGCCAGACCTGCATTGCGCCAGATTATTTAATCGTGCAGGAGACGGTGAAGGGAGAACTGCTCCTGGCGATTCAGAAAAACGTAAGGATGTTCTACGGTGAAAACCCGATGCACAGCTCCAACTACGCTCGAATCATTAACAAACGTCATTTCGAACGCCTGTCCAGGCTCCTCGATTATGGAAATATCATAGCCGGGGGGAGACAGGACGCCTCGCAACTATATATCGAACCTACCGTGATGGAGGAGGTCACTCTTGACGGCCCGCTTATGCAGGAGGAGATCTTTGGGCCTATCCTTCCGGTGTTTACCTTTGTGGACCTCGCTGATGCCATAGCCGACGTCAATTCCCGCCCCAAACCTCTTGCCCTCTATTTCTTCTCATCAAATCTTGAGAAACAAATGCGGGTTCTCAAAGACACAACTTCGGGAGGCGTGACCATCAACTCGACACTCCTGCATGCCTCGACTCAGACCATTCCGTATGGCGGGGTAAGCGAAAGCGGTATGGGGGCGTATCAGGGCAAGCATTCATTCGACACCTTCACACATTACAAGGGCGTTTACGCGAAACAAATTGCAGGTGATTACCGGCCGGGAGTTCCCTATCCCACTGTGAAACCCTGAAGGTTGAAATAACGCTATCGTCACCGATTTTCCTAACAAGCGCCGGGAATAATGTCCTTTAAGATCTTCATTCTCAGCCCGCGTGAAGGAGGTAGAAAATGGGTGAGCCGCAACAGAACTATCCGATAAACTTAGAGCACACGCATAAGGAAGCGCCCTTACAGGATATTTCGCTCGCGCGAGATATGGACATCGGGAGTATTGTCGACAGGCAACGTGAATTTTTCGCAAGCGGCGCAAGCCAGGACTATTCGTTTCGAATTGAACAGCTGCAGAAACTGAAATTCATGTTGAAGAAATACCAGGGGGACATGATTCAGGCCGCCAGCGAAGACCTTGGCAAGCCTCGCTTCGAGACATTCATAAGCGAAATAGCCCTGATGTTCGGCGAGGTGGATTATGCTTTGAGCAACCTGCGGTGCTGGATGACCCCGGAAAAAG
>MELM01000057.1:0-2142 GCA_001767605.1 Candidatus Solincola sediminis | reverse complement strand
TGCCCCTCGCTTTCATCGCTGCGCAAGGCAGCATCTATCCGGAACCATATGGAGTATCGCTGGTCATAAGCCCCTGGAACTATCCGTTTATGTTAGTTTTCAGCCCTCTTGTAGGCTCGATCGCCGCCGGCAACTGCACCATCCTCAAGCCATCAGAGGTTTCGGTGAATTCGTCACATCTGGTTGCCAGAATGGTCGCCGACACTTTTGACCCCCGCTATGTAACAGCCATCGAGGGGGGTATGGAAGTCAACAGGCCGTTAATGGCTGAAAAATCCGACTATATCTTCTTTACCGGAAGCAGCGCGGTTGGAAAGGCGTGGATGGAAGCGGCGGCCAAGCACTTGACGCCGGTCACCTTGGAACTAGGGGGGAAGTCACCATGTATTGTCGATAATGAAGCGCGCATCGAGGTGGCGGCGGAACGGATCGTCTGGGGAAAATTCCTGAACGCCGGCCAGACGTGTATAGCACCTGATTACTTACTGGTGCAAGAGGATATCAAGTCTGAGTTGTTGAAGCGCATAACGCATTACATAGGCTCATTTTATGGGAAGAATCCCGCGACCAGCCGTAACTATGGGCGAATCATAAACGGGAGTCATTTCGACAGGATATCGCGATTATTGGACAGTGGGCGGGTCCTGGCCGGAGGGGACATGAACCGGGACGATTTGTACATAGGGCCGACGGTGATCGATGACATAAGTTGGGACAGTGCCATCATGCAGGAGGAGATCTTCGGTCCGCTCCTGCCGGTTATCAGCTACGGCGCCCTCGATGAAGCCATCTCCATGGTTAATGCGCGCCCCAGGCCGCTGGCTCTATACTTCTTCTCAACCAACACGGCCGCACAGGACAGAATCGTTCGGGAGACTTCATCAGGCGGAGTCACGATAAATTCGACATTGTTGCAGTATTCGACCCAGACGCTTCCCTACGGCGGACTGGGCAACAGCGGAATGGGTGCTTATCACGGCAAGGGTTCTTTCGACACCTTCACCCATTATAAGTCGGTTTTCAACCAGAGGATTCCCGTTGACTTTATAATCCGGCCTCCCTATCCGAATCTGCGCATCTTCAATAGAGTGCTGCAACGCTTGCTGCTGGTCGGGAGGAAATGCCGCTAACCTACACAAAGGTGCCTGACACCTTTGTGTAGCCTACTTTTGGAGGGCGGCTATGACGCCGTCGGCGATGGCTTCGGCTATCTGTTGCCGGTGGCTGTCGGCGAATGCCAGGTTGTTCTCGAGGGTGAAGGTCGGCACCTTGCTCCAGATGTCATAGCTGAAGATGGGACCGTAATTTCCCGTGCCCGTCGCCCCGCGATTTTCCATTACGATACCGCCGTTCGGGGCTCCAGCCACCCTTGCAAGATAGGATGCCACGGCGGGGTGGAATTGCCTGGCTGTATTCTCGCTCGCCACCTGGACAAGCGGATCGATGTGCGCTATCCGGCCCGTATCCGAACTCGCCTTCCAGTCATAGGGCGATGGGCCGGGGTAAAAGGTAGTAGGCCCGGATAGTCCGGGATCGCCGTGGATGTGAACTATCATCGCGGCATGAGCTTCATTTGCTATGACCATTCTCTGCTTGAGATTGACCGGATCGTATTGTGATGCCTTGGTCATTACGACCGCTACTCCGCGCGATTCGAGGATCGCTTTCGCCCGCAAGGAAATATCATAAACGATTCCTATTTCCGGCTCGTTTATCCAATCCTCGGTGTTGAGCCCGGTTTCCGGATCGACTTCGTTTGGAGTAGCCGCATGTCCCGGGTCGAGGCATACAACATAACGGCCGTAGACAGCCCTTTCGCAGATAATATCGTTATTCGAAGCTACCTTGGTCGAGACATTGAATGAATCGACATAGGCGCGCAGATCATAGGAACGCCGCGACATCGCCGGTATGACATCCCGAGGCCCCTGCATTTCGCCATTATCGGTCTGGAGTTGTATGTCTATTTCAGCGGTGGCATCCCCCGGATTTTGCACCAGGAGCCAGGTTTCGAAAGGACCTGAGGTGCATCCTTCCGCTAAATACCAATTTTTGGCAGAAGAGGCCGCCCCTACGGATTCATGGGCCCAGGTCCGGTTGTCCCCGTACATGGCCCTCTCGCAGACAACATTGCCGTCGGTA
>MELM01000056.1:30212-35801 GCA_001767605.1 Candidatus Solincola sediminis | reverse complement strand
AGCTTTCCAATGGGCAATGGACAATCGAGGCGAGTAATACAAGGCCCATTGCCTCGGGAACCGACGCTTCCATCTTCTGCCTGCTTTGTTCTCTGGGCGAATCCCCCGACGACATAGGCCTTATCGCAGTTCCGGGGAGCGCCAAGGGAATCGAACGTGGTGAAGCCTTCCTTAAGACCGGCCTCGCCGCCGATCGCAACGCCGATGTGAGCTTCAATACGGTGAAGGTTTCAGAAAACGGCTGCATTGCGCAGGGAAGGGAGGCTTGCCACGGCTTACTTTCCTGGTTATACCTGGGAATCTCGGCCTCGACCGTGGGAGCCCTGTTTGCAGCCTACGAGATTCTCAAGGAATGGGGCGACAGTAGAGTAATCAAAGGCAAGGGACAGGTCTTTAAGAATAATCCCCTTACCGCTTCGGTAATGGCCGAAGTGGCCAAGGAAACAAGCCTCTCTCGCATGCTTACATACGATCTCGCACGAATTCTGTCAGAACCTTCCATCTACGGCGCTGCGGGAGAGGAAGCGAATTTCGTTACGGCGATAATGGTCGCGCACCAGGTCGCACAGGCCGCGGAAAAGGCCATCAACAATGCCATGGAACTAATGGCCTCCGCCGGCTACGCGACGGAGTGGAGCCTGGAGAGATACTGGCGAGACGCCAAAACCATGCAGCTGTGCCTCGGGCCTCAGGAGCTGTCCAAGATGGACATGGCCGGGTATTTCTACCAGTCCACGGCCGCCGTGAGCGGGAAAAAGTGAGAGGAGCGCAAGCATGAGAACCATAGACGATTTTACCCGGCCACTCGAATACCTTTCGCCTCTGGATGATCCCCTGGGGAAGATAGTGCGGGATTGGGCGGAAAACGATGTTATTCCTTACCGGCGACAATTCGATGAGGACTGGGAGCACCATCGCCTGATAGAGCCGGCTTTCGATAAGCTGCTGGGCGTCCTCGGCCTGCAGCGGGTTCTCTTCCCCGAGGACCTAGGCGGCTGGGGATTGGGACGCTCCAACTATATCGGGACGGCGGCTTACCGCCTCATGGAGGAGGTAGCCCGGGCGGATTCCGGGATGGGAGTCGCTTTCGGCGTAGTCTACTGGCCGCTGCTCATGATATGCGTGGAGCCCCACGTCAATAGAGAGCTTTGCGAGGAATTCGCACCTATCTTCTGCAATACCAGTGAAGCCCGCTTCGCAGCTAACGCCATGACCGAGCCGCAGGGTGGCGCGGACATCGAAAACATGGAGATTGTGAAAGGATCGACGATTCAGACCACGGCTGTTCTTGACGGCGACGAGTGGGTGATCAACGGCCACAAGTTATGGCCAACCAACTCCGGGGGGGTCTGTGATCTATTTGGAGTAGTCTGCACAACCAATCCCGGTTCCGCCGACCCCGATGATTTCGCCTTCATTTTCGTTCCTGCCGATACGCCGGGCTGCACGCAAGGTCCTCCCTATGAAAAAGCAGGCATGGCGGCGGACAAGAACGGTGATATCTGGTTCGACCACGTGCGCGTCCCCAAACATTACCGCGCCCATGGACCGGGTCTCGATCTCACGTATTTCAAGGAGGTCATAACCATGGGCAATCTGGGCAGCATCTCCTTTGTCAGTGGGGCTATGATGAATGTCTTCGAGCGCCTTTATGACTTCACCAGCCAGCAAATCTACCAAGGCAAGCCGCTCAAGGAACACGACGCTGTGGCGGGTGTACTGGCGGATATCGTAAAAGACATTGAAATCACGCGCATCATCGGTTACCAGTACGCGCGGATGGTCGACCGCCCCGACCTTTACGGCCCCCGCTGGGATGAGGGCATTGTGGCCAAGGGGCGCGCCTATAAGTATTGGGCATGCGATCAGGCCATGATCGACGTGGGGAAGGCCATGAACCTTATGAGCGCTTACGGAGCTGATCGCGACTGGGACATCGAGAAGCACTGGCGTGACCTGAAGATCGTTCAGTTGTGGATGGGCGGGAAGCAACTCTGCCAGGCTGAAGTGGCGAGATGGTTCTTCGACCTCGAGACGGTATAGGCGGTGATGAACATGGAAGAGATGGTATTGGAAAAGACAGCCGTAATGGAGAAGCAAGGGGTCGGAGAACGGTTGCTGCGCGAGCTGATCAAGAGCCCAAAGTTCAAGGCCAGCCTGGGTATCTTCCTCAGCGAACTCGATGCCTCGACGGCGAGGGGCATGATACGTACCTTCATGTGGGAAGACGTGGAAACCTTCATGGGGAGCGTGGCCGTGCTGCCTACCGTCGTCAATTACTCGGTGCAGGCTCTCCACGAACTGATCATACAATTGAATAACTTTCCACCGGCAGTCCTGCTCGCGTTCCTCTCCCAACTGGTGGACAAGATCGACTTTGAAGTTATGGAAGAGGCGGTGGGGGAGTTGAAGCTGCTGCTCGAAAAATTGAACCCCGTCATAGATAGCCTGAAGGATGCATCATCCGGCGTCCTCGCTCAGGTAGGAACGACGGAGTGAGGTGGTAAGAATGGTGGATCAAATCAATCTCGAAGACCTGATGGCAAGGGAGATAAGGGCAGAGGGCACCGGTTACAGCGCGCTTCCCGGATTGGTACGCGAACTCATTCGTACACCCGGTTTCAAGGAACTGCTGTTACTGCACCTTCGCGATATCAACCCCGAGAATGCCCGCGAGCTGATTCGCACCGTACTCTGGGAAGACATAGCCTTTTCAATGAGCATAATCGGCGCCTCCCCCAAACTTGTAAATTGGCTGGTAGAGGCACTTATTGAACTCGGGGTGCAGCTCAATAATTTTACTTTGGATATCCTCCGCGATTTCCTATCCAAAATGGGCCAGGATCTCGATACCTCAGCTATCGAATCCCTGCCATCGGCCTACGCGCCCTTAGTAAACGATCTCCTCTTAAATGACCGTGAGGCATTGGACGCCCTCATAGCGGGAATCGGGCATGTTGCTGAATCTGCGTTGAGCACCATGGGGTCGACCCTGCGAAACGTGGGTAACACCGCCGATTTCGGGAAAATACGTGTGGGCATAAGCGAACATTTCGATAGGCGCCGGGAGGAACTCGCAGGCATCCCGGAGATATTCAGCCCCGTACCCCTGGCCAACCTGCTCGGCGTCGTTCCGCCCATCGCTAATTACCTGCTGCGTGTCCTTACCAGAACGCTCCAGGCATTGGCCCTGCCACCGGAGATACTGGCCAATGCAATATTCCAGCTTCTGGAAGATATAAACCAAAAGGAATTGGGGGGTCTCGTAAATTCACTGACCGAATTCATAAATTCCCTCCACCAGGGCAACCTGGTGCTGGGAAGGGATGAGCCCCGCTTCAAAGAAGTGGCCGGCCGCATAAGTAAAGGATTGGTTGAGAGCGTAGACGGCGAGCAACTCAAGCAGGCTGCAATCGCAGTCGGTGAGGATGGCAAGGTGCTGGGTGAGGTGATATCGGGATACCTATTCGCGACGCCGGAGAGCACGACCCAGGTTGTAAAAGCGCTGCATACGGCAATCAACGCTATTATGAGGACGCTGGGAAACACAGCCAAGCGCATGAGCGAGCTGCCGGCTTCAGCCATGGCGGAGTTGGCGGAGGATTTCGAAGCAAGGTTTGATTCACGCGAACTGGGCAGGGTCATGAATCACGGCATGACAACTTTCAACAAACTATGCGATCAGAATCACGACATGGTGACCGAGATTCTCAGACGAAGCTTCTCGGCTGTAAATACCGAAACCTGGGCGCTCGCCGGGAAGAATGTCGTGCTTCAGGCTAAGGACGCAGCCTTCTCCGTCCCCCAGGTGAGCGCCGCGCTTACACCCAAGGCCATAGGGCGTGATATAAACGCGGGACTCGCGGCCTTCAACCGACTCTCGCAAGAAAAACCTGAATTGATTTCGCAAAGGGTTTCGGAAACCCTCGCCGTAATCGACACCGCGGCCTTGGCCAAGGCGGTGGAATCGTTCGTGAACCCCCTACTTAAGGCCCTGTTCGAGAACACCAAGGTATTGATGGCTGTAGTAAAGCCCGTTGTCGGGGGAACCCTCAAGGCAATAGGGGGACTCATCAAGGATGGGGTTATGCGAACCAGGAAGGCGAGGTGAGGTTGGTGAATACGCTTCAAGAACAATCGACCGACATATACACCGAATACGTCCGGGACTGGAAAGAAAAGGGAGGAAAGGTCTTAGGCTATGCCTGCATTGCAACCCCGGTTGAGGTGATAGAGGCGGCCGGCATCTTGCCTTATCGCATAAAAGCCTTCGGCCATCCCGATACCGAATTGGGCGATGCCTACCTGGCTCGTTTCAACTGCCGCTTCTGCCGCTCGTCCTGCAGCTCGGGCTCGACGGTACTTACGATTTCCTGGACGGCCTTCTGGAAACTAATGGATGCGACCATCTGCGCGGAATGTTCGAGAACTGGCAGCACGTAATAAAACACGATTTCTTTCATTACCTCAAAGTCCCGCACTTTGTACGGGACGATTCCCTGGATTACTTCGAGGAAGAATTGGCGCTCATGTGCCAGGCTATCTGCGAGCATTTCGAAGTGGATATCAACGAGCAGAAGCTGAGCCAGGCTATAGCGACCTATGACGACATCCAGGCCAAGCTCAAGAAACTCTATGAATTGAGGGAACGTAGCGATCCCGCCGTCAGCGGCGCCGAGGTGATGAGGATTATCTGTACCGGTTCATCGATGCGGGGAGAGGATTTTAATGCTTTGCTCGATAAGATCCTGGCCGAGAAGGCTGCGGCCAAGCTTCCGGCATCGCGGGCCAGGATGATCCTTCTCGGCAGCGCGACTGATGAAATCGATTTAGTGGCGGACATGGAGAGCCAGGGTGCTTTTATCGCAACGGATGCCCTCTGCTTCGGATCGCGCTCTTTCTGGAGCAAATCGGGAGAAAGTACGGAGCCGGTGCGTTTGCTGGCCGAAAAGTATCTGTCCAACCTTTTCTGCCCGCGTATGTTCGCGGAGTACGATAAGCGGCGCGAATTCATCCTGCAAACCGCCGAGAGAGCGAATGTTGACGGTGCGGTCATCGTTTACAACAAGTTCTGCGACCTGCACGGCGTGGAAGCGGTCAGTTTGCGAATGGATCTGGAAAAGAATGGCATTCCGGTCCTGGTGCTGGAAAAGGACTACGGTTCGAAGGCGGACAGCGGGCGCATCAAAACCAGGGTGCAGGCCTTTCTGGAAAGGATAGGGGGCTGAGAGGCGATGCCTGCAACCCAGCTCAGGGAATATGAGGGCCTCATAAACCGTGTTTCCGAGATCTTCACTATTGCGGATAAACTCCCCTATAACATGACCGACGAGGAGGTAGAAGGAGTCCTGCACATCCTTCCCGGCGATCTCGAGAAGACCTTACGTGCCTTTTTATCGCCCCGAGTAAGGAATAACAGCGTTCAATTCCTTAAAATGATCAAGGCTTGGTTGACGGGCGCCCGAGAAGGACAGCAGCACGGCAAGAAGGTCTTCCTGGTGCCCTTTAACTTCCCGGTGGAGGCGCTTTATTGTTTCGAGAATGCCTGGCCGGTTACCAGTGAGGTTCTCTCAACGATGGGAGTGGCGG
>MELM01000056.1:29885-30184 GCA_001767605.1 Candidatus Solincola sediminis | reverse complement strand
GGATTACGCCATGGGGCTTGGACTGCCCGACTTCGCCTGTTCCGCCAACATGATCGAAGTGGGTTCGGCCCTCACCTCCATAGATTTTGTCCCCGATGCCGTGATTTCCGACTGCTTCGGATCCTGCGATATCAACTCCAAGACGCACGAGTTCCTGGCCAGATATATGGATATCCCGCTCATATTTCTCGAAAAACCGGTGGATGACACAGAACGCGGCATAAACCAGTACTACCGCTATTTCAATACCATGGTGGAGGAGATCGAGGAGTTTCTGGGAGAGCGCCTCGACGAGCAGC
>MELM01000056.1:17213-29847 GCA_001767605.1 Candidatus Solincola sediminis | reverse complement strand
CTGGGAATTATGGGATCTGCATAAGTTCTCTCCCTGCCCGGTGCCGAACATCTTCTCTCTTTTCACCTACGGAACGCGCTTCGTGGCTTGGGGAACCGAACGCGCGGTTGAAATAATGCAATCAATGGTGGATACGGCTCGGGAGAGGCTGGAAAACGGATCTTACCCGTCGGAGCGCGAAATGGTCCGCAGCATGTGGTCCTACACCAGTTACTACTTCGACATGGCCGGTCTCTTCAACTGGATGGAGGAAAATGGTATCACACACCTAGGGGACGGACTCAACCTTGTTTTCCCGAGGATTGTGGATACGACATCGCGGGAAACCATGCTCAAGGGCTTGGCGGAGATCGCCCGCAATATGCCAATGACGAGGCAGATGGGCGCTTCTTCAATGTCGGTGCAATGGCTTGACGACATCATGTACGCTTCCAAGGAATTGAACGCGGACTGTGTCATCTACTGTGGACATCACAGTTGCAAGCAAACCTGGAGCGGAGCATCGATCGTGCGTAGTGAATTGATGAAGCGCGCCAAGATCCCCACCCTTTTTCTACAAGGGGATTCGTGGATAAGGAGAATGACGCCCATGAGTGTATTACAGGAGACAATCAACGAATTCGTGAATACAATCGTGAAAAAACGGCGCACGCCGGCCGGGACGGTTGGATGAAAGACGGGAGGCCAATATGAATTTTGCCGGAATCGACGTTGGATCGCTAACCGCCCAGGCGGTTGTTGTAAACGAGGATGGGATCCGTGCCTTCAAATCAATAAGGGTTAAGCCCAACCCAGTTGATTCCGCCCAAGCGGTAGTGGACATGGTGCTTTCGGAAGACAGCCTTTCCTGGAAGGACATCAAATTCTGCGTGAGCACTGGCTACGGCCGCGACAAGGTACAGGCAAAAGGGCTGTCGCAGGACAACATGAGCGAGATTTCGTGTCACGGCCTTGGCGCTTTCTGGCTTTGTCCGGAAGCGAGGACGGTCATAGATATAGGTGGGCAGGACGCCAAAGTCATCAGGATAGGCACCAACGGCGAGCTTGCCGATTTCGTCATGAATGACAAGTGCGCCGCCGGCACCGGCCGCTTTCTCGAGGTACAGGCTCGCACTCTTGGTCTTTCGCTGGAAGAGCTAGGGGAAATAGCGCTCGGAGCGGAAAGGGCGGTTGAACTTTCCAATCGCTGTAGCATTTTCTGTGAAACTGAGGTTCTCCATTATATGCAGGCGGGCAACGACAAGGCGGATATCGCAGCCGGCGTATGCCGGGCGATGGCCGATCGAGTAGCGGCTCTTGTTCGGCGTGTTGGTCTGGATGGGGAAGTGACCATGACCGGAGGTGTCGCCAAGAACGTGGGTGTCCGGACTGAGTTGGAGAGGATATTCAGCGTGAGGCTGGTGACATATGAGGTGGATTCGCAGATCGTAGGAGCATTGGGTGCCGCGCTTGTCGCTAAAAGGATGGGTGGTTAGCCATGAAATATCTTGGACTGGACATCGGCAGCCTCTTCTCCAAGGCGGTTGTTGTCGAAGAAGACCGGGTTCTTGCCTCGGCGATGATAGAAACCACTGGCAAAATAGATGATGAAGTGAATTCTTTGATCGATGAAACCGTCTCTCGCGCCGGCATTACCCGTGATGATTTGAACGGCGTCGGGCTAACCGGCCGGGGAGCGAAGCTATCGAAGGTGGGCGTGGTAAAAAGAGACGATATCGCCTGTGTCGGAACGGCGGTCAGCCGGCTGGTTCCCGAGGCGAACATGATCCTGGATATGGGAGGCCAGAGCATAACTTCCATACTCCTGGACGAGGACGGAGGGATCATCGATTTCATGCGCAACGACAAATGCGCATCGGGGTCCGGTAAGTTCCTGGAAGTGATGGGTGCGGCACTCGGTGTGAAGGTAGGTGAGTTGGATTCGTTTGCCGGCGGGTCTACCAAGCCGGTCCCCGTTTCCTCGCAGTGCGGCGTATTCGTTGAAAGTGAACTGGTGACACACGTAAATGAAGGAGAGAAGCCGGCTGATATTATGGCCGGCATCTTTGAATCGGTAGCCAAGATAGTGACCTCGCAAGCCCTCAAGTTTGGCTTTCAAGACGACTATACCTATACGGGAGGCGTGGGCAAATTCGAATCGGTTATCGGCGGCGCCAGCAAGAGGATCAGGGGAAGCTTCCATGAATTTCCATACGATCCTCAATTCGCGGGCGCGATCGGCGCGGCGATGCTGGCCGAAGAGGACTAAACGCATAAGGAGGATGGTCTGATATGGCCGAAACCATGGTGAGGGATTACGAAGGTCTGATAAACCGCGTATGCGGCATCTTCGACCTGTTGAAACATTTCCCTGATGACCTTAGTGACGAAGAGGTTGAAGGCCTTCTTCATGTCCTGCCGCGCGATGCGGCGGGGACTATCGGAGCGGTAATGCATCCCCGAATGAGGAAGGTGGGGATAACCTTTCTCAAGGGCTTCCAGACCTGGTTTGAGCAGGCGAGAAAGGCCAAGGCCGAGGGGAAGAAAATTATCCTGGTTCCCTTCAACTTCCCGCCGGAATTTGTTTATTGCTTCGAGAGTGCATATCCGTTGACGAGCGAAGTGCTCACCGTGTCCGGTGTTGCCGCTCTGGAAGGGCAGGGGGAACGGTATTGGGATTTCGCCATGGGATTGGGATTGCCCGACTATCTTTGCTCATCGAACACCGTTGAGCTCGGCTCGGCATTGACCGGGGCCGACTTCGAGCCGGACGCGATTATAAGCGCGGCGCCGGGGAGTTGCGATGCCAATTCCAAGATCCATGAATTCGTCGCCCGCTACCTGGGGGTGCCCCAGTTCCTCCTGGATAAGCCGGTGGATGCCACAGCCAGGGGACGAGCGGTCTACCTCACCTATTTCAAAAGTCTCATCAAGGAGTTGGAGGAATTTTTGGGGGAGGAGTTGTCGGAGGAAAGGATGCGGCAGGTCCTCGGAAATGCGAATGAGGCTTCGGAGCTCTATTACGACCTGTGGGAATTGAGAAAGATGAGGCCAAGTCCCTGTCCCAATGTATTCACGCTCTACGCCTATGGGGCGAAGTACTCTCTTTGGGGCACTGAGGCGGCGACAAATATTATGAAGACCATGGTGGAAGCGGTCAAGGAACGTAGGGAGAAAGGATTGTATCCGGCGGCCGAGGAAGTGGCGCGCTGCTTCTGGATCTATACCTATTATTACTGGGACTGGGCCGCCTTTTTCAACGGCATGGAGGAGAAGGGCATCACCGTCCTTGGTGATCTTCTCGGTTCCTTCTTCTTCGAGCCGATCGATACGTCTTCGAAAGAGACCATGATTCAAGGTCTCGCCCGGACCTGCTTCGACTATGCCATGACCAGGCAAATGGGAGCGGAATCGATGTCCGCCCAGTGGATCGAGGACATTTCCTACTGGACTTCGCAGTTGGATGCCGATGCATGCATCTATTGTGGTCACCACAGTTGCAAGCAGACCTGGAGCGTATTTTCGATCACCCGAAATGAAATCATGAAACGGTCGAAGCTGCCGACACTGATGCTGCAAGGCGATTCCTGGATACGCCGCATGACACCGATGAGTGTGCTCGACCAGCAGATCGACGAATTCGTCAGCACCGTCGTCAAAAATAAAAGAACCGCTGCCACCCTCATCGGCTAACCCTACACAAAGGTGTCACCTACACGAAGGTGTCAGGCACCTTTGTGTAGGTTAGCTATACAAACGTACCAAACCCTTTGTATAGGCGGCTTGGTATAATAGGGTGTGATGATATTGGTGGGGGAAAATATGGCGCAAAAACTGCTCGATAAATTCACGGCAAAACTCCTGATAAATCCCGAAAGCCCGATCCGCCCGGCTCTTGATCTTCTTGACGAGGGATCCGTGTTGAAGATTAGGGCTCCGGGAAGCTGTGCGGCGATTGAAAAGAGAAGCGGCGGAATCTTTGAGATCGAATCCGAAACCGCCACGCCTCTCTTCGAAATCCGTTTTCTAGACTCAGAAGATATCCCGGTTTTTCTTGAGATTAAGAGCGCGATCGAATTCGGCGAGCTCTTCCAGGCAATGGTGCGCGAGGGTAAGCTCAAGCTCGATCTGCTCATGTCATTCCTTGATTTGTGGGATAAGGGCGTCGGATTCTTCCTCAAGGAAATCGGAGTGCTCTCCGCGCCCTCCGGTTACGCAGACCTTATCAAGCCTCTGCAGCTCAGGGAGATCGCCTTCACCGAGATCCTCGATGTTAAATACTTGCAGCAGTTGGTGGACGAACTGGCAAGGATTATCGGAGTGCGGCTATGGATACTCGATATGAATAGCATGCCCGTCGCTGTGAGTACCACCGGAGGGGAACACTGCCAGCTTATTATAGATTCTCTTGAGGGTGTTATGCGCTGCTACGGCTCTTCTATCGGCGGACTCACCGAACTAAAGAAAGCGATGGCGCCAAAAGTTCGAATATGTCACGCCGGCTTCATTTGCTTTGATGCGCCACTCATTCTGGGGGGAGAGATGGTGGGGATGATAAGTGGAGACGCATCGCTGACCGAGGTACCGGATAAGGAATATTTCCGGGAGTTGGCAATCGAGTTGGGTATAGAGCCCGAACCGCTGATTGAATCGCTAGAAAAAGTGCGCTGTGTTGATATCGCGGAGGTGGAGTTTCTCCTGTCAGTGGTGAATGCCATCGCGCAGGTCGTCAGCGAGATGAGCTTCAAACAGTACCAGCTATCAGACCTTTCAAAGGAACTAAGTCGCAAGAATGTCGAACTAAAGGCGCTTTTCCAGGCAATAACCGAGATTCAGGAAAGAGAAAGGGCGTCGATAGCCAGGGATCTTCATGACGATACGGGCCAGAATCTTACCAATGCACTGGTTAATCTGGAGATGGCGTTGGGCGAAGCCGCCTCCAACCCGGATCTCGGTGCCCACCTCGAATCGGCTTCGATTTCAATATCCAGCGTCCTCAAGCAGCTTCACGACCTCTCGGCCTCCCTCCACCCGCCGCTTCTCGATGATTTGGGACTTACGGAGGCGCTTCATAATCTGGTCAGGAGGATGAATGGGGACCACGGCATCGAGTTCAAGCTCATGGCCAGGGGTGAGGAAACGGAACTCCCTAGTGAGGTCAAGATAAACCTGTACCGCATAGCCCAGGAAGGCCTGTCGAACGTATTGAAGCATTCGGGTGCAACCAAGGCCATGGTATATTTTTACATCTCGGAGGAGGGCGTGGACCTGATGATCGCAGATAACGGGAAGGGCATTCAGGGTTCTATTGAAGACGATGGCGGAGTTCACCTTGGATTTGTAAATATGCGCGAGCGAGCCGAGCAGATAGGGGGCATCTTCGAGCGCCTGCCCAGCGAATTCGGATTGACCCTCTCGATCCATATTCCCCGGCAAGAGCGGGCTCCTGTCTGAGGTGGTGAACATGAGCGATAAAATCAAGGTCTTGATTACCGATGATCATGCCATCCTTCGGGAAGGCTTGAGTTCGCTTATCGAGAAGCAACCGGATATCGTGGTCGTAGGCGAGGCGGAGGATGGAAACCAATGCCTGGAAGGCGTAACCAGCCTGAAACCTGACGTGGTAGTCCTCGATATCAAGATCCCGGGTGTATCGGGAATCGAGGTGTGCCGGCAGCTCAAGACAAGCCATCCGGAGCTGAAAGTCGTAATACTTTCAATGTACGAGGACTACGAGTACGTAAATCGAGCCCTGCAGGCCGGCGCCGACGGCTACATACTTAAAAAGGTGGCGAGTTCTGAATTGGTTAATGCCATTCGCCGGGTGCACGAGGGCGAAAAAGTTTTCAGCCCGCAGGTGCTTGCAATGATTGTGGATTCCTTCAAAGACGAGCGCGAAGAATCAAGAGATTTATCTTCTACAAGGTCTCTTACCGCTCGCGAATTCGATGTGCTGTCGCTTATGAGCGAGGGTATGAGTAACAAGGAGATAGCCTCGGGACTCTTCGTCTCTCCGAAGACAGTGGAGAAAATGGTTACGAATATTTATCGCAAACTCCGCGTCAACTCCCGTACTGCCGCGGTCAAGCTCTTCTTGAGCGTGTCGGAGCAATAACCGTATCAGTCAGAACGGCCGTATGTCGTTGCGAGGTCTTCCAAAGAAATCCATAGATCCTGATTACTGAATCATGATTATCAGTCTAAAGCGGCAATTGCTTTTGTAGCGGACATAGTTTTAAGAAGAATCGGCTCCCTATAGATTGCTACGTCGCGCCAGTTTGCTTCGTCTCTCCGTTCCTCGCAACTGCGCTCGGCGCTTCGGGTCTCGCTTGCCTCGCTATCATACTTATTCAGAGCTCCCTTAAACGTATGTATACCTTGGGAAGCTGTGCCGGTAGATCCTCGACGCTTTTCAAAACCATGTAGCCGTGAGGCGGACACATGCGTCGCAAATAATCATTGCCGGCGGCATCGACGGTGAGGCAGAAAGGAACGATGCAATCTGCCTCCACTTCCCGCAGCGCTTTCGCTGTATCGTGCAGTCCATACTCGCGGTCGGCTCTATCCTCGCCGTAGTCGAAATCCTGCGGGTAGCCATCCGACAGGATAATCATAATCTTGAGAGGTGCGGTTTCCCGGCCGAGCAAGTGATGAGCATGACGTATTGCGGCGCCCATGCGGGTGCTGCGCATGGGATCGAGACCGGAAATGCGCCCCCAGACATCGTTGCTAAGGTTTTCGTTAAGGGACTTGAGCCGCAGAAGTTCAACGCCGTTTCTTCCATAGCCCGAAAAACCGTATATGCCATAGCGGTCGCCTAACTGGCCCAGGGCGCGGGCCATTATCGCCGTGCCGGCGAGCAGCACTTCGAGCACGCTTTCGCCCCTATGCGCTCCCTCATCGATCGCGGATGACGTCGAAGCCGAGAGATCGAGAAGAAAGAGGGCGCTTACATTTCGAGATACGCGCCGCCGTTCCATATAGACTTTATCGCTACCCGGCAAGCCGCCGCGGCGTTCGACATCACTCGCCACGGCCTGATCGATGTCGATCTCTTCTCCCCATTCCAAACGCTTTCTCCATGCCCTTTCCTGAAAGCGCAGCATTCGAAACTGGCGGATTACCTCACGAACCAAGTCGTCCCATTCGCGAAGCAGGTTGCCCGCTTTTTCCGGGTCACTCCGCTGCGGCGAGTATTCGAGGACAGTGACCCAGCCTTTACGGTAGCCTTGAGCCAGGTAATCCCATTCCGGGTACGAGAAGAGAGTCGCATCTACACATCCGCCAGAGCCGGTGATTGTAGCCTCAGCCTGTCGTTTAGGCTCCACATTTCCATTGAGGCGATCACCGAGTATCTTCTTAGTCACGAACTCCCCGCTACCCGCCGCAACAGGATACGAATAGAAATCGAGATCGGCAAGCGAATCTTCAAAGTATTGCCGTTGATTGACTTTATCCGAGCCGGCCAGCCGCATGATATCCCGGGGGAAACCCCCGACCTCTCGCATATCCGCCGGCATGAAGGGCGAGAAACGAGATTTGCAGCCCGGTTCCAGCTTGTCATATATGGCACCCGTGGCCTGCAATGATTCTTTCAGGCCGGCGCCCTCTCGCTTTAATGAAACGGCGTGCTCGAGAATACCCGCGGGGACCGCGAACGAAAAGCCCATAGCGGCGAAGAAAAGGTTCCAGAGTATCAAACGGTGATTAAAGGGCTCAACCGGGCTGCCGAGGCGCTGCAAGAAGTATGCCAGGTCAGAGGCAAACCCCGCGAAACGTCGAGCCATTTGTGTTGAAATCCGTATGTTTTCGAGAGTAATGAAAATATCCGTTGCCAATACGGGTATGGCAAAAGTTCCCAGGAAGGAAGCGATCCAAGCAAGCGGCTCATCTCTATCGATCAGGGCACGGGCGGGACGATCAAAGCTGCCGGCCTCCCATTGGCCCGCCTGCACCGCAGTATAGACGCGGTAGGCACGCCAATTATCATCACGGCTTTCGAAAACATCGAAGATGGCAGGGAGGTAGATTTCCCTCCCATTACTGAAAGGGAAAGGACGAAAGACATTGGCGAGGTAATCGGGGGCCTCTTCCAAAGTCTTGGCATGAAGGTATTTCTCGCTCAAGCCCTTGGCGAAGAGGGGAAAGCAATCCTTGGCTTCTTCAAAGGTGACGGCCGATTCTCTTGCCGCGTTATCATAATAATTCTTGTATATGGCGAGGTTCAGGGGCGAAGTCATGGCTGGGGAAAAACCGTGGCGGCCAGATCCCGCAGGACTTGCTGAACAACGGGGTCGTCGCTTACGGGAAGGACGATGGCGGTCTCGCAAGCCCGCCTCGGCTCGACTCCCTGGGCCATGAGCCGGGCGGCATATATAAGCAGGCGGGTTGAAGGCCCCTCCTCCAGTGCCGTTTCCCCGACGTTGCGCGACCTCTCACCAAGCAAGGCGAGCTTTTCGGCGATGTCGTTATCGACACCCGCCTCTCCCGCTATGATGCGCGTTTCCAGTTCCCGCTGGGGATACCCGAAATCGATCGCCGCGAAACGCTGCCGGGTGCTGAATTTCATATCCTTGAGCATGCTCTGGTAACCCGGATTATAGGAGACGACGAGCAGGAAGTTGGGGTTGGCTCGAATGAAAGTGCCCTTCTTTTCGAGGGGGAGCATGCGGCGATGGTCGGCCAGGGGATGGATCAGCACCATAGTATCCTTCCTGGCCTCGACTACTTCATCCAAATAGCAGACGGCACCCTGCTTCACCGCAGCCGCGAGAGGACCGTCCACCCACACCGTTTCCTCTCCATGCAGCAGGTATCGCCCGACGAGGTCGCCGGCGGTGAGATCCTCGTGGCAGGCAACGGTTATCAGCGGTATTTCGAATCCGCCTTCTTTTCCCAGCCTCCAACACATGTACTCGAGGAAGCGGGTTTTTCCGCATCCGGTAGGACCCTTGAGGTTAACCGGGAGCCGCGCCTTGTATGCCGCCTCGAACAGTTCGACTTCGTCTTTTACCGGCAGGTAGAACGGCTCCGCTTCGAATACATGTTCCTCGCAAGGCACTTCGCTGCTTGTGGGCACATCGTCCTCACTTTCCCGGCCCTATCAAACCAGCCGGTTTATAATCGTATTCAATGCCAGGAAAGCCGGGCAGTCGGGCAAATCGAGAAACGACCTTTCCTGGCGGTCATACGAATAGATAGTGTCATCTTCAGGTAAGCACGCCGCAACCTGATGTCCCCAAGAAGCGGCGAGCTTTCCCGGTTCCTCATCCGGCTGCACCCGGTTCAATAGAAACAATGCCTCGCCCGATGCCGTTGCCTCTTTCGCCGCTTCCGCTATCGCCGAGGCCACCCTCATGCCCTTCAGCGAGGTATCGGAAACAAGCAGCAAGGTATCGACTGAACGCATTACCCGGCGGTTTATCTGCTCTATGCCCGCTTCGGCATCGACCACCGTAATATCAAAACCCCGGCTGAGGAGCTCGATAGCCTCCCTCAAAAGGGTATTTAGCTGACAATAGCAGCCTTCTTCTTCCGGCCTGCCCACCGACAGAAAGGCGACATGATCCCTCTCCACGAGCGCATCGAGCAGGTGGTAATCGAGTGACGCGGCGAGATCGGGCTTGTTGCTGAGGCCATCTTTGATAGAGTGGATTATCTCCATGCGGATGTCATTAACCGTTCGATTAGTCGGGAGCCCCAGCGCCAGGCCCAAGCCACCGGCCGGATCGGCGTCTATCGCCAGCACCTTCAATCCGGCGGCCGAGAAAGCCTTCACGGCCATCGCGGATATTATAGTTTTGCCCACTCCGCCCTTGCCAAGAGATGCGATAACTCTTGCCAAACTAGTTGCTCCCCTTTAATCGTTCGCGGATATTCCTTAGTTCCACGACTTCGTCGCACACCTCAACGTATTCGCATGTTTCGCAGTCGAAATTCATCTCATCGTACATTTTTACCAGGGCGTTCATTATAGATTGTGCCTTTTCCGCAATGGGCTGCAACTCCAGGATGTCCACCATATCGGTGACAAAGACAATCTGTGCGGATTTGACCTCTTCCAACTGCTTGAGATGGTTAAGCAAGGCATTCCCCATTGTTTGCAGGCTCAGGCCGTTGCGGAGGGCTTCTTGCGATATGCGAAGCCAGATCTCATGGCGCGAGGGAAGGCTTCGCGAGGTTACGCCGCGCAGGTCGAGTCCATAGACCGCACTCATGAGATCACGGTAGCTCTCATATTCATCACTGAAGTCTCCGTTGACCAGGATGAGACGCGCCAGCGGCAGCGAATCTCCGCCGGCAGTGGAAAGGTCGGGACCGATGAGGGCGATGCGATCCTGCAGGGAATCCTTCTTACCCCAAATGGTCAGCGACATGGAGGCTTGAAGGGGATTTCCCAGTTCGAGACCGGTCTCCGCCTTCAGCACGACCGATTTTTCCAAAGGCCAGCCCACTACTGAGGGTTCATACTCAGCCAACCGTCCTGACGATCGTTTAGCGTCCAGCCAGGCATCTATACCCGAAAGGGTTTCATCGAAAAGCAAAATACCTCCCTGCCAGAATAATATATGCGCTTCCTGTGCCGGGAAATAGGTGAAAGCCCTAGATATCTATGGGGACATTCCCACCGCGGCGCTGCCGGTGACACTTTCAAAGAATTCGCCTAGTTTGCGTACAGCGGCTCTACTTTCCGGCATAAGTGTCATTGAGTGCCAGACGTGGAACATGCCGTCCCATATTTCTAATTCAACCTCTACGCCATCCTCGCGTGCGCGCTCGGCCAATCTTCTTGAATCATCAAGCAAACGCTCACAAGTACCCACGTGGATGCAGAGCGGAGGTAGTCCTGTGAGATCCCCGTGAATGGGGGAAACAAGCGGGTTTGATGCATCGGTGCCGCCCAGATACATTTGCGCCGTTGTCGCAAGCTGGTATCGGGTCAGCATGGGGTCTTTGCGCGCGAGAGCGTCTATACTATCGCCATCAAGGGCAAGGTCGGTCCAGGGGGAAATAAGCATGGCGCCGGCGGGGAGGGGATCATGAGAATCGCGGAGGCTGATCAGGGTAGCCACTGATAGCCCTCCTCCCGCCGAATCGCCGGCGATGACGATATTTTCGGGGGTGAATCCCTCCGCGAGTAGCCATTTATATGAGGCCACAGCATCCTCGAGAGCAGCGGGAAAGGGCCACTCCGGTGCCAGCCGGTAGTTGATGATAAAGGTCGGAGATTGTGCCGCCGCCGCTATCGTGCCCACGAAGGCTCGATGGCTCTTGATGGAGCCAAGGACATAGCCCCCGCCGTGAAGGTATAGAATCGCGGTGTCATTTCCGGAATCTTTCGGAACGAGCCATTCAGCATTGACGCCGTTTGCATCGCAAGTGTGGCTTTCGACCCCGCGTGCTCGGGGTGCGAGACCGCCCAAGAAATCCAAATGGAATCTCTGATAGCCGATCGGTGTATGACCCCACAGCGTAAAGAGGTGGTTGAACCGGATTATCGCTTTCGTTGCCTGGCACTCAAAACTCGGCATAGCCGCTCCTGTCCCTCTCTCGAAAGGGCAAAACCTCTTAAAATATAATAATACACTCGAATCTTGTGAAACTTCGCTTGATCATGACCGTTTCTAATACTGCCGATATCATGAGAAATTCTTCCAATCTTCGAGTTCAGGCGGTGATTGAATGACAAAGCGGGTGCGCAAAATCCTGCTGGGGAACGTATATGTTCTGGGGATCGCCTCTCTCGTATGGCTGATAATCCGTTCCGGGCGAAAGCCCTCGCGGCTCAGCTATCCCTGCCAGAAGGCGGCCCTCGCCAACACTTCGGTCCTCTTTGCCGGGACCGCCATTCCGGTGGCCATACGGCTACCGGCTTGGATAAGGCACAGTAGCTGCGCCGAATCGAGAATTTCGTCGCGTGTCTTACGCATTGCCGAGATGACCGGTTTGTTTTTCCTGGCGGGTCTGCTCGCTTTCAGCCTCTTGGTCGGGTTTGGGAGTGCCCCCCGGCTCAATGATGAAATGCGGGCGGCCGCGGCTGCACTTACTCTGCCGGAGTTGTATTCATCTTCACCCGATGCATCCAACATCTATATAGCGGAAGGAATACCCGCCAACTCGGAGAGGGGAGTCGACAGCCTTATCGACATAATGGACACCAACGGCCTGCAATTTTTCAAAGGTTCCGGATTGGCCAAGGCATCCGGGCCGGCGGGCATCGTCGGCTCCAACGATATAGTGCTCATAAAAGTAAACGGAGAATGGCGCGAGCGGGGAGGCACCAATACCGATGTCATAAAAGGGCTGGTTAACGCTATTATTCACCACCCGGATGGTTTCACCGGAGAGGTGGTTATTGTTGAGAACGGTCAATGGGACTCTTATATGGACAACAGGCCCGATAATCAGAACCCGGCAAGCTGCAACGCCGAAGATCACGGACAATCCTTCAATGACGTGGCTATGATGTTCGCCGGCTCTCATGCCGTTTCTGTCTATGATTGGACGGCGGTCCAGACCCAATCGGTGGGAGAATTCTTGGGCGGCGATGGCCGTGACGGCTACGTATACGTTCCGGAGATAGAGGAAGGATACCCAAAATTTACCACCGTTTACGGAACCCGGATTTCACTTCGCTATGGCTATTGGAACGGCT
>MELM01000056.1:1451-17202 GCA_001767605.1 Candidatus Solincola sediminis | reverse complement strand
AATGATCGGCTGAAGTTCCTGAACGCACCGGTGCTAAAGGATCACAGCGGTGGAGGTGTAACCGCCTGCATCAAGCATTTCATGGGCGTGCAGGATTTGTACCAGATGACCCAGAACCCGCCGCACGACGCAATGATAAACCAGGGTATCTTCGGTAAATTGATGAACGTTGCCCGTTTTCCGGATTTGAACATAGTCGACGCCATCTGGACCATACCCGCAGGCGGGCCGAATGGGCCGTATGGAAACGCGGTCAGGCTGAACAGGCTGCTCGCAAGCCGCGACCCCGTCGCCCTAGATTATTACTGTGGAAAATATATGCTCTTGCCGATATCCGGCGATGCTCGGCACGACCCGAATAATGCGGCCGGTAACTTCCATAAAATGGTATGGTCTACCCGGGACGCCCTGCTCGGCGGAGGCAAGCAGGTGACCACGGATGAGGCCATGATGAATGTATATAAAAGTTCGGTACCCGATGTGCCTCCTGACACGCCATATGAATATTTCCTCGCCGAAGGGTGCACGGACTATGGTTTCGAGACGTGGGTGTTGGTTGCCAACCCCAACGACCAGCCTGCGACGGTAAGCATCTCTTATTACACCGAGGAAGGGCCGCGAAACGCAGTACCGGTTACCCTGCCTGCACATTCCCGGCTTACGGTTAATGCAAGCTCTACCATCTGGGCCAAGAGCTCGGGGATAAGAGTCGGCTCAGACCAACTCGTGCACGTGGAAAGGGCCATGTACTGGAACAACCGCATCGAGGGCCACACGGCCATAGGAACGGCCTCAGGAGCGGGGGAATGGTACCTGGCGGAAGGTTGTACGGACTTCGGGTTTGAAACTTGGCTGACTGTGCTCAATCCCGCGAGTTCGGACGCTCTCGTTAACCTGCGTTTCCTTACCGAAAAGGGCGAGATTGACGGTGGCCGGGTAGCAGTGCCGGCACTTTCACGCAGGAATATCAGGATAAACGATTGGATTTCAGCGTCCAATGTCTCCTCGATCGTAAGCTCCGACAAACCTGTGGTGGCCGAGGTCTCGATGTATGGCCAGGGACGCCGGTCCGGAACATGCTCCATGGGCATGAAGTACCCGGCTCAGAAATGGTACCTGGCGGAGGGAGCCACCCATTCCGGCTTCGATACCTGGCTCTTGTTGCTCAATCCTCAGCCCGAAACGGCGAATGTAACCGTGAATGTAGATTCAACCGGCTCGAGGCTCGATCCGATAAACATGCAACTCGCGCCTCTCAGCAGGACCACGCTTCATCTGAACGACGTCATGCCCGGAAAAGACGTCTCCTTATCGGTAGATTCAGATCTGCCCATAGTGGCATCGAGATCCATGTACTGGGCGGTTCCGGGAGGCAGGGCAGGCCACGAAAGCATGGGTTACACAGCTTCTTATGGCGGCGCCTTCCTCCCGGAAGGGTGCACCGATTTCGGCTTTGACACCTGGTTGCTGTTATACAATGCCGGTGATATCGATGCAGCGGTGGCCGTCTATGGAATGACTCCCGATGGCGAGCAGAACATAGCGAATACGACGGTGCCAGCTCACAGCCGGGTTACCCTGAAGATCAACGATTACTACAAAGGCTCGCTCTCGCTGCGGGTTGAATCCGACACTCCGATCTGCGCAGAACGCGCTACCTACTGGAACAACCGAACGGCGGGCACCTGTTCGGCAGGATACGGCATGTAGCTTCTATGCTAAAATAACAGCATAGCAAACAGACACGAGGCTGACTTCTCCGTGCAGCCATAATGTTGGGAGCGCAAGACAATGAAGCGAAATTATACCCGCCTCTTTATCATGTCCACCTTCCTTTTTTTCCTCATCACGTCTTTCCTCATTCCCCTGACTAACGCTACTTCTGCCCAAGCGGCCGGGGAGCTCAACTGGGTCGATGCACGCGGGCCGGGAAACGGCGACGCCATGGCAATGGTTTGTGACAACGTACACGGCATCCTCTACCGGGCCACGATCGGAGAAGGCGGTTCTGTTCAGGCCGGCAAAGGGGTGTGGAAATATCAGGCAGCATCTCGCCGGACGGAACGGTGATCTGCGAGCGCTCCATATATGGCAACAATCGGGGGTGGGCAACCGATTCCATCGGCTATCCCGCTTTATAGAAAGCTTTGTTTTATAAGACTGCTTCTTTTGCGGCTGAGCTTACCTGCCTGACAGAGCGTCTTATGTATCCCGCCGGAATCGGCCTGCAACGCCAACATTTACTGCCGTCATTACTTAAAACCTTTCTGAGCTCGAAAAGATGTTGATGGTGAGGCACCGACCCGGCTCGAATCCAACGCTACTCGTACCTTTTAAACTATTCTCGGTCAGCCTGTCGAGTAATAGAAATGCCCAGGGACTAGGGCGTATAACCGATAACATCGTGGCCGCCGGTCCACTTCCAGCCGTAATTGAAATACATGGGCCGCTCGGCCAATATCGGAGAATCCGAAGTAATCTTAACTGAGACGCCCTCATACCAGCCCGCCTCTTCATTTACATAAACGGTGGCCCTCGAAGATGCGGCTATCGAGATGTCGTGGGTCCATATGTAACCGTCGGCATAGATGTACGTAATATGTGCCTCCGTGGGGGAATCGCCCGGGTTCATCAGGCATAGCCACTCATCGAAGTTCGACCCGGTGTAACCTTCGGCGAAGTAGAACGAAGAGGCGGGTGAATTTGCGCCTATCACGTCATGTCCGCCGGTCCACATGCCCATGTAATTGAAGTAGATCGGACGTTCGGCTACGATCGGTTGATCCGATTCGATCTTGACGGAAACATCCTTATCCGGACCTATGGCCCCGTTCACGCTGATAGTAGCTCTCGAGGTGGAGCCGATCGCAATGTCTTGGAAGGCCGATCTTCCATCAGTGAATAAATAGGTTATCCGGGCGGTAGCGGGCGTATTTCCGGGATTCATCAAGCAGAGCCACTCATCGAAGCCTTCTCCCGTATAACCCTCGGCGAAGTAGAAGGAATACTCGGGAGAGGCGGCGCCGATCACATCATGGCCCCCTGTGTACCTCCCCATATAGTTGAAGTAAATGGGGCGCTCGGCGATGATGGGGGCATCGGAGGTTATCTTCACCGATACGTCCCTGTCCCGGCCCACAACGTTGTTTACCTTGATCGTGCTTCGCGTTGTCGCACCTATCGTTACATCCTGTCGCTGCACGGTTCCATCGGTGAACATATAAGTGATATGCGCGGTGGTAGCATTGTCTCCGGGATTCATCAGGCACAGCCATTGATCAAAGCCCGGCCGCGTGCAACCCTCGGCAAAGTAGAAGGCAGTGAGAGGAGTGGTGGCGCCTATGACATCATGGCCGCCACTCCAGATTCCGTTGTAGTTGAAATACATGGGCCGCTCGGCCACGATTTCACCGTCCGAAGTTATTTTAACCGAGACATCCTTATCCGGACCGACCACGTCGTTCACCTTCAATGAGGTGCGAGAAGAGGCCGCGAGCGGTACCTCCTGGGACATGGTCGTGCCATTGGTGAATATATAAGTGATGTACGCCGTAGCGGGGGAGGCGCCGGTGTTCAAAACGCTCAGCCACTCTTCAAATCCCCACCGCGTGCATCCCTCGGCAAAATAGAAAGTGCTCCTTATATCCTGAGAATCTTGTACAAAAGCGATAATGATATTGTGGTTCTCTTGGACATTGGAAAGAATATATGGATTCGCGATAGCTACAGCGGCTCCATTATCGCTAATGGATGAAATATGATAACCGGAATCGGGATTGATATGGATGGAGGCCGTCCCTCCCGCATTCACCTCCTGATGCGATTCAACAACCGCGCCATGCCCTCCGGACACCGAGGCATCAACGGAAAAGCTCGCGGCACCACCTCCTATATTAAACTGGACCGCATTGCTTGTGGTTCCTTCCCAGTCGTAAACCACAAGCGGTCCGCTGGAAGCTCCGGCCGGAACCGTCACCGTGATGTTCTCGTTCGTGAAGGAAAAACTGCCTGCATTAGTGCCGTTAAACGCGACGCCCGCCGATCTTCTGTAGGTCCCGAAGTTGTTACCGTATACGTGGATGGTGGATCCGATATTTCCGCTTGAAGTGCTGAGGGAAGTAATGCCGGGGGAATCGGGGGAGAGGTCGTTCATCGACCAGGCTTCCCAGACATAGCGTTTGACAAAGTCGTAGCTCAAATACACATAGCCATGACTCGTTCCGTTCCAGTTCGAACCCCAGGAATTAACCATCTTGAATCCGCCCCGATGATCGGCGTCAACTCCGGAAGGGTTAGCGTTGTCGTCATAGCCGGCAATACAAACACCGTGGCCACCGGCAAAGCCGGATGTGCCGTTGTAATCGTAGTAGGGATTGGCGGGATTCCCGGCGAAGCTCGGAAAGTCATAGTAGATAGGTATGCCCATAACCAGTATATTGCCGTTGTTCAACCAGGTCTTGATGCTATCGATATTGTTGGGACTGGAATATGGTCCCATTATGCTGCGGATCCAGAAGTAACCCCAGTTGCCGGCGATGCGATAGGGCTCGGCGGCCTGCGAGGTGGCCGCAGAAGGCTGGGTCAGATAATCGTTCTGGCTATAAGGCATCTGAGCAATGTCGGTGTCTCCATCATTCTTCATGAGCGAGAAAGCGTCTTCGAAATAAGAACCTCCGTCGACTCCTCCGTTAATCTGGTTGTAAACGAAAGAGGGGCTGAACTGATAGTAGGGATTAGAGAGGCTCCAGCCGGTATGCTCCTTACTCTCCAGCCAGCTCTTATAGTAGTAGCTCGTCGCCCAGGCTACACAACTGCCTTGGCCTCCCTGGTTTCCAACCGGCGGAAGTTCACTGGAAAGATCCGTGGATGCGGCGAGGGGCGGCATGAAGAACCGGGATATAAATATTTGCTGTGAAGATGCTCCCGCTGACAAGGTGGGCTTTAAGCCAAGAAAGTGCTCTTCATCACCGTTTATGGCTCCCTCCGCCGGCCGAGACTCGGCATCGCCTTCAGCGTAGATAACCGGCGATGAAGAGAACAACATGGAAACAAGTGCAACCATCAAGATGAAAAGGAAAAATGCTCTATGTTTCGAGGGGATGAGTCCTCTTGTGTCCATCTGAAATGCCTTCTTCTGCGTGGTTCTTGCCTCCAAGTTATCTATCGGAGGCATCCTTGGAGAGCATTACCGAAGGCGGCCTGCGAACATACCTACACAAAGGTGCATGACACCTTTGTGTAGGTTGATATGATATAGTTTCACATCATGAATATTAGAGAAGGCAGCAACGTTATAGAGACCCGCGGGCTGACAAAGCGCTTCGGAGAACGCGTTGCACTAAATAATGTCGATATTACCGTGCCCGGGGCTACGGCATTCGGTTTCGTCGGCCCTAACGGCGCCGGCAAGACCACATTCATTCGCAGCGTACTCGGCCTGACCCGAACTAACGGAGGAAATATCAGCTTGCTCGGGCATGCCATGCCGAAAGAGGGATCTCTGGCACTTGCCAGAGTGGGAGGTATTGTTGAAGAACCTCGCTTCTACCCCCATCTTACCGGCCGTGAAAATCTCAAGATAATCGCCGCCGCAAGAGAATCTCAAGCCGACGGCCGGATAGAAGGAGCTCTCGAACGTGTGGGACTTACGGACAGAGCAAATGAGCGGGTAAAGGCCTACTCAACCGGCATGCGCCAGCGACTGGGAGTAGCACGTTGCCTCCTTGCGGATCCTTTGCTGCTCATCCTCGATGAGCCCATGAACGGGCTCGACCCGGCCGGTATCGACGAATTCCGCATATTGATTAGAAGTTTCGTGTCTGAAGGCAGAAGCGTCTTCCTTTCATCACATCTCCTGGATGAGGTGGAAAAGACCTGTGACCACGTCGCGATCATCGATCGGGGAAACGTGCTCATGCAAGGCCTTGTGGAAGATATTGCCCGTAGGGGAAAACCGACCATAAGGTTCCGTTGCGATTCCCCGGAGACGGCGGCTCAATTGCTTGCTTCACAGCCGGGAGTCGAGCACGTGAGGCGCGAAGAAGATGCAATTAGCGCAGCTATAGATGCCGAGACGCGTTCTGAAATAGACGCGATTGTGGCCGCCCTTAACCGCCGTTTGGTTGAAAGCGGCATATCAGTTTATGCGATCGAAACGGAACGCGTATCGCTGGAAAAGCGCTTCCTTGAAATTACTTCAAGACTCGGAGGTTAGGGGAGAGGGTATGCGACTGATCAACGCCGAGTTTCTCAAATTGCGCAAGCGCCGGGGATTGTTATGGGGATCCCTCTTTCTGATCGTTGGAATTCCGCTCATCATTTTCATAATCCTTGAAATACTACACTTGGTGAATCCAGCCGGACACGGACCGCCGGGCGGTTTCGGGGCATTCGGAGATTGGTTGGAAGGTATTGCTTCCGGTGGCGCGATAGCAGCAGTAATCATTGGAGGCATCGCCGGCACGGCGGATGTCTCCACGGGAGTGTTTCGCGATCTCGTTGCAACGGGTCGTTCGCGCCGGCAACTTTTCGCCGCCAGGGTTCCGGGTATGATGATGCTGCTTTTCCCGATGATCACGCTTGGCTTCCTGCTGATCCTATTAATCAACCTCGGTTTCGCGGGTTCGAATTCTACTCCGGGAGCAGTGGATATCGTTCAAGGATATGGTTGGGTTTTACTGGCAACCGGGTTCGAGGTTGTAATAGCCATGGGCTTCGCCTCCCTGATCGGTTCAAGGGCGGCGTCGATAGGCGTCCTTCTCGGATGGCAGTTGCTGGCATCACCCATATTGCAGCAGGTACGCGCACTCGGCTCGGCCAGACAGGCACTTTACACAAGCTCATTAGGTCGCCTCAATCCCGTCCCGACACTCGGCGGGCCTAATGCAACGACCGTCACCCGCAGCGCGGCGATAGCGGTCATGGTTCTTATTGTTTGGGTAGTGGTGTTGCTCGCTTTGGGAGGGTGGCGCACCGTTACGCGGGACGCATGACATAATTTTTCGAATTCCCCACTGAAATAATTCCATTTACATATCGAAGGGATTACCCCCGGAAACACGAAGACCCTATTGGATAGATACCGGGTTTTATGCGGGGAGGGGAATCATGATCCTCCTGACAACACTTGGTTTGAGCTACTTCACCAACAAATATATCGTGAAACCGATCGAAGAGTTAAACCTGGCGGCGGAGCAAATAATGGGTGGTACGTTTGAAGGAGATTTGAAAGCGGATAAGGGTAGCGCCTTCTACGCTTTACAGGCCCTGCTTGCAAGTGGCGATAAAGTCCTGCGCCGTATTAATGAGGAGATGCTCGAAGAAAAGGATGAGTAATCTGAGTCGGTCTAGTGAATTGAGAACTTATTCTTAGCTTCGATGATCTTCCGGGCGTGTGCGCCTATCGTTTCTTCGGGGATCTCACCATCACGTACTGCGTTTAATATAGCTTCGTATGCTTCCATCGCATCGTTGGGTTCGTTCCCGGAAATAAGCAGCATATCAACCCCTGCCTTCGCTGCCATTACAACGGTCCCCGCTAGTGAATACTCGGCTTTCAATACTTTCGATGCAAGATCATCCGTAATGACTATAAAGTCGTTGCCTAATTCCTCATAAAGGAAGTCGATTCCTGAAGCGCTAAGGGCGAAGGGCACCAGTGGATCTATATCTTCATATATTACATTGGCGCCCATAACGAATTGAGGCCCGGCTTCGAGCGCGGTCTCGAACTGTGATATCTCCGGCACCTGAGACATGACGGCGAGTCGTTCATTCTCGGGATCGAACGATATACCCCCATATCCTGGAAAATGCTTTGCGGTTGATAGCATCCCGCCGTCATTTTGGCCGGCGATTATACTCTTGCCCATAGCCCCGACCTCTTCGGCATTGCCTTGCAGGCAACGTTTATATCTCGTCAGAAAATCTCCGCTCTGCCCGATATCGAGTACGGGCCCGAGGATTTGATTAATGCCGAGATTTTTGAGGGACTTCGCCCTGTTATAGCCCATCCTATACGCTTGATCGCTATCCTTGATGTCAGCTTGCCCGATATCATCATTGATCCATTTGATGCGGACGATTTCACCGCCCTCCTGGTCGACGGCGATAAACAGGGGATATCCCCCGTCATCGGTGGCTATCTTCTGAAGGGAATCGATAAATGCTTTGAGGTGTCCTGCGTCCTGGATATTTCTGCCAAAGAGGATAATACCGCCCGGATGAATCGCGCGGATTTGATCGGCCGCGTCATTTGTAATCTCCGTTCCCTGGATTCCAATCAAGAACATCTGCCCGATTTTCTGCTCCAAGCCCAAGCCCGCGAGCAGATCTTCGCGATCCGATGAAGCCCCGTTATTTTGGCAACCGGATGCAAGGAACACTACCAGCAACAGCAAGCCGAGCAGGAAAATATTTACTTTCTTCATGTTGGGTTCATTCTAATACGAAAGTGCTCTAAAAGTGTTGTAAAGTAATGTCAACGTTCGACTTGGATCGCGTGCCGACCGTGCTCGGGATGCATTCGGTTGCGGGATATTTTGGCCGGGACCGCGAAGGGGTGAAGCAGATGACGAAAGACAGACGCCGTGAGGGGGCGGAAATGAGGTACGGAGATGAGATGTGACTTGTGCGGGAGAGACGAGAATGTGACGACCTATGGAATCTATCCCCCGGAATACACCTATGATGGAACTGGACGCTCAACCGCGACATGGATGATCGATGCAGCTCACTTCTTCACCAAGGATTATTGCGACACCTGCGTCGCTTCGGCAAGGAAGAAGAACGTTCGGCACGCTGCATTCGTTTTCTTCCTTCCAACGGTAGGGCTCATGCGCCTATGGAAATTCAGCCGCTGCTCCCAGCAAGAGATGGGTGATATGATGGCGGCCAGCGTCCGCGCCCATGATCGGCACCCTTTGGAGAAGCATATCCTATGGCCTTATGGGGCCGAGAATAATTGTTCGCTGGAACCCTACCTGACCCGGGAAGCCGCCGAGAAGCGCATGCGCAAGCAACAGGAAACCAGGGGTTGGTGAGCGTAGTGATAATAATTTTCCAGCACGTATTTTGCCTCGAAACGGCACTCATTCGTCGCCGAACTTGAAGAGACGCATAGATACCAGGGCGATCACTAGCAGCCAGACGAGCATGAGCAGAAGCCGCCATACCTGATCGCCGATCGGCTGACTCTCCAATTCCACTGCGCGCATGGCTTGAATCATGGGGGAAAGGGGAAGAAAACGCACTACCTGATACACGGGACCAGGCAATGCAGTGATGCTGAAGAAAACACCCGAGAGAAACATCATCAGTATGGATACCGAAGTCGCCATTCCCGATGCTGCCTGGGAAGTTTTTGAAAGCGATGCGACCAGGAAACCGACCGCGAGGAATACAACCGCCCCGAAGAGGCTGAGAAGTATCAGGAACAACCAACTGCCATAAATATGTGCACCGAATACGACCATACCGAAAAACAGCATGACGCCGATTTGCGCGACTGCCAGTACTATGAAGGCCATGATCTCGGCGGTCATAAAGCGCCAGATCGGCAGGGGAGTGGTGAGCAGGCGCTTGAGTATTTTCTGTTCCCGATACGAGGAAAGATTGATTGCGAAACCCGTAATGGAATAATTCATTACCGCCATGCAAAGCAGACCTATGAAGATCACATCAAACCCCGTGACCTTGTTGGTAGTAGTGGTGCTCTCGTTCACTTGGAAGAGCGGCTGCGCCTGGTACGTCTGCATGCTGTGCAGGAAGCTTAACGCGGCTCCGTTCACGCTCTGATTGCCGAGATCGTAGACTGCGCTTACACTTGGGGTTCCCTGGCTGCCGGACGCCTGATCTGATTGATCGAATCCGGGGACTGCGATTACGAACACCGTTTTATTATCCCGTAAGGCGGCCATCGCCTCATCGCGGTTCCAACTTTCATTTTGTACCTCGAATAGTCCGGAATCGACAAGGCCCTGCCGTATCTGCCCCGAGAACTGGTCATTGGCATTGTCAATAAAGGATAGTTTGCCAAGGGTGTTGCCGGTTCCGGACAGAAAGAGCCCGAAAATGACCACGAATAAGAGGGGGAAGGCCATGGCCCAGAAAAGGGCGATCTTGTCGCGGTAGATCATCTTTACGTTGGCCGCGAATATCCTCATGAGTTGCATCCCGGTCAGGCCTCCTCCTGAGAGATACGCCCGCCGGTTAGGCTTATAAAAACGTCTTCGAGGTTGGCGGTCGAAACAGCCATCCTGTCCAGCTCGATGTCGTCTAGTTGATGAAGGGCCGTCCTCAAAACAATGACATCTTTAACGAACAGCATGTACTCGCCAGCCCTTTCCTCGGATGTCTTCAGTACTCCCATGCCTTCAAGTCTTTCACGAAGGCCGGCAGGGAATTCCTTGCTAGGCAGGAACTCCATGCGGACGGGGTTGTCTTGCTGCAGGATGAGGTTGGCAGGTGTATCCATAGCCAGGATTTCTCCCTGCTTGATTATCCCGACGCGGCCGCACAGCGCCTCCACTTCTTCCAGATAATGGCTGGTCAGGATGACCGTCTTTCCCTGGGCTTCGATCTCCCGCACCAGGTCCCAGAGGTTCAACCGGGCGATAGGATCGAGTCCAGTGGTAGGCTCGTCAAGGAAGAGGATATCGGGATCATTAACAAGAGCTGCCACGATGGAGAAGCGCTGCTTCTGTCCTCCCGAAAGCTGGCCGACTCTCATGCCGCCGCGTTCCTCGAGGTTGACCAGCGATAGGAGCTCATGCGGGTCTTTTGCAGTATGGTAAAAACTGCCAAATAGCTGGAGGATTTCCTCGAGGGTCAGATGCTCGAAGTAAGCGGAGGCCTGTAGTTGTACGCCGATGCGTTCCTTGATGCTGCTTATCTCTTTAACGCTGTCCAGACCGAGAACTCGGGCGCTGCCGGAATTCGCCCGGCGCAGGCCTTCGATGATTTCAAGCGTGGTTGTCTTGCCCGCCCCGTTTTCACCGAGGAGGCCGAAGACCTCTCCCTGGAAAACCTCGAAGCTGATTCCTTTCAGGACCTCGCGGTTTCCATAGACCTTTACAAGATTCTCGACTTCGATGACGGTATTTTTCTCCAGGGCATAACCTCCTTATTATTCACATTGCATCATCGGATGGAGGGCAAGCCGGCTTGAGGCATAATTAAGGGCGGCCCGTCAAAGGCCGCCCCATTGCACGTATCAGTACTGGTCGCTAGACCTGTTCCTTGCCACAGCCGGAGCAGAACTTGGCCCCCGCGTGCTTCAGCTTGCCGCCGCAGAACTTACAGAACCTCGAGCCTTCCTGGGTATCTGGTGAAACGGCCGTTTCGGCTGCCGCCGGTGCCGGAGGCATAGGTTGTGTAGCCTCGACTTGAGCCGGTGTGATAGTGGGTGGCGGTACCGGCGGACCGGGTAGTGTCGTTACCGGATCCGGAGCCATTACTTCCGGTACTCCCGGGACCCCGGCTCCAAACGGCGCTACTGCGGCCGCCGGGGCTTTCGACTTAGCCATTAAGAATCCGAACCCCCCGATACTTGCGATCATCAAAATTGCAAAAAGCACGATGAATAGCGGTTTATTGGTTGCCAGGGGGCTTGAAGACGCTTGTGCAGCCACATAAGGAAGCTCATAAACGACCGCTTTTTGATTCTGATCGTAATGCGCGTTTGTCGCTCTCGCAGGCGGAATAACGATAGCGGTATAGTTGATATGCATGTTGTTCCATAAGGTGAACTCATCGCTCTGCGTCCATTCGCTTTCAAAGACCAGTTGCCCCTGGTTCTCGAATTTTGGTTTATCTGCATAGCCATAGATAACCCAGCTATCGCCTTTGTTATAAGCGTTGCCGGGTATATCAAAGGTCAGCGTAATGGTGTAGTTTGCCTGGTCGATATCGGAAGTAAAATTCTCCAACTCACGCAGGTTATTCTCATCCTGATAGCGACGGCTGAGCAGAAAGGGATATTTTTCAAAAACACTACTGTTGCTGTTGAACCAGGACTTGTCGTATTTTAGTACGTCGGTTATATGCGCGCTCCCGACGTCATCCATTTCTATCGTGTATTCTTCATCCAGAATGGTATCAGCCGCTTCTATGCCCTTCGGGTAGGCATTTGGAATCATGCCGATATAAGAGAGCAAGAAGACCGCCGCAATAAACAGCGCAAGCCCGAATAGATGAATTCTCCTGCTGTTACCTTTTATCCTTACCATGCCGGCATCACCCCATTATCCCAAGCCTGCCCTACATCCATTTTGATGTAGGTCCCTTCCTCGACGTTTTGATTGATGTAATCGATTGCTATATCTATGCATTCGTCGGCCGTGATTTGGGGGTTGACGTCATAGTGGCTCTGGACAAATGCCAGGTCCATAAATGTCGATTCGATGGGATAGATGTAACCGCTCTCCGGCATAAGCACCGCGGGAATGGCATGACCGGGAATGAGATAAATATAGGTCTTTATGCTCACTGATTCCAGCAGCGCGCAGAACAGTATAGACAGGTCGATGCAGGTACCCGCAACGCGGTTGAGCGAATCGGCCGGGTATTGTATGTATTGGCCGAAGGTATTCGCTTCCAACACGGATGGTTCGTAGACGTATTGCATTCCATAGGCCCTCAATACATCAAAGGTCCGGACCAGTGCATAATATGTGTCCGCATCGGTGCTCGGTGCCAGACCTCCGTAGATGGCTTTGGCCGCCTGCTGCACCGTCTCATCGTTCTTAGTCACGAATGCCGCGAGTAACGGGTAGTTGTCGTTCAGATCCTGGAAAGCAAAAACCTCTTCCTCTTTAATGTAAGACCAGATGAAGTCGTTCTTTCCCAGGAAGAAGAATTTCTCTTGCTTGTCGATGGGCTTATCGAGGCCGTCGTATTCGTAGCGTACGGTCAGTTCGGCGGGACTCTTGGTCGAAATGTCCTTCATCGTCGACGCCGTAAATGTCGGCCAGCAATAATCCCTGATGATTTCACCCGGGATGATTTGAGGGTAAAGCTCCGCCGAAGTCCAATCGCAATAACCCTCGATCTTGTATGAGATCGAGAAGTTGGTAACCGGTACGGTTCCCGTATTCTCGATCTTGGTGTTTGCCAGCCAATACCCCATGGCGTTATCGCCGTAAATCTTGTAGGCGGCGGTCACCACTTCGGGCCTTACATAGACATCCACATTAAGCTTAGGGGTCCCTTTCGCTTCGGATTTCTTAGAGGTCAGTGTGAAGATCAACCCGGTCGTGGATCCCAGAAGAACAATGATAAGGATAATTGTGAGAACCATCTTTGTTTGAGGTTTAATTCTCATACGATCCACTCCTTTTACGGTCCTCGCACGGCTGACACCAGAACACCGGTATTTATGTTAAAGGCAAGCGCTTTTTTCTACATTATCCATAATAATTGTTCGACTGTTCCCACCGCCACCCTTCTTTCTCGACCGATAATATTTTGAGCTACGGGCATCATAAGGAGCTGCGTGGATTGGCGGCCGGCAGGGCATGAAGGCCGGAATTCTGATAGTTTAATGCTATGAAAAACAATCGATATGCTGGAGTGATAATAGCGATAGACGGTCCGGCCGGTGCCGGAAAGAGCACTGTTGCGCAAAAGCTCGCAAGTCAACTTGGCTTGAATTATATGGATACGGGAGCTTTATACCGCGCCGTTACCCTGCTGGCCTTGCGAAATCACGTGGAGCTGGAGGACGAGAAGCAGCTGGCGCGGCTGGCACGCGACATGAAATTAACGGTTGATCATCGTGATGGGAAAAGGCCGCCGGATCGCGTTTTTATTGACGGGGAGGACATCACGAAAGCGATTCGCTCGAACGAGGTTTCCGAAAAGGTATCGCGAGTTTCATCTCACAGGGCGGTACGCAGTCAACTCGTGAAGAAGCAGTGCGCTATGGCGGAAGGCGGCGGAATAGTGGTCGAGGGCCGGGATATCGGAACCGTTGTCTTTCCGCAAGCCGATCTCAAGTTCTACGTAACCGCATCCGCAAATGAAAGGGCGAAGCGCCGCTACGAGGAAATGAAAAAGGAAGGCCATGGTGTTTCCCTGCAATCGATCGAACGGGAGATAATCCGTCGGGACCACCAGGACAGTACGCGGGCCACCAATCCCCTCAAGCAAGCCTCAGACGCCGTTTTGATAGATACGACAGGCAAGAGCATAGCCGAGGTATTGGGCATTTTAGCGAACATTGTGCGAGAGCACACGGGTAGGGCGGGGAACGATATTGAGGCTTAAGAAGCGCCGTGCGGGCAGCAATACTACAAAATATCGTCCGCCCCGGATAATCGAAGTGCGCCAGGGGTCATCTTGCGAAGGCCTGGTTGAACCCGGGGATCTGCTTCTCGAGATCGATCGCCGGCCGCCACAGGATATCCTTGATTGCCTGCAAGCCTCGGAACCCGGCAAGGTTTCGCTGCGAATCGATCGAAATGGTATTGAGATAGCCCTCCGGGTGCGTAAGCAATCGGGCGAGCCGCTGGGGCTGGTGTTCGATGAAGCGGTCTTTGACGGTACGCGAACCTGCCGTAACAAGTGCTTCTTCTGCTTCGTGGATCAGATGCCACGGGGCCTGCGTTCGACACTATATATAAAGGACGACGATTACCGCTTGTCCTTTTATTACGGCAACTTCATAACCCTCAACAACCTCTCGCCCGATGACATTGCCCGAATCCTGCGGCTGAGACTCTCACCCCTGTATGTGTCTCTTCATACGACGGATCCCGAGTTGAGGGACAGGATGATGGGCGGGGACGGAGCGGCGGGACTGCACGCCCTTCAGAGCATTCTCGACGCCGGGATCGAAGTGCACCTCCAGGTGGTCTCATGCCCCGGGATAAATGACGGGGACCAACTGCGCCGCATTCTTGAAGATGTACTGGTTCACTATGCCGGTGCGGCATCGCTGGGAATCGTACCTGTAGGCATAACATCCGCCTGCTCGAACGACCTCATACGGGCACACGATAAAGAATCTTCGTGCCGGCTGCTGGAGCTGGTGGAGGAATACCAGGAGGAAGCGCTGAGACGCAGGGGAGACCGGCTGTTTTTCGCGGCGGATGAATTCTATTTAAATGCGGGAAGAGAATTTCCGGCCGCCGAGGATTATGAAGATTTCCCGCAACTGGAAAATGGGATCGGCATGGCCCGCAAGTTCATCGATGATGCCCATGAATATTTTGAACGCGCAGGACCGGTGGGAGGGACGTGTTCAGGCATCATTACCGGAGTGGCCGGTGAGCCGGTCATCAGGAGAGCGCTGCCTGCGGCAACAGTCGAGAAAACAGAGATCCTCACGGTTAAAAACGGGCTTTTCGGCGACAGGGTAACCGCGACTTCGCTCCTCAGCGGAGGTGATATCATATCCGCAATCAGGCGGACGCGCCCATCGTCGCGAGAAATGCTGTTTCCCGAAACCCTGCTGCGGGAGGGGAGATTCCTGGATGATTTGACGCCGGAAGATGTACGCGAAGAGACGGGGATCAACCTCACCGCAGTCGAGGTGAACGGTGCCGAACTTTTTAGGACGCTGTCTAAACCGAAAGGATTGGATTGAATTGGATGTAAACCTGCCGCTGGTTGCCGTAGTCGGAAGGCCGAACGTGGGCAAATCCACGCTCGTCAATCGCCTCGTTTCTAAAGGAGACGCTATAGTAGAGAGCAAACCAGGAGTAACCAGAGACCGTAATTATTTTACTACCTCGTGGAGGCGCCGCGATTT
>MELM01000056.1:0-1410 GCA_001767605.1 Candidatus Solincola sediminis | reverse complement strand
AGGAGCTTACGCAGGCTATAGGAAAGCAAGCTATGCAGGGGGTTGAAGAATCCGACCTGGTGCTTTTCGTTGTGGACGCCACCCAGGGTATCACCGGCGGAGATGAAGAAGTAGCAGAAGCGCTTCGCCATACCGGAAAACCGGTCATCCTCATTGTCAACAAGGTGGATAACCAGCGCCAGGAAGATGAAGCCATTGAATGGTATTCTCTGGGAATGGGAGAACCATGGCCGATTTCCGCCACGCACGGCCGCAACATCGGCGATCTGCTGGATGCCATAGTCGAAGGGCTTCCCGAGGGCGTGGAGCGGGTCGGGGAAGAAGAGACACAGGAAACCGTGGTGGCAATAATTGGTAAGCCAAACGTGGGCAAGTCGACCTTGTTTAACCGGCTGCTGCAGGAAGAGCGTTCGATCATGAGTGAGATCCCGGGAACGACACGAGACGCAATCGATACCATAATGCAAGCGGATGGTAAAACTTACCGGTTCATCGATACAGCGGGTTGGAGGAGACGCTCCAAGGTACACGAGGAAGTCGAGTTTTACAGCCTGGTGAGAGTGTGGAGGGCCATCGATCGCTCCCAGGTGGTGATACTGGTAATCGACGGCGAGGAGGGAGTCACCGAACAGGATCAGAAGATCGCGGCGCGGATCAAAGACGATGGTCGCGCTTGCGTTGTGCTCCTGAACAAATGGGACACCTTGAAGGGCACCGGCAGGGGTAACGATACGTACCTGGACGCTGGGGAGAAGCTGCAGTTCATAGGCTATTCGCCCATTTTGAGAGTCAGTGCGCTTACTGGTGCCGGTGTCCCGAAACTGCTACCCGCGATCGACCGTGTGAAAGCCAACTGGGAAGCGAGAATACCCACATCGCAACTGAATCAACTGCTGCATGAAGTGCTATCAAAAACCCCGCCCCCAAGCAAGCGGGGCAAGCGCCTGCAAATATATTATTTGACCCAGGCGAGGACGGCACCCCCACAATTCGTTTTTTTCGTAAACCGGCCTTCCCTGGCCGATCCCGGCTACGAAAGATTTCTTGAAAGAAAGATACGTGAAAACTTCGATTTCGAGGGCGCCCCCATCCGAATCGCTCTGCGGGCGCGACGCCGGCGGGGCTAGCTGCTTGAAACCCTGCCTTTCATCATGTGTTATATTCATCGATAACTCTTGCACGAAAGTATGATCGATAGCTGATCGGATTTAAGGAGAATCCCCTGTGATTCTTAAGGCCGTCCTCTGGGTAATCGCAAGTTATCTAATAGGTTCGATTCCCTTCGGCCTGCTAGTTTCAAAAGGCCTTTTCAAGCAGGATCTACGTAAGCTGGGATCGGGCAATATCGGCGCCACCAATGTAATGCGTAACTTTGGGGTAAAGCCCTTTGTAGCCGTGATGGTCATGGAT
>MELM01000055.1:40144-49431 GCA_001767605.1 Candidatus Solincola sediminis | reverse complement strand
AAAGAAATGATGAAATGATCAGCGCCGAGTATCCTCTGCCGGTAACCCGGCAGTGCCGCCTGCTCGAGCTTAAAAGATCCAGTGTCTACTGCCGCGCAAGGCCGCTATCCGAGCGTGATCTCGAGCTGATGCGCCAAATCGACGAGATCCATCTCGCCTGGCCCTTCTATGGCAATAGGAGAATCAAAAACGAGCTAAAAGACCGTGGCTATAACGTCGGCCGGGGCCATGTATCAAGGCTCATGCGCATAATGGGTATCGAGGCCATCTATCGCAAGCCCAGGACTTCTGTCCCTCATCCCGGGCATAAGGTCTACCCCTATCTCTTAAAAGACACAGATATCTCCAGGTCAAACCAAGCTTGGTGTGCGGATATAACCTACCTGCCCATGAGAAGGGGCTTCTGCTATCTTGTCGCCATAATGGATTGGGCCAGCCGCCGGGTGCTTGCCTTTAGGCTATCCAACACGCTCGATACATCTTTCTGTCTCGAGGCCTTGGAGGAAGCGAGGAGGTATATCTCAAGGCATATGGTTCGTTAAGCGAAGTTCGGAGGGAACTTGGCAACTACTTCCAGTTCTATAATTCAAGACGGAAGCATCAGGGCCTTGACTATAAAACGCCGGACGAGGTCTACTGGGCTTCGTTAGATCAAATGCCAAAGGCAGTGTAATGCGCGGTTTACCACTCAAGAATCGCAAAAACCTGTCCAAGGAAACCCGGCCACCTCTAAGAGATATCTTCCCCACATGCTCTCAGGGGAGCCTATAAAGTACGCAAGTCACTTTTCTGAACCGAAGTAATACTAGCCTCCAGCGACCAGGATTAGAAGGACAAGGAGAAGGTAAAACAAGAGTGATTTCGTTGCTGCCGGCATCTAAACCAGCCCCACCTAAATTTCTGCGGCTCCCTCGATCGTATTCAAATCAGTATTTGGCTATCGCCGCTTTCGCTAACATCAGGAGTCACCGCTGGGGTCGTGGTTTCAGGTATTCCTTGAATCTCGGGTTGTTCGATTAAAGGCTCTCTTATTACCTTTTTCTTTTGTTTTGTCCTAGCTTGTTTTTCGAATACCTTTCTAACAGTCCTTCGCGTAGCCTCTGCTTTCTCACCTTCTACAATTTCTCTCTTAAGGACCTCTTGCTTAAGAATGGCTTCAATTTCAGGAAGGTCAATTTTTACTTCCGGGGCAATTACTTTTAGGTCCCTTCTGATCGCTTTAAGGATGGGCTCACTTAGAATGATTGCAGCTAAATTGAACTTACTTAGCGCCTCTTTTTGCGAATGGTAGTCATCAAGGGCTGATTTATGGAGACCGTCCCGAGTAAGGATATAAAGGCATTCTAAGTCATTTGGTTTCTTGGGGTCCAAGTCAAGGAAGTTGAATTCGCAGATCAATTCCTCCGTTATCGGTTGGGCAAAGTGAATGTGATAGATTTGCCATTTCGCTCCATTTGTGAGGACGACCCATTCCGTACCCTGGTTGGCGGCATAGTTAACAGCCTGTCTTGTGTGAGCCCCCTTTAAATCCATACCAATCGCTTTAACTTCAAGGAGGATTTCTAGTTTCCCACCTACAACGATTGCCAGATCGCAATACTGACCACGAATCTGATGCTCAGAAGTAATCTCTTCATATTTATCGTATCCAAGCACGTATGCCAGAATATCCTTAATGATAATCACAGTATCGGCTTCGTTAATATCCCGAGCCAGAGCAGAACTCACGATTGGCTGAAATTTTCTTAGCTCTTTTGCCAAACGCTCAGAGACACGCTTTGGAATGGTAGTAGATTCTCTAGCCATGACTTCCCCCTTATTAGAACCCTTCATGCGATATGAATAGGTAGCACTGCTTTGAAGTATAACAGTTACTACTACAGTTACCAAAATCGACCAGGTGGTTCCAAAGTACGCTTTTGAGAGGCAGGAGAAGACCTAATCAGTAATATGCACTAGCCTTTGAGCTCGCCTGAACGAACCTTGACCGAGGTGGTGTGCCGGGTTCGAGCCCCGGGCGGCTCACTATTAAAACTGCGGTAAAGCTCCCCTATTCTCCGGGGTCTTATCGTATGGAAGATCAAGAATTGGACTTTAATAGATTCTCCCCCTCTTCGCCGATCATTCGAATCACTTCTCCTGCCGGCAATATCTCATTGATTGCTCCGGCGCAACTCCCGGTCATCACCAAGCTGTTCATCGCGTTATCCTGCAACACAGTCTGATTGAATCTGGCCCATGCCTCCGTTACCGTCTGTCGCTTTTCATCTTCTCCTAATCCCTCGAGTCCCTGAACGAAAGCATTGCTAAGGGCTCGCAATGGCCCAACTTGCATCGGTAGAACACAGGTATCTTCGGGGCCGGCTTCCAGTAAAGCCAACTTGTATTCCCGGCTTGCTGCAGCTTCCTCGGTCAAGATTAAGCGAGTACCGAGTTGTACGCCTTTAGCACCGAGCATGAAGGCGGCCGCATAACCACGGGCATCGAATATGCCTCCGGCTGCCACAACCAGAATCGCTACTTTGTCTACCACCTGGGGGATCAGACAGAATGTGGATAAAGCGTTGGCTGATTGCATTCCCCCTGATTCACCGCCTTCAGCGACAACGCCATTTACACCGGCATCTTTTGCCTTCATTGCTAACGAGGGAGATGGCACAACGTGCAGCACTTTGATTCCCATCTGCTGCAGTAACGAAGAGAGTATTTTTGGAGATCCCGCAGATGTAGTCACAACCTCTATCCCCTCCTTCGCTAACACCTCCACCATTTGAGGTGAATTGGGGTTAAGGGCCATGAGGTTTGCGCCAAATGGCTTATCAGTCATATCTCGTATCATATGAATCGTTTCGCGAAGGCCTTCGGCGTCCAGGGAGATGGTAGCAATAAGCCCGAAACCTCCCGCTTCTGAAACAGCAGCCACCAATTCCGGTGACGCCAGGGCACCCAGGGCTCCCATGATTATCGGATAGCGTGTGCCAAGCAGTTCAGACACCTTTTCCATTTACATCACCACCTTTAAAATAAGGATCAACGCTTCTTCGACCTTTTGGAATTGGATTGCAATGAATTAATCGACCTCTTCAGCTCATCCAATTCTCCCTTGATCTCCTTGACAACCCGGGCAAGCTGTTCCACATCGCTGTTCCCGTCTTGTTGTTCTTCGAGTGATTTCCTCAGCCCTTCGTATATCCACTCACGCATCAGCGCCTGGTAGCTCTTCCCAAGGTTCTTAGCAATTTTTTTCGTCTGCTCACGGACGACCGGCTCCATTCTCAGAGCTACCATTATGCTCTTGTTGCCGCTGAACCTGAGGAAATCGGAGAAGTCTATGAGGCCCGCAAATTCCAGAACATCGTGTTCCCGCCAGAACTCTAATTCTTCTTCGGAATTGTTAAACTCCGGTATTTTTTCCATTGCATGAGCCTTCCTCTGATGTATATACATTGTATAACACTGGGCGAGGTGTTTCAAATCTGGCATCTAAGTGGAAGGCTTATAACGATTGGGCGGGGTATGGATTGCTTCGGAAGACCTCGCAATGACACCCATTGAGAGCGACCCCGTCAAGAGACAAGCACCAGAGGGGAGATTGGGCCGAGATTCTGATTAAGGTGCTGAGCCATCGCTGAAGCAGACGAGGCTAGTGATTCTTAAGCTTTGGAGGGCTTATAACGGTTGGGCGAGGTATGGATTGCTTCGCAAGCCCTCGGAATGACACAAGCAACAAAGGTGAGACTTAATTGAGATTCAGATTAAGGTGCCAATAACCGAAACACTAAATAAGCCCAAGCGCCCGAAAATCGAGCCTATTGGCGGATAGGAGTTAAGAATTGCCAGGCATCGAATTGTGTCAGGAATGCAAAGTGCCCAAGACTTTTTCAGACGGCCAGGAATGGATGAATAACGGTGATATCGTCCAGCGACTGAATAATAAAGCCCGCATGGCCTTCGGGGAATGTGAATTCCTCGATCCCCTGTTCCAGATGATCGAACAGATGATCGGTGCTCCTATCGAACACATGTTGATCAATTTGACCGCCAGGGCAAGCGCTCTTTACCTGGCGTGGCTGATTCCAGCCGAAGTGCGGCAGATGGTGCAGTCGAAGCAGCTGGAGATGACCCCCTTCATGGAGGGGCTGACAACGCTTGCCGAAGTGAGCGGATTCGCCAAATACGAGAGACTGGGCATGCGCTACGAAAACGATCAGGATGACTACTGCAAATACCGGGTAATAGATCCTTTTTCCTTGCCTCTTGCAGCGGGCGGCTATGTAGGAGCCGTAACGGGGGTCGTAGACGGAGAGCATGCGGTCACCTATAAAGAAATCCTCCCAAATACTTATGAATTCACAACGCATTGGGATAAATATCCAACTGTTCTCAAGGAAAAACTGCGGGTCCGGGGGCACAACCATAAGGAGGGCGACATTCACTTCGAGCGTTGCGAGACCTGTGGTGCACCAAAGGAGTGCTCCGATTATGAGTGGCTGCTGGAGAAAGGGAACATAAGACATCGCCGGGATGGACGTCGCATGGTGCTTCTGAGTCCGGAAATGATCGATCCCGTTTTTACGGCTCTTGAAAGTGAACTGGGGGAAATCTTTCCTGCTGTGGTTGTGGAAGCAGGATCCAAGGTCATGAAGGGCGGTTTCAACACTATCGACCTCCTGGATAACGAGGCTTGCATAAGACACCATCTTGCATTCCGTGGTTTCGGAAACCTGGTAGAGATTTCAGCAACCCCCAAAAAGATGTCCGTTCGCATGAAGGATGCCTGTTTCTTCCTGCTGCTCGCTGGAATGTTCCAGGCTGCTTTTGAGAAGGCTTACGATGTCGATTCGAATATCGAATGGGAGATTACCGAAGAAACAGAGCTGCAATTAACGGTCACTCCCAAAAGGGTGGTCCTCCCGGTCACGTCTTAATAGCGCGTTCGTCTCCTTCCATTACATGCCGGATTAGTGAATTAACTGAGAGCCGGGTAGAATAATCCGGGGTGTAATGATGCTTGATTACGAAGAAGCTCTTAGAAATATTCGCAGCCTCTCTTATATTCTCTGGGCGTCCGCACGGCACGCCCTTTGGGCGGCGCGACCGAACACGAAGACAGAAACGGGCCGCATCCAGGTAGGCGATATCAGCATCTTCTTCAGGCGTTTCGGCTCGGGGCCACCGGTTCTCTTGCTCCATGGCGGCTTCTCCTTCTCCCAGTCCTGGGCCGGCCAGATTCGGACGCTAGCTTCCGATTACGAAGTAATCGCCATGGATTCGAGGGGCCATGGGCATACGACTCTAGGATCCAAGCCTATGACCTATAGGCAAATGGCGGAAGAAGCAGCGGGCGTCATCGAAGGACTGCACCTCGGTCCGGTGGATCTCATAGGATGGAGCGACGGTGGTTGCACTTCTCTGGCCCTCTCCCTGGAACATCCCGATCTCGTCCGCAGCATGGTCCTTATCGGGACGCCCTTTAATGTCTCTAATTACGATGGGGAAGCACTGCGCAGAATCGAGATGATCATGAAACCGGGATCGATGTCCCTCTTCGGCATCCGGATCATGCAAAGGCTGATGAATCCCGAGCCGCACAGAGCGCGCGATTTTATCGACGAGATGAGGCGGATGTGGAATACCTTGCCGGATTTTACCCTTGAGGACTTGGCCAAAATCGATATTCCCACTTTGGTCATCGCCTGCGATTGTGATGAATTCCTTTCGCACAATCCCGATCCTTACGAGGTCTTCCGGGAGATGGCAGAAGCAATGCCACAAGCATGTATCGCTACTGTTGAAGGTGGAACTCATACCGTTCATATCGAAAAGCCGGAACGGATCAACCGGCTGCTATCAGACTTTCTTTGCCGCGTGTGAGCGGAGGTATCTTACAATGTGGTATCGCCGTTTCTTCCTGTAATGCTTTGACAGCTCCGGGACTTTCTCCGCCGATAACGCCGCTAATGCAATTTTTGGAATATCGATAAGACTCTCAAAGATAACAAAACGCTTTTTCCATTGCGGGAAGAATTTGCGGTCAAAGCGGAGTACCGACATTGCCGGCAACCCGAAATAGCTCAGCACACGCCCGAAATAACTGCCCCAGAAAGGAAGCTTCTCGTTTGCCTCCTCGTTATACATTTGCGACAACCCGCAGAGGTGAAGGGTCATCAGCCGATATTTATTTTCTTTCAGGTATTGTGCCGTTCTGGCGATCATGAATTCAACCAGGCCGTTGGTGGCACCGATCTTGGTGCGGGTGATGTCGAGCGAATAGCCGATATGCGGGTACATGGGCACCATGTACAGGAAGCCGATCGGTTTGGAATCGGCATCATAAGCTATGGCCAGAAGACAATTCTCATCTTCGGAATGAAGGAGCCGACCCAGTCCCATGGAGAAGCCGGTCTCCGGGGTTCCTTCACGCCACTCCGCGGATATTTCGGCCAGTTCATGCTTGAGATGGCTGGGAATTCCCGCGTTGTATTGGAACTCCATGGTAATCCCCATCTTGGTCAGTTTGGTGACTGAATGCCGTAGAGTCTTTACGCGCCGCCCCTCAAGCGAGAAATCGTCGAGGTTGACAACCGCCTCTTCCCCTATGCATATCGCTTTTAAATCCAGCTTGTTGTAGATATGGACGTATTCCTGGCGCGCCCCTACGTGCGCGATTCGCAATCCCCGATCGAAGCAGTACTGTTGAAATTCGCCCATAATCACCGGCAGCAGTTCCGGAGGTCCGACCGGGTCTCCTGAAACAACCGCCACGCCTCCGATAGTGCGATAGGCGAGGAAAATTCCGTTAGAGTGGAAAAATAAGTTCTTATCCTCGCGGACGTTGAAATAAGCCAGGGAATCCGATCCGTACTGCTTGACCAACGCAAGTGCTCTGGAATGCTCGCCCTCGGTTTGAAATATTCGTTCCCTCTGGGCCCGCAGCACCAGATTGGCCAGTAGGAAAAGGCCGATAACAGCGAATAAGCCCAGCATGTCGGGGAAGAGCACCGCCCAGCCGCGGAAACTCAAGGTTCGATTACCACCGATTGCCATCAAAGCCGAGTTTTGCATGAGAGATCGAATATCGGCCGGGGTTCCCAAGCTATGCCGGAACAAGAAAAGCCCGGCGGTGCTTAGGGCAAAATAGGTGACAATAAAGGCCGGCATCAGTATCCGAAATCTCCTGATGGAGGCGGTATCGGGTTTCACATAGAATTCCTTGGCAATCCAGAGGAGAGCTATCGCCAGGATAAAATACATTGTTGCTAGGGAGACATTCTTGCCGAGTATCATGCCCAAAAGGGACCTGCCCAGGAATATTCCGCACAACAAGAGCAAGGCAGCCATTTTCCTCAACCAGAGGTGATATGCGAGATAAAACATGAAGATTCCAAACAGGAAGAGGATGGCTCCGGCCACTCTATCGGTATTCAAGGCCATGTAATTCCTCAAGAAAAAGGCGTGGCCTTGCAGCCTGATACCGAGCGATTGCAGTATGTTGAAAAAGCCAAGGAGCACGACAAAATAAATGGTGATAACCGCTATCGCCCTCTGAGCCCAATTGCCAGCATGAAGGGCTGCGATATCACCCGCTAATACTTCTTCGCTTTTTTCCGGTTCTGCCATATCACCACACAGAAGATTACAGAGCCAAATATTTCCCTATAATAATCGTTCCATTTGTTCTAGCACTTTAAGGTCATCTCCTTCCACTGTCAATGTGCACAGCTTACGCTGCACGTATCTAAAGGTGTCATGTACAGCTGGAATAGACCAAACCCTTGTAGTTGTAGGGTCATCGATTCATGAGTATATTATCAACTGCAGGCGGAGGATTGCGTACCTAGGAGGTGGGACGGTGGCAAGCAGAGTAGCAGGTCGAACAGTAAGGGATTTTATGACGGCGGCGCCCGTTTGGGAGATTCTCGAAAATTGGGCCCAACAGACCGGATATATGCCGGTCAGTCATGGTGAAACCTCCCGGCTATATCAGCGCGGGACGGGTTTCCTGCTGGCTCCTCAGAAATTGCAGGTTACCTGGATGGGCAACTCCTACAGATTGGAGGCATGGGTCAAGGGTCCGCTGTTCAACAGAATAGTCCTCCTTGGCTTGATGCCAGCCGAGATGATCATCGATTCCGGAGGGTTTCTAGGAAGCCCGGTACGGAAACTGGCCAGGGGGCATGTGAATATGTTGCTGCAAGCCCTGGGACAGCCACCGATAAACTAGACTCCGGCTCGAGTTAACCTTGGGGTCGTGTTAACCTTGGGGTCGTGCCTCAACATCAACAGAGTTAACCTTGGGGTCGTGCTCTCCAGTTAACTAACCTTGGGGTCGTGCCTCAACATCAACAGTGATTCAAAGAGGAATAGACTAAATAAGAGTTAAGGGAACTAAATGACCTGCGAAGCACCAATGGACCGGAGCTTTCATCTTGCCAGTATTAAACTATTCTTTCAATCGTTTAATTATAGCTGAAAGTTCCGCTGAAAGACTCTCTTCATACTGTGTATTCTCTTTGCATTTCCTGCACATTCTTGAATACTGAATCGAAACTGCAGCGGGTCCAATATCTCCTATTATGCCTGCAATTTCTACGTTCGTAAAAGTCGTGTGTTCCCGGGTGAGGAATATAAAGATTTGCCGTGCAGTGAAAAGCTTTTCTCTATCCTCAAACTCGCATGTACGAAGAGAACCAAGCCTATAGAATTCGCATACTCCTTGGTAGATTTCGTCGATGGTAAGTCCTTTCAATGAACAGTTCAATCTTTGGATTTCTTTCAAGACCGAATGATTGTCGACCTTGGCGGCGATTCTTTCCACAAACTCTTTTCCCCCCAGTATTGCCTGGCCTATTAGATCCTGGCTTGGGTAGGCAATCCCTTCCTTTAGACCATCCAGCATGCATTGCCGGTAGTTCTCCCTTGCTTCTACAATGTTGTCCCCAAATGAATCCACAAGCCAGGAAGTGCTCAGCCATGAGGGCGGTTTGGAACCGTTGAGATAATAGACGTAGCTCGACCATGGATATCGCTCGGGCAATTCCACGATTCCAGCCTCAACAGGGTTAAAATGTATGTATCGACTGAGTACCATCAGGTATTTCTCATGATCAACAAGAATCGAGTTATACCTACCCCAGAATATATGTCCCCTCCAGTTATTCTTTGCCAAATAACTGCCATATGAAGATCCCAAATAATGCATGAAATCTGCCAGATTTGGCTCCAGAGTCTGTATCAACATATGGTAATGGGTGCCTAAGACGCAGTAGGCATAGATTTCTATTCGG
>MELM01000055.1:39778-40119 GCA_001767605.1 Candidatus Solincola sediminis | reverse complement strand
AATAAACGAAGTAATCCTTATCCTCATCTTTACCAAAGATGCATTCATCCCTATTGCCCTTTGAAAAGATGTGGTAATGGGCTCCTTCATACTGGATTCTTAAAGCTCGTGCCATGATAATAATGTTATATAACTATATCAAATAAGTCAATATTTTAGGGGCAGTTGATGTTGAGGCACGACCCCATGTTTAACACGCATGTTTAACAGAGGCACGACCCCGATGTTACGATGCTGCAAATAAACAAGGTAAATCGTTTGATCCCCCTTAATATTAACCAGCGTAATAAGTAACATATGTTTTAGCCTTTTTCGTATGAATTGGGTTTCTCCCGGCCACA
>MELM01000055.1:32924-39732 GCA_001767605.1 Candidatus Solincola sediminis | reverse complement strand
TCGGTGGAAGCGGGGGAATTTTATTGAAATGAAGGCAATATGCGGAGAACACAATGCTGAGGGCTAGAGTTCAGACTCTTATTAATATTTTCGTTATCGTCATGCTTATCGGCTTCACGCTGACAGGAGCCCTCTCTTTGATTTCTGCGCGCAATCCCATGGGCCCGCTTATCGGCAAAGCGATGTCGGCAAAGCATATTCTCTCCGGAATGTTAGGGAATATGGATCCACACGCCGTTGGAGAAGCCTTGCGTGAGAACCCCAATATGCTGGGAGATCTCTTATCGGCCTTGGGTGAGGACGGGGCCATCCAGATAGCGGAGGCGGTCAATCAAAACCCTGACTTTGCGGCAGCTATGCTTTCTGAACTCGAACCGCGGGCCATAGCCGGGCTCATGAACGACCCCCGAAACGGCGTTTTCGCACTGGCGCTCGCCGAGCATCTGGATCCCGAATCGCTAGCCACGATTCTCAATGGGAATGGAGACTTCATTTCGCAATTGATGGCGGATCTCGACCCACAGGTAACCGCTTCCATAATCAACCAGAACGAATCATTTCTTAAGGAATCGGCCGCTGCCATGGATCCCGAGGTTATGGCCCGGGTTATCAACGAAAACGCTACTTTTATCTCCGGCCTCCTGTCTTTCCTCGATCCCGCCATCATCGGTGGAGCCCTTAACGCGAATCCAAATCTGGCGGGAGAACTCATCGGTTTTCTGGATAGCACTATCCTGGCGGGGATCGTAAACAGCAATGGACCCTTTTTATCGGTGCTGCTCAGCGAGCTTGATACCGGCGTCCTCTCTTCCGCCATAAATTCACACCCCACCTTTTTATCCAGGCTCATGGGAAGCCTCGATGCCACGGTGATGGCGGGGGTCATAAATGCCAATGCCGATTTGACGATAGCTATCGCCGAGAAATTGTCCAACGATTTGATTTCAGCGGTGCTGTCCAACACCGCCAACAACCCAGGCTTCCTCGATTCGCTGATTTCGGAACTGGACCCGGCTGTCGCCGCTAAAGCCATAAACAACTCCTCGGCCTTCGCCGCCGGGCTCATTCATTCACTCGACCCTGCCTGGGTCACCGAAATCGCAAATCGTAACCCGAACCTGGTTTTCCGGGCGATAGATGAGATAGATCCGGAGCTGATAGCGACCGCGGCCAACAACGGGGATCTGTTGAGCCGCGTGTTACCTTTGATCGATACCGCGGCCATCGGGGCGGCGATTGCTGAACAATCGAGCTTCTTCACCCGACTACTCCCGCTGCTTGATCCCATGCTCGCTGAAATCACGAATCGGGCTCTCGAGGGAAACCCGGCCTTTGCTTCCAGCCTCCTTGCGAATCTCGATGGAACGAGGATAGCGGATGCGCTCGGTAAAGCTCCCGGTTTTCTGTCGGGGGTGATAGGCGGTCTCTCACCCAACCTCATTGCCGCCATGGTTCAGGGGTCGAATGAAAACTGCCAACTTCTGGTAAACACGCTCAACTCCTTCGATGCTCCATCTCTCGCGCTCGCGCTTGATCTATCCGGATCCTTCTTCCCGGCGCTTCTCTCCATAATGCCCCCGAATCTGGCCGAGGCACTCGGGCGGGCGCTCACATCCCGGCCCGATCTGATCGATGCCGCTTTAAAGGCGACAGATACAAAGGTGATAGCCGGCATCCTCAACTCGGGCGCCGCTGACAGCTTGCTGGCCGGCCTGATTCCCCTGCTTTCCGAGGAAACAGCTTCCGCTCTCGCAGCGGGAATAAACAGCAATGCGGGGAAACCTCAATCGGAATCAATGATAAAAAGCCTGATTGCTACGACAAACGCCGATTCTGTGGCCGATGCGGTCAACCAGAACCCGGGCTTCATATCCGGTTTGCTGGCCAATCTCAATGAAAATGCCGCGAGGGCGATAGCGGACGGCCTGAATGCGAGGCCCGATATAACTACGCTCGTGACGGCCGGCCTCAATGGCGATACCGCGGCTGCCATGGCCAGGGCGCTTTCCGAGAATGCCGCCATACTGCAGCCTCTGATCGGGAACCTATCTCCTGATGTCGGCAAGGCAATAGCCGAGGGCCTCAACCGAAACACTTCGGATCTCAATTACCAACTGATATCGGGCCTTTCACCGGCCGTAGGTCGTGAGATAGCAGCGGGTCTGAATGAGAACCCTAACCTGGATGCGCTTATGAGCTCCTTTATAGGCAACCTCAACAGCGCGGCCGGCAGCGAGATAGCCCAAGGCCTGAATCAGAATTCAAACCCGGCCGGTCCGAGCTTCCTCACGGCCATGCTCGGCTATACCTCTCCCGCCATAGCCGCGGCCGCAATCAATGCTATAAACGCACTGCCGGCAAGTCCCGTCGAAAATAATCTCATCTATCAATTAGTGGCCCGCCTCGATGCCGAAACCGCCGCTGATATTGCAAACGGCGTAAATAATAATCCCAATCTGCTGCAGGACTTGCTCGCAAAATTGGATGGCACTAAAACGGCACAGGCCCTGAATGCCAATGCGCCGTTCCTCACCGCCCTCGTCGGCCACTTGGATGGCGTGAGTCTCGCCGATGCGATTAATCGCTCCCTCGATCCCAACGATCCCGAAACTTTGGGCAGAGGCCAGACATTTATCGGCGATCTGGTCAACACCATGGATGGAGGCATTTTTGCCAAAGCCTTAAACGATAACCCGACTCTGCTTGAACAGTTCTTTGATCAGGCAGGTTCTGACGGATTGGGAACTACTTGGCAGAATCTATTAAGGGATTCGCGTCAAGGCGACCCGGAAGGTTTTCTCACTGAACTCCTGAAGGGACTTGACGCGGGAGTAGTAAGTGAAGCGATAAACGACTCCTTCAGTTATAACGGCGATCCACGCCTGCCTTACTACGATCCCGCTTATCCGGATCGCCCCAGCACATTCTTCGACGTTACGTGGTTTCGAGTCAATGTCCTGGCGTTCGGGATGTTTCGCCAAGTCGTCTGGGTGCAGCTCTTGGGAGCCGCGGTCAATCGCTGGAATCCTTGATCGAGGAGAGGCTGATGCTTATCAACAGGCGCGTGCAGATGCTGGTAAACATGATCGTTGTGATCTTGTTCGTGGCCTTCATCCTTGCCAGCATCGTGCTCTTACTTCCGGTCAAGGGACCGGTAGGAACCGTCATCGGCAAGATGAACAGCGGCAAGTATACGCTGGCCGGAATCATATCCGGCCTGGACCCGGAGGAGGTGGCGCGAGCTATAAACGAAAATCCCGGATTCCTGGCGGGGGTGATCGAGGAACTGGCGAATCCGGATAATCTCGAGGCAACTGCGACAGCCCTGAATGAAAATCCCGATTTCATGGTAACCCTGCTTCAGAAACTTGATCCGGAAGCGGCGGCGCGGGCGATCAATGAGAATGGCGAGGTCTTGTCTGACCTCCTGCCGCTCGTCGACCCGCAAGCCCTGGCAGAAATTGTCAATCTGACATCGGGCTTTGCCGCTAAACTGGTATCGAAACTGGATCCGATGGTAGTCGCGGGCGCCGTTAACGATAACGGCTTTTATCTAACTGCGGTTGTTTCCTTCCTCGATGGCCGTGTCTTGGCCGATGTCCTAAATCAGAATGCTGCATTCAATACGGCACTACTGGCTGCACTCGACCCGGCCGTTATCGCCTCCACTGTCAATGCCAATGGAGATTTTTTCGCCTCCCTCCTTTCCAACCTAAATCCGGAGCCTGCCGCACGGGCCCTGAGCACAAATCCTGATTTTCTCTCGGGCCTGATCGACGAATTGAATGCCGGGGCCGTCGCCACAGCGGTAAATGCGAGCGGTGATTTTCTTGCCGGCCTCATGCAGGCAATGGATCCTGGAGTCCTGGTTGCGGCGATAAATGCAAACGAAGCCTTCCTGACCAACGTGATTGAAGATATAGATCCCAGGACAGCGGCGGAGATAGGCTCCGACCAACTCCTGCTCACCCGTGTCCTCTCCCTATTACAGCCGGCGCCGATAGCGGGTGCGCTGTCCGCAAACGCCTCGTTTCTCAAGGCCGTAGTGACGCAACTGGATCCGAGGGGACTTGCCGAAACCTTGAAGCGAAACGGCGATCAAATCCCAGCGGTCATAAGCCTTCTTCGTGATGACTATATAACCTATCTGGGAAACAACGAAGAGTTCCTCAACAAGCTGATCCCCATGATCGACCAGTCGGTGCTTGCCGGGGCCATCAATGCTAATTCGGACTTCATTACCTCGCTGCTTGCAAACCTGCCGCCGTCGTTGGGCGGGGCCGTGGCCGAAGGTTTGAACTCGTCTCCGGCCTTCCTCGAGAGGGCAATCGCAAGCCAGAATCCCGATTTCTTGGCGGCCTTAGTTTCGGGAGCCGGGCCCTTTCTTTCCTCGCTGCTCGCAAACCTCGATCAGGAAGCGGCGCACGCGATCGCAGCGGGCATGAATGGCAACCCGGCCATAACAAACACCGTCCTCGACAATCTCGATACCGGGACCCTGATAATAATACTTGAAAGCACTACCGGATTTTCGCGGGAGCTCTCCGCTCACCTGTCACCTCTAATGGGGGCCGGAATTGCACTCGGCCTCTCCCGCAACTTGGATTTCCTGTCCACACTCATAGCGAACCTCGATGCCCCCGGCCTCGCTGCAATATTGAATCGCAATCCACAGGTAGCGAGGGAGCTGACTGCTTATTTAAACTCTCGCTTTGGAGCCGGGATAGCCAGGGGGATGAATAGAGCGCCCTCCTTTCTATCCAGCCTGATCTCACATTTGGACCCGGTCTTGATCGCCAGGCTGACGTCTGTAAATCCCGAGCTCACCCGTTCCCTGATCTCCAAACTATCCGGCCGTATAGGAGCGGCGGTCGCACAGGGCTTGAATCAGAATGAAGGATTCTTGCGCACCTTGATTGCGAATCTGGATGCGTCCGTGGGCGGCTCAATAGCGGAGGGGATCAACCGGAACTCGGCCTTTGTGGAGAATCTGATAGCCAATCTTGATCCGTCCCTGGCACAAGCCGCCGCACAGGCGCTTTCCTCCGCCAACCCGGATTTCCTTCCCGAGCTCGTCGGCAACCTGAGTTCAGATTCAGGGACACGCATGGCCCATGCCCTGAACCAGGCGACGGCCGCCAACCCTGATTTCACCAGAGTACTGGTAGCCAGTCTGTCGCCAAAAACGGCGGAGGCGCTGTCTCGAGGCTTGAACGCCAGTGCGGCGCACTCGGATCCTCGGAAGCGATCCTTTCTCAGTGAGCTGATAGTCGGCCTGGATGCGGAAACCGGCAAGGCCATAGGCCGGGGGATAAACGCAATGTCTGCCTCCGGCGCTCTTTACGCCTCTGTAGCAGGCACAAGCGAGAACACGATCACTGCCCTGGCAAGAGCGCTTAATGCCAACAAGCCGTTTCAGGATGCGCTTCTGGCGAACCTCGACGGAAGCAAGATAGCCATGCAGGTAAATAATGGTATCTATAATCCCTCTGATCCCACATCATCCTTGTTCCTCTTGAAGACGCTCGAGGCGACGGATGCGGAAATGCTGACCTCCATCTTGAACTCCGCGGGCGGAGTTTCCCTGCTTGAGGAGTTGGTCGGCAGGCTTAATGGAAGGCTCCTTGCTCAGGCCGTCGATAAGGGCGACCAACACATGCTCGAAGGTATCTTCGCCTCTCTCAGCGGGCGCCAGATCGCGGAGAGTCTGAGCAATCACGGTGGCAAGTTTCTGCAGGACATGATGTCTCATAACTACCAGATGGCCCCGGTCATAGCAGACGCGATCAAGTACAGTGTAACCGAGCCCAATAGTCTGCTGAGAAACCTTGCTGTTAATGCCCGGGAACGGACGCTGGTTCCCGACCTCAATATCCCTCTGGAATTAAACGTATGGGCCTGGATTACGGGGGGCTATGCCGGACCCCAATCCCCCGTGCCACCGCCCTGATACCTGAGGTAGTGAAAATGCTGAAACGACGGACGCAGTTTCTGGTAAACATGGGTGTTGTAGTCATTCTGGCTTTCTTCCTGGTAGCCGGCGCCCTCATCGTGCTCCCCGCCCGCAGCCCGGCCGGCCCCCTCATCGGGAAATTCATAAATGATGCCAATCTCTTGAGCAGCATGATCAGGCATACCGATCCGAGGGCCATCGCCCAGGCGTTGAATGAAAACCCTTCATTCCTATCGGAACTGCTGTCTTCGATGGTATCCGCGGATACGGTCTCGGTTATAGCGCAGGCGATTAACGATAACCCCGAATTCCTGGTTGCCATCGTCCCCTATCTCGATCCCGAATCCACGGCCGAGGTTATCAACCGCAGCTCCAATCTGATCACGAATGTTCTCTCCAGTTTGGATCCGGGAGTTATTGCCGCCGCCGCAAACGCCAACGGTCTATTTATATCGCAGCTCCTTTCCCGCCTCGATCCTGTCGCGGTGACCTCCACCATCAACGCCAACGGACCCTTTGTATCGCGGTTTGTGGGTGAGCTTGATCCGGAGGTTGTCGCCGGCATCATGAATGCGAATGGGGGATTTCTCTCAGTCCTCCTCGGTTCCCTCGATCCGCAGGTAACCGCCATGATGGTGAATTCAAACCTCCCGTTCGTGGCGGGTGTGATCGAAGCGCTGGATCCGCAAGTTGTGGCTTCCATTATCAACCGGAACGCAGACCTTTTGATTTCGTCCCTCGACTACCTAGATCCCGAGGTAATAGCCTCGGTTATAAGCCTGAACGGCCCCTTCCTTGCCGATGTCCTGGGCCGACTCGACGGCGGTCTCTTGGCCGCGGCTCTCAATTCCAACC
>MELM01000055.1:30736-32867 GCA_001767605.1 Candidatus Solincola sediminis | reverse complement strand
TGAACAACTCAGCAATCCTTACCGCCACCGCGCCATACATGCATCCGATTCCCGTGGCGCGGGCCCTTATGACGGCGACCTCTTTCGTAAATGATATTATCTCCCTCCTCGACCCCGATCTGGTTGCAGATCTCATAAACTCATCTATCGATCTCGCCAGGAATATGAGCGACTATCTCGATCCCTCCTTCGTTGCCGGTTTGATTTCCAATCGAGCCATGCTCTCTCGAATCCTCGGATTGCTCGACGCACGGGTCGTTGCCTCCGTTTTGAACAAGAACCAGTTTATGACGGAGAACCTTATCTCTCATCTCTCCCCGGCTGTGGCATCGGGAATAGCGGCGGGGATCTCCTCGAATCCGGAGATGCTGGCGGAAGCGTTGAATGCATTGAATCCCGGGATACTGTCCGGCGCGTTGAATGCACATCCGGAACTCTCCGGAAGGCTCACGGCGGCCCTTGCGCCTTCACTGGGCGGTCCCATCGCCCAGGGCATGTCACGCAACCCTGGTTTTCTCGGAGAACTCTTGAAAAATCTCGATGTAGGCCAGATCGCCCAAGCCCTTTCCGCCCACTCCTCTTTCTTCGAAGCGCTGATCGTGCAAATGCCCGCTTCGATCCTCACGCCAGCGATAGAGGGGTCGAACCGTAACCCGGCCTTCCTCGCCTCGATACTATCCAACCTCAATCCGGCGACAATCGCCGGTGCGCTGAATCGTAACCCCTCCTTTTTGCAGGATTTGATTTCCAACCTCTCCTCGACGATGGGGGAGGCTGCTTCCGCGGGCCTTACGGCGAATTACGCTTCTGGTAGAAAATTCCTCACCGGTTTGATTGGAGTTCTGGATCCTGCGGCTATCGCCTATGCCCTAAACCGGAACGGCCCTTTCCTCTCCGGTTTTTTAAGGAACGCGGATCCGTTTATAGCTCAGATGATTGCTGATGGAATAAACGCAAATATCGCTTCGCATGCGCCGGGCGGCGATATGTTGTCGGTACTGATAACCAATATCTCACCTGGCGCGGCTCAAGCGCTGGCCCGTGGAATAAACGAAAATGTGGCTGCGAATCCTGATGACAATTTCCTGATATCGCTGCTTGCGGCCGGCTCCGGATCGATGGGAACCGCCATCGCTCGCGGATTGAACAACAATCCGGCTCTGGCTCGTGAATTATTGAAGAATATTGACTCGAGTACCGCTATGGCCTTCGCTAACGGCATAAATCTAGGTTGCCGGAAGGCTCAGGGTGATATAGCCGAGTATGGGTTCATAAGGAGCTTGTTGGCAAATATTGGTCCTGTCGTGGCCCAGGCGGCTTCCGAAGGTCTCGAGCAGAATCCCAACCGTGACGGATTCATCGCCGGGCTCATCAGCCAGTTGAACGCACCTTCGGTGGCCCCCTTGATCGCCGAGGCGCTGAATCGCAACTCCGCTTCCAAGGGGATGATAGGGGCGATCCTGGGTGAACTGAATTCAACGACGGCGCAGACCCTGGCATCCGCCTTAAACGCCAATCCCGACCTCTTGAAACTGATGATCCGCGAGCTAGACCCGGCGGTGCTCGCCGATATAATCAACCAGAATGCAATGCTCCCTCCCAGGATATCCCCGACCGGGCCTACAAATTTTATTGCCAACCTCCTGGCCAACCTTGATGGTAAAGTAGTGGCACAGGCCATAAACGACGAGCAAGCCCAGACCGGCTCATCCATCGTTTATCGTATAATGACTTCTCCAAGCAGCACCGGCGCCACCGTAGCAAGCACCTTGAACTTCTACGGCTACCAGTTTATGGTAGATCTGCTTTCAAATCTGGATGGAGGTATCATGGCCGCCGCGATCAACAACGCCGGCAAGAGATTCCTTTCCGAATTTATCGCCTTCCTCGATCCCGACTTCGTAGTCGATCTGATCCGGGCGGAACCGAACCCCGTCTTTGAGCCCGCGGATAATCCGTCGCAATGGGTGCGCGGAGGCGCGATCAAGGAGTTGAATATGCATGTATTCAACTTCATGACCTCCCTGGGAATAGGATTCGGCGGCCAGATATTCACCCTGAGCGACGCCGCCGTCTACCTGCCTCCCGATGCTCCCCCCTTCGAATAAACCTCCTAAACATGTGTTAAACA
>MELM01000055.1:30289-30699 GCA_001767605.1 Candidatus Solincola sediminis | reverse complement strand
GATCATATGCATTATTCGAAGGAATGTTTATGTTTAGGCCCGACCCCATGTTTAGGAGGTTGACAGGATAGGCGTTTGCTTCTTACAATCACTATATGATGTTGGATTATATGCAGAGCAGGTTGTCGGATTGCCGATGGTGGTGGAGCACCTCATAGAGAGGGCTCCGGTTTCTGCATGTTTTCTGAGCATTAATATCTAGACATCTAGGCCGTGAATCCTCTTAAAGGGATCACGGCCTTTTGTTATGCTCGACTATCTGGAAATCGAAGGAGACCGAAATGGTAAATAATACTTGTCAGCCGACGGAAGAAGAATTCGCAAAGCTTGCTGCTGAATTCAACTTGCTTACCGTTCATAAGACCGTAAACGCGGATATGGAGACGCCGGTATCGGTATTCATGAAATTG
>MELM01000055.1:24086-30258 GCA_001767605.1 Candidatus Solincola sediminis | reverse complement strand
GCGCCGAAGGAGGCGAACGTTACGGCCGCTATTCCTTCATCGGCTGTGAGCCCTTGGAAGTGATCGGCTACAAAGCAGGCCGCATGATCGGGATTAACGGTGAAGGAGATACCGGCGAAGCCACTAACCCCGTGGACTTCCTGTTTAGTAAGATGGCGGGCTTCAGGGTTTGCGAAGACGGCCCGGAACTGCCTTTTCGTGGAGGGGCGGTGGGTTATCTCTCTTATGATTTGCTCCCCTATATCGAGGACATCCAGCTGAATTCTAATTCGGGCCTTGGCGTGCCGGACATGATGTTCATGCTGAGCAAGACCTCGGCTGCCTTCGATCACCTGCTCGGGCGGCTGACGTTGATGGCCAATGTCTTCATTCCTGAAGGATCGGATCCAAGCACATTGAGACGACTTTACAAGACGGCGGTGTCCTCAATCGATGGCATGATAAGCGCTCTCTCGGCAGGGATTTCATCCGATTTCAGCCGTGACCTCTACCATTTGCCACGGGAGATGGACTTCGATGGCGTCAGTTCGAACCGCGGACTCGAGGAGTTTCAGGATATGGTAATCGCTGCCAAAGAGCACATCTTCGCGGGCGATGTCTTTCAGGTAGTGCCTTCACAGCGGTTCTCCCTTCCCCTGCGCTGTCCGGCTTTCTCCATCTATCGAAGCCTGAGATCCGAGAACCCCTCGCCCTATATGTTCTACCTGAACTTCGGTGACCTGGCGCTCATCGGATCCTCGCCGGAACCACTGGTTAAGAAGAGCGGCGGCAAGGCCATCATAAGGCCCATCGCCGGCACCCGGCGCAGGGGGGCGACCGAGCAAGAGGATCGCGCTTTGGAAGAAGAATTATTGGCGGATGTGAAAGAGCGGGCCGAGCATCTGATGCTCGTGGACCTGGCCCGAAACGATCTGGGGAGGATCTGCAACCCCGGGACCGTCAAGGTGACCAGGATGATGGAAATAGAGAGATTCTCCGAGGTTATGCATATCGTGAGCGAAGTGGAGGGAGAGCTGCGGGCGGATTGTGATAACCGGGATGTGCTGCGCTCCTCCTTCCCGGCCGGAACCGTAAGCGGTGCGCCGAAAATCCGCGCCTGTCAAATCATCGATGAACTCGAATCCGAAAAGCGCGGTCCCTATGCCGGCGCCGCGGGTTACATATCCTATAACGGCGATATGGATACCTGCATCGCCATTCGCACCATCGTATGTCATGGGGGCAAGGCTTACGTGCAAGCGGGGGCGGGGGTCGTCGCCGATTCAGACCCGGCAATGGAATACGAGGAAACCAGAAACAAAGCCAGGGCTCTGATCAGGGCGATACGGCTTTCCGAAGCGAGGGAGGGGGTTGTGTGATTCTGCTCATCGATAATTACGATTCCTTCACCTATAACCTATCTCAGGCTCTGGAGGCCATGGGCCAGGAAGTCATGGTGGTAAGAAACGATGCAACCGATGGCGACGGGCTGAAGGCGCTGGAACCCTCCCATCTCATTATCTCTCCCGGTCCCGGCACTCCTGAAGAGTCCGGTATCAGCATGGAAGCCATTCGAATCTTCTCCGAAAAAGTCCCCGTGCTCGGCGTGTGCCTGGGGCATCAAGCCATAGGACAGTGCTTCGGGGCCGGACTGGTGCGAGCGCCGCAGCCGATGCATGGAAAGCTCTCGCAGATCCTGCATGACGGGGTCACCATTTACCAGGGGTTGGAAAATCCCTTTACGGCTATGCGCTACCACTCCCTGATTCTCGACCAATCTCCCAAGGACTTTGAAATAAGCGCCCGATCGGATGAGGGCTTGATCATGGGCATCCGGCACCAACAGCTTCCTATTGAAGGAGTCCAGTTCCATCCGGAATCTATACTGACGGAATGTGGAAATACCATTCTCGAGAACTTCCTTTCTCTGGAGGTAAAAAAATGATAAGCGATGCAATCCACAAACTCACATCGGGAGAAGATCTCGACCGCGCAGAGGCCAGGGAAGTCATGCTCAGCCTGATGAAAGGTGAAGCAAGTGACGCCCAGATGGGTGCCCTGTTGGTTGCCCTTAGAATGAAGGGCGAAACCCCGGATGAGATAGCGGGCCTGGCGGAAGGCATGCGTGAATCAGCCGAGAATATCCAGCCGGCCAGCCGGCCCCTCCTGGATACATGTGGAACCGGCGGCGATCGGCTTTCAACCTTTAACATCTCCACGGCTGCGGCATTTATAGCGGCGGGTGCCGGGGTATCCGTGGCAAAGCACGGCAACCGGGCCGTGAGCTCCAGCTGCGGCAGTGCCGACGTGCTCGAGGCACTCGGTGTGACCGTCGACATCGAGCCGCTGCGGGTGCAGCAGTGCATTGACGAAATAGGAATCGGTTTTCTCTTTGCTCCGCGCTTTCACCCCGCGATGCGGCATGTAATGCCCGCGCGGCGGGAACTGGGTATTCCAACCACATTCAACCTCCTGGGCCCCCTGACCAATCCCGCTTCCGCCGATGCTCAATTATTGGGGGTTGGTTCGAAGGAATACGGCCTGCTGCTCGCCGAGGCCTTGAGGGAAATCGGAGTAAGTCATGCTTTGGTGGTGCACTCCGAAGACGGGATGGACGAATTAACCACGACTTGTGGCAACTTCGTATGGGAAGTGAATGATCAGGGGCTTCGCGAGTATTCACTCGACACCCGAGATCTCGGCTTCGAGCAGTGTTCCCTGGCGGACCTGAATGGCGGCGATCCCCTTAACAATGCCCGAATTTTACGTAATGAAATACTAGCCGGCATTTCCGGCCCGCGGCGTGATGTCGCGGTTCTGAATGCAGCGGCAGCAATTTTTGTGGCCGGCGTTGCGGAGACCATCTCCGACGGCATAAGGCTCGCAAATGACTCAATAGATTCGGGATGCGCACAAAGCAAGCTGGAGCAGCTGATTACTTTTACCACGGAGGAGCGAGCATGACTTTTCTCGAGCAGGTCTGCGAAGCGGCGAGGAGGCGCGTCGAGCGCAACAAGCAGCTGATGCCCGCCGCAAGCTTGGAGAGGATGTGCGAGATGCTCGATGATTCACTGTCCTTGAAGGCCGCGATCGGCAGGAAACCGGATGAAGGGATAAAGACCATCGCCGAGGTAAAACGATCTTCGCCGTCCCAGGGAGACATAAAACCCTCGTTGGTCGTCGAGGAACTGGTCCGTGAATATGAAGCGGCGGGAGCGGACGCCATATCGGTGCTGACAGAACCCTTCTTTTTCGGCGGTAGTCTGACCGATCTGGCCAAGGCGGGCAATTCGGTGGACCTGCCTGTTCTGCGAAAGGATTTCATCTTCGACGATTACCAATTATTGGAGGCAAAGGGCTGGGGAGCGAGCGCCGCCTTGCTCATCGTTTCCATCCTCTCCCAGACCCAGCTTGAAGGCCTCATTCACGAAGCTTCCAGATTGGGACTGGAAACCCTGGTCGAGGTACACGACGCGCTGGACATGTCAAAGGCCGTTGAAGCAGGCGCGGATATCCTTGGAATCAACAACCGCAACCTGGCGACGCTGGAAGTCGACCTGGATACCACGATGCGATTGCTCCCGATGGTGCCGAACGGCACGGTCATCGTAAGTGAGAGCGGCTATTCCCGGAGGGATGAGGTCGTGCGGGCGATAGACGCCGGTGTCGACGCCATCCTGGTGGGGACGGCGGTCGCCGGAAACGAGAACCCGGGCGAAGCCTTATTGCGACTGCGGGGTGACTGTCATGACTTGGCTTAAGGTCTGCGGCATCAGGCGAAGTGAAGAAGCTTCCGCCGCTTGCAGAATCGGCTTTGATGCCATCGGAATGGTCTTCACCGAAAGCACCCGCCGGGTGAGCCCCGATCAAGCGAGGGAAATCTCGGAACACTTGCCGCCTTCCATCCTGCGGGTGGGAATATTTGCCAATAACGACCCTGGCGAGATAAGGAAGATCTTCGAATACTGCCATCTGGACCTGGTTCAGTTGCACGGGGATGAAGCTTCGCGGGAAGCGTCGAAGTGGGGAACCCGGGCGATCAAAGCAATTCGACCGAGACATCCGGAGGACTTGGAGCAGTTGGATCAATACGCGGATAATTTTGCTGTACTCATCGATAGCTGGGACCCGTTCAAGCCAGGTGGAACCGGGGTAGTCGGTGATTGGTCCTTGGCCGAATCGGCTTCCGCCCGAGCTCGAATTATACTGGCCGGAGGCTTACGGCCCCTAAATGTGGGACGGGCTATTAGTTCGGTGCGGCCATTCGGGGTGGATGTTTCAACCGGGGTGGAGAGCGCTCCGGGAATAAAAGACGAAAAGCTGATGCGTGATTTTGCACGCGAAGCAGGATTGGCCGCCGGCGGGCGGCTTCGGGAGGATCGAGATGCTGGAACAGGAAATTGAACACAAAGCAGGGTATTTCGGGGCGTTCGGGGGGAGGTTCGTACCGGAGACTTTGATCGCCCCCCTCGCAGAGCTGGATTCCGCCTATAATGATGCGCGCGAGGATCCGGCTTTCGGCGCGAAATTGGAAGATTATCTGCATAATTATGCGGGAAGGCCGACCCCCCTATACAGGGCGAATGGACTTTCGAATGCTATAGACGGTCCCGCTATCTACCTGAAGAGGGAAGACCTGTGCCATACCGGCTCGCACAAGATAAATAACAGCCTCGGCCAGTGTCTCCTGGCGCGACGGCTCGGGAAACGCAGAGTCATTGCGGAAACCGGTGCTGGGCAGCATGGAGTTGCGACGGCGACTGCGGCCGCTCTGCTCAAACTGGAATGTGAAGTCTTCATGGGCGAAACAGACATGCAGAGGCAGGCGCTAAACGTGTATCGTATGCAGCTTTTGGGTGCCAAAGTGACTCCGGTGAGAGCCGGTTCGAGCACTCTCAAGGATGCGGTAAACGAGGCCTTGCGCGATTGGGTCGCCAGCTTCGACCACACCCATTACTGTATGGGCTCAGTGGTCGGACCGCACCCCTTCCCCCGCATCGTCAGGGATTTCCAATCGGTGATAGGAAGGGAGGCGCGGCGGCAGCACCTGGATGCGATGGGCCGCCTGCCGGATTGCCTGATCGCCTGCGTCGGGGGTGGGAGCAATTCCATCGGCCTGTTTTATCCCTTTTTGAAAGACGGGTTGCGGATGATAGGCGTGGAAGCCGGGGGCAGAGGCAGCACAAACGGTCAACACGGCAGGAGCCTGGGCCTCGGATCAGTGGGACTATTGCATGGTTCGAAGAGCTACGTCCTGCAGGATGACGACGGCCAGATAATGGAAACCCATTCCATATCCGCCGGGCTTGATTACCCGGGAGTGGGGCCGGAGCACGCTTTCATGAAAGAAAAAGGGTTGGTGGAATACGTAAGCGTAAACGATGAAGAAGCGCTACAAGCCACGGAGCTTTTATGCCGGAGCGAGGGCATACTCCCCGCGCTGGAAAGCGCTCACGCCATCGCATATACGGCCTCTGTCGCCCGAAGCTTCCCCAAGTCCGATTCAATCGTGATCTGCCTTTCGGGCAGAGGCGACAAGGACGTGGAAACCATAAGAAGCGCGGGGATCTCAAGATGAGCCGAATCGATGAACTATTCCAGTCCGTAAAGGGTGCGAGGGCCGCACTGATCGGCTACACGACAGCCGGATTCCCGGATTATCATGATTCACTGGCTATCGCCTCGAGCCTGCTCGATAGTTGCGATGCCTTGGAATTGGGCATACCTTTCTCCGATCCTACCATGGACGGACCCATCATCCAGGAATCGTCCCACCTGTCCCTCGAGGCGGGTACTCGAGTGAGCGATGTTATCACCCTGGCTGGTGAACTTAGGGACAAAACCGAGAAACCCCTGATCATAATGAGCTATTACAATCCCATTAACAGCTTCGGGGCGGCCGCCTTTGCCCGGGAAGCCGCACTGGCAGGAGTCGACGGGGTCCTGCTGCCTGATCTGCCCCTCGAGGAAATATCGCATTGGAAAGTGCATGGTGACAGGGCTGGGATCGACACCATGCTCTTCGCCTCCAGCACGACGCCCCCGCACCGGCTCGAGAGGCTCGGTGAAATGACGAACGGCTTCCTGTACTGTCTTGCCGTAAAAGGCACCACCGGGCTCAGGGAAGGGCTGTCCGAAGATGCTTTTGAATTCATGCGTAGGGCAAGGGAATCATGCAAGGTACCGCTCGCAC
>MELM01000055.1:23788-24074 GCA_001767605.1 Candidatus Solincola sediminis | reverse complement strand
GCTCGCCGCCGGGGTATCCGACGCAGTTATCGTCGGGAGTGCACTGGTGAAGGAAGCGCTTGATGCGTTTCGGAGCGGAGGGGATCCGAGCCGGTCGGCCGGGCGAAAGGCGGCCGAGTTTGCGAGGAGTCTCTCATAACGCACCTACACAAAGGTGCCTGACACCTTTGTGTAGGGGGGAGAAAGGCGTATGGTGGACCGGTTATTTACATCGATCCACCATGCATAATTGGGCCCCATCAGCAAAACGGAGCCCACCCTCCGGAAAACGCCCCGTCCCTCAGTT
>MELM01000055.1:17950-23756 GCA_001767605.1 Candidatus Solincola sediminis | reverse complement strand
CGAGAAATGATCAAAACAAAAAACTCTGAATGGATTCTTTAAAAGGAGTCCGGATCGAACGCAATCCACGCGGGTCAGCTTTTCGGCTCTATCGTGCCTTTTCGCATCTGATGGAATTCAAAAAGAATGGACGCCACAACGATGAAGATCCCGATGACCACCAGCCCAACCAATAGATATGAAGTATAGGCTGCGGGGCGGCCGCCCTGGTACTTCTCCAAGATCTCGGTATTGTTTTTTACCTCGGTAACAGCGTGATGGGCGATACCCCAAAAGACGGAGGCAAGGAGAAACAGCAAAGCGACCAACAATATTATGCGAATGACCAGGAAAAATCTGCTCATGCAGCTATCTTACTCTACGGCAACACTAAGGGCTACAGAAAGCTTTAGCCTACACAAAGGTGCCTGACACCTTTGTGTAGGCTTAGTGGCGGAAATGCCTCTTGCCCGTTAGCACCATTACCAGGTTGCGCTTCTTTATTTCCTCGAAGATCTCCTCATCCCTCACTGACCCACCAGGCTGGATATATGCCTCTACGCCGGCATCAGCCGTGACGATCACCGCGTCCGCGAAAGGGAAGAAGGCATCCGAAGCGCAAACCGATCCTTTGGATTTCTCCCCGGCTTTCCTAACCGCGATGTAGGCCGAATCCACGCGACTCATCTGTCCTGCTCCGATTCCCACGGTTGCCCTGCCCTTGACCAGCACTATGGCATTGGATTTGACATACTGTGCGACCTTCCAGGCGAAGATGAGATCTTGCCGCTGCTCCTCATCGGGCTCGCGCTCTGCGATGAAGGACATCTTGCTCCAGGGCTCATCGCCCCGATCGTAGTCCTGCACCAGCAATCCCCCTTCGACCCGCTTTAAATCCATTAGCTTGGAAGATGATTCCGTTTCAACCGGTAATCGCAGCAGCCTTATATCCTCCTTGCCGGTGAGTATATCCAACGCCGAATCGCTGAACCCCGGGGCTATTACGACTTCCACGAAGATTGAATTAATCAAGCCTGCCGTCTCCTCGTCGATCGGCCGGTTAAATGCCATCACACTCCCGAAAGCGCTTACGGGGTCGCATTCGAAAGCGCTTCGATATGCACCGGCTAAATCTTCGGCTTCAGCAACACCGCAGGGGTTGTTGTGTTTCATCATTACAACCGCGGGAGAGCCGAACTCCTTGCTCAGGGCCCAGGCAGCATCGAGATCGAGCATATTGTTGAAGGACAACTCCTTACCGTGCAACTGCTCGGCGAAGACCAGGGATGAAGATTTCGCCCCTATCTCCTGATAAAGTGCACCTTGTTGATGCGGATTTTCGCCATAGCGGAGGTCCGACTTCTTTTTAAAGACCATATTAAGTGTGTCCGGGAATTCTTCCGGGGATTTCGACAGGTAGGCATAGATGGCAGTGTCGTATGCCGAGGTGTGTCGAAAGGCTTCCTCCGCCAGGGTGCGCCGCGTTCCTTCGGAGAGTCCGCCGCCCTCACGACGCATTTCAAGGAGCAGCGACGAATAGCGTTTGGGGTTGGTTACGATTGCCACACCGGCAAAGTTCTTGGCGGCCGCCCTTATAAGAGTCACGCCCCCGATATCGATCTGCTCCACCGCTTCTTCCAGGCTTGTCTCCGGTTTGGCGACTGTCTCCTCGAACGGATAGAGGTTGACGACCACAAGATCGATAGGTTTTATGCCCATCTCTTCCATTTCTTGCATGTGACCGGGGTTGCCCCGGTCGGCGAGGAGCCCGCCGTGAATATGAGGATGAAGTGTCTTGACGCGGCCTCCCAGCATCTCAGGAAAGCCGGTGACCTCCGAGATGGGTGTTACTTCCACGCCCTCTTCCTTAAGCCTTTTTTCCGTCCCTCCTGTGGAAATTATCTCCACACCCATTTCCTGTAACTCGCGGGCGAGACCTACAATACCTACCTTGCTGGAAACGCTTAGTAAGGCCCTCTTGATAGCCGCCATACCTTATCCCCTCCTCGGGCTCACTAGGTTTATATGATATTCAGTCGCTGTTTTCGACGATCCTCACTCGCCTGCCTTCGATTCGCAGGCGCCCCCTACAAAAATGGTCGATAGCCTGAGGATACAAGCGATACTCGACTTCATGAATGCGCGGGTATAGTGTCTCCTCGGTGTCTCCCTCCAATATCGGGACCGCTTCCTGCAGAATAACAGGACCCGTGTCCAACCCCTCGTCCACGAAATGCACGGTAACTCCCGTCACCTTCGCCCCATACGCCAATGCATCGCCTACGCCCGAGGTGCCCGGAAACGAGGGGAGCAGGGCGGGATGTATATTCATGATCCGGTAGCGAAAGCGATTCACGAATTCATGGCCGGCGAGTAGCATGTAGCCGGCCAGGACAACCAGGTCGACACGGTTTTCCTCAAGCACCCTTATCAACTCCGCATCGTAGGCTTCTCGATCGGGAAAGGAACAAGGGTCGATGAAGGCGCTGTTAAGCCTGTGTGATTTTGCCCGAACCAACGCATAAGCTCCCGCAACATTGCTTATGACAATGGCTATCTCGCCCCCGATATCGCCTTCTTCGATTTGTATGGCAATATTTTCCATATTGGTGCCGCTTCCGGAAACAAGAATCCCCAGCCGGCACGGTTTCATTTGCCCTCCCACCTTCTCAACAGGTAAGGCATATTCCTCCCGTTCCCGGATGTATCTCGCCTATGCGGGTCGCCTTGATGTGTGAGAGACCGAGGTTCTGAATTGCCTGGCGGTGGCCCTTCAGGCCCACCACAACCACCATTCCTATTCCCATGTTGAAGGTTGTAAACATCTCCACCTGCTCAACCCCCCCCATGCTCTCGATGATTCTGAAGATATTGGGTGGGTGCCAGCTGTTGAGATCGATAACGGCATCGACATGTGATGGTAGTATGCGTGGCAGATTCTCTATAAGGCCTCCGCCGGTAATATGCGCTATTCCTTTCACATCCACTTCCCGAGCCAGCTTCAGGATGGCGGGCGCATATATCTCGGTGGGAGTGAGGAGCTCGTCGCCCAGCGTTCCGGCAAGACCCTTTAGGTTGTCTCCGGGATCGAAATCGTTTAGCTCAAAAAACACCTTGCGGACCAGGGAATATCCGTTGGAATGTAACCCGGAGCTTGCCAGGCCGAGAATAATGTCTCCCGCCGCTATCCGGGAGCCGTCGATTATGCCTTCCCTGTCGACAACGCCAACCACAAATCCTGATAAATCGTATTCGTCCTCCTCCATCACACCCGGGTGCTCAGCCATCTCGCCCCCTGTTAAGGAACAGCCGGCACGCCGGCAACCGGCCGCGATCCCTTTTACGATCTGTTCGATTTTTTCCGGTCTCAACTTACCCATCGAAATATAATCGAGCATAAAGAGAGGCTCCGCTCCACAGGTCACTATATCGTCAGCGCACATGGCGACCAGATCTATGCCGACGGAATCATGCCGTTCGAGCATTTGTGCTACCTGTAGTTTGGTTCCTACCCCATCCGCGGAAGAAACGAGCACCGGATCTTTGTGTCCCTTGAAAGCGGCGGAAAACATTGCGCCGAAGCCTCCGATATCGGAGATTACTTCCGGCCGGCGCGTGGATTCCACTTCTCCCTTTATGAGTTCAACCGCCCTCTTGCCGGCTTCGATATCGACTCCGGCGTCAGAGTAAGCTAGCGGCAACCCGCAATCTTGATTGTCTTTGTCCATGCCTTATTCAACTCCGTTTGATGCCGACCTTACCGTCTTCAAGCCTGCCCTTGGCCATTTTGAGATCGTCGGGTACCGGAACGGGGTAATCTCCATCGAAGCAAGCCATGCAGAAATCCTCACGGGGCCGGCGTGTCGCACTGACAAGATTATCTATGCTCAAGTAATGGAGGGTATCTGCTCCTATGAACTTGCGAATTTCCTCCACCTTCCTCGATGAAGCAATGAGCTCCTTGCGAATAGCCGTATCTATTCCATAGAAGCAGGGATATTTGTCGGGAGGAGAACTGATGCGCATGTGGACCTCTTTGGCTCCTGCTTCCCTCAGCATCTTGATTATTTCCTTGGTCGTATTACCCCTCACTATTGAATCATCGACTACCACCAACCGCTTTCCCTGGATGTCCCTGATGATGGGATTCAATTTCAGCCGGATGCCGAGTTGGCGTATTGCCTGTGTCGGTTGAATAAAAGTCCTGCCGACATAGCGGTTCTTGATCAGCCCCTCACCGAAGGGAATCCCGGCAGCCTCGGAGTAACCGATGGCGGCGGGAACGCCGGTGTCGGGTATCGGCATCACCACATCCGCTTCGACTGCCCCCTCATCCGCCAGGCTCATTCCCATATGCTTCCGCGCATGGTAGAGGTAAGTGTCATACATAATGGAATCGGGGCGCGCGAAATAGATGAACTCGAAGATGCAAAGGGATGGCTTGCGGGGTTCCACAATCCGCTGGAAGTCGAGCCCGTCCTTATCGAAAACGGCCATCTCTCCCGGCTGTATCTCGCGCAGGTATTCGGCACCGATAATGTCCAAACCGCAACTCTCGCTCGCCAGTGCGTGGCCGCCCATGTAACTCCCCACGCAAAGCGGCCTTATTCCGTAGGGATCGCGGATCCCGATCAGCTTCTCTTCGGTCATGATGGCGAGGGAATAGGCGCCGATCAGTTGGGGTATTACTTCATGTACGGCTCCAACGATATCCGGCGCTTGGGATCGCGCCAGCATGAGCGCTATGACTTCGGTATCCGAGGTCGTCCGGAATCGCACGCCCTCGGCCTTCAGTTTATTGCGCAGCGCATCCGTATTTACGAGATTTCCATTGTGCGCGACGAGAACCGATCCTACCCGGCTGGGCACCTGGACCGGTTGGGCGTTTTCCCAGAATGAAGAACCGGTGGTCGAGTAACGGACATGGCCCATGGCCATGTGGCCCTTGAGGTTGAGCAGGTCCCGCTCGCTGAAAACCTGGGATACCATGCCCATGTCCTTGAGCAGCAGCACCTCCCTGCCATCGGAGACGGCTATCCCCGCGCTTTCCTGGCCGCGATGCTGCAGGGCGTAGAGAGCATAGTAGGTGAGTTTGGCTACATCCTCGCCAGGAGCATAGATGCCGAAGACTCCACAGGATTCATTAATCTCAAAACTCATCGCGGAAGTTCACCTCGTATTTCGGATTTCAGTCAGGCCTCGGCTGATAAGATCTTCTCCAGGGCTTCGTCCTTTGCCCCGCTCATCTCATCGACCCCGAGGTCCAACCAATCATTGATCTTCAGCCGGTCTCCACCGGTTTTTCCGAGGACCCTGACCGGCACTTTGCGCACAGCCGCCAGGTCCTGGATCGATTTCAGATCGGACTCTGAGATAGTAATTATAAAACGGGATTGGCTCTCACTGAAAAGCCAGTAGATGGGGGGAATGGACTCCTCAACTTCAAGAACGGCTCCGATCCCTCCGGCACAACAACATTCCAGCAGCGCGACCGCCGCTCCCCCCTCGGAACAATCATGCGCTGAAAGGATTATTCCCCGCCGTATGCCTTCTATGCACGTGGCCTGGACCTTCTTCTCGAGTTGGAGGTCGAGCTTCGGAGGCTCTCCGGCCACCATTCCGTGGCAGAGTTTGAGATACTCGGATCCTCCCAGTTCCTCCTCGGTCGTCCCCAGCATCAGAACGAGCAAACCTTCGCTCGGGAAGGCGATGGTGCGCCGATGCGCGAGGTTTCCGATCAATCCAACCATCCCGATAACCGGGGTGGGTCGGATGGCTTCACCGGATGACTCGTTGTAAAAACTCACGTTTCCGCTTACCACCGGCA
>MELM01000055.1:17632-17927 GCA_001767605.1 Candidatus Solincola sediminis | reverse complement strand
GCTTCCTTGAATTGCCAGAAAATGTCAGCCATCTCCGGGTTGCCGAAATTCAGGCAATTGGTGAGTGCCATGGGTACGCCGCCGGATGCGACAACGTTACGCGCAGCTTCCGCCAATGCTATCTGGGTTCCCCTGTAAGGATCCAGATAAACGTAGCGGGAATTGCCGTCGCAGGAGACGGAGAGCGCTTTACTCGTGCCCTTCACCCGCAGTACGGCGGCATCCGAGCCAGGGTAGACAATCGTGTTGAGCTGCACCATATGATCGTACTGCTCGTACACCCATCGCTTATCGC
>MELM01000055.1:10335-17603 GCA_001767605.1 Candidatus Solincola sediminis | reverse complement strand
AGCACCCGTCCGTAATCGCCGGGATGATCCAGCGCCTCCATATCGATAGCGTTGGCTTCATCAAGGTAAGCCGGTCTCTCGGCGGCCCTGTCATAAATCGGCCCGCTGGCGAGTGTCGAGGCCGGAATGTCGGCGGCCTTTTCCCCGCGCCAGTAGAACTCCAGCTCGTCGCCGGGGGTGACTTCACCGACAACCACGCCGTTAAGGCCCCATTTCGCGCATATCGCCAGTACTTCATCAAGGTGTTCGGGTTCGACTATGGCCAGCATCCTCTCCTGCGATTCGGATATTACGATCTCGAAGGGCTCCATATCCTCGCGCAGCGGCACCTTATCGAGATCTATCCTCATACCTACTCCGCCACGGGCCGCGGTTTCGGAACAGGCGCAGATTATTCCCGCCGCTCCCAGATCCTGGAGACCGACGAGGAGCCCTTTATCGAGCAACTCGAGGCAAGCCTCGATGAGCAGCTTCTCCGTAAAGGGGTCGCCCACCTGGACGCTGGGCCTCTTGGCCTGCGAGGTCTCATCAAATTCCTGTGAAGCGAGAACCGAGGCTCCCCCGATGCCGTCCCGCCCGGTCCGATTCCCCATAAGCACGACGGCATTGCCCACACCGGTCGCCTGCCCGCGTGTGAGGTTTTCCTTCGCCATCAACCCTATGCACATGACATTTACCAGTGGGTTGCCGTCGTAGCACTCGTCGAAGTAGATATCACCCGCCACGGTCGGGATGCCGAGGCAATTCCCGTAGCCGGCGATGCCGGAGACGACTCCGGAAAGCAAATACCTGGTTCGAGGGTTCTTGGGATCGCCGAAACGCAGGGGGTCGAGGCATGCTATCGGCCGCGCGCCCATGGTGAATATATCCCGCACTATTCCCCCAATCCCTGTCGCCGCCCCCTGATAGGGCTCGACCGCACTGGGGTGATTATGGGATTCCATCTTGAAGGCGACCGCCAGGCCTCCGCCGATATCAATGATTCCGGCGTTCTCACCCGGGCCCTGCAGGACATAAGATGCGCGTGAAGGGAGTCTGCCGAGTGAGGCTCTCGAACTCTTGTAAGAGCAGTGCTCACTCCACATCAACGAGTACATGCCTAACTCGACCTTATTCGGCTCCCTGCCGAGAACCCGGATTATCTCCTGGTACTCCTCGCTGGTAAGACCAAGTTCCTCGTATAATTCAGCCATACCTAAAACCTATCCTTTTCCTCTATAATGCGCCATGATAGACTCCCATATCACCAGCCCGTCCGTGCTTCCAAGGATCTCCTCGGACGCCCTCTCCGGGTGCGGCATCAAGCCGAAAACATTGAAGCCTTCATTACAGACGCCTGCGATGTTATCCATCGCACCGTTCGGATTGGCATCCGGCGTGACCTCTCCGAGCTTGTCGCAGTAACGCAGGACTATCCGCCCCTCGTCTACCATGCGGTTATAAATATCCTTGCCCACAATATAGTTGCCTTCGTTATGGGCAATGGGAATTCTCAGCACTTGTCCTGCTTGACCCTGGTTGGACCACGGAGTGGAATCGTTCTCCACGCGAAGATTGACGAAGCGGCATATGAAACGAAGGCTGGTATTCTTGAGGGTGGCTCCGGGCAGAAGCCCGGCCTCCAGAAGGATTTGAAAGCCGTTGCAGATGCCGATCACCAGGCCGCCTTCCCGGGCGTAATTGGCAATAGTTTCCATAACCGGGCTGAAGCGGGCGATGGCGCCACAGCGCAGGTAGTCCCCATAAGAGAAACCACCCGGCAGAATCAGGCAATCGTAGGAAGAGACGTCCGTCTCTTGGTGCCATATGTATTGCACGTCTTCCTCGAGGACTTCCCCGATCACGTGATGGCAATCGGCTTCACAGTTCGAGCCGGGGAAAACGACAACACCGAATTTCATCTAGCTCCTCTCCTTTTCTGAGGCCTAAGTTATTTATTCTACGTTCACACGGTAATCTTCGATGATCGGGTTCGCCAGCAGCCGGTCACACATCTCGGTGACTCTCTCTTCAGCCTTCGCCGCATCATCGCCCTCGACCTCGAGGGTTATATATCTCCCGATGTGAACAGCGGTCACTTCATCGAATCCCAGCGACTTCAGGGCTCCCAACGCCGCCTGGCCTTGGGGATCCAGAACTCCTTCTTTAGGGGAAATATAGATGGATATCTTCATCCCGAAACCTGCCTCCTTCTCATCTCCGGCTGCCGGGCCGGTTAAAACTCCAAACCCTGCAGCCGCTCGAATATCTTGCCGGTGTTCCTCAACTGCCTTTCGAGGCTGAAACACCCATCGAGGTTCTCATCGCTCAGCCGTGAAGTCACCTCGGAGTCCTCCTTCAACAGAACCTTGAAATCCAGGCCGCTGCTCCACGATTCCATAGCATTCCGCTGCACGATGCTATATGCCTTCTCCCTGGACAGCCCGCTTTCCACCAAAGCGAGCAAAACACATTCGGAATGAATGAGTCCATGCGTCAGCTCCAGGTTGCGCTTCATGTTCTCCGGATGCACCTGCAGATCCTGGAGCACACTGGTAATTTTAACCAGCATATAATCGAGCAGGATGGTCGAATCGGGTATAATCACCCGTTCGACCGACGAATGCGAGATATCCCTCTCGTGCCAGAGCGCAACGTCCTCCAGCGCGGCCATGGCATTTCCCCGGAGTACTCGTGCCAACCCGCTCACCCTTTCGCAGATGACAGGGTTGCGTTTGTGCGGCATTGCGCTCGATCCCTTCTGTCCCCGGGCGAAGGGCTCCTCCGCCTCCAGGACCTCCGTACGCTGCAATCCCCTTATCTCCAGGGCAAACTTATCGAGACTCGATCCGGTTATCGCTATAGCCGATAGATACTCGGCATGACGGTCGCGCTGCAACACCTGCGTCGAAACCTCCGCCGGATGCAGTCCCAGCTTCTCACATACGTACTTTTCGACTTCCGGATCAAGATGCGCGTAGGTACCTACCGCACCGGATATCTTACCATAATTAACCATTTCCCGGGCTCGTTTGAGCCGGTCCAGATTACGCCCGGTCTCGAAAGCCCACAGCGCCAGTTTTTGCCCGAAGACGATCGGCTCGGCATGCACCCCGTGCGTCCTGCCTATCATGGGCAGATCCCGATAATCCAAGGCCTTCTGTTTGAGAAGGCCGCCCAGTTGCCGCGCCTTTGCGATCAGGATATCCATGGCATCCCTCATCTGAAGGGCTAACCCGGTGTCGAGAATATCCGACGAGGTCATACCGTAATGAATGAAACGGGAAGCGTCGCCGACGTTTTCCGCAACGTTGGTAAGAAAAGCGATGACATCGTGATGGGTCGTCTCTTCGAGTTCCAGAACGCGGTCTGGCTCAAATGCGGCTTTGCGTTTGATTTCCTCCAACGCGTCCCGCGGTACCTCACCCGCCTCGGCCCTGGCTTCAACAGCGAGTATCTCGATATCCAACCATTTCTGAAACTTGTTGCGCTCGCCCCAGACCGCGCCCATCTCCGGGAGGGTATAACGTGAGATCATTTTCCAACCTTTTCCAGTTAAGCCCGGTTCAAATATCCAATCAGGCCTCAGCCAATTCCTTGCGATATACTTTGAGGGCTTCGGCTACATCATCATACTTCAATGCCAGTATAGAACAGGCCAGGAGGGCTGCGTTCTCGGCACCGTCAATGGCAACTGTTGCCACCGGTATGCCCCCTGGCATCTGGACGATGGACAGCAGCGCGTCCAAACCACCAAGGTCGGAAGATGAAATGGGCAGGCCGATCACCGGCCGGGTGGTAAGAGACGCCACAACTCCGGGGAGATGCGCCGCCTTCCCCGCCGCCGCTATGAAGACTTCTACCCCCTGCTCGCCCGCGGATTCCACGAATTCCCGCAGCTTCTCGGGCTGTCGATGCGCTGAGATGACGGCCGTGACGGCCTTGACGCCCATCCTGCCCAGCATTTCCTCCGCCGGAACCACCTTTTTCAAATCGGATTTCGATCCCATGATCAGTGCCACAATCCCGCTCATTATGTGACCCCCGCGGCCCGCGCTGCTATGTCCCTGCGGTAGTACATATCCTGGAAAGAGATTTTTTCCGCTCCCAGATAAGCGTTCTCCCTCGCCAAGGCGAAATCCTCGCCCAGCGCGCTTACCGCCAGAACCCTGCCACCATCCGTCAAGACCTCGCCCTGATTGCCCAGACGAGTCCCTGCCTGAAATACTGTAACACCTTGAATGCTGTTGGATTCCTCCAGGCCCGAAATCGGATAGCCCTTCTCGTAACCGCCGGGGTAGCCTCCCGACGCCACTACCACGGTTACGCAAGGCTCATGTGTCCAGGTCAAGTTCACATCCTCCAGCTTTCCTTCGATGACAGCCAACATGGCTTCGACAATATCGCTCCTCAGCCTGGGCAGGATTGCTTGTATCTCCGGGTCGCCGAAGCGAACATTGTATTCCAGCACCCTGGGGCCGTCCTTGGTCAGCATCAGACCCGCATAAAGAATCCCTTTGTAATGGATGCCCCTTTTCATCAGGGCAAGCGCCGTCGGATATAAGACTTCGTTCACGGCGCGAGCATAATCTTCCGGCGTTAGAACGGGAACCGGTGAATAGGAGCCCATGCCTCCCGTGTTCGGACCGGAATCACCGTCGTCAATCCGTTTGTAGTCCTGGGCCGGCGCCATAGGGAGAACGTGGGTGCCATCGACGAAGGCGAGTATTGAGACCTCGGGCCCTTCGAGGTACTCCTCGATCAGGACCTTTTCCCCTGATGTTCCGAATTCGCGATCTATGAAGCAGGATTTCAAAGCCTGATAAGCGGCCTTATCGTCTTGTGCGATTATCACGCCCTTGCCTGCCGCCAGCCCGTCCGCTTTTACCACATAAGGATGTCCCGTCGCCTCTATGCATGCCGCCGCCGAATCATAATCCGTGAAGACTTCCGCCCTGCCCGTCGCCACCCCGCCCTCCAGCATGATCTCCTTGGCAAACGACTTGCTGCCCTCCATCTGCGCGGCTTCCATACTGGGCCCGAAGACGGTTAGCCCCCTTTCCCGGAAGAGGTCAACAATACCGGCTACCAGCGGAGCCTCCGGACCGACCACGGTGAGGTCCATCTTCTTCCGCTCCGCCAATTCGGCCAAGGCTTGAATATCCTCGGCTTTGATTTCGATGTTTTGTGCGAGCGATGCCGTACCCGCGTTGCCCGGCGCACACCAGATTTCATCGACCAGTGGAGATTGGGCAATCTTCCAGGCGAGCGCGTGCTCGCGGCCTCCACCTCCCACGATAAGGACTCTCAATGGATACCTCCTTCATGATCGGCCCTACATCATTATATTTACTGTATGGCAGTGACAATCCTTCCGAAACATAAGGAAAGGGCCTCCGGCTTGCAGCCGGAAGCCCTTGGCATCAGTTTTGAAGAAGTCTATGGATTGTAACCCATCACGTCGGACCCCCCGTCCCAGCCGTTGAAGTTGAAGTACATGGGACGCTCAACAACGAGATCCGGCCCCGATATCACCACTATTCTCGCGGATAACTGGTAGTTGGCGCCGGCATGAGTGTTTACGAGCAAGGTCTGGCGCGTGTCGGCGGGAATGGTCTCGGTCCGCACCGGCAGCGCTCCCGCTTCCTGGGTGTAGTAGATCACCTGCACCTGGGCATCCGTGGAGCCCGGGTTCTGGATCGTGAGCCACTCCTCGAAGTTGGAGGCCGTGAAGCCTTCCGCGAAGAACCAGTCTTGAGCGGTTGAGGGTGCTCCGATCACGCAGTGACCTCCCTGCCAACCCCTCGATGCCGTCCCCTGGTAGTTGAAATACATGGGGCGCTCGGCCAGGAAGGGTGAGTTGGAGGTTAGATAGACCGAAGTATCCTTTTCGGTTCCTATCTCATCGGGCACGTAGATGCTGGAGCGACTGTTTGCGCCTATGGGGTAGCTCTTGGCTATCGGTGCCCCCTGTCCGGGGCCCAGTTGGTAGGTGGCCTGAACATTGATAGGAGTCGGGTTGGGGTTCTGCAGCGTGAGCCACTCATCGAAGACGCCCCTGGTGGTTCCCTCGGCCAGGTAGTACTGGGAAGAGAGGATGGGGAGGCCCATCACGCAGTGTCCGCCTTCCCAGTTCCGGGAAACCTTCCCTTGATAATTGAAATACATTGGGCGTTCGGCGACTATGGCCGAATCGGATTCCAGCTTGAGCGAGGTCTGGAAGCTGCCTCCGGAAAGGAGATCGTTCGCCTTGAAGGTCTCGCGGGAATTGGCGGGAACCGTCCGGCCCGTTATCACCTTCTCCCCTTCCTCCTGCGTCTGGAAGCGGAAGGTAAGGTTGGCCGTTATAGTGCCGGGGTTTAGTACGCAGACCCATTCATCGAAGCCGGATCCGGTGTAGCCCTCGGCGAAGTACCAGTTGGTGGAGGCCATGTTTGCCCCAACCACGTCGTGTCCTCCCGACCACGCTCCCTGATAGTTGAAGTACATGGGGCGTTCGGCCACGAAAGAAGAATCGGAGGTTACTTGGAGTGAGACGTTCTTGTTGCTTCCTACCACGGAGTTTACATTTATCGTAGCACGCGAAGTACCCGGCACCGTGACCGATTGTTCCTGGGGAGCGGCTCCGGTGAAGAGATAGGTTATGGTCACTTGAATGGGGCCCGCATTGGGATTTCCCAAGGTCAGGTACTCCTGGAAATTCGCTCCCGTGAATCCCTCCGCGAAGTAGAAGGTGTAGGGGGCTGCGAGTTCCTTACGGAAGACCTGCTGGCCGGTGGTGCCGCCCAGTGCCAGATTGGTGGCTGCGGAAGTAAAGACGGTGTACCTGCCGTCACTGTTTATTGCGGGATAACTGCTGCCGGCGTTGCCCTCTGTTCCCGCGGCATCGGCCGAGCACAGGTTGACCGTACCGGTCTGCAAGTCCTTGCGGAAAACCTGCTGGCCGGTAGTTCCACCCGCAATAAGATTCGTCGCCGCTGCATAGAAAACGACGAATCTCCCATCATAGGATACCTGAGCCCACGAACTTGGCCCGTTTCCCTCCACGCCGGCCGCATCGGAAGAGCACAGGTTTACGGTGCCGGTCTGCAGGTCCTTGCGGAAGACCTGCTGGTTGGTGGTGCCGCCCGGCACCAGGTTGGTCGCCGCCGAATAAAAAGAGACGTATCTTCCGTCCGAGGAAATATCGGGAAAGACGCTCACACTATCGCCCTGCGTTCCGGCCGCATCGGAAGAGCACAGGTTTACGGTGCCGGTCTGCAGGTCCTTGCGGAAGACCTGCTGGTTGG
>MELM01000055.1:8969-10320 GCA_001767605.1 Candidatus Solincola sediminis | reverse complement strand
GACGCCCGGCACCAGGTTGGTCGCCGCCGAAAAAAAAGCGACGTATCTGCCATCTTCCGTAATGTTGGGAAAAAGGCTCCCATTGTTGCCCTGAGTGCCCGCCGCATCGGCCGAGCACAGGTTGACGGCACCGGTTTGCAGGTCCTTGCGGAAGACCTGCGTGCCGGTAGTTCCACCTGGTATGAGGTTGGTAGCCCCGGAGAAGAAACTGACATATCTGGCGTCTCCCGAGACGGCAGCCCATTCGCTGTTGCCGTTGCCCTGTATTCCCGCCGCATCTGCTGAAATCAACCTTACCTCGCCGGTCAACACATCCTTACGGAAAAGTTGATCGCCTGTCGTACCACCAGGAACCAAGTTTGTCGCGGCGGAACGGAAGGTGACGTACCTGCCGTCAGCCGAAATAAAAGGATAGGAGCAGCCAGCATTTGCCTGGGTGCCGGCGGCATCCGAAGAGCAGAGCAAGGTTTCTCCCGTTTTAATATCTTTTCGGAAAACCTGCTGGTTCGTGGTGCCTCCAGGAACGAGGTTGGTGGCCACCGAAGTAAAAGCAACATATCCTCCGTTTGCTGAAATTGCGATGATAATGCCGGCATTGTTATTGCCCTGGACCCCCGCTGCATCGGAAGAGCACAACTCGACGTCTCCCGCCGCCGCCTGGGCTGCCTGCTGCGCGAATGAGAGCAGAACAAGCACCAGGAGAACCATGAGCGCAAAGCGTAGTATCTTCCTTGCCGGTTTTCCGGTTTCAAGAACCCTATCCATGTTTTCCCCCTTCAGATCAGTACCGATACTTTAAAAATCGCGGAGATGCTTTTGAGATGGGAGTAGAGTGAGTATGAGTCGAACGCGTATTCGATTACTAAAGATATCACACGGCTTAACGCTTTTCGAGAGTGTAGTGTTCCCCATGCCTCGAGTTTAAAACATGGCCGGGATCTACAGAGGCAGGTCATCCTGAAATACGAGGCGGCCCTGGCGCAGAGGTTCCCCATCACCTTCGAGGACGATCGTCTGGTGGCGAGCAGGGCCAACGGAGACGAGCTTTATGGGTATTCCTCCGGCCGCCTGGATGAACTGCAGGTAGTCGCGGGCTTCCACGGGCAATTCGTCGAGGCTTCTCGCCTCGGAGATATCACTCTTCCAACCCGGCAATTCCTTATATACCGGCTTACATTCCTCGAACTCCCCGCTCAATTGCGGGAATTCTTCGGTAACCTCTCCCCCGGATTCGTAACCCATACATACTTTAAGGGTATCGAAGCCGGAGAGAACGTCGAGCTTGGTGATCGCCAAGCCGGTAAGACTGTTCAGGCGTATAGCGTAACGCAAGATGACCATGTCGAACCAA
>MELM01000055.1:4667-8917 GCA_001767605.1 Candidatus Solincola sediminis | reverse complement strand
GCATATGGCAGCCGATCTCGTTATCCTGCTCGGTGGGAAAAGGACCCGATCCTACCCTGGTGACATATGCTTTGGTCACTCCGATTATCTCGTCGATGTCCTTCGGGCCCACCCCCGCTCCTGCGCAAGCAGCACCGGCGACGGTATTGGAGGAAGTCACGAAAGGATATGTGCCATGGTCCAAGTCCAGCATCAAACCCTGAGCTCCCTCGAAAAGGACATTGCTCCCGGCGTTCAACGCCTGCTTCACAAGCAGTCCGGTATCGGCCAGGTAGTCTTTCAACCTCATGGCGTAGCCCTCGTAAGCCGCGCCCACGGTATCCGGATCCAATTCGGCCCCGCCGTAGAAGCAGGAAATCAGCTCGTTCTTCTTCTCGACCGCTTCGCGCACCTGTTGCCCGAACAGACTCGGATCAAGCATCTCCTGCATGCGAATTCCCGTGCGGGCCGACCTGTCGGAATAGGTTGGCCCTATTCCGCGCAAGGTAGTCCCCAGGTTCTTTCCTCCCCGCCTCTCCTCCATAAGGCCATCGATCGTTTCATGGTATGGCAGGATAATGTGGCTGTTATACGAAATACGCAGCCGCGAGGCGTCTACATCCATCGCTTCGAGTTTATCGATCTCCTCCAGGAGCACCTTGGGGTTTATGATGACACCATTACCAATTACTGGAAGGATATGGGGGTAGAGTATCCCGGAGGGGATCAGATGAAGCTTCAGGGTATGGTGATCGTAAACAATGGTATGGCCGGCATTGTTGCCCCCCTGAAAGCGGACAACCATCTGCATTTCATCAGAGAGGAGATCGGTGACTTTGCCTTTTCCCTCATCTCCCCACTGGGTGCCGATAACGACGATCCCGGGCATCCTCTTGCTTTCCTCTCCATCGACCTTGTTTTTCCGAACGAAGACATATTATACCAGACCAGAATGTCTTTTTTTCTAAGTCCTGCGCGCGGAAAGGATTGACTGCGCCGCAACGATGCCGGCCGCTGACGCCTGCACGAGGCCGCGCGTTATGCCTGCCCCATCGCCTATGGCATAGAGCCCGCGTATCTCGGCCTGAAGGTCGGCGCCTAGCTTGGGCCGAGATGAATAAAACTTTACTTCGACCCCATAGAGGAGGGTATCTCGCTGATAAAGTCCCGGGCAGAGATTATCCAATGCCTCGAGCATTTCGAGGATATCGCTGATGTAGCGGTAAGGGAGGACGAAGCTCAAATCTCCCGGTGTGGCCGAGGCAAGGGTAGGTTGTACCGTCGAGCGCGAGATGCGTCGCGGGGTCGAACGGTGCCCTTCGAGCAGATCACCCAGGCGTTGCACCAGGATGCCTTCTCCCAACAGATTGGCCAGCCGCGCGATGTATTTCCCGTAAGCGATGGGCTCCCGGAAGGGTTCCGTGAAAGTGGTACTGACCAGTAGAGCGAAGTTGGAGTTGTCCGTGCGCTGCTCGGCGTAACTGTGGCCGTTCACCGTTAGGACGTCCCCGAACCGCTCAACACAAACCTGGCCGTATGGGTTCATGCAGAAGATACGCACCCGGTCCTCGAAACGCCTGGTGAAATAATGCAGCTTAGGCTCATACAGATCGGATGTCATGGGTTCGACTATCGGAGCCGGCACTTCGATGCGCAGTCCTATATCAACGGCGTTGTTGAACAACTCTACGCCGAGTCTGCCCATCTCACCGGCCAGCCAGTCGGCGCCATCTCTTCCCGGTGCGACGACCACGTTTGGAGCCTCTATCTCTTCACCACTCGCGATCCTCACTCCGGCCACGCGGCCACTATCGACCAGAATCGATTCAACGCCGCAACTCGTCCTTAATCCGATCTTATCTTCCAGGAAGCCCCGCATCCTCACCAGAAGTTGCCGGGACCTCTCGGTGCCCATGTGCCGGAACGGACAGGGGGTTAGTATCAGGCCGGAAAGAATCGCCTTTCTCTTCCATCCCTGGATCTTTTCGGGCTCGTCCCCGAAAATACGGCGGGGCGCCCCGAACTCGAGGTAGAGCTGATCCACCCTGTCTATAAGCTCCCGTAGTTGCTTGGTGCCTACGTATTCGCCCAGCCATCCCCCGACCTCGGGTGCAAGTGACAGCTTGCCGTCACTGAAGGCGCCGGCCCCGCCCCAGCCGCTGGTTATGGCACAGGTCTCGCACTTCCTGCATTTCGAGAGCTTTGCATAGCAGTTGCGCTCTTCGATATCGGGGCCTTTTTCGAGCATGAGGACCTTCACGCCATCGGTCTTGACCAACTCCAGTGCCGTGAAGATGCCGGCCGGCCCGGCGCCGACGATTATTACATCGTAGTTGTCGCTCACCTAACCTCCTTGCACAACCATAGTGCCATGATTCCCTCGATGAAAATTTTGCCCAATAAGTATCTGGGTTTATAAATGAATCCAGATACAAGTATCGGTTGAAGCGAAGGAAGCTTGAAAGCATCGATGTTTAGGTCTGGCACCATGTTTATGTTTAGGCACGACCCCATGTTTAGGCCTGGCACCATGTTTATGTTTAGGCGCGACCCCCGAGTTTGGTGAAGGTGAAGGCACCGGGGCCGTCGACGTCCACCTGGATCATGTCTCCTTCGACGAAGTCGCCCTCCAGCATCTTCCTGGCCAGGTTGTCCTGGATCTCCCGCTGGATCGCTCGTCGCAGCGGGCGCGCCCCGAAATTGGGGTCGAATCCTTCCGAAGCCAGTTGCTCCAGGGCTTTATCGGTCAATCCTATATCCAACCTGCGGTCGGCCAGCCGCCTGCGTAAGTAGTCGAGCTGGATATCAACTATCTTCTTGATTTTCTCGAAGCTCAAGGCATTAAAGATTATTATCTCATCCAGGCGATTCAGGAATTCAGGCCGGAAATGAGACCTCAGAGTCTCGAGCACTTTTTCCTGCACTTCCTCCGGATCCATTAGCGCCACGTCCTGATAAAAAGAGCTGCCAATATTCGAGGTCATGATTATAAGCGTGTTCCTGAAATCGACCGTGCGGCCGTGGCCGTCAGTCAACCGGCCTTCGTCCAGGACCTGAAGCAGGATGTTAAATACATCGGCATGGGCTTTCTCTATCTCATCAAGGAGCAACACACTGTAGGGACGCCTTCTCACCGCCTCCGTGAGCTGGCCCCCTTCCTCGTAGCCGATATAGCCGGGCGGAGCCCCGATCAGCCGCGATACGGTATGTCTCTCCATGTACTCGCTCATGTCCAGCCTGACCATTGCCTTCTCGTCGTCGAAGAGGAACTCGGCCAGTGCGCGAGCCAGTTCGGTCTTGCCTACACCTGTCGGCCCGAGGAAGAGAAAGGAACCAAGCGGCCGGTTGGGGTCCTGCAGTCCGGCCCGTGCCCGCCGGATTGCGTTGGAAACTTTTTCCAACGCCTCTTCCTGCCCGACGACCCGTTGCCGCAGCCGGTCCTCCATGTGGATCAGCTTTTCGACCTCGCCTTCGAGCAGCTTGGAAACGGGTACCCCGCTCCAGGCGGAAACAACTTCCGCTATATCCTCGTCGTCCACTTCCTCCTTGAGCATCTTGCGCTCCTTCTGCAACTCCTGCAGGCGCTTGTTCTCCTCCTCGAGGTAGCCTTGTACCTTGACCGTATCGCCATAACGAAGCCGGGCCGCTTTCTCGAGGTCGCCCTCGCGTTCGGCCTTCTGCTCTTCGATGTGTATGGTCTCCAACTGTTCCTTCAGCTCACGGATGCGGCTTATGGCCTCCTTCTCCGACTGCCAGTGCGCCGTCATCTCGCTCGATTTCTCCTTCAGGTCGGCGAGCTCCGCTTCCAGTTTCTCCAAGCGCTCCCGAGAGGCTTTGTCCTTCTCTTTCTTGAGCGCTTCCTTCTCGATCCCCAACTGCTTGATGCGCCGCTCAACCTCGTCGATCTCGACCGGCATGGAATCGATCTCGATCCGTAGCCGCGATCCGGCCTCATCCACGAGGTCGATGGCCTTGTCCGGCAAAAAGCGATCGGATATGTAGCGATCGGAGAGCACAGCCGCCGCGACCAGTGCGGAGTCTTGAATGCGAACGCCGTGGTGCACTTCATAGCGCTCCTTCAGCCCCCGAAGGATGGCAATGGTGTCCTCCACGTTCGGCTCGCTGACGAGGACCGGCTGGAACCGCCTCTCCAGAGCCGCGTCCTTTTCTATGTGCTTGCGATATTCATCGAGAGTCGTGGCGCCGACACAATGGAGTTCACCGCGGGCCAGTGCCGGTTTGAGCATATTGGAGGCATCGATGGCACCCTC
>MELM01000055.1:0-4642 GCA_001767605.1 Candidatus Solincola sediminis | reverse complement strand
CGATAAAGAGGATTATCTCCCCCTGCGATTCGATGATTTCCTTGAGCACTGCCTTCAGGCGGTCCTCGAACTCCCCCCGATACTTCGATCCGGCAACCAGCGATCCGATGTCGAGGGTCACGATGCGTTTATTGCGCAAACCCTCGGGCACGTCACCCTCCACTATTCGTTGCGCAAGGCCTTCGGCGATCGCCGTCTTCCCGGTTCCCGGTTCGCCTATTAGAACGGGATTGTTCTTAGTCCTTCGAGAAAGCACCTGCATGACGCGCCGGATCTCCTTATCCCTGCCGATAACCGGGTCGAGCTTGCCCCGCCTTGCCAGGTCGGTCAAGTCCCGCCCGAAGCGCTCCAAAGACTGGTAACGCGCCTCCGCCTCCGGATCGGTGACCCTCTGGCTGCCCCTTACCTCAGTCAGCGCCTTCAACACCCGGTCATGATCGACGCCCTTGGCTTTCAGGATTTCCGCCGCGTCGCCTTTCTTTTCTTCGGTCATGGCGAGGAAGAGGTGTTCGGTTGATATATATTCATCTTTCATGCGGTCGGCTTCCGCCAGGGCGGCCTCGAAAAGCTCGGTCAGTCTCGGCGATATCTGCACCTGGCCGGCCACGCCGTGAACTTGCGGGATTTTATCCAGTGCGTCGCTTACTTCTAAGGACATGCTCCCCGCGTCCGCGCCTAACTTCGCCATCAATGAAGGCACGGTTCCACCCTGCTGCTCCAAAAGGGCGAGCAGGAGGTGTTCAATCTCGATGAACTGCTGGTGTCGCTCACCGGCGACATTCTGTGCGTCGGCTACGGCCTCCTGGGCCTTCACCGTAAATTTGTCAAATCTTACCATCACCTATCAACCTCTACCACAATGGTCAGTTCCGTTTGTGGAACCGTCATTTTTTGCGGCGGAAGAGAACGAGATCGCCCCGCTCGAGCGGCATGAGGTCGTTTCGAAAGCCGCGGTTCAACCTCTCCTCCATGCCCTTTTGAAGCTTGAGAATCTCGTCCTGCAAGGACTGCATGCTTTGAGACATGCCGTCTATTCGCTGCCTCATCTCGAGAATCATCTTTACCCCGGCCAGATTAACCCTCATCTCCTGAGTCAGCTCCTGTATCAAGCGGCACCTCTCTATGTCCGCATCCGAATACCGCCTGCGGTTATGCACCCTTGCCGGCACTATCAAGCCTTTTCTCTCATAGATCCTCAGGGTTTGAGGATGAACATCCGCCAGTTCGGCCGCAATACTGATAACGTATAACGGTTCTTCGTTAATATTCCCGGCACTCATATCTAATCACCTGCGTCCGAATCTTTTTCCATAAAGGCGCGGGGATTCTCTTTCTCGATCTCCCGCAGCTGCTTGATCAGTTCCTTTTCCTTTCCCGAAACTTTCTTGGGCACGGTTATGCACGCTGTAACGATCATGTCGCCGTGGCCCTTGCCTTTGGGCTTTGGCGCTCCCTTCCCCCGCAATCTGAACTTACGGCCGCCAGAGGTTCCCGCCGGTACCTTGAGTTTGACCTTCCCGTTTATGGTGGGCACCTGGATCTCCGTTCCCATCGCCGCTTCCGGGAAAGTCAAAGGGAGGTCGAGCAGAATATTGCTATCCTTGCGCTTGAAATATTCATGTGGTGCTACATGCACTCGAATGTAGAGATCACCCGGTGCACCCCCCCGCGGCCCGGCTTCACCCCTGCCCGCAAACTTGATTGTCGCGTTATCTTTTACTCCAGCCGGAATCTTCACATTTATGGTCCGGGGCATCTCCACGGCTCCGGCTCCCCTGCACGAAGGACAAGGCTCCTCGATAACGGTCCCCCGTCCCGCACAGCTCGGGCAAGGGCGGGATATAGCAAAGGGCCCCTGGCTCTGCGAAATGCTTCCCCTCCCCTGACAGGCCGGGCAGGTCTTGGGAATGGTCCCGGGCTTGGCCCCGCTCCCACCGCAGGCGGGACAGACGTTTCTGCCGCTTATGGTCAGCGGGATGGATACACCGTTGAGGGCATCCTCGAATGAAATATTTACATCGGTCTCGAGATCGGCTCCTTTTCGCGGCTGCCGCTGGCGCCCCGCACCGGCTCCGGCTCCTCCCAATCCGCCGAAAAGGTCGAAAATGTTCCCCAGGTCTCCAAGGTCCCCATATTCCACGCGGCCGCCCTGACCCGGGCGGGAGCCGAATCCCTCGTATCCGAAAGGACCGAAACCCGGCCCGGGTCCTCCCGCCATCCCGGCTCCGCCTGAGTCGTATTCCTTGCGCTTGTCCGAATGCGAGAGCACCTCGTAGGCCTCGGATATCTCCTTGAACTTTTCCTCTGCTTCCTTGTTGCCGGGATTCACGTCCGGATGGTATTTTCTGGCAAGCTTCCTGTAGGTGTCCTTTATCTCCTTTTCGGACGCCTTCTTATCGACTCCCAATGCCTTGTAATAATCCTTTACGCCATTCATCTTCTTATCGCCTCACAAGTCCCATCCTCCCGGGATGAAATAATGGCTTTATTCGCATTTGTTAACGGTGGCCCGTGCCGCCCGCAAGAGATTGCCCTTGAATTTATAGCCCTTCTGGTGGACCTCGAGCACCGTCTCGTCTTCCTGATCCCGGCTGATCGCCGCCATCACGGCTTCGCAATCTTCCGGATTGAAGCGCTCGCCCTTGGGGTTTATTTCTTCGAGGCCTTCCTGTTTGAGTACATTCATCAAATTTTTGTAGACCATCCTGATCCCCTCGGACAGGTTGTCATTACGCCCGTCCGCCACCTCGACCGCTTTCTCCAGGTCATCTATCACCGGAAGCAGTTTCTTCACGAGGGCGCTGCTGGCCTGTTCTATAATGCGCGTCTGCTCGCGTATCATGCGCTTGCGGTAATTCTCGAACTCCGCCTTCTGTCTCCGCGCCTCCTCGAGATATTCCTTCGACTTCGCACGCTCCTCCGCGAGCTGTGCCTCGAGTTCCGCCACCTTTTCCTCCAGGCTTTGCTCGGTCATCTTTTGTGGCTTGCCTTGCGGTAAATCGGAGCCGGACTCCCCTTGATGATCTTTTATTTTCCGCTTGTCATCACCCATTCGTTTTCACCTCTCATGAATCCTACTTTAAAAAGGGGGCCGGACCGGCCAGCCCCTGCACCATCGAACTTGAAAGACTCTCTTAGTACCTTGGTTTATAGCGGCGCTCGAATGCGATGGTATTTGTGAATCAAGCTGCTAAGCCCCGGGATTTGCATGGGTTTGTCTTCCTTAAGCAAAGGCGTGGTCATCTTCAGCATCCCATTGCACACAATCTTCGCATAGCTCGCTGTGCGAAGCCTACATCTCCTCGAAATCCGCTTCGTCTATTACCTCGCCCTCGGCTTCCTCTGTGGCACCATAACTACCGTCGCCTTGAGGCCCACCCTGGCCTTCCGTGCTCGCCTGCGCGTACATATGCTCGGCCAGCTTATATGACGCCTGCGTCAAGATCTCCGTCTTACGGCGAATGTCGTCAATATCCGAGCCTTTCAAGGCCTCCTTCACATCTGCAAGCGCCGTTTCGATCGCCTTGCGATCATCGGGCGAAACCTGATCGCCGAGATCATGCAAGGACTTCTCGGTCGTATAAACAAGGCTGTCGGCATTGTTACGTACATCCGCCTCCTCCCGCCTGCGGCGGTCCTCCTCGGCGTGTGCCTCGGCGTCCTTTACCATCTGCTCGATCTCCTGCTCGTTCAAGCCGCCGGAAGCCGTGATAGTAATCTTCTGCTCGTTACCCGTCGCCATATCCTTCGCCGATACATGGAGTATTCCATCGGCGTCGATATCGAAGGCCACCTCGATCTGCGGTACGCCCCGTGGCGCCGGCGGTATTCCCACAAGCTGGAAGTTGCCGATCATCTTGTTATAAGCAGCTATCTCGCGCTCGCCCTGAAATACCTTGATATCCACACTGGTCTGGCCATCGGCGGCCGTAGTGAAGATCTCTCCCTTGTGCGTCGGTATGGTGGTGTTCCGCTCAATAAGCTTAGTGAAGACTCCGCCAAGGGTCTCAATACCGAGTGAAAGCGGGGTGACGTCGAGAAGCAGTATATCTTTTACCTCACCCTTGAGCACGCCGGCCTGTATGGCCGCACCCATGGCGACTACCTCGTCCGGGTTAATTCCCTTATGGGGCTCCTTGCCCCCGGTGAGCTTGCGCACCATATCCTGAACCATGGGCATGCGGGTCGATCCTCCCACCAGGATAACGTGGTCGATATCCTTGGGGTCGAGGTTGGCGTCCTTGATCGCCCGCTTGAAGGGACCCACACACTTCTCCAGGAGATCCGCGGTCATCTTTTCAAAATCTGCACGCGCCAAGGTCATATCAAGGTGCAGCGGGCCTTCGGGGGTTGCGGTAACGAAGGGCAGGTTGATGCTCGTCTGCGTCGTAGTCGAAAGCTCTATCTTCGCCTTTTCCGCCGCCTCCTTCAAGCGCTGCAGTGCCATCTTGTCGGAGCGCAGCTCTATGCCGTTCTTGGCCTTGAAGTCATCAGCCATCCAATCGATGACTCTCTGGTCCCAGTCGTCGCCACCCAGTTGGGTATTACCGGCGGTCGATTTGACCTCGAATACTCCCTCGCCTATGTCGAGAATGGAGACGTCGAAGGTTCCTCCACCGAGGTCGAAGATCAGGATGGTCTG
>MELM01000054.1:3587-9711 GCA_001767605.1 Candidatus Solincola sediminis | reverse complement strand
CATGATATGAAGAAAGTTCTTCCCGCCGTCCTCTTGTTCGCCCTGGTACTCTCACTGGTCGTGAGCGCCGGATGCGGCGACAAGACGACTGTGAAGACGCCTGATGGATCGGCCACGGTCGAGGAACAGGACGGCGATGTGACCATCAATTACGATGAAGGTGGAGGTTCGGGTTCCGTAACAGCATCGACTGAGGCACCGACGGAAGCCGAGCTGGGAGCGCCGATCTATCCCGGGGCGGAATACGACGAGTCAGGCAGCGGCACTCTTTCTTACAACGGCCAGGACGGATCAGGCACAACCGCGGCCGGTACATTCCTGACTAATGACAGCCTCGGTAAAGTCGTTGACTGGTACACGGCAGAGCTTGGCCAGCCGCTAGTCAGCACTCCGGACCTGGTGCAGTGGATGTCGGGAGAGGTCACCAGCGGCCAATTCACATCAGTACAGGTTGAAGACAGCGGAGGAACGAGGAAGATAACCATCGTCAGAAGCACGATAAAGAATTAGGCGGCGGAATACCGCCCTTATACCAGACAGGAATCGGGTGCTTGGAGTGATTCCCTGCACCCGATATTCTTTCGGCTTACCATCTTCATGGTTAATGATTGAAGAGCACCCAGGCAGGTAATTCCTGTAAAATAAAAGTGTGCCTAATTTCTATAAAAACGGAGGTCCGTCCAAGTGAACGAGAAAAAAGCGAAGGCTCTTCTCAACTTCAAGAAGGCGCAGACCCATATTTCGAAGATCATGACAATGATCGAGAATGATGAGTACTGCGTGGATATCATGCAGCAGAATCTGGCGGTGATGGGACTACTCAAGTCCGCACAGCAATCGATCATGGAAGGTCATCTTAACAGTTGCTTCAAAGATGCGATGAAGACCAATGACGAAGATAAGCAGCAAAAGATGATCAAGGAGATCCTGGTCGTGAGCAATTGGGCGAACCGCTGAGGGCTTAACCCCCCGCCCCCATCAATCCTCGCCGGCGGCTTGAATCCGCCCTTACCTCTTCAAAGCTCGCTATCGCTATAATGCTCTTGATGTTTGCGGTTTACAAAAGCATGGATTCCTATATACTTTACCAAGTTATTTTGGATTCGATTCTGATGCATATGAAGGAGACACTGGTGACTTCTATGTTCCTGCGCATCAAATCTAAGCGCTCCGATCGTTACTGAATTTCGCGAAAGAAGGCCCGTGATGGCGCGAAAGCTTTCGGAGCTTTACTCTGTGCGGATATTGTTCTGCCTGATCGATCTAATCGACGGGCCAATCGCTCCTGCTCTCTTACCGATACACCGAAGCCGATCTAATCCCCCTGAAAACCGAGCACCTCACCTAAATATTTTTTCTTTAAGAACCAATCGTTTTAATCCGGCCCAGGGACACGCCATGCCTCATGGTCCATGAATTCCAAAGAAACGGTCGCTGTATGCGGCCTCCCAAGCGAGTCAATACCAGAAAACCAATCAATAAATAAGGAGTTAACTTAAATGGAAGATTACAGACAGATGTGGAGTGAACTGGGACTCGACCTCGAGGCGCACGACGGCCTCCTGGCCGTACTGCCCGGGATCTACGAGGACACCATACTCAGCCAGGAGGGACGTCCCGAAGGCATGTCGTACTTCGACTTCGTCTTTTCCGAGATCCATGGGCTCAGGATAAAGGAGCTGTACGACCATCGCAAAGCCGGGGGAAAGGTTGTGGGCACTTTCTGCACCTATGTCCCCGAGGAGCTGATAATAGCGGCCGGAGGGATATATGTCGGCCTATGCGCCGGAGCATGTGTTGCCGATGAAGAAGCGGAAAAATACCTGCCCCGAAACCTTTGTGCTCTGATCAAATCCTCCCTGGGGTTCAAGCTGGCCAGAGTTTGTCCCTATATCGAGTCTTGCGATCTCCTGGTTGGAGAGACGACCTGCGACGGCAAGAAGAAATACTTCGAGATCCTGAACGAGCTGCAGCCGGTTCATGTCATGGAGCTTCCCCAGCGTAAGGAAGATTCGGACCGCCGCCTCTGGCGTGAAGAAGTGGGGTCTTTCGTTTCAAGGCTCGAGGAGCTCACGGGCAACAAGATCATAGAGGAGGCCGTGCGGGGAGCAGTTCGCATCGTTAATGACAAGCGCCGTGCCCTGCTGCGCCTGGCCGAACTGCGCAAGAGCGACCCACCCGTTATATCCGGTCGCGACGCTCTGCTCATCAACCAGATCGCCTTCTACGACGACCCGGAAAGGCTAACCGGCAAGGTGAACGAGTTGTGCGACGAGCTCGATGAGAGAAAGGCTAGCGGCACCGGCATCGCAGGCGCTGTCCGCCCGCGCATCCTGCTCTCCGGATGTCCCATGGCCATACCCAACTGGAAGGTCCCGGCTATCATCGAGACTTCAGGCGCCGTCGTCGCCATGGACGAGATGTGCACCGGTATCCGTTACTCCCGCCATTTGGTCGAAGACGCGGGCGACATGGATGGAATGCTCGATGCCATAGCCGACCGCTACCTGAAGATCGATTGTGCCGTTTTCACGCCCAACCAGGAGAGGCTGGAGCACATCAAGGAGCTGGTGAACGATTACAACATCGATGCAGTCGTCCACCACTCGCTCCAGTTCTGCGACCCCTATACCATCGAGGCCTTCCGCATTGAAAAGGAAATAGACGTTCCATTTCTTTCCATCGAAACCGATTACAGCCAGGAAGACGTAGGGCAGCTCTCGACGCGGATCGAGGCCTTGATCGAGATGATATCAAGCCCCGATAGGGCTTAGGCAATCATCAGGGATTGACGGTCTTGATAGTTGAGGGGAGTAAGATACTGGCGGTATCCCGCGGGCTGCAAACCCGTTGGCCGGCTCTAAGCAAGCCGGGGTGGAGTTCGATTCCCACTACTCCCCTCCAAACCAACCCTAGCAGGGCTCTGATCGAGATGCTATCAAGCCGCGATAGGGCTCAAAACGCTCCCGCTTGATGGCGGGCAAAGATCATTTTCTAACAGCCGAGGTTAGTCTAAAGTGAAAGTCGGTGGTATATGTTTCTTAGGATTTCAGGTGAAGGTTGATGGCAATTAATAGGAAAAAGCAAGAGGGAGGATTCTCAAAACGCCACAGGGGTGTCATAGTTTTTACTACCTTTGGACTGATTACAAATATCGCTTACATCCTCAACAGCTATTTGAGCAGCGCACCCAATTTTTTCCACCATCTCGGCGGCAACGTTTTCGACCACATTATCATAATCCTCTTCCTGCCACTGCTTTTCGTGATCGGCCTTTTGTCCGACCACTCGCGCTCGGCCCACGAGAGTCTGGGGAAGGCGCTCAAGCGCGAAAGCGCTGTCTCGCACAACCTTCAAGAGGTATTCTACCCGCGCATCAAACAAATCGAAGGTTACGAATTCGCGGCCCGCTATCGATCTCTGCTGGAGGAATCCGATGTGGGGGGAGATTATTACGATGTCTTCCAACTCGGCAACGATTATACGGTATTCACGATCGCCGACGTGAGCGGTAAGGGGCTGCAAGCGGGGATGCTGGGGGCCTTCGTCAAATCCGTAATACGCGCTTATCTTCGCGAGCAATTCAACCTGCCCTCTGCCGTAGCCCGAATCAGCTCGGCCGTTTACCACGAACACGGCCCGGACATGTTTGTGACCGCCTTCATCGGCATTTTGCACAAGCCCTCAGGGCACTTGCGCTACGTCAACGCCGGACATCCCGGCCCGTTGCATGTTTTAAAAGTGAAGGGGATCAGCATCCTGAATGCAGACTCGATGCCATTGGGTATATTTGCCGGGCAGGAATTCATAGAGGATGAGATTACCCTCGATGCGGATGATTACCTTATCCTCTACACCGACGGTCTCTATGAGTTTCGCACAGGACACGAAGCAACCCCGGAAACGATTGCCAAAGAGGTCGAAGCCTTTTTGCCCGCCAGCGCCGATGAGCTGGCAGGAAGGCTACTCGCGGCGGCGGAGAGCGGCATCAACGGCGAGATCAACGACGACATCGCCGTCCTTACCTTACGCCGGTTGAAGGCGGCTGAAGAACGTACGCCGATTCGAATTGACCGTATTGCTTAGGCGTTTTCCGGCACCAGCCTCCCACGATAGACGAACACGGCCGCAGCCGCTGCGAAAATGACAATGCTGATAATCTGAAAAACAGGGCCCGCATCCACCTTGCCGTGAGCGCGCAGAAATTCCATAAGGAACCGGATAGTCGTATAGCCAATGAGGAAGAAAAGAAGTATATTACCTTCTCGCTTTGCATGCTTTCGATAAATCAATAGGAAAGCGAACAGCGCCAGGTCCAGAATCATCTCGTAGAGCTGCACGGGATGCACGCGAAGTGCGGTTATCCCCATCGAAGCTCTGGTTCCTTCCGGAAATGTCACCGCCCAGGGCAGGCCCGAGGCCTTGCCGAAAGAATCGCCGTTCAAGAAACAGCCCACCCGGGTGATGGCCATGCCCAGGGGCAAGACCAGGCCGACCATATCGGCGAAGGTCCAGAAGGGCAGGCGCTTCAGCCGGATGAGGAGCATCGCGGCCAGTCCGCCCCCCAGCAGTCCGCCATAGAAGACAAGACCACCAAGATCCCAGATTTTCAGCAGCGCCAGCGGGTTGGCGGCGAAGTCGCTCCAGTTTCCGATTATGTAGAATACGCGGGCCCCGATGAGGCCTCCAACCACGGCTGCCGCCGCAATCGTATAGATATGGTTGGGATCATCGCCGCGATCCTTCAGATACCATCGCCCCACAAGGATCGCGGCGAGGATTCCCAACATGAACATGAAGCCCCAGGAATGGACGGTCACCGGGCCGAGGCGGAATAGTATGGGGCGCAACCCTTATTCCTCCCGAAATTGGGCTTGCCCGGATATGAAATGCAAATTATCGAGCACGGTTCCGGTTTCCGGCAGGATACCCGCGACCATCACGCGGGTGCCGAAAAAGTCCTCCAGGAGGTCACCGGGTTTTGAAAAAAGCCCTTCCTCCTGCATCATCGCGGCTTCCTCCGCCCCGAGCATTATGGGCTCATAGGAGTTCCCGGCGATAAATATCGCGCCGAGGTTACCACTGTCGAAGATGCCCCGGAACACCTCGGGGACATTATTGCCGTCTACGATGTAAAAAAGCTTGAGTTCTCCATCTTTCATAATTGCCTTTAGATTGGCGGCCGTTTCCAGCCTTGCGAAAGTCAGCGGGTCGACTATATGGAAGTTGTCCATGGCGGTACCGGTCGGCTCGAGGATCCCCGCCACTTGCATCGCCGGCACGCCGAAGAAATCATTTATCATGTCTCCCGGCTTGTCAAAAAGCCCTTCTTCCATCATCATTTCCGCCTCTTCCGAGCCGAGTATCATTTGATTCGTCCCTAGCTGCAACGTCCCTTCCCCGGCCTCGAAGCCCTCTCCCATGAGCGACGAAGCTGAAAGGAAGAGTTTTAGCTCGCCTTCAGCGAAATTGACCTTGCTCTCTCCGCTCGTGATGAAACTGCCAATGTTTTCCATCGTCTGGGAGGAGGCCATAGCAGTCTCCTCCATGCCGCCCGCCACCGCCATGTTTTCATTCATGCCGGAACTAATCTTCGCGAACCACAGGAACAGGAGGGCAAAAACCACTACCATGACGATGGGGGCGACCTTCGAGACGTAGTTCTTCTTGCCCGGCTTGAACCTGCGAAGAAGCAAGGAGTTGGAGACAACGGAGACCGAACTCAATACCATTGCTATTCCGGCTAACTCGGGTCTCAGTACTATTCCAAGTGACACGAACACGCTGGCCGCGATAGGGATTCCCAGAACGTTGTAGAAAAGGGCAAAGAACATGTTCTGGCGGACCTTGTCGAATGTCTCCTTGGAGAGCTCCTTGGCGGTAACTACGTCCCTCAGGTCATTCTTTATCATGACGACGCCGCCGGTTTCCATAGCTACGTCGGTGCCGGAACCCATTGCTATCCCCAGGTCGGCTTGAGCCAAGGCCGGTGCGTCGTTGATTCCGTCGCCGACCATGGCCACCTTGCTGCCGCTTTCCTGCAGCTTCTTGACCTCGCTTGCCTTATCTTCGGGCAGCACCTCGGCGAGAACGTTTTTTATTCCGAGTTCCTTGGCGATGGCGC
>MELM01000054.1:0-3566 GCA_001767605.1 Candidatus Solincola sediminis | reverse complement strand
CGGTTATCATGTAAATCTCGAGGCCCATGTCCCGCAAGCGGGAGACGGCTTCGCGAGACGTTTCCTTCACCGTATCCGCGACCGCGACAGCGCCCAGGATCTTCTCCTTGGACGAGAGCATCATCACGGTCTTCCCCTGCTCCTCCAGCCGGGAAACTTTACTGTTTATACCGTCAAGTTCGAGGCCCACGATATCCGTCAGCAGCTTCCTGTTTCCGAAGTAGTACTCGCGCCCCTGAACCTCCCCATAGACGCCGTGACCGGGAATGGCCTCAAAATCCGTAACATCACTGAGACCTACGGATTCCTCACCGGCGTAACCGTAAACCGCTTCAGCCAAGGGGTGTTCAGAAGATTTTTCCAGGGAGGCCGAGACCCTTATGACATCTTCCTCGCCAAAACCGTTGAAGCTCAAGACGTCCGTTACTTCCGGCTCGCCTTTGGTCAGCGTTCCCGTCTTATCGAAGATAATAGTCGTTATTTTTTCGGCCGCCTCAAGAGGTTCTCCACCCTTGATGAGGATGCCGTACTCGGCTCCCTTGCCGGTTCCCACCATAATGGCCGTGGGTGTGGCCAGGCCGAGGGCACACGGACAGGCGATGACGATAACGGCGGTGAAGGCCATCAGCGCGAAGGTCAGTGATGCGCCGAGCAACAGGAACCAGACCAGGAATGTGGTGGTAGCGATACCAAGCACGGCGGGTACGAAATAGGATGCAATACGGTCGGCGAATCCCTGTATCGGCGCCTTTGAGCCCTGCGCCTCCTCTATCAGCCGGATTATCTGGGCGAGCATGGTCTCCGATCCCACCCGGGTTGCTTCGAATTCGAAACTCCCGGTCTTGTTTATGGTGACACCGATTACCTGATCACCCACGTGCTTTTCGACCGGCAGGCTCTCTCCGCTCACCATCGACTCGTCAACCGCGGAAGAGCCCTTGGTGATGATTCCATCCACAGGTACCTTCTCGCCCGGGCGCACAAGGACTATGTCTCCATGCGCGACCTCCTCGATGGGAATATCCGATGTGACGCCGCCTCGAATAACCCTGGCCGTCTTCGCCTGCATCCCCATCAGCTTCCTGATCGACTCCGAAGTCTTGCCCTTGGCGCGCGCCTCCAGCCACTTGCCGAGCAACACGAAGGTAATGAGAAAGGCCGCTGTCTCGAAATACATGTTGGGGATTTTCGCGCCGTTGAGGCCGATGAGCGAAGTATTCGACACCGAATGCGAAATGAGGTTGACCACGCTGTAGAAATAGGCCGTCGACGTTCCTATCGCGATCAGGCTGTCCATATTGAAGGTCTTCATGCGCAGGCTCGACCATGCGCCCTTATAGAAACCGGCGCCCGCGAAAAATTGTACCGGAGTCGCTAGAAGGAACGAAACGATTCCAAAATAAGGAGGAAAAGAGTTCGCGCCCGGAAGCCATTTGAAGAAATCGAGGAGCATGAAATAGAGCATGGGCAGGCTGAAGGCCAAACTGAATAGGAACTTGTTAAAATAGCCGGCCATTTCTCTCTCCCGTTTCCGGCTCTCATATTCACTGTCCGTCTCGTCGACCAGCTCTGCCTTATAGCCTGCCCTCTTGACGGCTTCGATCAATCCATCAGGGCTCACGACGGCCGCGTCGAAGGTGACGTACGCCTTTTCCGCCGCGAAGTTGACGCCCGCCTGTTTCACCCCCGCTACCTTATTCAAGGAGTGCTCGATCAAGCCGGCGCACGATGCGCAGTGCATGCCGGAGAGCGAGAGCCCCACCCTCCTGTCCGGGTTCAGCTCTTTATTTTTTTCTTGTGCCGGGGTCTCGTTAGACGCTTGCTTTTCGGACACATCCGCGGCAATCGTGTCTTGAAACCCGACCTTGGACGCAGGCTTTCCATCCAGCGGGCCCCCACTGGAAGCCGCCTTGGCGGCGGGAAGACCGCTATCCTTCCCTTCCCCGTTTCCGCCGAGGATGTGTGACTCATATCCCTCTCGCGCCAGGTGATCAAGCAGGTCTTCTTTCGATAAGCGGTCGAGATCGGCGAATAAGGCGCCGGTTCCGCTCTCGTAATCTACCTTGACGCTGCTGATGCCTTCCGTATCCAACAGCATGCCCTCGATCAATCTAGCGCAGGACGTGCAATGCATCCCGTCTATCTTGAGCTTGAGTTCTTGGTTCAAAACGCCTCCCTTACCTGTCGGGATATACCTACCTACACCTATGGTATAGGTCATTCCTGTTAAATGTCAATTCCCTCCTGGTTCTCTCCTTTCTTAAATTTCTGAATTGACGGGCAACCGCCGTCTTATGCGTATAGTTCTTCGATCACACAGTAGCCAAGTGATTCTATGGCATCCCTCACCGCTTGACTCGTTAGCAGGCTGGAATCGAATTCCATGCAGGCTTCCTGCGACTCATACTCGACCCTTACCACCTTCATGCCCTCTTCTTCTTCCAGGGTCAGCTCGATCAGTTGTGCGCAGCTTGTGCAATGCATTCCGGATATCTTGAAAAGTGCCTTCCTAATCACTCAGATGCTCCTTTCGCGGTGCGCGAACTATTCCTATCCACAGCAACCGCCGCGGCCTGAACTCGGCTGGGTCGTTTCGTCATAATCGAAGCTGGATCTGTTAGGGTCCTTCTCATCTACCACGTCGATCTCGCCCTCAACCATGCCCATCCAGCAACTGAAACGGAACCTGCCTATCTTGTCAGGCGTGAATTCCCGGACCGCAGTTTGCTCTGGTTTCAAGTCGATCTCCCCATCAAATAAGGTGTCACTGATAATCGCGCTCGTGCATCCACTGGTTCCCGTATCCGTGATCTCCCATCGCACCGGCACCCCGACCCTCACCTTCAGATGGTCGGGATCGTATCCGGAGGCCGATGCCTCCATCTTGATTACCTGCTTGCCATCGACGATGGGCGGCAGTCCGGATGAATCCGCGGTATCGTTTGAGGGCCGATCGTTTGGAGGGAGAACAGAATCCTGCTGAGTCGGCGGCCCTTCCGGCGCATTCGCCTCTGTCGTTTCTTCTGGAGCGTCCACGGCATCGATCTCGCCCTGGACCATGCCCATCCAGCAACTGAATCGATAATGGCCGGTCTTTTGCGCGGTAAATTCCTGGGTGCTGGTCTGGCCCGGCGTGAGCTTGATCTGGCCCTGGAACAGATCCTTCGAAATGATCGCATTGGTGCAACCACTGGTACCGGTGTCTTCGATCTCCCAGAGGACCGGGACTCCGGCCCTTACTGTGAGCTTGCTCGGGTTATATCCTTTTGCCGAGGCCTTCATCTTGAGTACCTGCTTGCCATCGACGATGGGCGGCAGGTCGGAAGCTCCGGCCGCTATATTCGTGGGTTGCGAATCGAAGATACTGGCGAGATTGGGCCCGTTGAGGACCACCAACTGGTTGTTGATATTAAAAAGCGCGAAGAAGAGAACCAGCGCTCCGGCGACTTTGAGAAAGGTTGCCGCCAGGTGCGGTTTTTCCAGGAACTTGACGCTCGATATCCCGATCAAGAGAAGCATGGGTAGAGTTCCCAGGGCGAAGGCAAGCATTATCAGGCTCCCCTGCA
>MELM01000053.1:33443-36471 GCA_001767605.1 Candidatus Solincola sediminis | reverse complement strand
CACTTTCGTTGACACCCTGAGATGGGACACAATAGCTGTGTCCAGAAGGGAGTCAACATGACAAAAGGCATACCGTTTCCACCAGAGTTCAGAAAAGAGGCGGTGAGGCTGCACCGTATGAGCGGCCGTCCTATCCGGGTAACTGCTCAAGAGATCGGAGTGGGGCAGCAGACACTCTCCCGCTGGGTACGCCAAGCGGAGATCGACGAGGGCAGGGCTGCCGGTCTCACCTCCGAGGAACGTGAAGAACTCCGGTGCCTGCGCAGGGAAAACAAGCTCTTGAAAGAGGAAAAGGAGATACTCAAGAAGGCCGCGCTTTTCTTCGCCCGGGAGACCGATCAGCAAGGAAGAGGTTCGCGTTGATCGATGAAGAGAAGACGCACCACTCCGTCTCCCACCTGGCCCGCGTGCTGGGTGTGTCGCGCGCTGGCTACCACGCCTGGAAAACCCGAGAGGAATCGGAGAGAAAAATTCAGGACCGCAAACTGAAGTCGCTGATCTCACAAATTCACCGGGCCTCCTTTGGCATCTACGGCGCTCCCCGCATCCATGCCGAGCTGGCCGATACATACGGAGTTCACATCGGCAGAAAACGGGTGGCCCGACTCATGTCTGAGCTGGGCATCGAGGGTGTATCCCGGAGGGGGAAGAGGAGGGTTAGAAAGAGCATCTCCGAGATGCCAGCGGCCCCTGATATGGTACGCCGCAACTTCCGGGCTAGCCGGCCGGATGAACTCTGGGTGGCCGATATCACCTACATCCCCACCTGGGAGGGCTGGCTCTTCTTAGCCGCCATCATCGATGCCTGCACCCGCCGTTACTGTCGTTGGTCCATGCGCACCGATCTCACCGCCGATCTGGTGGTAGATGCCCTTGGAATGGCGGTTACCTTAAGGAGGCCGGATCCGGGCCTCATCCACCACTCGGATAGGGGAAATCAGTACGGCTCCCTTGCCTTCGGGAAGACCCTTCGGGAATCAGGCATCATGGCCTCCATGGGCAGTAAGGGTGACGCCTACGACAACGCCGCAGCGGAAAGCTTCATGGCCACACCAAAGACAGAGATCATCTACAGGAATCGTTTCAAGACCAAGGATGAAGCCAGGCTTGCCGTCTTTCGTTATATCGAGAGCTTCTACAATCCCATAAGGAGGCATTCGTCCCTGGGTCAGAAAAGTCCGCAAGAGTATGAGAGAATCCTAGAGGAGACCGCGGCGACAGCTGCTGTCCCAAGTTGAGGTGTCAATGGAAACGGGGCAACTCCAACTCCAACTTACTACATATTGCAGCACGGTTGTGAAGTTAGATGTTGGGGGATTCGCCGATGATGTGATAGGCAGGGTAATGGTAGGAACCAATCAGAGGCATCTGACGGACTGGGGAATGAGTTGGCTTCAGGCCTACTTGGGAGGAAAGACTGTCACAAGGCATGGTGAGGAGCTTGGTCGAACTTGGTTGGGAGACGGGACCATCTCTATGGAACAGAGCCTGATAGATGGTGCCGGTAATGAATGTTTCGAAGGCATAAACCATAAGGAACTTCAGATGGACTATTTTGTTTGCCGAAGTGTTATTGAGTACTTGCTAAATCCGAACCTGCAATCGCCTAATGATTGCCCGCCCATAGGGAGTGGTTTCGATTGAAGAATAATGAGATGGATGAAGAGCAAGACCAAGAATCGAACGAGACAAACGAGATAGAGGATTCAAATCCACCTTCGGAAACCAGGGGATTGTTGCTAGAAAGCACAAGGCTCGATCGTTTGAATCGCTGGCGATCGAGGGACAAAATAGCGCTCATCATTGCGATTTCCGGGTTCCTTGTCGCCTTTCTGGTCTTGTTCACGGGCGGGATAAATTACTCGGGACCAATTGGGAAATACGGGGGGACCTTTTTCCAGCATTTTCAGGAAATGATGGGGTTAGACAGCGGCGATAAATTCAACAACTTCCTGCTATTCACCTGGATTTTTATCCCCATATTAGGGGTGATAATTGGCGTGTTGGGCTTGGCAGTCAGCAAATCCAAAGATCAGCGGGGGAAGGTAGCAATTAATGTTCTTGTCATTATCCTCGCTGTTCCCTCATATCTCGTCTTGCTTGCTTCTATGACCACCATCTATAACCTGAGGTTATTGCGAGCAGATGATACTTTAAACTCTGCGAATTTCTTCTATCCTAAGACCTCTCCCTATCCATCCGTTTTCGTCTCTTTGGGGCTCATTCTTGTTGTGATTGCAGTGGCTCTTTTCAATCTCATTTCATCTTCTGAGCCAAGAGATAAGAGAATAATGATGAGGAATCTTGGAATCGTACTGCTAATCTTAGCCATAGTCGGAATGCCTTTTTACATTCAGATCGGGTTAGTGAGTAAGAGGGCAAACGATCTAAGGAATATGGATGATTCCAAACAAACCGTTATGCTGAAGAGCTTCTATAATTATTTGTCATCCTCGAGTTTTGATATAAAAAAGTATGTGCCCACCGGATGCCGAATTGCACCATACTCACTGAGGCATCCGCCTCACCCCGGTAGCTCTGCTGCTAGTATCTATTTCAAGGGGACGCCCTTTGAGAACCGGGATTCAAATAAGGCCATATATGCCAACTACACTATTCGCTGCAATTCATATGAGGAGGCGATCAATTTTTATGAAGGCTTTTTACAGAAAGCAGAGGTACCAAATATATATTACGAGGTATTGTCAACAACTGATCAAATCGACGATGTACTTTTCGTAGAAGGGTCCCCATCCACAAGATCTATTTTTATTTCTAGAGCCATCATCCCCAGCAAGTAGCCACAATTTACTGTGGAAAGGGAAGACAACCCAGACCTGCAATCGCCAAACAATTGTCCACCTATAGGGAGTGGTTTCGATTGAAGCCTAACAAGATAAATGAAGAAGAGAAACAAAAACTTGATAGCGCAAATGGGGATAAGGGAAACGCCTTTCCCATAACCTGCCCTGCCTGCGGGAAGACCCATGAGTGGAAGGTAGAAGCACCCGAGAATCCCTTCCTCTAT
>MELM01000053.1:27947-33404 GCA_001767605.1 Candidatus Solincola sediminis | reverse complement strand
TCGCAAAAAGAAGCATGGTCGACGGCCTGAGGGAGCTCTTCACCAAGAAGAACATCTCGCTCCTCATAGCTATTAGTGGTTTCCTCATTGCCTATTTATTCTTCTTCACCGGCGGCATCAACTACTCGGGACCCATAGGAAAATATGGGGGTAATTTCGCGGCTCATTTGTCTCAGGATATTATGAGTGGTGAGGAATTCAACAACTTCCTTTTATTCACCTGGTTTTTCATCCCTGCCCTGGGTGTAATCGTCGGTATTCTCGGAGTGGGTTGACCGTACCCCGATCGGAGTGCCACTAGAAAGTAGAGGTTTTTGCTAATTCTGCCTCAGTCTGTCTTGCGAACTCGGCCGGCGTCAAGTGGCCTAAAGAGCTGTGTGGCCTCTCGGCGTTGTATTCATGCCTCCAGGCCTCGATTCTCACCCTGGCGTCCTCGACCGTCCTGAACCAGTGTTCGTTTAAACACTCATCCCGAAAGCGGCCGTTGAAGCTCTCGATGAAGGCGTTCTCGATGGGCTTGCCCGGCCGGATAAAGGCCAGCTTCACGTTATGATTTAAGACCCATTCACCCAGAGCTCTTCCGGTGAACTCCGGCCCATTATCGGTAACCACGATCTCCGGCACCTCTCTTATTTCCCTCAGGCGGTCGAAGACCCCGACCACCGATGAGCCAGGAAGGGAGGGGGCCACCTCGATGGCCAGGCACTCCCGGCTGAAGACATCGAGGATGGAAAGACAGCGGATGCGCCTGCCCCCCGCGGTTCCGTCGTGGATGAAATCCGCCGCCCAGATCTCGTTTAGCCTGCTGGGAGCGGGCAGCTCCAGCCGCAGTGAGTTCACCAACCGCTTGCGCTTCTTGGTCCTTACCTGTAGTCCCATTTCCCGGTATATCCTCTCCGTCCTTTATGGTTTGCGACCAGGCCCTCTCGCTTTAGGAGCACGTGCAGCCTTCTCGCTCCGTAACGGCGCTTCTCCTGGGCGAGCTCCCCCAGTCGCTTCTTTAAGATTAGGTCCTTATCCTCTGATGGCGTGGCCCTTAAGGTGTTACGGCTCATGCCTACCAGGGCCGCCGCCTGCCTGCCGGAGATGCCCAAAGCGCCCATGACGTGCTCGGCCGCACGCCGTTTCGCCTTGGGCTTCAGAAGTTTTTTGAGACGATCTCCTTTAAGGCTTGGTTGTCTAGGTTGAGATCGGCGACTATCCTCTTTAAGCGCTGATTCTCTTCCTCCAGGGCCTTGAGGCGCCTTAAGTCGCTTAGCGTCATGTGGGCGTACTTGGCCTTCCACTTGTAGTAGGTGGCGTCGCTTACTCCGTACTTTTTGCATACATCGGCCACCTTGGCTCCGGCCTCAGCCTCCCTTAAGGCCGCGATGATCTGCTCCTCGGAAAAGCGTCTTCTCTGCATGTTCTGCCTCCTTCAGATAGAGTAAACTTGAAAAAGTTATTGAACTTACCAGACAGCACAAAGAGGCCCTGATAAGACCTCACCCTCAGCCGTTTCACACCCCCATCTCATTTACTATATAATCCCTTGGGGAGCAAAGTGTCTCGATTCACAAGAATGGTCGCATTCGAGCGCCGCTGCATCCACGCCGACTACGTTTCGCTCCCTGCGACGTACCGGACCGGTACGCCTCAGTCGCGCGCCTTGTCGGCACGGCGCCCCGACGCTCTCGGTGCTTGACCATTCTTATGAACCGAGACACGGCCCCACCCTTGGGGCCTCCGGCTGCTCCTCTAGCTGCATTTTTACTTATATGGCAGGCCTAGCAGGGAGAAAAAAGGCAGGTGAGAGCGTTGCTGTACGAACTCGATCAGGAAAAGAAACTCTTCCGGGACATGGTGAGGGATTTCTCCGAGAACGTCATCCGGCCTCAGACGGACCACATGTGGGAGACGGGCGAATTCCCTTATGATATCGTGCGGCAAATGGGGGAGTTGGGATTATTTGGTATTCCGTTTCCAGAGGAATACGGCGGGGCGGGAGGAGACTACCTTGCGCTTGCTATCGGGGTCGAGGAAATAGCGCGGGTGGACGGTGCCCTCGCCGTGACCGTCGAAGCGCACACCTCGCTTGCGGCCGCCAGCTTTTATTATTTCGGGACCGAGCAACAGAAACGGGAATGGCTGATACCTCTGGCCGAGGGAAAGATGCTGGGGGCGTTCGGGCTAACCGAACCAGAAGCCGGTTCCGATGCCGCCAACACCCAAACCAAAGCCGAGCTCATAAACGGGGAGTGGGTAATCAACGGCACTAAGTGTTTTATCAGCAGCGCCGGCACCGACATAAGCGGTGTCGTCACTATAACTGCGGTCACTGGCCAAACAAAAGAAGGCGCAAAGGAGATATCCAATATCTACATCCCCAAGGGCACGCCGGGATACAACATTGGGCCCAAGTACAAGAAAATGGGGTGGCATGCATCGGATACGCGCGAGCTAAGCTTCGACGACTGCCGGGTGCCGGAGAGCAACATCATCGGCAAGAGGGGCGAGGGCTTCCGGCAGTTCATGGGCATGCTGGACGGGGGAAGAATAGCCATAGCGGCCCTCGCGGTGGGCACGGCACAGGGAGCTTTCGAGGAGGCGCTCAAGTACGCCAAGGAACGCGTCCAGTTCGGCAAGCCGATATGCCACTTTCAGGCCATACAGTGGAAGCTTGCCGACATGGCGACCCACATAGAACTCGCCCGCAATCTCACCTATAAGGCGGCTGCCATGCGGGATGCCGGTGTACCTCACACCAAGGAAGCGGCCATGGCCAAACTGTTCGCATCAGAGATGTGCATGCAGGCGACGACGCAGGCGGTCCAGATATTCGGAGGCTACGGTTATATGGACGAATACCCGGTTTCCAGATACTTCCGGGATGCCAAAATATTGGAAATCGGCGAAGGCACTTCCGAGGTGCAGCGGATGGTTATAGCCCGAGAACTCGGGCTAAGATAATCGATTGGTACCAATTCAATTATCGACTGGAGGATTGTGAGATGAAGGAAACGGTAATCGTAAGCTCGGCGAGGACGGCCTTCGGCCGGCTGGGCGGTGCTCTTAAAGACTTCACGGCCCAGGATCTGGGAGGAATTGCCATTGCCGAAGCTCTGAAAAGATCGGGCATAGACCCGAAGCTCATAGATTTCGTGATCATGGGCCAGGTGCTCACGGCCGGGCAGGGTCAGATAACGGCCAGGCAGGCCGCTGTAAAGGGCGGCGTTCCGCCCGCGGCCGGCGCCATTAACGTCAACAAGGTTTGCATCTCGTCCATGTCGGCGCTGGAGATAGCGGACCAGATGATCAAGCTCGAGCAGGCGGAGGTGCTGGTGGTAGGCGGGCAGGAGTCCATGACCGGCGCGCCATACCTCGTTCCCAAGGCCCGCCTCGGCTACAGGATGGGAAACGGCGTACTCGTCGATAGCATGATCACGGACGGCCTGTGGGACGCTTTCAAGAACGTACACATGGGACAAGGTTCCGACGAGTATGCCAAAAAGTACGGAATCACTCGGCAAAATATGGACCACCTTTCGGCTGTCAGCCATCAGAGGGCGGCGGCAGCGATGGAAAAAGGACTTCTCGATCAAGAGATAGTACCGGTCGAAATCCCGCAGAAGAAGGGCGAGCCGGTCGTCTTTACCAAGGATGAGGGAGTAAGGCCGGATACCACCGAAGAAACCCTGGCCAAATTGAGGCCCGCCTTCGATAAGGAAGGTTGTATAACTGCCGGCAATGCTTCTCAAATAAATGATGGAGCGTGCGCTACCATCGTAATGAGTGCAGATAAGGCAAAGGAGCTTGGCCTCAAGCCTCTTTGCACGATCGTCTCCTATGGCTGGAGTTCCGGTGAGTTCGCCGATCTCCACCCCCACCCGGCAAATGCAATCAAGAAAGCCCTCAAGAGGATCAATCTCGAGCCCAAAGACATGAAGCTCTTCGAAATTAATGAGGCTTTCGCGAGCGTTGTCTGGGAATCGATGAAGGCACTCGGCCTCGACCCTGAAACCATGGAGAACGTGGATGTGAACGGTGGTGCCATCGCATTCGGGCATCCCATCGGTGTCAGCGGCTGCCGTATCGTCACCACTCTCGCATACGAGCTGGCCCGCAGGGGAGGCGGTTACGGCGCGGCCGGCATCTGCGGCGGCGGCGGGCAGGGCGACGGAATGATAATAAAGGTTGATTAACCACTCGTTGGCATTATACTCTGGCTTTGCTGCAAGAAGCCCTGAAGGCATTAGGAATATTCGCAGATAGGATCGTAGTCAGGAGGGTAACATGTATGAATTAACAGAAGAACAGAAAATGCTTCAGCAGACGGTGAGACAAATCGCCAAGGAGAAGGTGGAGCCGAGGGCGGCGGAGATCGATGCCAAGGGCGAATATCCCTGGGATATGTTCGAGCTGCTTCGAGACAACGACCTTTTCGCACTGTGTTTTCCCGAAGAGCTGGGCGGCTCCGGCGCCGATCTTCTAACCGTATGCCTGGCAATCGAGGAACTGGCCAAGGTCTGCACCAACACCGCCCTAATACTGGGCGTCTGCGATCTGGGATCCACGCCCATACTGCTGTCCGGAAACGACGATCAGCTCAAGAAGTACATCCCACCACTGGCCGCAGGTGAGAAGCAGGCGGCCTTCGGGCTCACCGAGCCGGGCGCGGGTTCCGATGCGGCGGCCATGAGCAGCAAGGCCGTGAAAAAGGGCGACAAATATATCATCAATGGCCAGAAGTGCTTCATCACCAACGGCGGCATAGCCGATATCTATTCGATATTCGCCAAGACCGATGACACTGCGGGCGTCAAGGGCATTTCGTGCTTCGTAATCGAGAAGGATTTCCCAGGTTTTTCCATAGGTAAGATCGAGCACAAGATGGGCATCTGCGGCTCGCAGACCAGCGAACTCATCTTCGAGGACATGGAAGTGCCGGCTGAGAACCTCCTGGGCAAGGAGGGCGACGGCTTCAAGACCGCCATGATGACCCTCGATCGCACCCGGCCCACCATCGGGGCGCAAGCGGTGGGAATCGCCCAAGGGGCATTGGACCATGCTGTAGCCTATGCAAAAGAGAGGGTCCAGTTCGGGGGGCCGATCGCGCGCCTGCAGGGAATCCAGTTCATGCTGGCGGACATGGCCATGCAGGTCGAGGCCGCAAGGCAGCTGGTCTATTATTCCTGTGTAGTGGTCGAGAAGGGTGGAAGAGACGGCTCCGGAATATCCGCCATGGCCAAGTGTTTCGCGAGCGATACCGCCATGAAGGTGACGGTGGACGCACTGCAGGTAATGGCCGGCTACGGATATATGAAGGAATATCCCCTCGAGCGCATGATGCGCGATGCCAAGATCACCCAGATCTACGAAGGAACCAACCAGATTCAGCGGGTGGTTATAGCCCGCCATCTGCTCGGTTAAGCGATAATCACTACAAAAGGGGCGCCTCCCAGCGCCCCTTTCGGTTTT
>MELM01000053.1:25199-27938 GCA_001767605.1 Candidatus Solincola sediminis | reverse complement strand
TGAATTCTTCCTCTGGCGGCAGAATTCAAGAATCAAGACACGGCACCCTTAATCACCCTTTTGTTCCCCAATAATCAGACCTATTAGCCATGATTGGTTTTCCCTAACCAGACGACGGGGAAGGAGTCAATAACATGGGAAGGGATTATAATGGCCGTCACGAAAAGGTTGCAAGGATTCCGGTTAATTATAGTGGCGGCCATTACCATATTATTACTTGCTTTTGCGCCCTTTTTCGTCATGGGGCAGGCCGCGCAGGCGGCTTCCGCCGAAGAGGTCTGGGATAAGGTACTCATCCGTTGGAATCAAGGATCGCAGACCATGCAATCCTTTTATGCCCAGGCATCCGAGAACCCATATATTAAGAAGATAGCCGACGCCGTTCAGTCCGGCGAATGGGCGACACCGGAACTCGAATCCGTAACCCTTCCCAGCGGGACGCTTGCCAAAGACGCTAAACGGATTCTATCTTCGATTCCCGGGGTCGCTTATGTGGAGCCTGACACAGCAATAACAGCTGACCTCAGCTCCGGGGATCCCTTCTGCTCGAGGCAGTGGTTCCTCCCCGATATCGGTGCCGAGCGCGCCTGGGATAGTGAGTTGGGCGACCCCGGACTGGTAGTGGCCGTTCTCGATACCGGCGTCGATGCATCTCACCCCGACCTCAGTGGGAGAGTCCTGCAGGGGTGGGATTTCATAACTCAGAGCAACAATACCTCGGACGTCTACGGGCATGGCACACATGTAGCCGGTATTATCGCGGCCTCAGGCAATAACGGCACAGGTGTGGCCGGAGTCGCCTGGAATGTGCAGCTGCTTCCCGTCAAGGTATTGGATAATAATGGTAATGGACGGTATTCGGATTTAATATCCGGAATCCGTTATGCGGCGGACAGCGGCGCCTCGGTCATCAATATGAGTCTGGGTGGGGCATCGCGCTCGCAGGCGCTGCAGGAGGCGGTGGATTACGCCCGCGGCAAGGGCACTGTTGTGGTGGCGGCGGCCGGGAACAACGCAAGCTCGACACTTTCCTATCCGGCTGCCTGCGACGGGGCCATCGCGGTGGGCGCGACGGACGATCTGGACAGGCGCGCTTCCTTCTCCAACTGGGGAAGCGGGTTGGACATAATGTCGCCGGGCGTATCCATCTACTCCGATTATCCGGGCGCCAGGTACACCTCGATGAGTGGTACCTCGATGGCCACACCGCAGGTAGCGGGAGCCTTCGCCCTGCTGCGCTCTTACAAGCCCGGCTTGAGCGTGGCGGAGGCCGAGAGGCGGATCCTCGAGAGTGCCCGCGACCTGGGGACAGCCGGATACGATTTGACCTACGGGTGGGGCTTGTTGCAAGTGGACAAAGCCCTGGGGCTGCAGGCCTATACCCCGGTACCGGATGGGCTCAGTGGAGCCTGGTACTTCGCCGAGGGGTATACGGGGGGCGGATTCGACACCTACCTTCTGCTGGAGAATCCTGCCAATGAGGCATCGGCCGCCCATTTGGAACTTTTTGGCGATCAAGGCCCGTCGGCCGGCCTTAATATAGATATCGCCGCCCAATCGCGCATCACATTCAACTTGAACGAACTGGTCCCGCCCGGTGATGTGGCCGCCAAGATATCTCTTCCCGAAGGCTCACAGGTGGTGGCCCAGAGATCGATGTATTTCGACTACCGGGGCATCACCGGCGGCCATACCGCCAAAGGATCCCAGGCGTCCACCTCATGGTATTTCGCCGAGGGCTATACGGGTCCAGGTTTCGACACCTATCTGTTGGTCTTCAACCCACAAAACGACACGGCCGCCGTAGACATAGCTTTCATGACTCCGGACGGCAACCGCAATGCTTCACTGGACGTCCCGCCCCTGGCCCGTAAGACGCTGAGGGTAAACGATGTTCTGCCGGGGTCCGAGATGGGAATAAAGACTTCTTCCGACCGGCCCGTCGTGGCCGAGAGGGCCATGTATTTCAACTCGAACGGGCGCTCTGGTGGATCGGCGGCCGCGGGTGCCTCCAGTCCTTCCCGGGAGTGGTATTTCGCCGAGGGTTATACCGGCGGCGATTTCGACGAGTGGCTCCTCATGGTAAATCCTGGCAATCAGGACGTAACGGCCAATGTGAGCTTTCAGAGAAGCGATGGTGTGATCCACGAGAGCGACCTGGCCGTGGCGGCAAATTCCAGGGCAACTCTTCATGTCGATGATGTCGCCGGTCTGGAAGACGCTCAGGTGTCTGCCGAGATCAATACTTCGGCTCCCGGCCTGATAGTCGAGAGGGCCATGTATTTCACTTATGATGGTGGGATGGGTAAGGTGGATGGCGGCCACGCCGCCGGAGGCTCCGCCTCACCCTCACCCCATTGGCTTATTCCCGAAGGGTATACTGCTGACGGGTTCGAGAGCTGGATCCTGGTGGCTAACCTGGAGGACCGGGCGGTTACGGTCAAGGTGAACTTTTATGGGGAGCGGGACGCCGTAGAGCGGGAATACACGATAGAAGCGCATTCGCGCTTCACCATAAAGGAAAACGATATCCTTCCCGGGCAGGGCGTGAGTGTCCAGGTAAACGCGCTCGATGACAGTAGGCTGGTGGTCGAGGGAGCATTCTACTTCCGCTATAACGGTAGCATCGACGACGGCAGTACTTAGTTCTTAATCTACCGTCACCGTGATATTGAGATCTCCATCATCCTTGAATTCCCATTCGCAGGTGGAGTTGTCCGTCCGATAAGCCATCTCGAC
>MELM01000053.1:23500-25192 GCA_001767605.1 Candidatus Solincola sediminis | reverse complement strand
CTTGTACGGTGCCAATCATGGGCAGCGGCAAGCATGCATTCTGAATATTCAAGGTAAGATGGGTCTTGTCTCCGTCGAATGTGACCATTTCTCCAAGGCCTCTAATGGCGAGCATATGCTGAAAAGTCATGCTCGACCTGTTCCACCACTCTCCGCTCCAGGCTTCCTTCAAATACTTGCGCTGCGCATCTATGATCGCTTGAGGTATTATCTCGCCCAACTCGTATTCCAGATCGACCAGCACAGCGTCGAAAGCCGCCGGACCGAATATGGCCATTCTGCGTCCGGTTTCGGGATCGGTATAGGTCCCATCCACGCAATTCCATTTCCGATTGGCCACTTCCAGAGGAACGGCACATTGGGGGCACTGCTCGTAAGTAATCTCCCCCGGTTTGAAATCGTAGAACTTCCGCTGCAGCCTCTCCTTCAAGGCTATGGAGTGTTTGCCGGGAAAAACCTCGATCTTATAGGCATCTTTTTCAATCTCCTCGTAATTGACGCGCATTTCGCTCTCCTCGAAGACCTCGACCGATCCCACGTTGTCGCCGGCTATAAACAATAAGGAATAGGGGTTCCTAATAACCTGCGTGCGCCAGGCGTATTTCCCGCCGCTGTCCCAGAGATCGCTCGGCCTCTGGTCGCCGTAGCCGTAAACCCGGCTGATATCGATGATGGTCTGCGCGATGCCCTTAATGGCTGCAAGCTGCGTTTCCGTCTCCACGGCCGTTACGGCAGCTCCGTCCTTGCAGGACATTGTCTTAAATGCCATCGCTTGCCGTATTTCCGGCGGAAACAGCCTTTCTATATACCGCTTGGTCTCGCGGGCGCGGCTTTCTATTACCAGGTGGCCTAGGGGTATCCCCAGGAGTTCCCCTATTCCGGCGAATAGGTGATCTATAAGCTCCGATTCGAAGAAGACCATACGGTTTTTAGGGGAGCTGGCCAGAGTGATGGTGCCGTTATCGCCCCATTTGAGTCCGTTGGCGACAAAAAGAGGAGTGCCGCATTGATCGCAGACCTCCAACAATTGAACCCCCTCCTAAAAGATTCTTCATGCGAACAGTTTTGTGAAACATGTATATATTTATCGGCAAATCCCACCAGTTTCTATTACCTACACAAAGGTGTCAGGCACCTTTGTGTAGGGGATTCTTTTATTGTGCCTGGTAAGTGAAGTACATGGGGCGTTCGCAGACGACAGGATATTCCGATTCGACGATCATGGAGAACTCGTGATCGGGACCGACGTCCGAATTCACATAGAGGGTAGTCCGCGACAGGGCGGGTAGAGTCAGGTAGCGCTCGGTTGGCGATTGGCCGTTGTAGAGATAAGTTACGCGGGTACGAACCGGAACGCCCAAGGAATTGCCGAAGCACAGCCAGGTGGAAAAGCCGCTGCCGGAATAGCCTTCCGCGAAATAATAGCTGTTCTCGTAGCCGGCGAAGGCCGAGAGCTCACGTCCCATCTCGCAGCGGGCTTCCTCCCAAACGACCGCGTCCTTGCTCCATGACGTATTGCGGCCTTCGGCGTCGCCGTATGCGTACGGGATTATCCTCTCGTCGATCGTATTTGCCAAGGTTCCCTTGCCTTGCTGGTCGAGCAGCCAGATGTACTCGTAATCCTGGGCGCCGCGCCGCCATGATTTCATTCGAATAGAGCTGACCGGCCCGGCAATGCCGCGCGGCAGGCCG
>MELM01000053.1:19284-23472 GCA_001767605.1 Candidatus Solincola sediminis | reverse complement strand
GTTTCCCCAATCCGGCCAGGCGCCGGGGGCCCGCCTCTGATCGAAGCTCAAGGGATCGCTCCAGACGTCGTTCCAGTCGCAGCCGTTGTAGATGTCATGGAAATAGCAGACATCCCAGTAAAGCCAGCATTCGATCCCATAGCGTCGTGCTATCCAGGCCCAGGTGCGCGGTCCCACCCCGGAAGTGTCTATGATCTGGCTTCCGGCATAGGGCTCGCCGCCGTTATATGTCCAGCCGTGCTCGCCGGCCGCTTGCCTCTCGTGCATAGGACCCGGCCACGCGATCCAGCCGCAGCACCAGATATCGACGTAGCCGACGAGGCTTCCCCATGCTTCCTCTTGAGGGGTGGGGCCCTCCGAGACCATGCACGGGAAACCGGTGCCGGAGCGATCGATCAGGCTGCCGTAGTAGCGGACGAGGTCGTAGGCCTCGGCGGTGTTGGGCTCATCCACCATATAGATGAAGGAACGGCTAAACCACCCTCGAGCCATGAAATGGTCCCTGAATTGGCGCAGCATGGTTATGAAGGTATCCTCGAACTCCTGGCTCCCCAGCCCGCCGTGCTCCGATGGGTCGGGGAACCAGCGGCTGATGGGCAGGGCATAGAGGCCTTCCCCACGCCCGTCCGGGAAGATAGTGCCGTCCAGATGTCGGCTGGCTAGTTCATCATGCCACGAATCCCAGATTATAGTGGTGGCATTTCCGGTGCCCGTCACTTCGGGGTAGATCGATGTGGAGGCGTCGAAGCGATGCCGTCGCGCCATACGCGCGTACTCCGTTTCGATCGCCAGATATTCTTCATAATATTTTTCAACGCCATGCGCGTCCGCAATCTCATCCGGTTGGTACATGAAGAATGTGGGCAGGTGGCTCTCGCGAGGGAGGGTGAAATCCCACACCTCGAGGTCGACGGGAATGACGGCGTCCCCCACGCCCGCTGCGGAAACCGATACCGAGCCGCCGTAGTTGCCCGGTGGAGCGTCCTCGGGGATATAAATATCCACCCATATTCCCTGGTTCGAGCCTGCGCCAACATCGAAAGGCGCGCCGCCGTCGGGAGCGCCAAAGGGAACCAGCGGGTCGGGGTACCATCCCGGACCGGTGGTCGATTGCTCGCCGTACATGGAACTAGAGGGCTCGGTGACGTTGAAATAATGCTCGCGGAAAAACTCGATGTTGCTTGAAGGTATCTCATATCCAGGACCGGACAAGGCGCCGGCTGCCGCATCCACGCCACCAAGCGCGGCCCCCTCCGCTGTTACCATTATCTGGCAACCAAGGTATTCGTTGCGGCCACCGTGCAGGCTGATGCGGCCGCTTGCCTGCGACCAAACGGCGGACGAGGTCCAAGGCGCCTGGTAACGCTGGATCTTATCGCAATCCGACACCACCCATACCCGCATCGGCGACCCCTGCGCGCGGGCCGGCGGGCAGGGAATAATTAGCAGTGCAATCAAAAAAAGGACGGCCGTTGCTTTCAAATTTCGCATCTTATATTTCTAGTCGGCAACTTGATGCCGATTCTTGTATGGAATCCCCACTGCTGCAGCTGTAAGATATTTGTCGGGAGGATCGAGTTCGAAAGGAGTGAAACGGATGAAAGTTATAGCCTTGGGTGGAGCAGGTGCTATGGGGAGCCTGGCGGTTCGTGACCTGGCGAAGTCGGAAATCGTAGAGAGTTTGATTATCGCGGATTATAATATGGCTCGCGCCGCCGAATTGGCCGGCGAACTGGGGGAGAAGTGCAAGGCCGTTCAGATTAACGCGGAGAACCACACCGAGATGGTCGAGATAATTCGCGGCAATGACGTCGCACTCGGGGCCATCGGGCCGTTCTATAAATACGAGGTGAAGCAGGCCATTGCTTGCATAGAAGCGGGCGTCAATTACGTGAGTATCTGCGACGATTACGACGCCTGTGCCGCCGTACTGGAGCTTGATGAGGATGCGCGGGACGCGGGGGTGCTGGCCATAACCGGTGTGGGCTGGACGCCGGGGGTTACCAACGTCATGGCGCGCAAGGCCGCGGACCAGTTGAACGAGGTGGACGAGATCGCCACTTCCTGGGCGGCCCATGCCGCCGATACTTCAGGCAAAGCGGTTACCCTGCACTACATACACGCGGTAACCGGTATGATTCCAACCTACATGGACGGCCGCATCACCTGGGTCCCGGCGGGTTCGGGCCTGGAGATGATCAAGTTTCCACAACCGGTGGGAGCCCTCAAAGTCTTCCATGCCGGCCACCCGGAGCCGATCACCATACCACGGTACATAAATGCGCGCACCGTATCCCTCAAGGGTGGATTGGTGGAGTGGTACCTGGTGGCCCTGGCCAACTTCCTGGTCAAGGTGAAGCTTACGGATACGGTTGCCAAAAAGGATGTCCTGGGGCAGATCTTCAATACCATCCTGCCCTATTTGGAAAACATTGGCCGGCCGCCCGAGACGGGCTCCGCATGCCGGGCTGATGTCACCGGTAAGAAGGACGGGCGCTGGACGCATATAATCTACGGCGCACAAGCTCACATGGACGTTATAACCGGCCTGCCGGCTTCCGTGGCCATCCAGATGATAGGGGAGGGCAAGGTGACGGGAAGCGGTGTCATGGCTCCCGAAGGTTGCCTGCCTCCCGACGAATTCCTGAAACGCCTGGAAAAAGGTGGCATCCGCCTCTACGAAGGCGACGACATGACCACCCCCATGTCCCTCTAACCTCCTCCAAGGCACCACCTACACAAAGGTGTCAGGCACCTTTGTGTAGGTTTAGGCCAGATGTTATAACCCTACCTCCCACCTACACAAAGGTGCCTGACACCTTTGTGTAGGTTGGAGGGGCTTGATGGGAAGGTGGGGGCCTTCGGGAGGCTCGAAGACCCCCATCCCGTTTGTAGGCTTAATAACCGATTACGTCATGTCCACCCTGCGATATGCCCAAGGAACCCATGTAGTTGAAATACATGGCCCGTTCGGCGAGCAGGCTGGCGGAACCGTCCAGTGAAATGACGCGCATAGAGAATTCGAGCGATGGCTGGGCCAGGACTTGGTTGGCGGAGACCGTGGTACGGGAATGGGCGCCCACCTTTACATCCTGGGTGATTATCTCACCGCTCCTCAGGATATATTCCACCCGGGCCGTTTTCTCTTCACCGGATGTATTCTGTATAAGCAACCAGGTCTCGAATTGCGAACCGCTGTTGCCCGTATAACCCTCGGCGAAATACAGCTCGGATGAGGGGGCGGTGGCGCCGAGGCTGTTATGCCCTCCCGCCCAAGTGTTGCGATAGTTGAAGTACATGGCCCGCTCCACAACTATGGGTAGATCGGCGTGGATATGGGCGCTTACCATCTGGCCTTCTCCCAAGTCGGCGTCAACGCTTATGGTCAATCGCGAATTGGCCGCGGCACTATAACCGATGTCCCTGGTGGTTCCGTCCGGGAACATATAGGTGACGGTGACGGCGGTCGGCTCATCATTCTGGTTGGCCACCAGTATCCATTCGTCGAATTGGCTGTTCTTCCAACCCGTGTATCCCTCGGCCAGGTACCAGTCGTTGCGTACTCCGGTGGCCGCCATGCCCGTGTGGCCTCCGGCCCACCTGTTGTTGTACCTGAAATACATGGAACGCTCGGCCACCAGCGCTTGGTCGGAGAGAATGCGAGCGCTCACCTCGCGGCCCTCGCCGATCTCCCGATCGACGCATATGGACAACCTCTGGTGAGCGCCCACAGAATATTCCTTATGTTCGGTCCCCCCACCCGGGAACAGGTAATCTATGGAAAAATTAGCGGGATCGTCCCCCGGGTTGAGGATAAGGATCCACTCTTCGAAAAAGCTGCTCCGGGTACCGGTGAAGCCCTCGGCGAAGAAGAGGTCTACGCTTGGGGAGTTCGCTCCGATAACGTCGTCGCCTCCGCCTATTCCGTTGTGCTGGTAATACATGGAACGCTCGCAGATCAGCCCGGGAGCCCCGTTTACGACCGCGGCCACACCGGTCTGGTTCGGCATCTCGGCATTCACGTAAACGGTCTGCCGGCTGTGTGCGGGCACCATGTGATCCGAGGATTTTGCGATTCCTCCCTCCGGCATGTAGGTAATCATTACCGGCATATCGCTATCGCTCATATTACTCATAAGTATGTATTCATCGAACCCGGCTTGCGTGCTGCCTTCTGCGAAGTACCAT
>MELM01000053.1:9371-19247 GCA_001767605.1 Candidatus Solincola sediminis | reverse complement strand
TCACGCAACTAGCCTCAACCGGCGCTATACCGTCCGCCTCGGCGGCCGCCACATTGCGCACTTCGGCCCCGAGCGGTAGATCGCTTCCCACCTGCACCATGAACGTGACTACGGCCTCTTCGCCCGGTGCCACGACTCCGGGCGCCTCGCCTGGGGAGTTTACCGTCAGGCCCCCGACCAGGGGGGTGCTCTCTCCGATGTCGGGGATGAGGACGCCGTTGAGAGACGTGCTATGAATTACATAGCCGGTGAAGGAGGGAATGGCATCCGTGAGCTTGCTCCCGCTGATTGCCTCGCTGTTATCGTTGGCGAGGCGCAGGGTGTAGGTGAGCACCTCCCCCCTGGTTATGGAGCCCGTCGGGCTGGAGGTTTTTTCCAATCTGAGCTTGAGATCGGGGGCGGCGATATTCAGGCTGAACTGCTTAAAAACAGCCTGCATTCCGTCCGCGGCCTCGATGCTGAAATTGAAGGCGCCGGCGGCGGTTGGGACGCCTGAGAGCAACCCGTTCGTGGAGAGGTTGAGCCCAGGGGGAGGGCTGCCCGCGTATACAAACCAGGTATAAGGCGCCATCCCGCCGCCGACCGCCAATGTTGTCGAATATGCCATATCTTTTACTCCCGCCACTAGAGGCGAGGCAGTTGTTATTTGAATGGGGCTGCCGGGTGAGCTGCCACTGTAGGGAACGTTAAGGTAGGGCTGGTAAGCCAGATTGGAGGAAATTGCATCCCCGTAGGAGATGCCGTCATGGCTCGGCCCGTGGGAATCGCCCCAGTAGCACCAACTGGCATCAATGGCGGCGCCCGATTGGTTGTCGATTCCATAGTTGGTATTATTATCCAGGTTGTTGAATTGCAGCCCGGATGTCCCGCCCGTCGCCGTGATCAAGATGCCCGTTCCGCACTGGCCCACGGTATTTCCCGCAATTACGTTGGCTCCGGGATAGAGCATTTTTATTCCTGCAGTGCTCGCACCGCTGATGTCGTTGTCCTCGATAGTGGTGGGGCTGTACTCGCCTCCCCAGATATCCCAGGTATCGACGCCGTATTCGCCGCTGTTTTGAATGGTGTTGTCCCTTACTGTAATCCCGCTCACGTTACCCTGGATGCCGATGCCCGAATCTTGGGAGTTGGGCGACGAAATATCATGGATATTATTGTCGTGAACGTTGATATTCTCGGCGAGAGTGGTGGCATCGTTTCCCCAGATGGAGATGCCTTGCGCCCAGGTTCCGCCGCTGTGCCCGTGCCTGATGTTGTAGATCTCGTTATTGTCCACCTCCACATTTTGGCACTGACCGAGGTTTATACCGACTGTGCCGTAGGCTACTGGAGAGCGGGTGGCGGTGCCGATATCGTGGATGACATTGGCGGTGATCCGGACGTCGGAAATAATCGGGGATTCGGTCACGACTATTCCCGATGCGTCCGAGCCCCCTGCGTATTCGGGATTGGTCACCGTAAAGCCCTCGAAGAGAACTCCTCCGGTTCGGATTTGCACAACGTATGGGTCTCCGTCCAGCCCGTCGATTATCGTACTTCCCGCTCCCGAAACCGATTGAATTGTAATTGATTTATCGATCATCACGTTCTCGTTATAGGTGCCGGCGTCCACCTGCAGGATGTCGCCTGGAAAAGAATGGTTAATAGCATCGGTGATGGTGGTGTATTCTCTTGTAGGCCCGACAGGGATCACATTATTTCTCTCCGCATAACCGATGGCGTAGTTTTCGACCGGCGTGTTGGTCCTGCCGCTATACCACATCTTGAACTTGGTTGTCCCACCATGGCCGTCGAAATCGCTGCCACTGTAGATGACCGACGGCGTATAAGTGCGGACATCGCGCCAGGGCACCCCGTCGTTCTTGTCCATGATGGGATTGCCTGCATACTTGGTCCAGTTGATGCCATCGCTCGAGGTCGCATAACCTATGCCCTCATTGCCGCCTCCGCTCGGCCCGCTCCCCGAATACCACATGCGCCAGACCCCGTCTATCGCCGGTATCACCGTTCCATTGGTGACGTAGTCGCTGTCCCATGAGCCGAGAGCGCCCAGTCCGAGCACCGGGTCGTTGCCGTAGCGCGTCCAATGGTTGCCGTCGGCCGAGTATCCCAGCCCGATGACTTCGACTCCGCCCGTGGTGCCGTCGTAATAAAGGGTGAAGGTGTAATTAAAGGGATTGCTGCCGGTGTTGGTGGCCGAGGGATTATAGAGGGCGCCCACCGGTCCGTAGGAACCGCGATTCCAGTCGGGCCAGACGCCGGTCACTATAGGATATGTGGCGTCCTGGGTCAGGATTTGATCGTTTACCCAGTTTACTCCGTCCGCTGAATCTGCTGTCCGCAGGTCGTTGATGCTGTAGGACATGTTGCCGTTCCAATACCACATTTTGTAATAGTAGGGTCCGGCTCCATAACCTCCCGGCACGTAAACGATCTTGGAATGATAGCCGGTGGTCATGATTCCCTGCATCTCGACCGCAGCCGTCCAGTTGATACCGTCGTTCGAATGAGTAACGGACTCGAAGTGCGATCCAGCCGCGCCTCCGGCCCACATCTTGTAATAATAAGAGCCGCCGTGGCCCGAGAACTGGTTGGCGTCATAGAGAACGCAGGGATAATAGGCGCGGCCGGCCGGATCGTAAACCGGGTTGGTCGGGTATTCGATCCAGTTGACATCAGAAGCGAGCGCGCGGCTTATCGGTAGTAACAGCATGGACATGGCGAGGAGGCACACGAGTGAAGCGATCATGAGTTTCTTGATTAGACGGCGCAGCATTTCGCCTCCTTGCCTTAGTGGAATGCGCCTTTCTAGTCTATTTGTCGAAAGAAAATACCTGCTCAGACGCAATATTCCGGTCAACGGCGCCGACAGGCGGGCGAGCGGGGTTTTCCGGGCAGGAATGAAAGCGGTACGTCTCTATATATAGAGGGAATAAAAGGCATGAACCGCAACGCCATATAAGGCATTCGGTTGCCACTTTAAGGGCATTTGGGATAATATTTCACCGATAGTAGCAGGGCAAGATAAGCGAGGACGGTGCAGCATGGACATAGTCAAAGAAGCAGTTGATAAGGGGCAGAAGGCCCTTTCTGAATTCCAGGCCAAATTGTTTTTAAGCGAGCACGAGGTTCCGGTTACTCGTGAGAAGCTGGTCGTAGGCGAGGACGAGGCAATCAAGGCCGCCGAGGAGATCGGCTACCCGGTTGTGCTCAAGGCCAACGGTCCGAACATAGCTCACAAAACCGAGCGCAACCTCGTAAAGGTGGGTCTGGATTCCGCTGAGCAAATACGCGAAGCCTATAAGGAAATAGTCGAGAACCTGGGAAGCGAATCCTACGACGGGATTCTTGTACAGCAGATGGTGAAGGGCGAGCGCGAATTGGTCGTCGGTCTCGTGAGGGATCCGCAATTCGGCCCCTGCGTAATGTTCGGTCTGGGGGGAATATTTACCGAGGTTCTCAAAGATACCTCATTTCGCGTGGCGCCCATCGAGAAATACGATGCGATGCAGATGATGGACGAGATCAAGTCGAAGGCCATCCTGGGGCCCTTTCGCGGAAAACCGCCCGTCGACAGGGACAAGCTCGCCGAGATTTTGATAGCAGTCGGCAACATCGGCATGGAATACGACGCGGTGCGTGAAATCGATATCAACCCGCTGATCATCGCAGGAGCGGAACCGGTCGCCGTGGACGCCCTCGTCGTCCTGGGCGACGGCACCAAATAAACGGGCACCTACACAAAGGTGCCAGGCACCTTTGTGTAGGTTGAAGGGTTCGCCGACTTTGCCGGTTTAGAAGAACCTACACAAAGGTGCCTGACACCTTTGTGTAGGATTAGCGGCCGATTATGTAACGGTTGGGGTCGACTTCCTCGCGCAGTATTCTCAGCTCAGCGGGCGTAGGCTCCGGCGTCTCCACGACTTTAGGCGCCTGCAGCAACTCGAAGCCGGTATTCTCTTGCACTTCTCCGAAGGAATGACCCTTATGTATTGATTCCACACGCATACGCTTACTTTCGGGATCGTAACCCATAACCGCCATATTGGTGATAACCTTATGCGGCCCGCTGTTCCTGCAAAGACCGGCCTCTTCACGGGTTCCCGGCCCTTGCAGGTATCCGGGCGTGGTTATGAAATCGACTTCCTCAACGAAACGACGCGAGTCCTGAGGGGTGATTACCATAATTTTCCATGCAAACGAACCGAAATCATTGGCTCCGCCGGATCCGGGAAGGCGCACTTTGGGATGCGCCCAATCGCCGATCACCGTCGAATTGAGATTGCCGTACATGTCGATTTGCGCCCCTCCCAGGAAGGAATAATCGACCATTCCTCGTTGCAGGGTTTCCATCACGTCGCACATACCACTGGCCATCACCGCTTTGTAAAAGGTGCGGGAATCCCCGACCGATATGGGCATGGTTGGGAGCAATGGGGCCACCCCGCCCGCCTCGAAGATAATGACCAGGTTGGGGGCGTATGCTTTCTGAGCGAGCATGGTCGCGGCACATGGGGCGCCCGTTCCCACCGCTACCGAGGAACCGTCCTCCAGTTGGCGCGCGGCCGCGCAGATCATCATCTCCATAGTATTGTGGTCTGTCATGAGCTGCACCTTCCTCCCTCGGTGTCGATCAGGTATTCCTCAGCCCGTAGTTGGTTGATTCGTTCGAGACCGCCGCAAAGCCCGAGGTATTCATTGAAATCCTTGACGTTGTAGATGTATTTATCCAGGAAGGCCTTGAGCCCCTCGGGGTCTTTTTCTACTTTCATCCAGAGCTTGAGATGATCCTCGTCCGAGAAGTATTCGTATGGCATGTTGCCGGGAAAGCTTCCGAAGGGGACTTCGCAGACCGCATCTACCTGGAAGAAGGGGATGGCCGTGGCGTCGGGATTCTGGCGTATGACTTCGTTGGGTACCAGTCGTTCGGTGGTTATGATCAGACGCTTGGCCGCCCGCGCCATCTCGATGTCGGCAACAGATATGCCTCTTATGCGCGAATTGCCGTAAACATCCGCCTCATGGACATGAATAGCGGCAACATCGGGCCATAAGGCGGGGTGGAGGACGTATCGCTCCCCGGTAAAAGGGCATTCCACCACCTTGGCCGCGCTGTGTTTGAAGGTATCCGTTCCCATCAGGTCGCGCGCCGGCATGAAAGATACACCTGTTGCCGCCGCCTTCAGGCGGCAGGCCATGGCGTAATTGCTCCATTCGCACACTTCGACCTTACCGCTTTCCATATAACGCCGTCCGTTGGGCGAGAGTCCGCGGGCCTCCAGGCCAATTACATAAGCGACGTCGCAGCGGTTGAACACTTCTCCCGCTGCCAGTATTTGGAAATCATGCGTGGATGTGTGACCGGCGAAGGCGAGGTTCCTTTTGCGCCGGCGCACTATCTCGTGGCAAACGGCGGCGGGAATGCGATCCCCCCCGAACCCTCCCGTAATCAGGTAGTCGCCGTCATGCACGAACCTCTCGACGGCTTCTTTAACAGTCATGACTTTGTTGGTCATCGCCCTGGTCTTAGTGCGAAAGAATTCGCGTGCCTTGTCAGCATCCGGGTCCGTAAAAAGCGGTCCGCTGCCCTCGGCAACTACATCGAACATCTTTTCTCCCTCCTCGTACCGGCTGGATTGCTGAGTTCGTGTAGGATACAAAGCGGGTAAGAGCCGGCCGGTTGATCTTTGACAGCCTGGGTCAACTACGAACAGCGGAAGCTAGATTCCGGGTTTGCCCTTGAGGCCGAGGATCTGCCTGCTTTCTGCGGGTGTCGCCGGTTCGCGGTCTGCAAGTTCCGCTATCTTTGCCGCCTTTTCGACCTGCTCGTAAGATCCCTTTGCGGGCACTCCCTTGCTGATCGTTATATTGTCCTCGAGCCCGACACGAATGTGGCCTCCCTCCACGGCGGCCAGGAACGCACCGTGGAATTGAGCGGGGCCGACCCCGCAGGTGCTCCAGGTGGCGTCCTCTGGGATGAGGTCCATGAAACGCTTGAAGTTGGCGATGTCGAGCCAGCAGCCGCCCAGCACACCCCAGACGAATTGGTAGTGCAAGGGCTCCGGGAAGATTCCCTGTGGGCGCACAAAAAGGGTGTTATAGAGGCCGCCCAGGTCGTAAACCTCCAATTCGGGCTTGGTGCCCGCGGCCTGCATCTCCTTGGCAAAGTTTACCAGCATATCGAAGGTATTGGTAAAGATGATCTCCCCGATAACCGTATGGTTTTTCCAGTCCCCCAGTGCGAAGTTCATGGAATTGGTGTTAAGCGAGGCCATCTCGGGCTTGATCTGCTGAACCACGTTAATGCGCTCCTCGGGAGTGGCGCCGATGCCGATGGCGGTCGAGAGGTTTATGACAATCGGGCACTTTTCGGTAATACCGCTAACGATCGCGTTCAGGGTCTCGATACTGCCGGTTGGCAAACCCGTCTCAGGGTCGCGGGCGTGGATGTGGACGATGGAGGCGCCGGCATTATAGCAGCGGTAGGCCTCCTCCACGAACTCGTCGACGGTATAGGGAACCGCCGGGTTTTGCGTTTTCATTGTTGCGGCCCCGGCCAAAGCGGCCGTGATGATGCACTTGTCCTGTAGCGCCATTGCATACCTCCCTGTTTAAGCCTGCCACCTAGAATGTCTCATTGCCGGATTTGAGACCATATAATCCTAATACAGGGAATATTGTAAAAGCAATTTGCCCATGCACCAAAGGTAGGTAGGTGCAAGGGAACAGTCCATTTGATAATGTAATTAGAGACCATGAGGTTAATCGGCGGTCGAAGAGGAGGAAGAAAATGGAACAGATGGGTCCTGCTCAGATAAAGAAGTACCTGAGGCAATTGCGGGAGAGGCGCGATCAGTATCTTTACTATTTGGGGCAGTTGGCTTATAAGGCCGGTGACGCCGGGCAATTACAGGACAACGAGATGTTGGAGGCTTATAACGCCCTTAAAGAGATTCAAGCACAGGTCGATCAATGCGAGAATTCGATCGCCCAGATTAAGGCGGCCCGCGAGGCGGCCAAGCAGGGAGCGCGCTGTCCCCACTGTGGCAGCCCGGCGATGAAGGGCGCTGTTTTCTGCGGAACCTGCGGGCAGTCGATGCTGCAGCAGCAGCCGGGAATGGTTCAACCGCCTATGGGCGGTCCTCCTCCGGTGATGGCAACAGCGCCGGCAATGTCTGGAGCAACCTGTCCGAGCTGTAGCGCGCCCACCGATGCGGACACTGTCTTTTGTGCCAACTGTGGAGCCCGCGTCGAAGCAGAGGCCGAGTCTGCGGAGCAGGCAGCCGAGACGGGGACCAGGGCTTGCCGCAGTTGCGGTGCGGCTTGTGGAGAGGCCAGTTTCTGCCCCGAGTGCGGAACCAAGATAGAAGAATGATTCAGGTCTATACGGGCGACGGTAAGGGCAAGACCACCGCCGCACTAGGACAGGCTCTGCGCGCGCTGGGGCACGACTACAAGGTCTTCATGATCCAGTTCATGAAGGGACGCACCTACGGAGAGCTTATAACCTGCGATAATTGCCTTCCGGATTTTACTATTGTCATGTCCGGGCGCGACGATTTCGTTAAGAAGGGTGCTCCCGAAGAGGTGGATGTGCGCATGGCGCGAGAAGGGTTCGATCTGGCTCGCAAGGTAGTCGCCGAAGGGCGGCATCAAATGCTCATCCTGGATGAAATAAACATCGCAGTCGACTATGGCCTGATTCCTCTGCAGGAATTGCTTGATTTCCTGGACTCCTGTCCGCAAGATATGGAGATAATCTGCACCGGTCGCAATGCGCCCCCGGAGCTTGTCGAGAGAGCTGACATGGTGAGCGAGGTCAAGGAGATCAAGCATCATTATGAGCAGGGGGTGGCGATGAGAAAGGGTATTGAATTCTGACGTATGGACGAAAAGAAACGTTGGGAAGAGGAGGATTACGCTCCTCTGCCCTTGAGAGACGCTAATTTCACGACTATCTCGGGTGAAGAACTCGAACCGCTGTATACGCCTCAGGATATCGAAGGCATGGATTATGACGGGGACCTCGGTTATCCGGGGCGCTTTCCCTTTACCCGTGGGATTCAAACGAGCATGTACCGCGGCCGCCTCTGGACCATGCGCCAGTTCTCGGGTTTCGGGAGCGTGGAGGATACCAACCAGAGATACAAGTTTCTGCTGGAGAAGGGTCAGACAGGACTTTCCGTCGCCTTTGATATGCCGACCATAATGGGCAGGGATTCCGATGATCCTCTCGCCCGGGGTGAAGTCGGCCGTTGCGGGGTGGCCGTCGATTCGCTCAAGGATATGGAAAACCTCTTCGCCGGGATTCCCTTGAAGAATATAACCACCTCCATGACCATCAACGGCCCTGCCTGCGCGCTGCTAGCTTTTTACTTGTGCGTAGGCGAGGAGCAGGGGGCTTCTTTTGAAGAGCTGGGAGGAACCATACAGAATGACATCCTCAAGGAATACATCGCGCAAAAGTCTTGGATATTTCCACCGCGGCCTTCGATGCGCATAACCACCGACATCCTGGATTTCTGCTCGCGGGAAGTGCCGCGCTGGAACACGATCAGCATCAGCGGCTACCACATCAGGGAGGCGGGATCGACGGCAGAGCAGGAGCTGGCCTTTACGCTAGCTGATGGTTTCGCCTATGTCGAGGCAGCCATCGAGGCCGGGCTGGACGTCGATGATTTCGCGCCCCGCCTGTCGTTTTTCTTTAACTCGCACATGGACTTCTTCGAAGAGATCGCCAAGTACCGGGCGGCGCGGCGTATATGGGCGCGACACATGAAAGAGAAGTATGGCGCAAAGGATCCGCGGTCCTGGATGCTTCGCTTCCACACCCAGACCGCCGGGTGTTCGCTGACCGCGCAACAGCCGGAGAACAACATCGTTCGCACGGCCTTCCAGGCGCTTTCCGCCGTGCTGGGAGGAACCCAGAGCCTGCACACCAATTCGATGGACGAGACCCTTGCGCTTCCGACCGAGAAGGCGGCGGAGATAGCCCTGCGGACGCAGCAGATCGTCGCTCATGAGACCGGAGCGATCAGTGTAATCGATCCGCTTGCCGGGTCATACTTCATAGAATCTCTGACCAATCGAATGGAAGAGAAGGCGGAAGCATACTTCCGCAGAATCGATGAGTTGGGCGGCGTGGCGGCGGCGATCGACAAGGGCTTCTTCCAGAGGGAGATAGCAGATGCGGCCTACCGCTACCAGAGGGAGGTCGAGAAAGGGGAGCGCGTAGTCGTCGGTGTTAATTTCTTCCAGAATCCGGAGGAGGAGCTTACGATCGATCTCCTCAGGATCGACCCGGACGTTGAGAAGAAGCAGTGCGAGCGTCTTGCGAAACTCCGATCGGCGCGAAGTGCAGCCAAGGCGGACCAGGCACTCGAAGCCCTGAAACGCGGGGCAGAGGGAGATCCCAACCTGATGCCCCTGATCATCGATTGTGCCCGAGCCTACTGCACTGAGGGAGAAATAATCGGAACGCTGCGCCGCGTTTTCGGCGAATACCGCGAAACCCCCCTCTTCTAAACCTGGAAAACCCCTACACAAAGGTGTCAGGCACCTTTGTGTAGGGGTTTGTTATATACTATTGCTACCATGACCAGGAAAGCCCGAATCCTCATCGCCAAACCAGGCTTAGACGGCCATGACCGGGGCGCCAAGGTGGTCGCCCGCGGGCTGGCCGACGCGGGTTACGAAGTAATATATACGGGCCTCCACCAGACGCCCGAGCAGATAACGGAGGCTGCGGTGCAGGAAGACGTGCAAGCGGTCGGACTTTCAATCCTCTCCGGCGCCCACATGACCCTCTTTCCACGCGTGCTGGAACTGCTTAAGGAAAAGGGGGCGGGGGACATCATGGTCTTCGGCGGAGGCATC
>MELM01000053.1:627-9357 GCA_001767605.1 Candidatus Solincola sediminis | reverse complement strand
ACCGAGATCGAAGCCCTTTCGACCGGCGGCGTAGCCAAGATTTTCACACCGGGAACGCCAATTTCCGCTATTGTCTCTTTCCTCGACGAGCAGTTGACTTTTCAGGTTGAAAGCCGCTGAAAATATCTAATATAATAGGTTGGCCCGTGCTGACCGTCCTGTCCCTCAGGCGGACGCAGCATTAACATAGCAACGTTAGCAATATAGGACGAAAAAAGGAACGAAGCGGGGTTTTATTATGTGCGCTGAAGAACTTGATTTCATCGAAAAGTATGACCTCCTCGGATGTATCCAATGCGGTAGATGTACGGGTGGGTGTCCTGTAGCCACGAGAACCCCCCTTAGAGTGCGCGGCTTCATGTATGACGGCCTGAATGAGGAGCGCCTGGAGGAACTCTCCGAGAAGCCCGAGATATGGGACTGCACCACCTGCTTCACCTGTGCCGCTCGCTGCCCCAAGGGGCTCGAACCCCTCGAGGTACTCATCGGGTTGCGCAGCCTGCTGATAGAAGAAGGCAAGGTACAGCCCACGGTGAGGGACGCCCTCGAGTCGATCTTCAAGGATGGGAATCCCTGGGGATCGCCGCGCTCCAAGCGCATGGACTGGGCGGCCGACCTGGACGTGAAGATCCTCGAGCCAGAGGATGAGGAAAAGACCGACGTGATGCTCTACATCTGCTGCACCGACGCCTATGACCCGCGGGTCATGAAGGTGGCCCAGGCGCTGGTCAAGGTGCTCAAGGCGGCGAATGTCGACTTCGGCCTCATCGGTGAGGAGGAGAGCTGCTGCGGGAGCGAAGTGCGCCGCTTAGGCGAGGAAGGCCTCTTCGAGATGTGCGACGAGGAGAACGTCGAGATGATGAACTCCTACAACGTGGGCAGCATAGTGGCTATCAGCCCCCACTGCTACAACACGCTCAAGAAGGAGTACCACGGCCTCAAACACCCGGTGCTCCATTACACAGAGCTGGTCGCCCAACTCCTGGAGGACGGCAAGCTCACACTCAACACCGAGATGAAGAAATTGATTACTTACCACGACCCCTGTTTCCTGGGCAAGCAGAATGACATCTACGACGAGCCCCGTTACATTCTCACTCGCATTCCCGGCGCGGAGTACAAGGACTTCGACCGCTGCCGCGAGCGCAGCCTGTGCTGCGAGGGTGGAGGCGGCAAGATGTGGGTGGAGACCGAGTCCAAGGAAGAGAGGCTCGCGGAAATAAGGGTTGATGACGCCAAGGAGATGGGCGCCGAGGTTATCGCCGTCGCGTGTCCGTTCTGCCTGCTTACCCTGGAGGACGCTACCAAGGTTAAAGGAGTCGATGAGGAAATGCGCGTAGCGGATATTCTCGAACTCCTGGCTGAGGCTTTATAGATAGATAGTAAATCCACTGGCGGTTAGAGAGTTTTCAGGACTTTCGATAAGCAAGGGAAGAGGTGAATCGCGTATGAATATGGTTGTATGTGTGAAGCGGGTCCCGGACACATCCGAGTCCGAGGTCCATATCGATGGCTCGGGCAAGGGCATCGACACCAGCCGATTGTCCTTCGGCATCAACGAGTGCGACAACTACGCAGTCGAGGAGGCCATCCAGAAAAAGGAAGCCCTGGGCGGAAATGTCACCGTTATCAGCCTGGGCGACAAGCAAAGCGACGAGGTCATCCGCATGGCCCTGGCCAAGGGCGGGGATGACGCAATACGCCTCGAGGACGAAGCCTTCGCGGGCTCCGACGCGGTAGCCGTAGCCAAGGCGCTGGCCGCAGCGGTAAAGGACGTGGAGTGGGACATAGTCTTCACCGGCGCTCTCACCGATGACGACGGTTACGCCGCGGTTCCGGTAGCCCTGGGCGAAATACTCGGAGTACCCTTTGCGACTTATGTGAAGAAGCTGGAAGTTATGGACGACGGCAAGAAGGTCAAGGTCGGCCGCGAGCTCGAAGGCGGGCTCATGGAGATGGTCGAGATGACAACCCCCTGCGTCCTCGGCATCCAGACCGGAATCAACGAGCCGCGCTACGCATCCTTCAAGGGCATCAAACAAGCCGCCAGGAAGGAAATCACAATCAAGAGCGCGAGCGATTTAGGCCTCGACGCATCCGACTGTGGAGAGGCAGGATCCTGGGCCGCCCTCGAGCAGTTCACCCCGCCGGTAGTCGGCGAGATGGCGGAGATTCTCGAAGGCGAACCGGATGAAACCGCTGGCAAGCTAGCCGGCATCCTGAAAGAGAAGGGGCTGGTCTAGATGAAAGATATCTTAGTATTGATGGAGCACCGCCAGGGTGCAATGCGCGACGTATCGCTCGAGATGCTCTCCGGCGCCGCCAAACTGGGCGGCACCGTAGTCGCTGTCCTGCTCGGCAAGGACGTGGATGCCTTCGCCGATAAGGCCGCCGGCCTGGCCGACAAGGTCATCTACGTGAACGACGCAATGTTCGAAAACTATAATTCCCGAGCCTACCAGAAGGCCCTCGAGGCCCTCATAGCGGAGAACGGGCCCGGGCTGGTATTAATTGGTAACACGGCGCAGGGAGTGGACATGGCTCCCGCTCTCGCCGTTTCCACCGGCTTCCCGCTGGTGACCGACGTCACCGCCATAGAGATGGATGGTGATAAACCCAAGCCGACGCGCACCTTCTACGGCGGCAAACTCAATGCCCACATGAACATGAAGGACGCGGACACCTACATCCTGACTATCCGTGAAGCGACCTTCCCGGCCGATGATCCTTCCAAGTCGGGCGAAATCGTGAAGACGGACAACCCGGTAAGCGATGATCTCTCCTACCGCCAGTTCGTGGAGTACGTAGAGCCCGAGGTGGGCGACGTGGACATAACGCAGTCCTCACTTCTCGTGGGCGTGGGCCGCGGTATCCGCGAGGATAAGAACCTCCCCATCGTCGAGGAACTGGCCAAGTTGCTCGGTGCCGACCTGGCCGCCTCGCGCGCGGTGGTCGACGCCGGCTGGTTGCCCTCCGACCGGCAGGTAGGCATCTCCGGCAAGACCGTTAAGCCCAAGCTCTACCTCGCAGTGGGTATCTCGGGAGCGTTCCAGCACGTGACGGGCATGAAGGGAGCCGATGTAATCGTAGCCATCAATAAGGATCCGGACGCGCCTATATTCGGAATCGCCGACTATGGCATCGTGGACGATCTCTTCAAGGTGGTGCCCAAGCTTACTGAGAAAGTGAAGGAGTTGAAGGGCGCTTAAGTGTTATCATTGGCGCCTGCTCCTCTGGTGCCCATAATGAAATCGCAGACATTTTTGCAGATAGATGAAGCTTTGTTCCATGGCACGAGGAGGATATAGGACAAATGAACGGTAAACCAAGGATCGGGGTCTATGTCTGCCACTGCGGTACGAACATAGCCGGCACCGTCGATGTCGAGGAAGTGGTGCGCTTTGCGCAGACCATCCCCGACGTCACCGTTGCCCGCAACTACAGCTACATGTGTTCGGATCCCGGGCAGGCGTTGATCGTCGATGATATTGAAAAGATGGGATTGAACCGCGTCGTGGTTGCCTCGTGCTCGCCGCGTATGCATGAGCTTACCTTCCGCAAGACCCTGAACGGGGCGGGCCTCAATCCGTATTTCCTGGAGATGGCGAACATCCGCGAGCAGTGTTCGTGGGTGCACGAGGATTCCATAGCGGCGACCGAGAAATCAAAGCGCATCATCGAAGCCGCGGTCGTAAAGGCCCGCAGGCTCGAGGCGCTGGACCAGAAGGAAGTGGACGTCGAGCCGGCCACCTTGATAATCGGGGCCGGAATCGCCGGGATACAAGCGGCGCTGGACATAGCCGACGCCGGCTTCAAGGTCTACCTGGTCGAGAAGTCACCCACGGTGGGGGGCCACATGGCCCAGCTGGATAAGACCTTCCCGACGCTCGACTGCTCCGCCTGCATCCTCACGCCGAAAATGGTGGATGTTGCCAACCACCCCAATATCGAACTCATGACCTACTCCAAGGTGGAGGACATCTCCGGTTACGTGGGCAACTTCGACATCAAGGTGCGCAAGAAGACGCGCTACGTGGACGTGAGCAAGTGCACCGGCTGCGGCGACTGCGCTTCGGCCTGCCGCCAGGCGGGGCGCTTTGCTAACGAATTCGACGAAGGGATGGGGATGCGGGGCGCGATCTACTTGCCCTTCCCGCAGGCGGTTCCCGCCAAGTACACGGTGGATAAGGAGAGCTGCCTGTTCCTTTCCAAGGGCAAGTGCGGCGAGACACCGAAGTGCCTGGAGGCCTGCCAGCCGAAAGCCATAAACTTCGAACTCGAGGACGAGATCGTCGACTTCAAGGTGGGCACCATCATCGTAGCCACCGGATTCGATGTCTTCGACGCAACCCTCAAGCCGGAATACGCCTACGGGGTCTATGACAATGTGGTCACCGCGCTCGAGTTCGAGCGCATGGTGAACGCGTCCGGCCCGACCGGCGGCAAAGTGGTCATGCTCGAGCGTGGCAAGAAGAAAAAGAAGAAGAAGGAAGGCGAGGAAGAGGAGGCGCCCAAGGTTCCCGAGAGCGTCACCTTCATCCAGTGCGTGGGATCGCGCGACAAGAGCGTGGGCAATGAGTATTGCTCCCGCGTCTGCTGCATGTACACCGCGAAGCTCGCCCACCTCGTGAGAGATAAGGCGCCCGACGCCGAGGTCACCGTCTTCTACATGGACGTGCGCGCCTTCGGCAAGGGCTTCGAGGAATTCTACGACAGGGTAAGGCGCGAGGGCGTCCGCTACATTCGCGGCAACCCCTCGGAGATATATAGAAAGAACGGCAAGCTGATCGTGAGGGCGGAGGATACGCTCACTTCGACTCCCCTCGAGCACGAGACGGATATGGTCGTCCTCTCCGTGGGCCTGTGCCCCAGGACCGATACCCGTGACGTGATCGACCTGCTCAAGCTGTCGCAGTCATCAGACCTCTTCTACCTCGAGGCGCACCCCAAGCTGCGCCCGGTGGACACCGCATCGGACGGCGTCTACCTGGCCGGTGTCTGCCAGGGGCCGAAGGACATCCCGGACGCGGTGGCCCAGGCGAAGGGCGCGGCGTCGGCGGCGATGATCCCCATGGCTTCCGGCAAGGTGAAGGTGGAGGCCCAGACCTCCATCGTCGACGAGACCACCTGCCGCGGCTGCGGCTTCTGCGTCGAGGTCTGCCCGTACACGGCGATCGAGCTGGTCGAGATAAACCGCATGGGATGGCATGTAAAAGCGGCGCGCGTTAACGAAGCCCTGTGTAAGGGCTGCGGCGCCTGCGCGGCAGCCTGTCTCTCCGGTTCCATCCAGCAGCGTTCCTTCAAGGATTTGCAGCTCCTACCACAGATACAAGCCTTGGGGGTGAAATAATATGGCAGAAGCTACCAAAACGGCAGAAGCTACCAAGACCGATTTCGAGCCCAACATAGTGGCCTTCCTCTGCAACTGGTGTTCGTACGCCGGAGCCGACCTGGCTGGCACCTCGCGCATCCAGTACCCGCCCAACGTGCGGGTAATCCGCGTGATGTGCTCGGGCCGCGTCAACCCTCTGTTTATAATGAACGCCCTGCAGCAGGGAGCCGACGGGGTGCTCATCTCAGGATGCCACCCGGGCGACTGCCACTACATGCAGGGCAACTACTTCGCGCGCCGGCGCTTCAACCTCATGCGGAATTTCCTGGAGTACGTGGGCATCGAGCCCGAGAGGGTCCGCATGAGCTGGGTCTCGGCCTCCGAGGGCGCCAAATGGAAAGGAGTCATCGAGGAGGTCGTTGAGGGCATCAAGTCCGTCGGGCCCATGGATAGCTTTAAACGGAGGCAGTTAAATTGGTAGATATAACTAAACTCAGAGACATTGCCAAGGAGGTTATCTCCAGGGACGACGTGAGGCAGGTCATAGGTTACCGCCCCGGTACCTACGGCTTCAGGGCTCGTCCGGCCTTCGTGCTCGAGCCGGCCGATGCCGATGAACTAATCTTCTCGCCGGCCTGCATCAACAACCTCGCCACTTACATCGTCATCGAGGAGAAGCTCCCGGTGCCGCGCGGGCAGGAGCCCGATTCGCGCAAGGTGGCCGTAATGGTCAAGGGATGCGACTCGCGGGCCATCATCCAGCAACTGGAGGAGAAGGCCTACGACCGCGACCACGTGCTGGTGCTGGGCATCCCCTGCGAGGGCGTGGTGGACATGGACAAGGTGAACGCCAGGTTCCCCAACGTGGACAAGGGTGACATCGCGCTCGAGGGCGACAAGTTCGTGATCTCCTTCAACGGCACAAAGGAAGAGGTCGCGAAGGACGAGCTGCTCGCCGACAAGTGCAAGCGCTGCCGCTACCCGACGCCCCTCGTCTCCGACGAGATGCTGGGCGATGAGGTGGAGCGCTTCGCAGACGACGATTTCTCCGATGTGGAGGTGCTGGAGAAGAAATCGCGGGACGAGAAGTGGGCTTACTGGGAGGAGAAGTTCTCCCGCTGCGCCCGCTGCTACGCCTGCCGCAACGCCTGCCCCATGTGCTACTGCGAGGACTGCGTCTTAACGCGCCTGGAGCCCATGTGGATGAGGCGCTCGGTCGATATCAGCGAGAACACGGCCTATCACATCGCACGGGCCTATCACCTGGCCGGACGCTGCATCCAATGCGGCGCCTGCGAGCAGGCCTGTCCGATGGACATCCCGCTCATGGACCTCAACCGCAAGTTTTACAAAGACGTGCGGGAGCTCTTCGATTACGAGCCGGGGACGGACGCCGAGCAGCCGCCCCTGCTTTCGACCTTCAGCGTGGACGACCGTGAAGATTTCATACTTTAAAGGGTGGGTATCATGGCAGTAAAGAAATTAAGCAAGGATAAAGTCGGGGAGGCTCTCAAGGAACTCATGAAGTTCCGCCTCGTCGCGCCCGCCAAGTCGGATGACGTGGTCATCTTCAAGCAGATCTCCGACCCCGCTGAGGCCTACCTGGATTATGGCAACTCAGCGGTTCCCCCCAAGAAGATGGTGTTCCCCCAGACCGAGACATTGTTCCGCTTCGTGACGGGCGAGCCCGAACTCAAGGAGAAGAATGTGGAGGAAGAGGGGCAAACGGTGATCTTCGGCATGCGGCCGTGCGACGCGAGAGCGATGTCTATCGTGGACAAGCTCTTTGACTGGGATTTCGACGATCCCTACTATCAGAAGCGCCGCGCGATGACCACTTATGTCGGCATGGCCTGCACCGAGCCCCCGTCGGTCAACTGCTTCTGCACCTCGGTGGGCGGCAGCCCCTTCAGCACTGAAGGGCTGGACGTAATGCTCACCGATATGGGCGACTACTACGCGGTGCAGGCGCTCAACGAGAAGGGCGAGAAACTCACGGAGACGATCGCTTCTCAGTTGGAAGACGGCGGCGACGAAAAGAAGATCGAGGAGATGGCGGCGGCCGCGGCGGGCAAGATCAAGCGCTCGATAAAGACCGACGGCATATCCGAGAAGATCCCGACACTTTGGGATAGCGACGTCTGGAAGAAGGTATCCGCATCCTGCCTGGGTTGCGGGACCTGCACCTTTCTCTGCCCGACCTGCCACTGCTTCGACATTCAGGACGAGGTGGAGGAGATGGGCGAGGGACGGCGCTGCCGCATGTGGGACTCCTGCATGTTCAGCGAGTACACGCTGCACGCTTCCGGGCACAACCCCAGGCCGTCGCGCAAGGAGCGCACGCGCAACCGCGTCAGCCACAAGTACTCCTACTTCCCGAGCAAATTCGATGACATCGCCTGCGTGGGATGCGGCCGCTGCATCAACATGTGCCCGGTGAACATCGATATCCTCGATATCCTCGAACAGGTGGTGGAAGCATGAGCAGTAACAACGGAAATCCATACATCCCTTACCGGGTAAATATCATCGACGCCTGGTACGAAGCGCCGGGAGACCGCTGCATCAAGACCTTCAAGGTGACCTTCGACGACGAGAAGGTGTGGGACACCTGGAGCCATCGCCCGGGGCAGTGCGCTATGGTGGGCATCCCCGGAATAGGGGAGTCCATGTTTTGCATATCTTCATCTCCGACCGAGAAGGGTTTCCTGCGCTTCAGCATCATGAAGACGGGGAAGAACACCAGCGCATTGCACGAGCTGGAGAAGGATGATTCCTTCTACATCCGCGGTCCCCTGGGCAACACCTTCCCGGTTGATGACTGGAAGGGCAAGAATATCGTGACCGTGGGCGGCGGCATCGGCCAAGCGCCGCTGCGGCCTGTGATCCAGTGGGTGCGCGACAACCGTGCCGACTACGGCGAGCTGGAGCTGATCTACGGCGCCCGGACTTAGGCCGACCATTGCTTCAAGGCGGAGTTCGAGGAGATCGGTCAGGGTGGCGAATGCAAGCTTCACCTGTCGGTTGACGTGGAAGAGGAAGAGTGGCCCCACTTCGTCGGCTTCGTACCGACGCTCTTGATGGAGGTCGCGCCCAAGCCAGAGAACACGATCGCTGTTACATGCGGACCGCCGATCATGATCAAGTTCGTGCTCGAGAACCTGGAGAAGTTGGGATTTGCGCCCGAGCAGATCTATACCACTCTCGAGAACCGCATGAAGTGCGGCATCGGCAAGTGCGGCCGCTGCAATGTGGGCAACATGTACGTATGCAAGGACGGACCGGTCTTCTCGTACGCGATGCTGAAGACCATCCCCGAAGCGTTCGCCTGATAAACAACGTGTCATTGCGAGGAGGCCGTTTCGGCCGACGAAGCAATCTAAAGGTGGAGGCTCACC
>MELM01000053.1:0-611 GCA_001767605.1 Candidatus Solincola sediminis | reverse complement strand
TTGATTCTTGAATCTTGCTTCGCGGCAACATTCAAGAATCAAGACACGGCACCAAAAAAGGAGCGTAATGCGGGGTGTCATTGCGAGGATTGAAGCGACGAAGTAATCTTTACGATAAACATTTCGATGGACAATGGAGGCGGCAATAGAAGCAATAGTAATATTGAAAACTCTTAAACACTAATGAAATCTTAAACATATTCCGTCTTATTAAATAGGAATGACGACCGTTTAAACATATTTTGAACCGGGGAAGGATAATCGAAGTCGAATAAGGAATAAACCTGCAGAGGAGGAGCACTGGAATGGTTTTTAGGTTGCAAACATGGCCTATTGCGCGCCATATCATTCTTGCCCTGACGATTATAGTCCTAGTGGTTTTTATAGCCATGGGGATGCTTTTTTTCGGGCTGGATATGGCTTATGCAAGCCATGTCTTCAAGGGTGTATCGGTGGAGGGCATAAGCGTTGGTGGACTCAGTAGAGAGGAAGCACTCGATAAACTGCGCGGCGCTCTGGACCTGCAAGCATTAGGCAGCGATCTAACCCTAACCTTCAACGGCCATACCTGGCCGCTCGCCCTATATCAAATCGACGCTTACATTGATCTC
>MELM01000052.1:21739-22791 GCA_001767605.1 Candidatus Solincola sediminis | reverse complement strand
GCCCTCGAATCGCCGATCTTACCCAGCGCCTCCGCTGCCGAAATCGCAACTTCGACCGTACTGTCTTTCAAGCAGGATATCAGGGGACTGACCGCTTCGCCGGCACCGATCTCCCCAAGGGCCAGGATGGCCTGACAGCGAAGATTATCATCCTCGTTTTTCAATGCCTGGATCAAAGGCTCCGTATTGCCGATCTTTTGCACCGCGGCCGCAGCTTCTTTTCGCACAAGCGGTTCGGGATCATGCAGAGCCCTCATAAGTGCCTGGGTTGAAGATTCCTCTGCGATGTTGCCAAGGGCTTTTGCGGCGGCCGCCCGTACCGTCATCCAGTCGTCCTCGAGGGCTTTGGCCAAGGCATCGGCGGCCCTTGCATCCTTTATCCGGCCGAGGGCCTCGGCTGCGTCTTTGCGAACGTACTCATCCGAGTCTCGCAAAGACACGATCAAAGGATCAACGGCCCTGGGATCAGCGATCTTGCCAAGGCTCTCAGCGGCCGTCGCTCTTACGAGCAACCACTCGTCATCGAGCGCCTTTATCAAAGCTTCGACCGCCCGCGTATCTTGAGTATCTCCCAGTGCTTCGGCGGCCCGGGCGCGGTTCTCACGCTCGGGATCGTCGAGTTTGCGGATGATTCTCTCGAGCCCGCCCCTTGCCCTCAGTCTTTTTAAATCGAAGCCGAGGATTTTCATGCGAATCAGCCTTCCTTACCGAACGTAGCCTATGACTTCCCGCCCAATACTCAGACTATTGGTCCGGGTGCATGCAAGCAACTATTTCTTTGGTTTTCACCAGGAAGCGCCGGGAATATTAAGAGATGAATGATTTAGGCGGACGATGAAGAAGAAGTCAGGGAAATGCTTCCTCCATCAATAAGGGAAGGGGCGCATATCATCGGAGTAAATAGATTCAATGCGGAAGAGATAAGGCGGCAGCACGAACAAGTATCGTAGAATGTTCAACTCGAGTAGGAGAAGTAAGGGCTCGGCGGCTTAAGCTAGCGGCTACGCTCAAGGAAACGGAGACTCCAGCCCAAGGGGTTAAAGTAGGGAGGC
>MELM01000052.1:17198-21730 GCA_001767605.1 Candidatus Solincola sediminis | reverse complement strand
AGAGCCGCCAACATCTCCTCGACCGCTTCATCGGCATGAGCATCAAGCATTCTATCGCCGCTGCTTTTGCATGCGGCTCGGGGTTCACCTATATATGTCGAAGCATCTTCTTCTGTCACCCAGCACAGCATGATCCCGACATGGCGGATGTCTGAAGCAAGCTCTCTTGCTCCGATTAGGTTAAATATTTTAGCGAGAAAACCGAGGAGCAGTCCGGGCCAACGGCGGCGGTTGATGGTTACACGGGCGAGGCCATCCCATGCGGTTCGAACCTTGGTTTCATCTAATGCGAGCATCAAGGAAGTCTCATTGAGCCCCGCATGTATATCATCAGTATCCCCACACGCACCCGGTTTGACTTGCAGCTGTGACAAGAGATCCGGATCATCTTCGACCATGCGACGATAAAAGCGCAAGAAAGGAGCGATGATATGAAATTGCTTGTTAAAGTAGAGACTGCGAACAGCCTTGGCGATGGCCAACTGGTGCCGAGGTCCCCCATGATTATCGATAACCAGGAGATAATGAAATCCCCTGTCCGCGAGGAAATCGGCGCTTGCTTTCAAGAAATAATTGAGCGCGCGACTATCGACATCTACCGATCTCGGTATGGTGTCACTTCCCAGAAAATAGGGCGGAAAAAGGACAAAGGAGATGTCTTGCCTTTGCTCGCTCATTTTGGAAATAGCCCGGTTCAGGAGTTCTTCAGACACCATGACATCGGTTCCCAGGGGAAGGTGAGGGCCATGTACTTCAAGCGGGCTCAAGGCCATAGCGAATATTGTTGACATACGATCCAGGGATTCGATTTCCGGATCGGTTAATTCCGCAAGCTTCAAAGTCCGCATAGCCATGAAGCAAGTATAGCCCAGTCCAAATGAATATGGGATCGAGCAAGGTATAGACGTTCCAGGCCTTGGTGACGGTATAAATAGTGGTGCGCCCGGAAGGACTCGAACCTTCAACCTTGGGATTAAGAGTCCCCTGCTCTGCCAAATTGAGCTACGGGCGCACGCGATATATTATCCAGTCGCGGGTGTTAAAAGGCAAGAAGTACCAGGGGCTTTTCTCAACAGCCATATCTGGAGGTCTTTGAAGAGACCTTACCTGGTCGCTGACCCTTCCAAATAATTCAAGCCGCCACAGAATGGGCGGCTTGAATACATCAACAACAATTGAGAGCCCAGAAAATGTATTACTTTTTCTTGGGCGACACGGCCTCTTTCATTGCGGCTCCAGGTTTGAATGCCACGACCTTCGAGGCTTGAATCTTGATAGCTTCTCCCGTCCTCGGGTTCACTCCCTTGCGTGGTTTCCGCTTGCGCACTTCCCAGGTGCCAAAGCCTACGAGAGTTACTTTCTCACCCTTTTTTAAAGAATTTGTCACGATATTGACTACTGAATCAACTGCGGTCGTCGCATCCTTCTTGCTCATCTTGGCTTCCTTAGCCACTGCATCGATCAGCTCCGCCTTGTTCATCACTCACCTCCTTCTGTATTGCCATTTCCTTAAAAATATTCGGTATCATGCTCGTTTTCCCTTTTTTGATGGGGATAGCGAATGTGATTCGAGGAGAATCGCAAAGATGTGCGATAAGAATAAGTCGCGTGAGTATCGTCAGTGAGAAGCCTTATTGATCGTGTCCAGGGCCGTCTGAATAGCATCGAGAACACGGTCCCTTCCTTCACGCGCCTGGACCGACATCAGTGGTTCAATTGCTTTGGGATCTCCGAGTCTTCCCAGTGTATTTATCGTTTCCAGAAGATCACTTTCGATATCGCTTTCCAGCAACGGCAGGAGTTCGGCCAAAGCCCGCAGACTGTTCATATCACCGAGTACACGAGCGGCGACGCCCCGGACTCCGGCCGAAGCGTCTTTGAGCATTTCGCTTATGGGAGCCCAAAGGCTTGGCTCTCTCATTTGTGATAATGATTCCACTGCTCGCAGTCTTACAATGCTTGCCGAATCACTCAAACCTTCAACCAGGAAAGGTATCGCTCGCTGATCGCCTATCTTCCCCAAGCCCCTCACTGCGCTGTAACGCAGGGAAAGACTGTGGCTGTGGGTCAGTTTGCATAAGTTCGGGACCACTTGAGGATCACCGATATCCGCAAGAGCGTCCACTACAAATTGGCCTACCCCGGGGCTTTCCGCGGCCAGTCTTTTAAGAAGCGGCTCTACCGCCTGCTTATCGCCTATAATACCCAAGGCTCTGGCCGCTCCCTTTCTCACCTCCGGATTATCATAGGAAAGGGCTTCAAGGAGCAGGGGAAGCGCGCTTGCGCCTTCCGAGGCCAGTAGATCTGAAGCCGCAAATCGCATAAAAGGCTGGGAATGCCCCATTGCTTCGATGATCCCTTTGAGATCACCATTTGCTGCCAATTTCTGTAAATCATCCCGATCTTTCATGGAAAGAATTATAGTACATGTGCTCTTACTGGCCCATAGCCAAGCGCTCAGCGAGGAAGAGGGGCAAGCCGGAAGCCAAGATTTTCTCCCGCGAAAGCTTGTAGTCGTATTCGAGAAAGTGGAACTCCACGGTCATTTCATCGCCGTCCAGGATGCACAACGTGGATCGGGGGAGGCCTCCCCGGTACTGCCCGCAACTGCCCACATTGAACATGTAATGCATGCCGGGTTCAAGGGGCAGGCAGAGCCCATTACTTACCTTTTTTTCAGTAACCCGCTTCTGCTCTCCATCATATTCATAAGCGGCGCATATGTGTGTATGCCCTATGAAGCAGAGATGGTTGGAGGGGGGCGCATATTCATAGACCAACGATTTGAAGGCATATGCCGCTTCAAAAGTATCGAAGATATATTCGTCGGGGTCAGAAGGGGAGCCGTGAAAAAGGCAGAAAAAGCCGTCAACCAATGCCTTGTCCGGAAGGGAAATCAACCAATCCCTCTGCATCTTGGAGAGGACACCTTCGGTAAACCGTAAAGCTTCCATTGCCATAGGATTCATGTTCGGCGTGATTCCCGATTGCAGCTCCTCCAGTCCGCGCTCGTGGTTGCCCCTTATGGATCTCACTCTCTTTTCGAGCACCAGGTCCACACATGCGCCGGGATCGGCATTGTAACCGATGATATCGCCGCATGACACTATGCCGTCTACTCCGGCTCGTTCCGCTTTCTGCAACGCAACTTGGAGCCCCTCGAGATTAGAATGAATGTCGGATAATATTGCGTATCTCAATTCCTGCCCCCTTCCGTCCTAAAGATTATATAAGAAGCAGGCACTGGTTGCTGACCGTACGATAGACTACTCGAAAGCGTCTGACGTATCATTGGGAAACGAAGGAGGGATAGATGAGAAAAAGTAATTGTCTACCGGCCGCTTTGGCTCTTATTATCGCACTCGTGTTTATTTCCGGTTGCGGCTGTTCGGGAGGAACTTCCTCAGCGGCTTCGACTGAGAAAGCGAAGGCATTATTGATGGAGGCAGGCAAGGCGGTTTCCGAAACAAGCTCTTACCGTATGAATGGCACAATGCGAATGGATGCCGACCAAGCGGGAGAAGGAGAGCCTCTGGACTGGTCGCTCGATATACAGGGTGAGATACAACAGTCGGCGGGAATTGTGAGCGAGCATATGGTGATGTCCGTGGGTGCCTCGAAGCAGGAATCCTATACTATCGGCTCCGATTACTACGCTTTTGTGACCGATAAAGGTTGGGCCCATATGAGCACGGGGAATTCAAAAATCCAGAATTCAAGTTTGGGCATGATAGATATACAGCAATTGGGACTTATGGCTGAGTTGGGCCAAGACATAAAAGTATTCGAAGAGAGTTCGCAAAGAATAGGTATTTCCTTTCGTCTCGCTGAGGATTTCTTCAAATCATCGCTGCAATCGGAGGAGGGCGTTTCACAGGAATGGCTGGATGCGGCCGGGGAGTATCTCTCGGGACTAGCGGCTGAGGTGCGATTGTGGATCTTGAGTGACAGCATGCTCGTCGATGCTGTCGAGCTCCGATCCAACCTGAGTGAAATTCCACCTTATGGCATGATCAGTATGTCCATCGATCTCGAGGTGCGGGATTACAATCAGGGTCTGCGGATAACGCTGCCGGAAGAAGCCAAGAACGCCGTCGAGGTTACACTCCCTTCGTGATCGTAACCGTTCTTTGGCCCGTATATCGTCTGCGCTCAAGTTAGCGCCGCATTATGTGTAAAATAGGGGTTACGTGTACGGTTTTACACATTCGGGGAGGTCTTGGAATGTCTGATTACGAGGAAGGCAAAACCCGCTGGTGGGGATGGGGTAATGTCGATCAGCGATTCGACATCGAAAACCGCAGCCGCCTCGTTCCTTTTTTGCAAAAGGACCTGGGCGTTGAATTAGGCAAAGAAAGATTTTCGGATCCTACCCTCAAGGATATAAATATTCCCGAGCCACGCATCGGTTCCGAAATACTCCAAGGAATTGCGGCTATCGTCGGGTCGGAGAATGTATCCAGTTCAAAATTCCATCGAGTCAGCCACTCCGTAGGCAAGAGTTACCGCGACCTTATTCGTTGCCGGCAGTG
>MELM01000052.1:1753-17166 GCA_001767605.1 Candidatus Solincola sediminis | reverse complement strand
GGCCGCGGGGTGAGGACGAAATAGTTAAGGTATTAAAGATAATCGAGGATAACAACCTGGCGATCATACCCTTCGGAGGAGGTTCGAGCGTGACCGGGGGCGTGGAGCCGATGTCAACTGAAAAAAACGGCGTGATTAGCCTCGACATGGCCCGCATGGACCGAGTCTTGAGTGTGGATCCCACTTCGCAAACCGCGGTTATCCAGGCTGGCGCCCTGGGGCCGGAGGTCGAGGACCAGCTCAATGTGCAAGGCTATACGCTCGGCCACTTTCCCGAGAGCTTCGACCATTCGGCCCTCGGCGGATGGATAGCGACTCGGGCTTCCGGGAGACAATCCACCGGATATGGTGACATCGAAGACATGGTCCTGGCCCTGAAAATGGTCACCCCCCGTGGGGTTGTAGAAACGCGTAAGGTGCCGAACACTGCGGCGGGGCCGTCGGTATTACAGTTGTGCATAGGGTCGGAAGGATTCCTGGGCGTAATTACCGAGGCCACTATGAGAATCAGGCCGGTCCCCGACGTAATCGATTATCGAGGCCTGATATTTCGTAATTTTGCCGCCGGCATCTCGGCTATCAGGGAAATGATGCAGCAGGGATTGGTACCCACATGTATAAGGCTGTCGGATCGGGCTGAGACCGCGCTGGCCAACGCCTTTCGCAGAACGACCGGGCCGAAATGGAAGAGGGAAGGCGAGGACTTCGTCCTGAAACTGCTGGCGAGGAGAGGGTATTCCTTCGATGACGGAGCTTTCATGATCCTTGGGCTGGAGGGTGATCGGGACGAAGTCGAGTATTTGCGCTCCGGGATTCTCAGATTGTGCCACAATCTGGGCGGATTCCATCTCGGCACCAGTCCGGGAAGACAGTGGTATGAAAGCCGGCATGATACGGCATATTTCAGGGAGCAGTTGATAAATTGGGGGGTCATGGTAGATACGCTGGAGACTGCGAGTACCTGGGGCAATCTCCTTCGTCTTTACGGCGAGGTCCGGAGCGCCTTGCGGTCCTCACTGGAAGGGGAGACCGGAGGCGGACTGATAACATGCCATGTATCCCACGCTTATCGCGAAGGCGCTTCCCTCTACTACACTTTCTTTGCCCCCATGGCCTCTGAAGGGATGGAGGAGGCGCAGTGGGACGAGGCCAAGCGCGCCGCATCGGAGGCCATAATGAAATATGGCGGAACCATCAGCCACCATCATGGTGTGGGATATGAACACGCTTCATGGATGCGCAATGAGATCGGAGAAGTTTCGTTAGGCGCAATAAGAGCTGTAAAGAAGGCAATGGATCCCGATGACATCATGAATCCGGGAAAGCTGTTACCAATTACCTAGATATGAAAGCAAAGCACGAACAAAGACTTGAATCGAGTGCCAAAGCCCGTGTGGCGATAGGCCTGATAGAGGTCGGAGTTGCATCGGCCGGTATGACGGATTGCGCCGAAAGTCTGCGAGATTATCTGGCGGGCGTCCTGCCTGATTTCGACTGGGCGGTCGAGGGTGAGGTTTGGGGAGAGGAACCGGACGCTTCTCTGCTCCTTCTCGACAAGGCTCGTACACGAATGGAAGAAAACTCCTGGCAATTCGCCTTTGTAATAAAACCGGATTTAGAATCTGAAATCATTTCCTTCAGCCATGCAGTGGCGATTATTGGAGTGCAGAGTGACGATTCCTGCCCGGGAGCCGTTCTCCAATACTTGGCGCGGCTTAACGGGCTCAGGACAGCCGGTAGCGATATTCGGGGCGCCCTGAGGATCGATTCATTCTATAACGAACAGGAATTGAAAGAACTGAACCAGGCTTTGCATGGCTTAACGGACGGAGTTCTCGAGCGAGGAGTCAAAGACATAAGAAGCCTGGCTCTATATATCCGCCTCGTCCTGGCTCATCCCATGCGAGTCCTGAAAGCGGTCTTCAGCCATCACCCACTGCGGATGGTCTTCAGTTTGAACAAACTTGTCTTCGCGGCCGTGGCGGCCTTGATTCTTTCTCTACTCTCAACCGAGCTCTGGCATCTCGGAGTCGGCATAAACGCCTGGCGTTTGGCCCTAATCGCCCTGGCCGTGATTGTGGTGGCGACCCTTTACGTCGTATTTCGCCAGCAGCTTTTCGTTAGAAAAGTATCACTGTCGCTTTCCGAACAAGCCGCCTTCTTCAACCTGACGAGTTTCCTGACTGTCCTGGCTGTCTTCCTGCTGCTGTTCATCGCTATTTTTTGCGTTACAATGATCGTTGCCCTGAGCGTTTATCCCCGGTATATCATCGAGCAGTGGTTGCAGAAGGACGCTTTGGGAATCAATGATTACATCAAGGTGTGCCTGCTGATCAGCTCTCTCGCACTGGTAGTGGCGGCTTTGGGGGCAGGCCTCGAGGAGAATCAGCATTTCCGTCAGGTGATGTACGCAAAGAAGAATACCTGAGGTCTTATGGAAAAACCTCCCGTTTTCGTCTATGGCACCCTCAAGCAGGGGGAAAAGTTGTTCCATCACATCAGCCACACGGTTAAGGAAATCCTTCCCGCTTACATAGAAGGCACTCTCTATGACACACCTTTCGGCTATCCTCTGCTGGTGTGCGGTAATGCCGAGGATTCTCCGCGTATTACAGGGACATTACTCATCCCCCTCGATGACCTATACGATGAGATGGTGCGTATTATTGATGTAATAGAGGGGGAAGCGGGGTTCAGTAAGGAGCTGAAAGAAGTAACCCTGGAAAGCGGATCGAGGTTAGGGGCCATTGTGCATTGTTATCATGAGCCACCCCCCTATGCTCAGCCCTTCTATGGCACGGAATGGCCTTGATGCATTACGGGGACGGAGGGCTCCGGTTGTTTAGTGGGCAGAGAGACAAGTATAGAGATTCCGGTTTCTCCTACCGCATCGAGTCGGATCTTGCCCCCAAGTTCCTCGATCAAATGCTCGCCCAGGCGATATTCCATACCCAGAGTCGCCAGTTCGCCTTCACCCTCCGGTGGAGGCCACTCCCCCAACTTTAGGATCTTTTCCCCTGAAATAATCGAGGGAGTCGATCGCAACCGCAACTGTATCTCGCTGGCCTTATGACTGCACCAGAGAGAAACGGTTTTGGAATCGTTGGTACAACGCATACATATGTCCAAGAGATTATAGAAGAGGTCGAAAAGCCGCGATGAATCGTTGACCATCCGAGGTAGTGTTGCCGGTAGCCTCACACCTATTTTCACGTTTCTTTCCCTGTAAATCTCCTCGAGAATATTTTTAACCTCGTCGATGATCTCGGCCAGATTGAGTTCCTCCTTGTCTAATCTCGGCGTTGGGTGTGCGAATTCCATGATCCTCAAGAGATCGTTGGTTATTCCTTCCAGGCGGGAGGCGGATACCTTTATATAATCCATGAATTGACGCTTGGAATCGTCATCCAGCCTGTCCCAGTATTCGTGCAGGGTCAAAGCATAACCTACGATTGAGGTAAGGGGGTGCTTCATCTCCTGGATGGCGATGCTCGACATTCGCCGGGCTTCCTCGCTCTGTTTCAAGAGATCTGAAAGGCTTTCCACCATTTCGAGGTGGTCCTTCCGGTGGTTCATCAGGCGGTTGAATTCGGCTCGTTGTTCTTTCGCAGCCCCCCAGAGATAGCCAATCGCGAAGGCTACCGGAAGACTCACCAGGAGCATAATGCCGATGGCGGGAGAGCTGCCAATGAGCTGTCCGGGGGACTCTGATGAAATCAGATAATGGAGGCCGAAAAAGACTCCGCAGTAGAGCAAGGCCAGGCACAGCGCAATAATCGAATACTTTAACTTATTCACCATGGCCAACCTCCTACGAATCTATTATCGTTATGCGAATGCAGTATATTGAGCATACGGTGAAGATAGAGGTGTTCATCAACTGATACAAGCCATGGCGGAAAGCTCTACTTGGGAGAGGGAATCTCCGGTGGCTTTACCTGGGTATCTATTGTCAAGAGCCCTCCGGCGCGAAATAAAAGGATAGCATTATTAAAAACCACGAGAGTATTTTCGCCACCCATCAGGCTATTCTCGACTTCCTGAGTGTAAACAGGGCTGCCCAATATCACCGATGCTTCTTCTACGGTCATGGTCTTCGTAAAGTCCTGAGGATGAAGGGTGGTAGGAGGATATTTCGCCGATTGTTCCTCCAGCGTTCCCTGGTTCGAGAGCCGGCCATCCTTGAAGTCCGACGATTTCCCTTCGGAGGGATAGATCCAGGTTTCCAATCGGGTCGAGTCGTAGGGGTCGAAGGCGATGTAGAACTGCTCGGGGTAGCCGAGATCGCCTACTATCCGGCTCTGATCCGCGGAGAGACCCGGAATCAAGCTTATCTCCGGTTCGCTCTGGGTATTGGAAGCCGGAGGCAAAGCCTGGCCCCCACATCCGGCCGTTAAAACTACAAAGATGGATAATGCCAGCAAGGCCGTGATGGCCGGTCTCTTGATAAGGGCAAAACTCATGACGTTCATAAAGTGATTATAATCTTCTGCTGGGACTAGGGATAAACCGGGACGAAATCTATTAGAATGGTTATTGAGTTTTTTAACCCGGGATACGAAGGAGGAGTCGAATTGCGAGGTCGCGCTTATCTGATAATCCTTCTTTCCCTCATGCTCCCCTTCGCCGGTTTCCTGGCGGGATGTGGGGGTCGGCAGGCTATCAAGGAAGTAACCTTGCAGGCGGGAGGGATGCAAGAAGCCTTTTCCCTCTACTATCCCGTCGCTTTTGAAGCGAGCGGACGCGTTCCCGCTTATTCAATCAGTCCCGGCTTATCCAATGTATCCGGCCTGACCGGCACTTATCTGCCTGCCGATGCCTCGAGTTCACTGGCACAGAGGGGATTCATTGTCATACCCGGGAACGAAGACCGGATTGCGGATGTATATCGGAATACATCCGGCGCAAAATTCATAACCGTCGATGCCGTACTCGACGCCTGCCTGACCTTGAATGACTACACGATGTTCTCTCTTGAAAACGAAATCCTGGCAGAGGACCTGAAGGACCTTGTAACGTCGCTTCTCGAGGCATTACAGGGAATCTATCAGGGGACACAGGGGACGGTGCGGGAGGCGGCCCTCAAAGACCTTGGATTTGTCGGGGTTGCCGCGAGGCTTCTCGACCTGGAAGCGGAGATACCAGACGGAATCTCAGATGCAGTTGATAAGGAAGTCTCGCTGATATCGGTACACAAAGGGCGGGCGATATCACCACTTTTTGGAAGCGAAAAAGACTATTCCATCTATAGCCCGGAAGGATATTATCTCGATGAAGGCGATCTCGAGCGCCACTTCAAGGCCATGACCTGGTTGAGCCAGGACTTTTTCTCCCCTCATCCGGGTACTTCTCAGGCCGAAGTGGACAGAGGGCGCAATTCCACCCGGCAGGCTTTGCTCCTCGTTGCGGCGTTGCATAAGGCAAAGCTTGGAGAAAGGGAAGCGCTAAAGATATGGGATGGGATATATCAGCCGGCCGCCTTCTTGAAAGGAGTGCCGAACGAGCTCAACGTCTATAGTTATGGAACAACCGCAATTGAAGAATTCGGCGTCAATCTGGAATTGAGCCGGTTTAGCGATGATTCCCTGATCGATTCGTTTATAGAATCCGTCCTCGAACTGGCAACAATCTCGGGCCTGGAGGACGCAGATTCCTCAGCCGCTTCATTCACCCTTTTTGCCCCGAAGGCACAAACGGATTTCAGGATATTCAAACAGCTGGTAGAGCCGGCTGTTCCTGAACGGACCATGCCGCGAGGTTTGGATATCCCGGCGGCATACGGCTCCGATCGTGCTCTCGATATTCTGGATAAGCTGTATAAGGACACCCAGTACGAATCATATTTGAATAACATCAAAAGCTTGCGTCGGGAACCCGAGCTTAATCCCCTACAGACGCATTCAAGCGTTTATTCAAGCGTTACCAAGGTACTGCGCGTATTGCTCAAGCCCGCTCCGGATGGTTATCCCTCCTTCATGCGAAACGCATCGTGGCAGGATAAGGATGTTTATTCGTTCCTCGCGGGATCGACTGAGTTGAAAAAAAGTGCGCCGGATTTCGGACTGCAGACCAATCCACCTGCTCCAGGATCCGCTTCTTCTGCGGAGAAAGGATACGTTGAGCCTCGCCCCGAAGCATTCGCCGTCTTAGCTGCTACGGTCGATACTTTAAGAAGAGGATTGTCCGAGCGGGGTATGGCGGTTGAAGAGGTAACAGATCGTCTTGAACTACTGAATACCCGGCTTCTCTCGTTCAAGGGGATTGCGGAGAAAGAGCTGGGTAATCAGCCGATTTCGGCCGAGGAATACCAATTGATCTCCGGGTTCGGAGATAGCCTCAAGTATCTCACTGGCTTTCCCGTATCGAGTGCAGAGAGTTCGCTCTTGCGAGAGACGGGCCTCATCGACGATCTTTACCACGATACAATCAATGGAGAGGTATTGCAGGCGGGCTTGGGCAAACCGAACGTCTACTATGTCATAGTACCCGTAGATGGGAAGCTCACCCTGACAATCGGTGGCGGCTTCTCCTATTTCGAATCCGTAAAGGCCGAGGATCAAAAGCTGACGGACGAATCCTGGAATGAATCTATCAACTCGGGGCAAGCACCTGCACAACCGGCCTGGTGCATCTCATTCTTGAAGTGACGGTGCCGGGGAACAAGAACTTGCCTTGCTAAGTCTATTAGTCGCATAGACCCACAAGAGTGACTTCTATAAAATAGGCTTCTGGCGAAGCCTCTGACTTCGCCAGAAGCCGTATTGCGAGGAGGCGCAGCCGACGCGGGAATCTCGAATTTGCTTGCCAGTTCAATGCCTTCTCGCCAGCCTGTTGGGGATAGACTTTGTTCTACCCCCAATTGCTGTGTAAGCAAGTGTAAAAATGACCGCCGCCTGGCGTTATATGAACTGGGAGATGGGACATGGCTTTAGTGCCAATGGACCCGGACAAAGAGAAAGAGCTCGTGCTCAGGGCCGCTGGCCAAATGGATGCCTTCGCGGAGCTCTATGAATATTATGTTGACGGCATCTATGGCTATATTTTTCGACGTGTGGGGAACGAACGGGACGCGGAAGATCTGACTGCGCGGACTTTCGAAAAGGCACTCGGGGCTGTAGGAGATTTCAAATGGAAGGGCGCTTCCTTCTGTTCCTGGCTGGTGAGAATCGCCGCCAATTCCGTGGTCGATCACTACCGCCGGGAGGGCAGAGCCAAAATGGTCGACTTGGAAGAAGTGTTGCCACAACTGGTAGGCGAGGACGACCCAACCATAGGCTTATTGAGGGAAGAGGAATCGCAATTGCTTCTCAGAGCCATGAAGCGTCTTCCCCGGAAATATTGCTCGGTAATAGAACTCAAGTTTATAGATGAGATGGATACCAAGATGATTGCCGAAGTGCTTGATTGCAGCAGGGGTAACCTGGCCGTGAGGCTCCATCGAGCCCTGAAAGCGTTGCGTCGAGAGATAGAAAAACTCGAGAAAGGGGAGTTGACTTGAAATCCAAGGATTCCATGGATAATATGCTGCGGGCCTTGGACGGACAGCAAGTCCAGCTCGACGGGGAGATCGTCGAGCTGTTGCAGGTGGCGACGAGGATGAGCCACCTGCATGGCGAAACCGCTCCCCTGGATTCTTATGTAAAGGAAAAGATTTGGAATGAGAGAATCTCCCTCGCAAATCGAACCGGACATTTTGTGAGGCCGAAACGGTATCGCTATCATATAGCGGCCGGCCTGGCTGCTGGAATGGCTGCCATGCTTGCAACTGTTCTTGCTTTTGCCCTGATCCCTTCGGGCGGCAAGGTGATCGAGAAAGATCAAATCGCCAGGCTGCAACTATCGCAGGGAGAAATAAGGGTTCTGAGTTCCAGGCACGAGGAGCGCCAGGCTGCGGATAGCGAAGTCATTAGCAATGGTGATTCCGTGATTGCGTCGCCGGGAACCAGGGGGATCGTGGAGTATGAATCCGGGTCGATAATGAGGCTGGAGGGCGAGGCGGAGGTCAGACTGTCCACCAATAATGGAGGGATAGAGACTGAGGTAATCCGGGGTAAGAGTTATCACCGTGTCGTAGACGGCGGCTCTTATGTTGTGAGCTCGCATGGGGTGAGGGTGGTTGCGGATGGCACCGCCTTTACCTTTGAGATCGATAAGGATACAGAAAAGGTAGTCTCGCTTGAATCCTCGCTCAGTGTGGAAGTCCTGGCTGGCTCGAGATCGGGATGGAAAACGGATATCAAGCAAGGGGAGGGCTTCTTCTATCAGGAAAGCGGCCAGGAAGCTCACCTGGCAGAAGTCCCATCACAGGATTTGAATAACGATTGGTTGCGATGGAACAAGAACCTCGATACGAAACTCGGCCTGCCCCTCGGCGTTCTTGCTGACGTCGGGGAAAAAGATCCAGGCAAGGAAGAATTGGCGGGTCAGCCCGAAACGCCTGCAGTTAATAGCGACGAATCAACACCGATAGTAAGCCAGCCGAGTGAGGATGAAGTTCCACTCCCACCAGGTCCGGCGTCCCCTGGGGTTGAAAAAACCCTGGTACTGAGCGCTCAGACCGCCGATGCCCAGGTCTCGCTTAGCTGGACACTCGCAGGTTATTCGAATTTCCAAGGTTTCAAGCTCTTCCGCTCGGAAACAAATGCTATGCCCGATTATCCCGATGACTGGTGGAAGTATATCGATGGGCCGGCCACGCGCTCGAGCGTAGATAACCGGGTTCTTGGCGGACATACCTACTATTACCGGCTCGGCGTCTATAATCAGGGCCTCATCCTCGGTTACAGCAATGCCGTGCAAATTTCAGTGGCCGGGCAATCCCAGGAGTTGAATATTATTCTCACAGCCTCCCAGGCTGCCGGAAAAGTAAACTTGAGCTGGGATGTAAGCGGGGATGTCCTTTACGACGGCTTCAAGGTTTGCCGGTCAGAGACGAATCCGGAGCCTGCCTACCCGGCTGAGTGGGTCGCATATATAACCGGGGCCACCGCCTATTCGGATGCTGATGTAAAAGTCGGTACAACTTATTATTACAGGGTTGGTATCTACAGGAACGGATCGATATTCAAATACAGCAACGCCGTCACTATTGCTGTTCCGTAGGATCTCATCCTATTCGTCCTCTTCCTCGTCGTCGGCCAACCATTTTTTAAAGAGTCCCGCACCCCCACCTTCGCTATCACCTAGCTTTTTCCTCAAGAAGCCGGGCTTTCTCGGGTTCATGGTGTATGGCTCGAGGATGAAGGGAATCAGAAAGACCACTCCCAGAGCGATGGCCAGTATGATCCAGGTGAAAACCGATGTGGAGGTCTCAGGTTCCTGGCTGCTCGGGCTCTCCTCTTGAACTCGGGCTACGTTCAGGGACGAAAAGGAGCTGGCCGGGATTTCCTGGTGGCCACTTATGTAATTGTCGAAAAAGCCCGACCAATCCCTTCCCGTCATGCCTTCCAGGGTCGACCGAATATTTTCGTTTGAAACCGCCAGCGAATCCGATTCAATATCTAGAAAAGCACGCAGAAAAGCGGATAAATCGCCATTGAAAGATCGGCTACCATGAATTTCGGAATCCAGGGCTGCGCATGCCGAAGCGCCCCCGGCAGCAAGTAATTCCGCAGCAGCTCTGTCAGAAGAAGCCGTGGAGCCCGAGGAAGCTATCGATCCGGTATAGTCTCTGCGCGCCTCACGATAGGCATCGTAGTTATCATTGAAGCGGTCCCAGAATGTTCGTGCCCCCCATATCCCCGCCTGATACGGGATCAAATCCTGGAAATATGAAGCCGATCCTTCCCTCAACCATAAAGCCTCCGCACCCAAGTCGATTTGCCCGAGGAGTAGGTCCGCCATACCATGGGAAGTTGATTCTATGCTTGAATCGGACAGTGGATCCTGGTCGGTGCCGGAGGGCAGGGGAATGCAGGCGGAGAAAGGCCGTGAAGGATAGAAAGACTGCTCCTCGCTACCATTCCCTGAGAACAGTAAGGCCAGAACAATGCGCTCTCCCTCACCCAGCCCTATTCCACCCAGCTGATTCTCGATTTCCGAAAGCAGGGCCTGGGCTTTCTTTGCGTATTCGAAAAGCCCGTTTCCGGCCGCCGCGGCCGAGGAAAATGGCACTGCTACGAGAAGCGAGTCCTGCTCCAAGAGCGCCATGTCGCCCGCAAAAAGCGGATTGGATAAGAGTTGCGACATGCCCGCCGGCTGATCCCTCCATGGCAGCGCTTGCTTCCAAGTAGGGGGAAGGGTGAGCTCCAAGCGAGGCTTAAAGTCACTCGCTGAACGCGGCTGGACCAGGATGGCATAACCGGGAAGATAGGCTAAATCCGTGGTGAGCAGCGGGAAGTAAGGCCATGGATGGCCTGCGTTTGCCAGGGTATCGAGGTATTCACTACCTGTCTTGTAACCAGAGGCATCTACCCGATAGGTAAAAGTTATTCTGCCATTTCCTTCCACGTACCAGGTATTCCCGTCCTGCCGCACTGCAAGCCCCGCCCCCGTGGCATCAAATGCTTCCGTATCCTTTATGTGAGATGCCAGACCGGTGGCGAGATCTCCATAGGAATCCTGCATTGCGAGGACCAATGGTTGTGAGGAATCGAGTTCGAGACTGACTGACACCGAACCGTCTTCAGGATGGCTTATATCCACCCTGTAAATAATGTCAGGCTCGGCAGCAGTTGCCGGGGGCCGGGCCGCCGCGATGGTTGAAATTACCAGCAGGGCGATGATCAGGATTGCATAAAGTCGCTTCATTGTTAACATCAGGACCATTATCCCAGAAAGAATTTGTCATATGAATAGCAAAAAACAATGGGGGATTCCAAAATCGTATAGGTATAAGTCCCAAGGTGAACTATTTATTTCTTCTTTGCCAGCGTGTCCTCTTGAGAAGCTTCTTATGCTTCTTCTTGCGCATCTTCTTGCGGCGCTTTTTCACCACGGAACTCACTAATTACCACCTTTTTTGGTCGTTTTACTGGAACAAATCTCACTCATTATACAATATCCAGGGAATTTACAAAAAAGTCACGTTGGATCGGCTGTAAACATAGTACCAAGCTTCACAAATACGATCGCATTCGAGTACAGCTGCATCCACGCCTGCTGCGTTCCGCTCCCTGCGACGTACTCGCAGAGTACGCCTTAGTCGCGCGTCTTGCAGGCGCGGCGCCCCGGGCACTCTCGGTGCTGACCGTATTTATGAAGCGTGGTACTTAGCCAGTCGCCTCAGTGCCTCGGTCTTTTCACCCCTGCTTGTCGGAGTAGCGCGCACCGCCTTCTCCAAATACTCGATTGAGAGATCATAATTCTCACGATCGACCGGGTAGGGATGGCCGTCCTTACCGCCATGAGCAAAACTGTATCTCGCAGGATCTTCCCAGCTAACCGAAGTCCCATGCACCAATTCGGCTATGAGTGCCAGAGCCCGCAAGGTCTTGCCTCCGACTCCGGGCATCCCCAGTAAGACCTCGAAATCCTCAGGTTGCCTCTCATAAGTTTTCAATAGCACTTTGGAGATCGAGGCGGGGTGAAGGTCGCGGATGAACAACTCATGCCTGGGCGGAAGCCGTAGTGTCTTAAGCCTTTTCAGTTCCCCGGTGATAATTTCCGGTTTTTCGGCCGAAAGTTGACCTAATACCTCCCGGGTCTCGAGGCTCTTAGCTGCCACGAGATCCATGGTGATACCCCGCTGGTCGCTGCAAATTGCGGCATGGGGTTCCTCTATGAAGGTACGCAAATCCTTCGATAGCCAGTGATAACGCCGGGCGTAACCGGTCGAATCATTCATGCCTTGTTGAACAACGATCCAATCTCCCGTAGAAGTAAACATGAAGAAATGATGGTAGATCTGGTAGCCGTCCTGGACGGCGTTGTTATCGACTTTGGCCGACATGCGGCTCGCTTGGACGAGCCGGGGCGCTTCGCCAAGGCCGATCCTCTCGGCTTGGCTTTCTATTTCAGCTGGAGTCCGCCGTGAGGCCGCCCCTTTCCCGCCTGCCGCGAACAGCCCGATGTCGGGCCTGCCGCGGAGGGCTTCCTTCACCGCACCGCAAGTAGTCGTCGTCACTCCTGAGCTATGCCAATCAAAACCAAGTACGCAACCGAAGCTTTGGAACCAGAACGGATCCGAGAAGCGGGCGAGCGTGTCCGCCGGGCCAAGTTCCTCGACCATGAAGACGAGGATTCCGCCGGCCAGTTTGACCATTCGATCGAAGAGCCATCGTGGCGCCTTACCGCCATGAAGGGGAAGATTGGCTATCCCCGTCCTCTGCATATTCGAATCACTTCTTTCTTCGCCTACTCGGAGCTATTGGGAGAAAGCAACTTCCTGCCAAAAATAGTTGCATACTGCAAGGGCCAATAGCGGCACAGGATTTCCTCTGCCTTCGCACGTGGATCCGGCTCGCCGCTTCTTGAAACAGCGAGGAAGAGGATTTCATTGAGAATCAATCCTTCCACCATGGCCGTCCGCAGCTCAGGCGCTTCCCTCGCGAGTAAGGCATTGACCTCTTCGGTACAGATCAGTAGCCTGTTCGTTTTCGGCTCCGACTGCAGCGGATAGAGTGGAGGCATGATGTCTTGCGATCCAGGCCCGGGCTGGGCAGTCCTGCCGACAACCCTTGCCCGATACGCCTTCGTCTTCATGAATTGGACGGAGAGGCCGGGCATCAGGTGGGAAAAATCCTTAACAATCCTTGTAATGATACCTTCGATTTCCTTAGCGTTCATTATTCACCACGTTGATATTATAGCCGGCCCCGGCGACACCTGTGCGGTTGCAGGTAAACAACCCGTTAGCAGCTGATAATAGTAAAATGAAAGACAAATCCATTTATGGGGGGAGAAAGTTGAAAGAATTCGTTAGCGGAAAGTTGGTCAGTGGAGGCGGCGTTTGCGAAGGGTGCGGGAAGCGTCTCGAAGAGGGCGTGAAAGTATACACAGCTGTCGTAGATGTTGATGAGTTGAAGGAATATTTCTGCTGTGAGGGATGCCGGCCGGCTGAGGGAAAGCTTCCCTCCGGTGTGGAGTGCATAGAGCCGGCACTTGCGGTTGAAGAGCCCGGTGAGAACGAACGCCAGTTGGGGATTGAAATAAAGCTGGGATGCATCTGTTCGGAATGCGGCCATTACTTCGAGGAAGGCGAATGGCTTTTCGTGGGTGTCGTCGAAGGCTTGCACGGCGGCTTCGTCTATTGCCACGATTGCTATCTGTTGGAACGGGAGCTGGAGGAGTAGGAGCGGTCCCTACAGTGAACGTCTCTTAGTCGATTGAGCCAGATCGAGTTTGTTGATGTGGCGCAGAGAAGGATATTCCGAGAGAACCATCAGCAGGATGATAAGCGCCGCTACTATGAAATATGTGCGCATTGTCACAATCGGCGTAAAGGAAAACAAATCGGATTGATATAGCTTCATTGCCTGACCCAGCACAATCAGGGCCGCAACATAGCCCGGCGCCAGACCAAGCAATCCCATAAAGACATTTTCAAGGGTCAGAGACAGTGAAGCTTTCCACTGCTTGACCCCCAAGGTCAGCATGGTCGCCACCTCCTGCTCCCTTTCCATGATATTTATGGTCGAGGTATTGAATACGAGCGTAAAGGCCATGATCAGGCCAAAAACCAGCATCACCGTAATTATTATGTAGAGCAGGCCCATATAGGAATTTATTTCCTTCTGGATCTGGCTCAAGTCGATCAACGCCAGGACTGAGGCCTCCTTATATAAGGTATCCTTCACCTCCTGGTATTTCTCAGGATCAACCTTGAGATAGAAGGCGGAGGAGCGTTGCCCGTAGCCCAGCAACTCACGCGCTTCCTGGACGGGTATGTACACGAACGCTCCCAAAGGTTCCATGATGAAGTCCGAAATCACGAAGGAACCGGATCGATTGTTGGCTTCGATATTGATAATATCCCCCACTGCCACACCAAGTTCGCTCCTGTATTGGCGGCTCATCAGGCAATGGTGGGGAGATATGTGGACTTCACGATTCTGTTCGTCGAGAAAGCCTCGCATTCCCGTGTCACTCGACTCTCCCATAACGATGCTCTCGACGTCTTTATTACCGTCGCCGTTGCTGATGATACACGGATGCCCGATCGTCGGATCAACTTGCTCGACCCCGGGAATCTCCTGCAGCTTGCTTTCCGTAACCTTACTTTGAGGGTCGAGATAGAGCACTGCGATATCAAAAGTAAACAGCTTGTTGAAGGCCTTATTGATTGTGCCGTGAATGGTGTCGTTGATGCCCAGGGTCATCATTACAAGGATGACGGCAAAGATTATTCCAATGATGGTAAATGCAGTCCGGCGCTTGTTTCGGAAAACATTGCGGACCGGTAACCTCCAGAAGACACGCAAACGGCCGAGAGAGGGGAGCAGCCTCTCCACCCAGGAATGTTTCCCGTATTTTGCCGGGTCGACCGTTCCGCGCAATGCCTCGGTCGGCTGCACGGAAGCGGACTGGCGGGCCGGAATCAAGCCGGCAAGTGCGCAAAAGCCTATGGCTATGACAAAGCCGTAAACGAACACCCATGGGTAAAAACCGAGATGCACCTCGGGTATGCCTAGATTAGATGCATATAGTTTGGATACCAGGCCGGTAGCGAGCATACCCAATATGCTTCCTACAATGACGCCGACCACCCCCACTAGAAAAGCGAACGACAGGTAATGCATAAGTATCTCCCGCCCGGAATAGCCGATGGCCCGCATGAGCCCGATGATCGGTTTCTGCGTCCTTACCATCCTGGAGAGAATCATGTAGATACTGAAGGCGGCGATGGTAAAGAACAGGATGGGGAAGAAAAGCGCGAAATTGTGAAACTGCTTGATATCCATTTCCATAATGCTCTTTGAAATCTGGTTATCGCGCGTGGTCACTTCCTCCACTGCATAGGGGGAAAGAATATCTCTTGCCAGGCTTTCCGTTGTGCTTTCGAGGGAATAGTCGTCAAGCGTAAACGCGAATTCATTATAGGAATTGGAGGGAAAATCAAGGAGAAACCGCGCTTGGTCCATGGACATGAAGAAGACTCCATAGACGGTGGCCGAAGTCATGGGAAATTGGCGGTTGCGGAAGACGATCATATATTCCGGGCTTGAAACGACTCCCGCTATCCGGATGGAAATCGTCTCCCCGTTCTTCACAGCCGAGATTCTGTCCCCTTCCTTCAGGTCGTTGAATTTGGCGAAGTGGGTTTCGACCAGGCACGTCAACTCCTGCTCGTTCCCGGTGAGCTCGTGGCCCGATTCGATCTGTACCATGTTTACGTAGGGTTTGTTCTTGGGGATGCCTATTATTTGCCCGGTTATATGCGTTCCGTCCTCGAGTGCCATTCCCAACGGATTATTGACTCGCGGCGTAAGCTCCTTGATGTTGGGAAGTTGCGCCAGCCGATCGCCGATGCGGCT
>MELM01000052.1:0-1729 GCA_001767605.1 Candidatus Solincola sediminis | reverse complement strand
TTTTCATAAGTATGCTGGTAGGAACCGGAGAGATTAAGAAAGGACATGTAGGAGGCGATGAAAAGGATGATTCCTATGGCTACCACGGATGAGATAGCCAGAAAGCGAAATTTCGACTCCCGGATTTCCCTGATCAGTTTTCTTCGCAGCAACTTCATATGTATAGCACCCTAGATTATGGTCGGCATCCCCATCTCTTCTCCAAAGTGCCCGCTTCCTGCGAGCATCAAACAATAAAATGTTATAGAGTAAGGGAATCCGGCATCAGCAGAAAGGAGATTCCTTTGATACCTTACGACAGCTTTCTTATCGATGGACCGTGGCTGGCTTCCCTGGGCTGGGTCTACGGCAAGGCAACAAATCTTATAAAAGACGATGGTAAGCGCAATAAAGTACGGAAGTGCCTGAACCTGACCACCGTCGGCTCTTTTTATATAACCAGTATCAGCCTCTATTTCAATATGGAGTGGACGAGGTGGATATGGGAAATGTGCAAGGCCGAATCGGGCCGCGACTGGATGATTAATTCCGGAGTTTTCCATTTCGATCACGAGAATGTCTCTCCAAAAGGCCATGCTATCGGGGCGGCGATTTTTGCCACTTATCCTCTCTGGCTGAAGTTGGGGTACAAGCTGGCGGATAGGTCGAAGAAAGCGGTCTAGGACGCGGCGGTTCTATATCTGACGGCCTCAACCAATCCCATCGGGCCGGTCATCATCATGTCTCCTCCCGGAGCCGGGTAATAGAAATCCAAACCGGTTCCCTCGAGAATCTCCCTGTTCGGTCCAGTTACCGCTATGAGATCGAGATTCTCGATGCCGGACGGTTCTTCAAGGTAGAAAAGACCGTGCCCGCTCGCCATGAAGGCATCTTCGTCTCTCGCCTGGCCGCAACAGAAAGCCTCCAGGTAAGAGGCAAACGAGATCGCCTCGAGCTCCCTGGTATGGTGCTCCAGGATCGCGATTATACTGCCTCCATCAAGCACGCAAGCCAGCGTATGTCCATTCCCGGCGTTGATCAGCAGCAGCTTTCCGCTTGCCCTTTCCATGACCCGTTTATCCGTCAGGCAACCTGCTATGGCTGCGGGGGCTGTGTCCATTGCCAGTGTCTGTTGGCCAGGCAATTGTTCGTGCAATCGTTCCGCCGCCGAAGCCATACGCGGGAAGACTTCCGGCACTTCGCCGTAAAGATAGGAGAGGGCTAACGGGCTTGGGTTTTCCTCAAGCCTGCTCTTCATATATGAAAGCCGGGTCTTGCGGTTGCTCTGGCCGCTTTCATAGGCCCCATGATCCTGCATAGCCACGGCGGCTGCATCAAGATCCTTCAGATCCTCATCGATCGAATCGAGCAGGCGCTGCAGGGGAGATAGATCGAGCTCATCCAGATTAAATGAGGCAGTGCCTTCTGCTGGAGGCATCCTCTCTCGAATCTCAATACCGCTGGCAATGACATCATCCAAATTATTTCTTATGGTGTAAGCCGCCGAAGGGGTCATTATTATGCGATGGTCCCGGGCAAGCGCCTTTATCATGTGTGATAAGGCTCCTCCTCCGACCGTGTGCCCGGTTATAAAAATGTCCCGGCTTTGCTCCCCCAGCCGTTTCACTTGGGCCGCAAGCAGTGGGCTTGGGCTGGGCAAAACCAGCTTGATGTAGTTCTCCAGCTTCTTAGCCGAATCATACAACAGGATGTCCTGCGTCCCGGCCCCTATATCAATTGCCAATATTTT
>MELM01000051.1:354-10286 GCA_001767605.1 Candidatus Solincola sediminis | reverse complement strand
TAGTAGAAAGAAGCCCACCAGAAATCCATGCATGTCGGCAGTCATCATCATAGTCCCCCTTCCCTTTTAATCAGCCGATGGCAGCTTTTGTCGCATGCCATGAAGACGGCGGGTATAGAAGGCGGCAACGATATCCAGCCCTCCTCTGATTAGCGCATATATGCCAAGAATGACGCTCAGGGCATAGACGCTTTCAAACGGATAAGCGACGATCACTATCCCGAAGGCGATTGAAATAATTCCAACCACACCAACGATTTCCCTGCCCGACTGCGGCGGCATTTCAAAGGCGATAGCAATCTCAACAACGCCCGATAATACAACCCAGATTCCCGCCAATACTGCGACGAAAGCAAGGCTGAATTCCATATGGCCGAGGATGATCGCTCCTACCAGTATGCCGCTGATCCCGGCGACCAGCGTCCAGCCCCATTTTTCCTTGCGGCCCGCCAAGAGCGCCGAACGGATCATAGCGGCCAAACCGTCCATCACCATCAAGATACCTATGAGGACTATCGCGACCTTGAGAGTTGCCGCCGGCCAACCAAGCAAGAGGATGCCGAAGACAACGGCAACTATTGCCCGCAGCAGATACGACCACCAGTTTCTTAAGATAACATCTACTTCCATCAGACCTCCTTTAAACCCCGTCCCGGCCGTTCCGGATATCCGATACGGATTACGCCTTTTGCGCATCCCCTAGGCCACCCTGTGCTCTTTTTGAAAACGATAGGCATAGAGGGCGAAAACGATGCGCAAAATCCCGATTAGCAGCAAGAAAATGCTGAAAACGACGATAGCCGCATAAACCGTCTCGAGTGGCAAGAGAAGCAAGAATATTCCCAAGATTATCGTTATAAGGCCGCTTGCCGCTATCCAACCCCTGCCGGCCATCGGCGGTAATTCCAGGGCTGCAAAGAATTCCGCTGCGCCAAAAATGATCACCCAAATACCGATGAGAACAACAACAAGGGCAAGCGTTAGACCCGTTTTCGCGAGCAACAGAATACCGATTAAGATCCCTATAATTCCACGAATCAACAAAATGCCGATCTTCTCTTTCTTGGAGCCGAGGTATAAAGCAATTGCGGTAGCGATTACTCCTTCGATCAGTGCCAGTATCCCGACCAGGTAGGCCAGGACTTTTATCGTTGAGCCGGGCCATGTGAGCAGGATCACCGCAAAGGCAATGCCGATGAGTCCCCTGAGAAGAAAAGACCACCAACTCTTGACCCCGACATATACTTCATTCGTAACAACCACGCCCATGCTTTCCCCTTCCTGTTCATCATGACAATTGAAAAACTTAAACATTAAAATGTCGGCTCGTTGTTTTTGAATGTTGAAGGCTGCTTGAGCGAGTGATCTTGGAGATCCGCGGTTTGCATGAATCAATACACGCTTTTTGCCTCTGATTCCATGCCTTACTTAAGATAGGTTCCCGGCTTCCGGACTATTACCCTTTTTCCTTCTGCCGATGTAACATCCTCTACCTTTGAGGCAGTCGCCTTTCGCCATCTTCAGGGCGCTTTTTTCGAAGGTCCAATTTGGGGGAGAAGCGTTTGATTGCGTGTCGAGTCCGGTGTTCCTTTGCAGGGCTGGAACGGATGTCGAAAAAAATGAAGACAATTCGGGCGGCAAAGGCAACGCCGATGGCGATAAAGGCGGAAGCCTGAGCGTTAAGCTTGGCGCCCACTCCCACGGCGAGAAACGTCGAAACACCCAGAACCGCGGCCAAGGAATATAATTGCCCTCCGGCCTGTACGAGATACGGCTCTTCGGCCGAGAAGAGATCTCGAAGGAGACCGCCACCTACGGCATTGATAAGACCGATCAATGCAGCTGCCAATACGCTAAATCCGGCATTAATGCCCTTCTGCGCTCCAACGACCGCGTAGAGACCCAAGCCCAGTCCATCAGCCAGGACGAAAAGGAGATTGGCGCGCATTATCCGCTCTCGCCCAATTATGACCAGTGCGCACGCGCAAAGGATCACTGCAAGGTATCGCCAATCGGTAATGAAGAGGGGTACCTCGTTGAGGAAAATGCTGTCGCGGATTATTCCTCCCCCCGCTCCAACCGATAGCGCCAGGATGAAGAGACCCACATAATCATAGCCTTTTCGGTAAGCGACGATGGCGCCGGTCATGGCAAAGAGAAAGACGGCTATCAGGTCGTAGGTCCTCGGCAACAAGAATTGGCCTTCGAGCAAGAGATATGCTCCTTTATCTGTGGGCCCTCGCTAACCTAATATTTGTTGGCAATCGCGCAATAACCTTTATCTCCCACGAACTGCAAAATTGGATATCAAAAAGGCCAGGTTGTCCAGAGGGTTCTGGCCGGCGTTTGTTGAAACATTTGCTGAAGCTTCCAGCATTTATGACGCACAACCATCCTACCGATAGAAAGTCGCATCTCGAATTCAGAATCAAAACAAATCAATGGAGAGGAAGAAACATGGATCAAAGCAAATTACGCGCTTCAGTTTCGTCCATGATGCCCAGAGTCCAGGCCGATCTCGAAGAATTGGTACGCCACGCGTCGGTCTCACTTCCCGGTTTCCCTCCTGAACCTTTACGCGAAACGGCCGAGAGCGTTGCATCCTTATTGGAATCGGTCGGTTTCCGGGAGGTGCGGTTGATCGAAATGCCGGAGGGTAACCCCTCGGTCATGGGCGAGATGCAGGGTCCTCCCGGATCTCTCACCGTCCTTCTTTACGCTCACTATGATGTTCAACCCGCCGGTCCGGAGGAGGAGTGGGAATCCCCGCCGTTTGAGCCGAGTTTGCGCAACGGAAGGCTTTATGGCCGGGGAGCGGCGGACGACAAGTCGGGAATCGTAATGCATGCCGCGGTTGCCAGAGCATTTGATGGCAAGCCCCCGGTCACAATCAAAATTATCGTCGAAGGCGAAGAGGAGGCAACAAGCCACCTGGATGATGAGGTTCTCGAGCATCCGGAACCGTATCAGGCGGATGTCATTATCATCGGCGACATCGGCAACTGGGAACTCGGTGAGCCGACCCTTACGACCACTCTTCGTGGATTAGCGGTGTGCACGGTCGAAGTCAAAACGCTGAAGAGCCCGGTTCATAGCGGCATGTTCGGGGGCCCGGCTCCCGATGCTCTCATGGTGCTCATCAAGCTGCTCTCAAGACTCCTGGATGAAAATGGAAACTGCGCCGTTGAGGGCGTCCAGCCAAACAAATGGGAAGGATTAAATTACTCCGAGGCCGTCTTCCGGGAGACTGCGGGCGTCCTGCCCGGAATACCTCTCATCGGTGACGGCACCGTTTCCGACCGCCTGTGGGCAAAACCTTCCGTCACGGTGATAGGACTCGATGCTCCGGCGGCGGAGGGAGCGGCCAACGCATTGATTCCCGAAGCGCGCGCCGTGATAAGCATGCGCGTGCCACCCGGCTTGGACTGCGAGCATGCGCGAAAGAGCCTGGCCGAACACCTTCGGGCGTCAGCACCGTGGGGCATCGAGGTTAGCGTGATAGAGGGCCAGGCAGGGCCGGCCTTTGCGGCCAAAACCGATGGGCCCGGTTATGCGGCTGCCAAGCGAGCCATGCACGAAGCATATGGCAAGGACAGCGTGCTCATGGGACAGGGAGGTTCGATCCCATTGGTCTGCAACCTGGCCATAGCGGCGCCACAGGCCGAGATCATCCTTTGGGGTGCTGAGGACTCCGCTGCAGCAATTCATTCCTCAAACGAAAGCGTTGATTTGGCGGAACTCGAACGATGTATTCTGGCGGAAGCTCTGCTCCTTCAATATATTGCGGAAAATCCATCCTGAATTCGGGTTCATAACTGAACATAACAGAGGAGGAGATGATGGCGGATAAAAGTAACGAGGCCGGGCCGGGCGGAATAAAGTACATCAGCTGGACGACCATCTGCTTCATGACCGTCGCCTGCGTGGCCAGTATCCGGAACACGCCCTCCATGGCCATCTATGGCTGGGCCTGCATCTTCCTCTATCTCGTACCTGCCGTTGTTTTTCTCATTCCCACCGCCCTGGTCTCGGCTGAGCTGGCCAGCGCCTGGGACGGCGGAGTATATCGATGGGTTTCAGAAGGAGTAGGGCCCAAAGCCGGTTTCGTCGCCATTTGGACGCAGTATGCCATGACTCTCACCTATTACCCGAGCCTGCTTGCTTCAGTCGCCAGTACCCTTGCTTTCATCATCAGCCCCGGACTCGCTTCCAGTGGACTTTACACCGGCATTATTATCCTTGTTTTCTTCTGGGGCTCAACGCTCGTCTCGTTCAGAGGGCTGGAGACCAGCGCGGTCTTGTCCAGTGGCGGCATGGTGATAGGCACCCTTATCCCGGGGGTAACCCTGGTGGGTCTGGGCATCCTGTATCTCTTCGGCAGCGGCCAGAATTACTCGGCCGGCACCGGTCTTCTTCCCGAATTCGCGGGCATCGCCAGCCTGGTGCTTATTGTCAATAACTTCCTGTCTTACGCCGGCATGGAAGTCAACGCCGTGCACGTCAATCAAATGGAAAAGCCGAGCAAGGATTTTCCCCGGGCGATGTTCGTCGCATCGGGAATGGCAGTTGCCATTTTCGTATTGCCCGCGCTCGCCATCTCGTTTGTGGTGCCTCGCGATCAGCTCAGCCTGACGGCGGGAGTCATGCAGGCCTTCCAACAGTTCTTCGAGTATTTTCACGTCGGCTTCCTCACACCCGCCTTCGCGCTGATGATCGTCTGCGCCATGCTCGGCGGCATGATGGGCTGGTTGGCGGGACCGAGCAAAGGTTTGCTCATGGTGGGGCGTGAGAACGGCTACCTGCCACCTAAATTGCAGAAGATGAACAAAAAAGGCATCCAGCAGAACATACTCATCGGTCAGGGTATCGTCGTATCGGTTATCGCTTTGCTCTTCGCGTTCATACCAAGCGTAAGCAGCGCCTTCTGGATTCTCTCGGCCATGACCACCCAGATATATCTCATTATGTATGTCCTGCTGTTCATCGCGGTAGTTAAATTGCGGAAAAGCCAGCCGGAGCGGCCGCGTGGATACCGGGTGCCGGCCCTTATGTTCATGGCCGGCGTCGGGCTGGTATCTTCTGTCCTGGTGTTCTTCATAGGATTGATCCCGCCGTCGCAGTTTGGCAGTAATTCCCCGGCGTTGTACGCTTTGCTCCTGCTTGGAGGAACCCTGGGCCTCGGGCTCGGGGTACCATTTCTGTTCCTGTGGTTGCGTAAACCGTCCTGGAAACAAGAGGAAAAGCCCAAGCCTTCTCCAGCCGAGGAGGGAGGTCCGGCATGAGCGTCATGAATATCAAGAATAAATGGTTCAGATGGTCGATAGCCGCCGTAATCATTCTTGCATTGCTGGTTCTTTCGATCGTGGTCTGGAATGCAATCGGCAAGCCCAAGGTGGATGCCTCGGCGGAATTGAAGGCAAAGCAACTCTACGATCTGGCAACAAGCGCGGGTCTTGACGTCCCATCCGTTGAAACTCTGGTAAATATCTACGGCAACGATGGCGGTTACGGCGTTGAGGTTGCGGAAGGAACCCTGGCGAAGGCGGTTCTGACTTATAACCTGGCTCGCACGGGAGAGGTGACCCAGCGTCCTATCATTGCGGATCCCAAATTCCTTCAATTCCAGTTATTGGTAATCAAGGTATATCGTCCCACGCTGTATCGGGACACCGTGCTGCCATATATAAAGGGCCTGAACTTCGATCAGGAACTGCCAGCCTGGCTCCAGGCCGACCTGGCCGATATATGAGCTGCTGATAACGTGGGAGAGCCTTAATGGCACCGGAGCACCAAGAGGGCAAGCATGAAATAGGCTTGATCCCGTGCGTGGCGTTCTGCGTCGGGACGATGATAGGCGCGGGAGTATTCACGCTCTCGGGCATCGCCATTGATACGGCTGGCCCATCGGCACTCCTCGCTTACCTGATAGCAGGATTTGTAATGATGCTCTCCGCGCTCTCCTTCGTTGTTGTATCCAGCCGATCCAAACCGGGTGAATCCGGCTATGCTCCATTAGGAGAAATCCTTTCCCCCGCCTGGAGATTCCTGGCGATGTGGGGCTTCTATCTCAACGCCGTTATATCGATCGCTTTCGTCCTGATTTCCTTTGGCTCGTACCTGCAGCAATATTTCGTCGAGTCTCTCGGGCCGACCGCCGCAGCCTTGATTGCAGTCGGAGGCATCGCGCTTCTCAACCTCGGACCCGCTGATCTCGTCGGCAAGGCGGAGACAGGTCTGGTCGGTCTCAAAGTAGCCATCTTATTGCTGCTGGTCGGTTATGGCCTCGCGCAATTCGGAATGATAGCCTGGACGCCTTTCGTCCACGACGGCACCCGCTCGCTTCTGGGAGCTACGGCCATGCTATTCACCGCTTATACCGGTTTCAATGTTGTCACAAACATGGCGGGATCTGTCCGCGATCCTAACCGCACAGTGCCGCGCGCGATCATCATCTCTATTGTTATCGCCGGCCTTATTTATATGGGTGTAATAATCGCGTTACTCGCAAGCGGTGTTTCCGATTTTGGCCAGGCCGGGTTGGGTAAGGCCGCTGCCGAGTTAATGGGTTCCTGGGGCGGTCCGCTCATCGCCTTCGCCGCCTGTGTCTCCACTCTCTCGGGAGCAAACGCCAATGTGCTCGGAGCGAGTGAGCTTTTGATACGTCTGGCACAACAAGGCGATGTACCCCCGGCTGTAGGCAGGATGTCCAAAAGGGGACACCCGGTTTTCAGCGTGGTTATGGCAGCCGGCATAGCTGCTGCTCTCATCATTTTGGCCAGGGGAGGGAACCTGATCGTTTCCCTATCCAACGTCACTGCCATCTTCGCCATGCTTATCGTAAATCTTGGCGCTTTCCGTCTAGCCGTCAAGGGCTGGCCCGGGGGCGGGGTTAAGCTCCCGGGCAGGGGAGTCATACCGGCTCTGGGCTTTCTGGCCGCGGCGGCACAGCTACCGTCCCTTGGTCTCAAGGCCTTTATATTAGGCTTTGCCATGACCGGGGCTGGATATGTGATGTATGCCATGAGGCATGAGACAAGGCTCGGTGGCGATGTGCGTGAATTGCAGCACCGAGTACACCACCTTGAAACTCCTCTCGCACGGGCCTTGCGACACATACCTTTTAAATAAGAACAAGCATGCGTTTTGCGTCATTGCAAGGTCTTCCGGATTATGATTGAAGCTTGAACTCCATCGTTTCGGAAAAGATGGGCTCAGGTCCTCCGGTGATCGCCTCTTCCTCTCCGTCTTTCAGATAGAACTTCATTGTGAAAGAGCGGTCATGGCAGTCGTACAGAATAGGCCATAGTATTCTGCAGGGCAGGTCATGCGCGGCGCCTTCCGAACTGTCGTTGGTATTCGCATAAACAAGGGACAGGACATATCGCATGTCTTCCCGGGAAAATTTGCCCTCGTGACCTCTAATGTAGTCATCCAGCACACGGTATCGGTTGAAACTATCATATCGGGCATCTGTCGGCACCTCCGGGAAGGTGGTCGTATCCGGGTACTCCCAGACCGAGTGGTTGGTCATTATCTGCGGGGCTCTATCATTATCGATGAAATGTATGGTGAAGTCCTTCTCGGACAGCTCGGCGATGAAAGAGCGGCCGCTCGCATCCGCCACCATCAAGTGAGATCCATCGAAGAGCATGAAGAACTTGTTTTTGAGGATGGTTACCTTGGCTTCATCGACCGTAGCACAGGTTTCCAGAAGAAGCCGTGCCAGTTGTTGGTCCATGAGGCCGACCGGCCTGGTCGGGTCGGTAGTAGCGATTGTGAGTACATTGTTATCCGCCAGATAGGAAACCGAGAGGCCCTCGGTGTTCATACCATCGCATAGGCCGCTGAGCAGATCGAGTGATCCGGCGACCATAGACGGGTATCCATCATCCGGGTAGAGTTCCATGACGTAGTTTTGTGAAAATAGGCCAGGGGTGCCGGGGACCGGCTCCAGCCCGACGAACTCACTGAAGGTGGCAGTATAAAATTCCGTGTTGCGGGAGATCATGGGGTGGCCGTTCACGGTGTGTGAGGGTGGGAAAAACACGGCCGAGCACGCTTTGCCGCCGAGCGCATAATTTAGCATGCTCGTATTGTACGCCAGCTCGTTTTCTCCGACTGCGTACGACTGGGCCACCCCTTTCATGCGCTCCAAAAGGCTAGGGTCGTTATCCCGAATGTATTCCATATGGGCCTTCGCGTAGATTGCGTCCGCATAGGGAAAAAGGTCAAGTACTCCGTAAGCTTCCCTGGCAATGTCTCCCAGCGCTTTGCCTATCGCCTTGTTGGAGCCCTCGAGGATTATATGGCGCACCTCCTGATACTCGCCTTCACCCTTCGCAAGGATAATCTCGTTCTTGATGACCGCGTTTTCACTCATCGCTTTTGCCATGGCCTCCTTCAGGTCTGCTAAGCAGTTGTGGCGTAAGTTTCCAATGCTTTATCGACGCCGCACTTAACGCAGTTTAACCGAACGCTTCGCGTATGCATGAATAGGGTGAGATACAAGATCAAGGACGACCCACTCGAAAAAACTCTATGCGATGCGGTTTATTGATGTTTATAGTCTGTTACTGCCCGCAGTCTGAATTTTGAATCCAAGAAGCGAGTGTAAATAGAGTGCACATAATAAGGTAAAATCAAATGGTTTGGGGAATGTTGGCTCAGAGAAAATGAAAATAGATATTACGAAATTCGATTAAGATAAACTGTGTTGGAAAGAGTGAGTAGGAATTCTAAATAGATATATGAAAGAATGTAGAGATTTCTTCTCTTACAAATTTCTATCCAAAATTTCAAGAAAACAGAACCGGGGGCGGACAGAGCCGGATGCTCACTCTCGATTCCTGCAGGTAATCGATTCTTTGTTTCAGGCACTTCGGGATAGAGTTTGCTACCACCGAATAGACGAGCGGAACAAGCGTTATAGCTATCCGAGAAGAAGTTTTGCAGCAAGCCCTGCTTTCCCTCGTTCCTTGATAAGAAATAGTCATGAATTGAAAAAGGAGGAAAGGTCTATGTCAAAGGAAGTAAATTTTGAAGCAAACCTCGAACTACAAACGGCAATAAGCTATCTGGAGGAAATCGCCTCGAGCTTAAAGGATGGCAAAGTCGTGGTGGAAAGGGCACAGGACTTCGTAGTCTTGGAGCCTATGCACCAAGTACAGATGGCATTGGGCGCAGCCGCCGAAGAAGAGCGGGCTGAGATTACCTTGAAGCTAAGCTGGGAGAAACCCATCGAATATGATCTCAAAATATCTTCTGTTGAACCAGCGATACAGCCAAAAGCGGAAGGGGAGCCCGGGATCGCGGAAGAGGATGAAGAGGGCTATTAGCTCGACGGACAATTGAATAACAGAAAGAGTGATGAGCTTGCCTTGCAAGACAAGCGAGGCCTCCGAATAAACACCCTCAACTAGACAATCCCAGCGCTCTATCAAGAAACTCGTTAATCTTCGGGAATGAGTCCTCGGAAGCCAGCGCGTTTGCCTTTGGAGTCCCGCCGAGAAGCTCGACGAACCCTCCTCCTACCGTCAGGTAGTTTATGCTCGTGGATGAATACGGGCTTACGATCTGGTGTCCCGCGCCCGGATAGGTGAGGACCACGTGCTCGGACTTCCGGCCACGAGAGGCAAGCCCCTTGCCTATAATCCTTGCCATCTCATCGGATGGCCAGACGCCGTCTTGCCCCCCTCCGGTCACCAGGACGGGGCAGTTGATGTTCTCAACCTTTATCCTGGCGCTTTCAAGGTCGGGCGCATGCTTTATCGCGTGCGCGTACATGGGCCTGGTCGGCCACGGTTTGTGCCGATATCTCGACCAGAAATAGCTCATCCCGATCCGCATGTTGAAGGCCAATGGTACGAATGGGACTGGCTTATCGTGATATGTCCACGATGATTTGTGGACCTTCCCCATAGTCTCACCGATGC
>MELM01000051.1:0-325 GCA_001767605.1 Candidatus Solincola sediminis | reverse complement strand
CTTGATGGCGGGATATATCGAGGCCGAAAGCAGGGCAAGCTCGGCGCCCTTGGACGCTCCCCAGACGCCTATCGCATCGCCGTTAACGCGTGGTTGTGCCGCGATCCATTCCAGAGCCTTTTCGACGGTCTCGACCGGGATCTCCTCGAGATCTTCGGGCAGTCCCTCCATGCCGAAATAAGCAAGCGCGAAGGTGACAAAGCCCTGGGCTGCATACTGCGAAGCCGCCGGCTCGAAAGTCCCACCCTCGGATCCACTGAGCACTATGACGGCAGGCCGCACACCTTCCCCTGCCGGCAGGAACAAGGTGCCGACGACCCCTTCC
>MELM01000050.1:5243-5507 GCA_001767605.1 Candidatus Solincola sediminis | reverse complement strand
GGGTTTCCAGCATCGTTGACAGGTATCTCGATCTCGGAGACGGATGTACTGAGACCATAGACGGTCCGCTTGCTTGCGCTCTCGTTTTCGGTTCGCGTCCATCTCAAGAAAGAATATATCCGATGACAACGGAAAAGAAAAGGGCCGGGGTGGACGGCCCCGGCCCAAGATGCTGCCCCGAAACGACGGGAGGACGGTCTCGCCGATCCGGTTTTGCGCGTCCGCGCTTGCACTACAGAATAGCACAGGCACCGTCCAATGCGC
>MELM01000050.1:3395-5230 GCA_001767605.1 Candidatus Solincola sediminis | reverse complement strand
TGTCGATGGATAGCCATGCCTCTGCTGCCGCTTTCAGGTGCTCTGGGCACTCCCGTAGAAATGCGAAACGCATGAGGAGGTTCTCTCGCAACCATTTCCCAACGAGAACTACCGGTCTCAATTTGATCATTTCTTGGGTAGTGGCCTTATCCCTTTGGAACTCCTCTCCGCAATCCAGGCAGATCATTTCTTCGGTTTCCCACCATCCTTTTCCGTTCGCCGTCTTGTAATAGTAGTGAGGACACAAACCTTTCTTCAACCGCCCACTTCTCTTCTTGAACCACTGGACCGCCCATTCGCTGCACTCATATATTCTTGCTTGCTCGCGCCGTGTCTCATAAGCAGCGATTCTCTTCGCTTTGGCAACTTCAATTTGCTTTGTACTACGTTCCCTGTCTTGCGTGCCTGCCATCCAATAATTCCTTGGATCCACTTCTGCCGGGTCTTTGGCCTTTCTTTCTGGAAGATAGGGAGATATTGCCTTATATCTGCTGGGGTGGCGCAGCTTACTGAGTGCCTTAAGCTCGACCTGGCGGATGCGCTCCCTTGTTACTTCCATCCCCGCGGCCGCCTCCTCGAGCGTGTGAGCTTCTTCATCCCCCAAGCCGAAACGCTTTCTCAGGACCATTTCCTCCCTTGGAGTAAGCGTTTTCAGCATGCTGTCGAGAAGCTCCCTCTTCTCCTTGTCCTCTATTTCCTCATGCGGCGGCAGCGCACGCCTCCTTTGTTCGTCGGACTGGACCAGACAGGCGATCCGCTCGGCAGGGAAAGCCTTCTCCAATTTCGACGGCCATTTGATGCGGTAGATTTCCGGCGGGAAAAGAACTTCCGGCGGGAGATTGAAATAGGCTGCGATACGAATCGCCGCATCACCATATTCTTCTCTGGATAGCCTACCCCACGGAGAGCGTTGAAGACTCTTTAATCCCATTAAGTGCGTATAGCAAACACCTATTTCCTCCGCGATTTTATACATCGGCAGCGGGTTCTCGTCGATAAGACGCTGTAGCATATCGTTCCGAAATCTGACCTGGACGCGGACGTCGCTCATTCCTGTCTTCCCCCCCCGCTTCTCTTCTTCGCCCTCATCCTTGCCGAGCACGAGCGGCAGAAAAGGTCCTCCCTGTTGTATCCCTTCTTCCGTGCCCCGCATATCCCGCCGCCGCACCGTGTACAGGTCGGCGGACGTATCCGTGATCTTTCAATCTCTCGATCTCTCCCGGTCTTGCAATTCGCGCACCGCGATTCTTTCCATTGATCCACGGTGCGATTGCCCTCAGCCGCAAATCCGAAATGCTCGCGATACCATAAGCATTGCTCGGCGCTATCTTCATATTGGCAGTAGGGCATGCGATCCTCGGTCATTCTTTTTTGCGCTGGCGGGATGGGATCGAACCATCTTCCCGGCCCTCGTGATTATTCCCCGACACGCCGCCGCCAGCACCATCAGTTTTCAAAGACAGGAGCGGGGATGCAGAGATTGCACCCGGTAGCGAACCGGGATTCCAATTCCCTGCCTTATACTCCGCTTCGGGGGGTGCCCAAGCGGTTAGTAAGCACCCCGCTCCCCTTGCGGCGGCCTGACGGTATCGCCCGAAGGCGAAGGCCACAGGCTGTACCCTTGATCGGTAGCGCCGCAAGATCAATCCTCGATCCGAACTTCGGTCACGTCACTGTCTGATACATCTGCGAAGATTTTTGCAAGCGAGCAAACATGATCTGGGCCACGGGTCCTCGTATGAAACGGGACACCAAGCGTTCCAGAAACGTCTATTTCTCCGCTTTGATGAATCCATCCGCATGCCGCTTCGATGGCCGCTTCCCGGTCTTTGCTA
>MELM01000050.1:3273-3382 GCA_001767605.1 Candidatus Solincola sediminis | reverse complement strand
CGTCCTCGCCGATTGAATCCTCGGGAATCTCCACGGGCAACTGGACTTGGATTTCAACATCGAGGCGCACATAGATCGTTTTTCCCGTGGATACAACATTCAAAGAGTC
>MELM01000050.1:3028-3259 GCA_001767605.1 Candidatus Solincola sediminis | reverse complement strand
TTTCCCCGCCCGGCGGCGGAGTTCCGGTTCCTTCTTCGTCTCGAAAATATAATGCCCGCCTCGGCGCGATTGAACCCAGATCATCATCCATAGAATCCCGTTCTCTTGCATGGCTTCTATGATTGATTCATTTCCAGACCAGCCGCCGGTCGAGATGGAGTAACGCCGGATTGGTTTACCTTTGAAGAACTCGTCGATCGCATCCTCTTCGCGCCATCCCCAATCGGGCAT
>MELM01000050.1:354-2972 GCA_001767605.1 Candidatus Solincola sediminis | reverse complement strand
ATATGCCATGTAGGGTTTGCCTGGTACGGGCTGGCGAGTAATGACGTATCCTGCTCGTCGCAATTCGCTTATGCGCTTGCGATAATCCAGCATCGGAATATCGGCCAATTCAGTCGATGGAACTGCGCGATGCCGATTGCGTAGCAGGTAATCGAGCACAAGTTTCGCAGATGGCTTCATCCCGTCCTCCTTTCTTTCTTACGATCACCGATTCCCACCCACCGATCGATCGCATCGGTCCGCATAGTTTCCAGCCGGCCGCCTTCCATCGGCGCCGGTTCTCTTCCCAGTCCTCGGCCAAGATGCAGCGGTAGATCCAGATCATGCCCCTACGCCACCCCTTCCCGTACCGACCCCGATCGCCTTGGGTTGTTTGCCCCGGATCGCCGCGCGCAGCGCCTCCTCCTGGATGTCGGCGCTCTTGATCTTGGCATAGCTCATCAGCGTGCTCGCCGCCAAACGCGTGGCATCAGTGATGGATCGCTTCTTCTCGAGGACCTCCTCGATCTCTTTAAGCGACAACCTAAAAACGGACTGCATCGCGTCTGCGTCTCGCCCCATTCCCAACCTCCCGTCGTTGCAGCGCCCGCACAGCACGTACAGCGAGCACCGCCTGTCTTTTCGCATTGATCATTATCGATGTGACCGCACGGCTTGGAATCCCGAAATCTCTGACGATGCGTGCCCGGACCCTGGAATCCGAAAGGTTTGCCTCGTAGCCCCTGGCGAGTTCGCGCCGGCGCGAGGCATACGCCACGATCGTATCTTTCTCCCGGCGCCTCGGGACGGCCGGCGGATGTGTTCTCCGCCAAACTTTCCGCCTCTCGTTGTCGTAGACCTTCCGGCATGCCCTGCAACGGACGCTCCTCGGCGCATTGCACGGCCGCACCGCAAACATCGCGGCACAGCCGCAACACACCGAATGGACCGAATATCCACCCTTCATCGGAATCCTCCGAACACAGGGAACGCCCCGATGCCCGACAGTCCACGGAAGAAGATCGGGGCCATTGGGCATCGCTTTTGCGATCGGGAAGATTGCCCCGGGCCCTTGGGGCGCCCACGGACACCGACGCGCTTGCGTCCACACTTCATTCCATCGGAACACCTCCGGCTCTTCTGTGCAAGAATGCAAAGATCGTGATCCTTTGGTGCCCGGTACTGGCACAGGAGGTGGGCTTCATTCTTCCGTCTTTGCTCCCTCATCCAATCACCCTCTCCATTTCTTCTCGCGCTTGAACTGGACGAAGTAAGGCATCTGCTTGTCCTTGATGAAACAAGATCCGATTTCCTTCTTCATGCGTTCGAGTGCACACGGCCGGCATGTCACCGATCCACGCGACATCAATGCGCCGCAAGAAGGGCAGCATAGAGGCTCGGCTTCTTTTTCCTCTCTGCGTTTCTTCCCCGGGAGGGGACCGCAATGTCGGCAAGTGCAAGGTTTCATTTATCTCCTCCCTTAGCAATGTGCATGAACATCTCAGCCAGTCCAGCGAATAGCTCTCGCGCCCTGTCTTTACGGAATTTCCAGTCCGTAGCAATCTCGGTGCGCATGGCTCTGCGGTTCGTCATTTCCTCCGAGCTTCGCAATTTCACCGTGCCTTGATAATACGGGATGATGATTTCTCCACGTCGACATGCGGGGCAACGATACATGACCTGATACCCACGGTCCCAGGCGAAGATATACCCGTTTTGGCATGTCTCCACCGCACAATCATCACTCACCCATTCCTCCGGCTCGAACAGATTACCCATCTACTTCTCCTTTCTTCATCTTGGGAATGGGCGGCATGTAGAATTTGCCTGACGCCTTGATTACTTGCAGCTCCTTCACCGCTTCGTCGAACTCTTTTTTCTTCTTTTCTTTCTTGCGCCGGTCCTCTTCGGGAGAAGAAGCGCCTTCCGCCGGGCGCTTGGCGGGGGGCTGCACGGGGTCCGATTTCAATGCGAACAGCCCTTGCCAACATCGTTCGATGGATTGTTCGAGTATCGCATCGGGAGTAGCGTTTGATTCATTGGCGAGCTTTACGGCTTTCTTGACGATCAATCCCATTGCGTAGTCAGTCAGCGGTCTCTTGATCTTGTTTCTCATTTCGACGAAGGCATTCCAGGCCGGGGCTGAAATATCGGCTGGCAGGATGAATGCAGGTTCCTTTTTGGCCTTTCCACTCTTTTTCTCGGGAGGGGCTGTATCTTTCGCGCCCTTCTTTTCTTCCGATTCGTCCCGTATACGCCCCGCATCATCTTCCTGATTTTCAAAGCGCTTTCTCCATCGCGCCTCGACCGCACGCCTTGCCGCCTGCCTGCGCTTGTCCTTGAAATAAAGCCATCCGTTATGATTCTTCCAATCGTGGAGTGCGATCCCCCCTCCCTCTTCCTCTTTCACGAACCCGGCCTCGATACATGCCTTGCGAAATATCCCGCGCTCGCCGCTCCATCCAACCTCCCGCTCGATATCCACCTTCGCGGGGATGATCCCCTTCGGATAAAATTCGCCTGCATGAATCCATAAGAGGATCAGGCTCCACGGTGAATGCGGACCTGCGATATCAACCAGGATTTTCGTTTTCGGATGTCTTGGGAAGTCGATTTTGACCGTGACGCCGTCGCTCATT
>MELM01000050.1:0-303 GCA_001767605.1 Candidatus Solincola sediminis | reverse complement strand
AGATAATTATATTATACTACGTTTCCTGGCTTTCCTCGCCCTGATTCTGTTTCCGATATCCTGCATGATTCCAATGAACATTGCGATAAATGCCCCGCCCATGATCGCCCCGAGCCAGAATGCGACCGCACAATGGGACCTCACCCCGCCTTCCTCTCTGATGGTTTTTTCTCCCGAACCGTCCACTTCACAAATTCAGGTGAATAGAGTACCATCGAAAGTTTTTCATGGAACCCCTCTTGATAATGCTCGGCCCACGGTCTTCTCCCGAAGCCGACGAGCACGGACCTGCCGCACTCCGGG
>MELM01000049.1:7521-7667 GCA_001767605.1 Candidatus Solincola sediminis | reverse complement strand
TAGTTTGAGCGGTATTTACCAGGGAAAAACGGTCCTGGTCACCGGGGATACCGGATTCAAGGGTTCCTGGCTGGCGATCTGGCTTCTGCATCTCGGTGCAAGGGTAATCGGCTACGCTCTCCCGCCGAAAACTGAAGGAGACAATT
>MELM01000049.1:7144-7326 GCA_001767605.1 Candidatus Solincola sediminis | reverse complement strand
TCGAGGCGGTAAGAAACACACCCTCAGTAAAAGCCGCCGTAAACGTGACCAGCGATAAGTGCTATGAGAACCGTGAGTGGTTGTATCCGTACCGGGAAGTCGATCCCATGGGCGGCAAGGATCCCTACAGCGCTTCAAAAGGGGCCGCCGAAATAATCACCTCCTCTTATATCCATTCTTTT
>MELM01000049.1:1930-7066 GCA_001767605.1 Candidatus Solincola sediminis | reverse complement strand
GTTCCCGACTGCATCCGTGCATTGTTGAAAGATGAACCGATCCTGATCAGGAATCCCGGATCGATCAGGCCCTGGCAGCATGTCTTGGAACCGCTCTATGGGTATCTGCTCCTGGGGTCGCTCTTGATCGAGAAGGGAAAGGATTATTCGGGAGCCTGGAACTTCGGGCCATCCTTGAATCAGAGGATTACGGTTCTGGCACTGGTGCAAGAAATAATACTGCAATGGGGCGAAGGAGAATATGAATTTGGTCCCCAACAAGACAATGGACTGGAGGCGAACCTCTTACAGTTGGACATCTCCAAGGCCTTGAACAAATTGAATTGGTATCCCGTTCTGGATTTCGGTCGGGCCGTAGAACTTTCGATTGATGAGTACAAGATAGACCGGGGCGCGCATGAGCATAATCTGCAGCAAAGGCTCGAGCATATAAACCTGTATATGGATTTGAGGTCGAGTTCTTCGAGAAGGCAAGATGAAACAATGCAGAGCATGTAATAGCAAGCTCGACGGCGCCTTCTTATCCCTGGGTAATTCGCCGCTTTCCAACTCCTTTCTCTCGGAAAGCGACCTGGATAAGGAGGAGCTCTATTATCCCCTGGACGTATATCTCTGCGAAAACTGTTATCTGGTTCAGATAGGGGAATTCGTACCGGCCGATGAGATATTTTCGTCTGATTACGCCTATTTTTCTTCGTATTCGGACAGCTGGTTGCGGCACTGCAAAGGGTACACGGAAATGATGATCGAACGTTTCGGATTCAATCGGGATAGCTTCGTTGTTGAGATAGGCAGCAACGATGGGTATTTACTACAGTTTTTTAAAGAAGCAGGCATACGATCGCTGGGTGTCGAGCCGACATCGAACACCGCAAGGATCGCGATCGAAAAGGGCATTCCGACGGACATCGAGTTCTTTAATGTAGGCTATGCCGAAGGCATGATAAAGAATAGGGGAAAGGCCGACTTGATACTCTTCAACAATGTTCTGGCCCATAACCCGAACCTCAATGAATTCGTAGCGGGATTGAGGATCGCTTTGAAAAACGATGGCGTTATTACGGCGGAATTCCCTCATCTACTCAGGCTCATCGAAGACAATCAATTTGACACTATTTACCAGGAGCACTTTTCCTACTTCTCGTTTATTGCGGCACAAAAGCTATTTGCCTCACATGACCTCGAGATCTTTGACGTGGACGAGATCGGCACACATGGCGGCTCGCTGAGAATATATGCCAGGCACAAGGAAGATGAATCGAAGGGAGTCACGCGCAGGGTAAGGGATTTGCTGGATAAGGAGAGGGCTTTCGGTTTGCTTGACCTCGAGACCTACCATCGATTCTCTGAAAGCGTCAGGGCGATAAAGCGAGAAACCCTCTCGCTGCTCATAGGATTGAAAGAGCAGGGCAAGCGGATAGTGGGTTACGGGGCGCCGGCAAAAGGGAACACCTTGCTCAACTTCTATGGTGTAAGGACGGATTTTCTGGATTATACAGTTGACCGCAGCCCGCACAAACAAGAAAAGTACCTTCCGGGCACGCATATTCCGGTTAAGAGCCCGGAGCAGATCAGAGTCGACAAACCGGACTACGTCTTCATCCTTCCCTGGAATATAAGGGAAGAGATAATGGGCCAGATGAGTTGTATCCGCGAGTGGGGAGGCAGATTCATCATCCCTATCCCTCGAGTCGAGGTGCTGTAGATGAACTTTATGGAAACGAGACTGAAGGGAGCTTTTCTGATCGAGCTCGATAAGATCGAAGACGAGCGCGGATTCTTTGCCAGGACTTTCTGCGCAAATGAGTTTGAAGCTCACGGTCTCAATCCTCGCATCGTGCAGTGCAATGTCTCCTACAATATAAAAAGAGGCACGATCAGGGGCATGCACTTCCAGAGCGATCCGCACCAGGAAGCCAAACTGGTCAGTTGTATAAAGGGATCTTTATACGATGTCATCGTAGATCTGAGGAAGTCCTCGCCAACGTATTGCCAGTGGTATGGGGTCGAATTAAGCGAAGCCCATCCTAAGTACTTTTACATTCCGGAAGGTTTTGCCCATGGTTTTCAGACTCTGAAGGATGACACGGTAGTGTTTTATCAGATGTCGGAATTTTATCATCCGGAGTGTGCGAGCGGCGCGAGATGGAATGACCCCGCATTCGGGATAGAATGGCCCCTGCCTGAGCCTACCATATCGGATAGGGATAATACTTACCCGGATTTCATGAGGGATTAGACATGAAAAAAAGAGTCCTCTTGACTGGTGCTTCCGGATTCATAGGACGGCATGCAATAGAGGCTCTCATGGAGCGCGATTATGAAGTGCACGCCCTTGATATAAAACACGGCCCCGGCTGCGAAGATAGCAAACAATTGATCCGGCACGAATGCGACCTTCTGGATCCGCTCCAGAGGCGTAACTTGATATCCGATATCAAAGCAACCCACCTGCTGCATTTCGCCTGGTACACGGCTCACGGAAAATATTGGTCGTCTCTCGAGAACCTGAGATGGCTGGAGGCGAGCATAGACCTTATTGCCGAGTTCGCGGCTAATGGGGGAAGCCGGGCGGTGATAGCGGGCTCCTGTGCCGAATATGATTGGAAATACGGGTATTGTTCCGAGACCCTTACGCCGATGAACCCATCTACGCTGTACGGTGCATGCAAACATTCCCTGCATGAGATCCTCGAGCACGCGTCTAAAGAGTTAGGCATCAGCAGCGCCTGGGGCATGGTCTTTTTCTTATACGGGCCGTATGAGAATCCCAAGAGAATCGTACCCGCCGTAATAACTTCTCTTTTGAAAAATGAGCCGGCGCTCTGCTCCCACGGCCAACAGATACGGGATTTTCTTCATGTCAGCGATGTCGCCGATGCATTCGTTGCGGTGCTGGAGAGCGGCTATATCGGGTCTGTTAATATCGCCTCGGGAAATCCCGTCCGCTTGAGAGATGTTATATACCGGATTGCGGAAAGCATGGAGAAGACAGACCTGGTTCGCCTCGGTGCGGTCGAGGTTTCACCGGATGAGCCAGGCATGATCGTGGCGGATACCAGCCGCCTGAAAGACATAGGCTGGTCGGCCAAGTATGATTTGAGCGCTGGTCTTGAGCAAGCCATAGACTGGTGGAGACAATATCTAGATCTTGGCTGAGCGATTTCTCATTTCTTTCACCCACCTGTTGAAATGGAAAAGGGTGAAAGCTACACAAACGAGGATGGCCAATCCAAGAATAAGGAGCGCGGCATAAGAACGTAAGAGGGCCTTGGATTCGATAACAAATACGACGTCGTAGCCTCCTCCTTCGGAATCCGTTGCATAGCCGTTTCGCGCCAGTTCATCAACGTCGACCAGCCAGGCGTTCTCGTGTCCATTCAGTTCGAAGTGCTGCGCCTCGGGTATGGTGTTGCCCCCTAATGCCGTAACTAGAGGTGGATTCGGAAGGTTATCGTTTCTTATGGAGGCGCCGAAGTCCTTCGAGATGAATCCCGAGCCAACCGCGGAAATCTTGTTCTCGGCAATGAACAGCCCCACCTCTTCGGCGCTTGCCTGCCTGTTATCGTCCTTCTCCAGCACCTGGTAACCGGCGGGGATGGAAAGGGATGGGCTGCCAGCCGGTGTTTTCTCCAGCGGGTGCAACGCCCACTTGGGACTGAAGCGATCGCGGCTCCTAAGAAGCAGGGTGCCGCTCGCGCCGTGAAGAATCACCTTAGTTTGATACCTGCTTGTCCGCTTGTACTCCACGGCCTTGATGGCGCCCGAACCACTTACTTCTCCTGGCGAAAATAAATAGCATTGATTCAGGTTTTTTGACCAGTATGGCACTACCTTCACGTTGTCGTATAAATTGACGATGCTCTTATTTCCGTCCGAGGGGGCATAGAAGCAGACTTCGACTTGGGTTACATCATCGAAGGGGGGTTCGAGAGCGGTCTCGAGAGTGTGCCAGTCGCTGTCGGTGGTAGTCAGATTCTCAATGGAAGCCTTTTCCTGTCCACTCGCGCTCTTCATGTTGACGTAATACATCGCGTCATTGCCACTCACGGTCTTATAGTCGAAGGATAATTTGTAGATATAGTTTCTCTCCATCCTTGCCGGGAATGTCATTAGGCTGCCGGCGTAGTGGTTATCCGACGATAAGCGCAACGCCTGGCTGCCATCACTAGCGTCGTTACTGATTTCGGCCGACATGATAGGCTCGCCCTCCATGTCCATGGAGCAATCCATGGGCTCCTCGGACCATAATCCCGTCTCGAAGGATGCGAGGTCTTGATCCAGCATGTTGTCGGTTGGCCAGAATCGCGTTACGAAGTTGTCTCCCTTAAGGAGACTCAAGTTTTCGGCCAGTTCGAGGGATTCACTCGATTTGATTTGGCTATCCGGCAACGGTATCTCCTCCACGGCATATTCCGTGAGGATCAAATTGTCATACAGGTTGACGATGTCCTCGTTTCTAAAAGAGGGAGCATACAACCAGATATCGACTTCCGTTGCATCGTCGTAGGTCGGATCGAGCACGACTTCCGCTGTGTGCCATTTGCTGTCGGCGGTAGCGATCGTCTGAGTGACGGACTTGCGCTTGTCCCTCGCACTTTTCATATCGACGAAATACATTACCTTGTGGCCGCTCAAGGTCCTGTAGTCGAAAGACAACTTGTATACGTGCTCACCTTGCATCTTGACCGGGAAGGTCCTGAGCGTGCCGGCATAGTGGTTTTGCGAGGATATGAGCAGCGCTTCCTGGCCATCAGTCGCATCTTCGCTGATTTCCATAGACATCTGGGGATCGCCCGGCATCTCGTCGGAGCAATCAAATGGTTTCTCGTTCCACAGTCCGGCCTCAAAAGACGCGTTCTCTTCATCCAGCAGGTTCGCCGAATCGAGCGTGTACTTCTGGATGCCGTTGAGGCGTATCGACCCCAATGAGAAACTGGCGCCTCCGTCGTATCGGGAAAGATCGACAGGATTTCCGCCGCCGACGCGCAGGAAGACATCGGGAGGGATATCGTCGATAGTGAAAACAGGGATCCGCCTTGTTTCAATCACATTATCGTTCAGCCAGAACCGGTAGCTGGGAATAACCAACGCCGCCTTTCTCTCCCTGGCATTGTAATCGAGTTGAAGCAGGGT
>MELM01000049.1:0-1902 GCA_001767605.1 Candidatus Solincola sediminis | reverse complement strand
GTCGGATAATCCGTAGGGATTGCTGAAAAGGGTACGGTATCCCTCCTCATCCCTTTGCACGGGAATGATTACGCTGGAGGTATGCTCGAGCAATGGAGCCAGGTCCTTACCATGATTGCCTCCGTCGCTCAAAACATGAGAGCCGTTTACGAGTGATTCCCCACCTTCATCGAGCACGATCTCATCCAGAACACTTGCAGTGTTCACTTCTTGCGGCGAATCGCTTCTCACGTGCAGCCAAGTTGCGCCGAAAGATACACTCAAGACAATCAGCAGGCAAAGATAAACAAAAACCCTTCGCGTAGCCACTGCCTTATGGGACTCAGGCCTCATGCTTTCTCCTTTACCACAAGGCACTTCTCCTCAGATAGAAGCCAAGCAATGCCACGATGATTATTAAGAAGGCGGAAATGCTGATCGCCTTGCCGATGAGCGCCAGCGATTGCGGCTTGTAATACATGGTCAGGCGGAAATCGATGCTTCCATCCGGATTTTCCCGGTAATAATCCTTTGAACAGTTCCGTTCGATGTATTCCGGATCGAGCCTCCATTGGTTGGCATAACCAAAGACCGAGTCATGGGTAGCCTCGAATATGGGAGAATGCCAAAGGTAGGCTATTTCTCCTATGGATGATCCGTGCACCCCGCCCCTGTATTCCAGCGTATCCCGGCTGTCATAGGCGACAGCAGTTCCCTCCATGCTCTGTTCGCCCGGCAATCTCTCTATGTAGAGATGCCAGTTGCTGCTGAACGAGTCGAGAAAAGTGAGGTCCTGGGGAGACTGCATATTGTTAAACTGCAGGACATATTTCGTGGGATTCAATTCCTGGTAGGTCAGATTCTGCGCATAGACCTCCGGTGAAAGGATACGCTCCTCAACGATCTTAAATATGCTGTAGTCATCATTCTCAAATGTCAGTTCGATATGGCCTTGATCCTCCAGGTATTCCAACGTTGTCGTATGATCGAGTTTTTCATCCGTGAAGATCTTCTTCGCCCCCTTGAACTCGACGATATGGTCTATTCCCGTTTCCTTTATATACCTCCATAACTCGGGCTCGTTCTCTTCAAAACCGTCAGCCAGCTCCACGATCTTCTGCTGGGTATGCGGGGGTGGCCCTTCCAGGATATTTTGGCCCACGACTTCAAAATTACCCGCGAAGAACATGTTGAAGAATCCGGACATAAGGTCGCTGTTAGACCAATCCAGGTTGGTGACCCAGCTGAGGGGCAAGACGAGCACCCTTTCCGCGTCCTGCAGATGTTCTGGCGCTTCATAATAGGAATCAGGGATTTTCGACAGGCGGAATGTCTTATTGGTGGTGAAGGCATAGACGTTTACGGCCAGAAAGAAAACCAGCACGAGAGAAAGATAGGTGAGCATTCGTTTTTTGTTGCTCACCCTCTTCAAGGCCAGTGCCAGCAGCAGGAATAACGAGAAGACCACAAAAAGCATGAAGTATGCGGTGTCTTTTATACTCCCGAAGCCGGGCAGGTGTGCCTTGAGGAAAGGAATGAACGGCTTCACCAGGGTGATGGAGGATAAGAAGACAAAGAGCAGGTACACGAAAAGAAAAAGGGCAAACCTCCCGTTCTTTTCCCTCCTGAAAAGGATGAGGAAAAGCGCGGACGCCAGTACAAGCAGTCCGCCCACTAATATGAAGGGGTTTCCCTGCAGATCGGAGTAATAAAACCCCAGGCCTATGAGGGGCAGGGGCAGCTTCGTTGTGCGGCTGTAATTGTAGATGACACCGGATGTCGATTGTCCGACCTGGGCTATAATATTCTGCTCCTGGCTGAAGAAGGTACGCCCGGCAACAGGGACGATGATGAAGGAAAACAAGACTACGACTACCAACACGATTACCAGATTATTCTTGAGGAAGAGCCTTATCCGTCCTT
>MELM01000048.1:21539-50476 GCA_001767605.1 Candidatus Solincola sediminis | reverse complement strand
TGCCCCGGCCCGGACTGTTCCCGCTCGGGTGCCGCAATATCTCGAGATCCTTGACGCTCCCCATCCCTACCTCCTGTCACCCGAATACAAGAACGATACTCACGCTTATTTTATTAGGAAGAGATGACAAACGGCTACACAAAGGTGCCTGACACCTTTGTGTAGCTTTTATTCGGGGATGAAGTATTGCATGTCCTGGAGGGAGCCGGTTCGCTCCTCGGCCCAGGCGACCTTCACGCGCATGCCCACATGCACGTCCTCCGGCTTCACGCCTTCGAGCGCGCCCATGACCCAGGCGTCGCAACCGTCGAACTTGACCATCGGCGATACGCGCGGCTCCTCCAGCGGATTTCCTCGCACGTCGGCATAACCGACCGTGTAGGTCATAACCTCTCCGTGGTCGCCCACCTCGATAGCTTCATCGATCTCTATGTGGCACTTTCGGCAGTAAAAGCTGCCCGGGAGATAAACCGTGCCGCATTTTGAGCATTTGATACCGATTAACTTGGCATCCCTCATGCCACTCAACATACGTGTGAGCCCTTGCCCCTCGATGCGGTATTTGAAAGTCGAGACATCCCATGTGGCGTTTACGATCCGCGTCTCTTCCATTTCTTACCCCTTATCCCTTCCTGGGCTTATCAGCCAGGACGGTTATCGTGACGTATTGCATCAGCCCGCCCCAACCATGCGACAAGGCTTTGTGCACGTCCTTCTCCACCTGGTGCTCGCCCGCTTGCCCGAGGATCTGAAGCGCGCACTCCGTCACGCGGTTCATAGCCGAGGTCCCGATGGCATTGGTGCTCACCACGCCGCCCGATGCGTTTACCGGGCATCTACCATTAATTTCCAGCTCGCCGGCATCCAGCAACTTATGAGCCTCTCCCACCTCGCACATCCCCAGTTTCTCGAGGAACATCAGGGTCTGGTGAGCAAACCCGTTATAGATCTCGACGCAGTCAATTTCCTTCTTGGGATCCTTGATACCCGCCCGCTCAAAGGCCTGCTTCGCTGCCAGTTGGCAGGGCATCTGCTCGGCGGGATCGGTTATCACACCTTCCAGGATGTTGCCGGCGCTCGCATCGGAAGCACAATTGGCAAGCCCATGAATCCAGGCCGCCCCGTCCGCCAACTCCGCTGCCTTTTCCTCGGAGGCAAGTATTGCAACCGTTGCACCGTCACTGGTGGGGCAGATATGGCCGAAGCGAATTGGATAGGAAATGAGCGCTGTTCGAGCTACACTCTCGGCTGTCGCATTGGCATCTTTCAGATGCGCATAGGGATTTTTTGCGGCGTTGCGGCGCTCGAGGGCGGCCATTCCGTCTATATGCTCGATTCCGGCGCCCGAGCGGGCCAGGTAAGAACTGGCCTGAAAAGAAATGGCGCCCGCGCTTCCCCCCGCCAGTGCGCCCATGCCGCTCGACCCGCTGATATCGATTCCCGCTTGCAACATGGCCATGATTTCCGGGGTAACGATACCCATCAGCCCTACCTGGGAATCGCCCTCGGACTGCTTCTCGAAGCAGACGACCATAACAACGTCGTGCAGCCCGGAGGCAATGTGATAGTAGGCGGCATGGATAGCCGACATTCCGGTTGTCCCTCCCGTGGCTATCCTCATCACCGGTTTTCCGAGGGAAGCGATGTAATCCGCCGCCCAGAGGTGGGGCATGTTCACTCCCTCGAAGGTATGCATGTTTCCGAACACCATAGCATCGATGTCGTCTGGACCCAGGCCGGTGTTGGCAAAGCAGTCCTCCACCGCCTCGGATATCATCTCCGCGATGTTCACGTCCTTGCGCTTGCTCACGAAGACGGGGGTGTAGCCGATTCCGATTATTCCCACGTTGCGCATCTTGCCCACCCCCTATATCCCCAGTACGACGACTGTATTCTGCTGGGCGCACACTCCATCCTGGCCGTGCACCACGCCGATTTCCGCCTTCTTTACCTGGTTTTTCCCCGCCTCGCCCCTCAGTTGTTTTATCGCTTCATTCAAGCGGAACAAACCGGTCGCACAGATAGGATGGGCACCGAGGGGGCCACCGGAGGGGTTCACAGGGAGACTCCCCGCGATGCCGTTGTCGCCCGCGTAGGCCTTTTCTGCATCGCCGGGGCCATAGAGACCGAGCGCCTCGGTAAGGATGGGCTCCTGTTGAGCGAACAACGAGGAAACCTCGGCGAAATCGACCTCTGCTTCAGGCTTGTCTATGCCGGCCATGGCATAGGCCCTCCCGGACGCTTCCCGGGTCGAGCGCGACTCATATAAGTTGCGCTCTCCCAGATAATAGCTTTCGATGCTCTGACCCATCCCCAGAATCCAAACCGGCTTATCGGTCAATTCCTTCGCTTTAGTTTCGGAAGCGAGCAGGACGGCACACCCGCCGTCTGTAGCTGGATAAGTGTGCAGCTCGCGTAATGGTTCATACAAATAGGAGGAGTCCTTTATATCTTTCGCGGACGCGTCCTTTATTCCCCGGGCCTGATCCCTGTTGAGAGCCGCATTTCGCAGGTTCCGAGCCGCTATTTCATCCAGCAGGTCTTCGGAATAACCGAACTTATTGAGGAAACTTCTCGCCTGTAACCCTGCCGCCGAAAGTTCGTTGAGCAAGCCCAACTGCCTGTCATAGGTCGGATTCAGGGTGTATTCGACGTGAAGGTAAGGGCTTACCTGGGAACCGCAGAGACCGAAGGCGACCAGAAGCGCGGTTTCATACTGGCCGGAGAGAATGCGCATACATGCGTATACGAGTGCGCTGAGGCCGTCCATCTCCACCTTGCTCTCGTCCCTCATATAAACCCCCGCGGGAGGATCGAGGAAGACGTTGGAGATCGTCCTGCCATCGAGGAAATCATTGGTTGCGAAAATAGTGGTGCCGACATGATCGCGATCAATGCCCAGATCGTCGAAGAGCCCTCGAGTTAGTTCGAAGGTGAGTCGCTCGCGCGTTGTTACAAGATCGGAAGCGGCCTTCATCCTGTAACCGGCAATTGCGATTTTTCTATTCATCGCTGCACCCCCTCAAACCGGCTCGAAATGATCGAGGTCCTTGAAGTCGCCATCCAACTCCTCCTTCCAGACGGCCTTTACCCGCAAGCCGGGCTTTGCCGCCGCAACGGACACTCCCTCAACCCTGCCGAGGAGGAGCGAATCCGTCCCATCCAGATTGATCAAACCAAGCATGTAGGGACCTTTCGCCGGTTTTATGGCGCCCTTTTCCAGGATTACATGCCCGATGGTATAATTTTCCAGGCTGCCTTCCTGTGACACCTCGACCAGCTCTTCCATCCGGCGATTGCACGGACCGCAATACATCCGAGCCGGCACCACCACCTTTCCGCAACCGGGGCACTTCGAGCCCAGAATCTTCTTGTCCTTGAAACCCCGTAGGTATCGTTCAATATAAGGGCCCACCCGGTAGTTATAGACAAAGTCGAGGGGAACAACCGGGGTAAAGAAATTCTCTGCTGGTGCTTCCATCTCTCCCTCCTTCTCGTGCAGTCACCTACACAAAGGTGCCTGACACCTTTGTGTAGGATTGTCTTAACCAGTGATTACTACTTTACACAAATGGAAGTTATGCTGTCGAGTTGTTCGGGATTCAGGCAGAAACGGGCTTGCGGGCGAGGACGGCCCAGGAAGAACCGCCCTTCAGATCCATGTGGGCGACCAGGCGGGCTTCCAGCTCCAGGGCCAGGCGCAGGAACCGGCTGGAGCCGGGGATAATCGTATCCATCGCATCCGTCCAATTCATTCGGCCGTTGGTGATACTCCCCCGCCACATATAGTAGCGCGTGATGGGTTGCATAATGGCGCCGTAACAGGTTATGCGAAGCGGTTCCAAGCCGCTCTCACCGAGCAAGAGCCGAACCTCATCCCGGCAATAGCGCCGGAGGTGCCCGGCCAGGCAATCGAAGTCGCTGTAGAGGTGCCGCCCGGCGGGGAGGGTCACCAGGGCATATCCTCCCGACTTGAGAACCCGCCATATCTCCTCGAAAGCCGGAAGGTCGAAGCGAAGGTGTTCGATAACATCGAGGGAGGTCACCAGGTCGAAAGATTTGTCTTCATAAGGGAGTTCGTAGATGCTCGCAACTTGGACCTCGTATCCTCCTCTCAGATTGCAGAAGCGGATTGCTTCCTCGGAGTAATCGCACCCCCGCACCTGCCCGTAAGAGGCGAGGAACCCGAAATTCCCTCCTGTGCCGCAACCGGCATCCAATATATTCCATCCACCGTTGCGATCCAATCCGTCCAACAATCCGCCGAGTATCTTTCGCCTTCCGACGAACCACCAGTGGTTGTCCTCCACCTCGTATATGCTGCCATAGGCTTTCTTTGGTAGCTTCAAAGGATTCTCCTCAAGCCCTCGATAGTGCACCCTGGGGACAGGCCTCGGCACAGCAAAAACAGGCTATGCAGAGATCATCATCGATCCTGGGAACCTTTCCCTCCATACGTATGGCCTCCACGGGGCAGGCTTTCTCGCATACTGCGCAGGCATCGCACTTCTTCTCATCTACGCCCACTATAGCCGGTGCTCCGTGCGAAAGGCCTCGCCCGAACAGGCGGTCGATCGGACGGCGTGCATGGCCATAGAAGCGCATGACAAGACCGCTGAGCATTATCTTGTTCAGATCGGGGTGGGAGGGCAGTTTGAAATTGCGCTTGAGGGAATTTATATCTTCTCCCAGTATTTGGTAGCCCGTCAGCCGGCCCAGGCCGCGTTCCTCCGCCAGTCTGAGGTGAGCCACCCGCCGCGGATCCAATCCCATCAGGTGGGCACAGGCGGCATCCACCTCGACGATATTGTCTCCCGCCACTATGACTCCCAACCGAACCGGGCTTCCGTTGGTGGGAGCCAACTCTCCCTCCATTCCTATGATGCCGTCCGCGACGATAAGCCGGGAGGAGACTACGGTGTTGAGATCGACTATTCCGGCATCGAGCCCCTTCATATGGATGAGTAGCTTATTCTTAGTCGGCACTACGCCTTTTATATTCTTGAGACCCAGGGAGACTATGGTCTGGAGGTGCGTTTTGATAACCGGCACGTTGATCAGGCAGTCGCACTCGAGAACTGGTTTCGCGATGACTTCCTTGGGTATCACAACCGCCCCCGGAATCCTTATCTCCACCGCACCGCTGCTGTCGAGATCGAGCATGGGAAAACCATAACGCGCCTCGAAATCGCCATAGCCCGCCTTTTGAAAAACGCGGCGCGAGCGGAAGGGATGTATCGGGCTGTCTCCTACCTGGACCTCGCCTCCCGCCTTCGCCGCCAGCCGGCAGATCTCGGCCACCACTTCAGGATCGGTTACGGCACCTGTTTCACTGCTCCTGGCGGCACAGATATTCGGTTTGACCAGGACCTTCTCACCCGTTTTGACGAACTGCCCCATCCCTCCGAGCAGTTTGATCGCTTCGGCGACATCGGCGCCTTTTTCAGCCCTCACCAGGGCAACGGTCATCCCAGCTCACCTTCTTTTAGATACGAAAAGATCTCCTCACAGCCCTCCATCAACTCCTTGACTATCTCACGAGCGCTCTTCAAGTCGTGTATCATCCCCGCTATCTGACCGCTCATGAACGATCCTTCATCCAGGTTTCCTTCCAGACAGGCTTTTACCGAGCGGCCGGCCCCGATCATTTCCTGTACTTCCTCCGGTTGCAGCCCCTCGCGTTCCGCCTGCAATATCATATCCGCCAGCTTGTTTTTGAGCACCCGTACGGGCCCGAAAGACCGGCCGGTTATGACCGTAGCGCGGTCACCTGCGGAGAGTATCAATTCTTTATAGCGAGGGTGAGCAGGGCTTTCTACAGAAGCGATGAAGCGCGTTCCGAGCTGAACGCCTTCGGCGCCGAGACAGAAGGCCGCGGCCATACCCCGGGCATCTCCGATGCCTCCCGCCGCAATCACAGGTGTATTCACCGCATCTACTATCTGCGGAACCAGCACCATGGTGGTCAGCTCGTCAAAACCATTGTGGCCGCCCGCCTCATAACCCTCCGCAACGATGACATCCACTCCGGCCTCTTCGGCCTTTTCCGCCATCCTTACATTGGAAACGACATGGATCACCTTTGCCCCCAGATCCCGCGCTATCGCGGTGTAGGCCTTCGGATTTCCCGCCGAGGTCGCAATCACATCCGCGCCCGCTCGAATGGCAGCTTCAACAGCCTCGCCCGCATCTGCTCTGAGAAGCGGGATATTTACACCGAAAGTTCTTGTGCTGATACTTTTTGCCCGGGTGACTTCCTTCCGGATCTCTTCAATCGACATGCCTCCGGCTCCGATCATTCCCAGGCCACCGGCTTCCGACACGGCTGCCGCAAGTGCCGCATCGGATATCCAGATCATGCCACCCTGAAGTATGGGAAAAGAGATTCCCAACCTCTCCGGTACCCGGCTTTTCATACCAAGCATCCTTTCCCTTCGAGAATTGAAAGCATACCCATATTAACTTCCGGCACCTCCAGGACGCCATCCACCTGACGTGTTAGAGATTATTAACAATCGGGTATCATGCTTTGAAGAGCAACAACCGGGACTGGGGGTTATTTAAAATGAAGTTGAAAAATATCAGGCTTTTCGTAATCTTCTTTTTTCTTATGGCAATCCTGATAGCAACGCAGATGGTTGCTTTTGGTGCAAGCCAATACACGATCACCGTATCATGCGGACCGGGGGGGAAAATCTCTCCCGCCGGGCCCACCGTCCGGGTAAACTCGGGAAACAATCAGAATTTCACCATAAGCCCAAATGGCGGTTATGCCATCGCGGATGTGTCAGTCGACGGGAGTTCGCTAGGGCCGGTAACCTCATATCGCTTCAGAAACGTGAGGGCGAACCATACCATTTCGGCCACTTTCACGCCCCTGGCCGCCTATGCCGTTACCGCCAGCGCCGGGGTGGGAGGCACCATTACTCCTTCCGGGGCGATTACGGTTAATGCGGGGGGGAGCCAGGCCTTCAGCATCGTCTCCGGCAGCGGGTACCAGATAGCCGATGTCTTAGTGGACGGAAGCTCTGCCGGTGCCGTCGCTTCCTACACTTTCTCGAATGTCACGGCCAATCACAGCATAGCGGCTTCATTCAGTGCTGTAGCTCCAGGCGGACAGAGGGCGCTTGTAAGCGTGACCATGGATGATTCCTGGTTATCACAATACACGGAAGCTCTTCCTATAATGACTCGCTACAACATCAAAGGGACGTTTTTCACGGTGACCAGGTATGTCTCCGACCAATATGAGGGCTTTATGACCCTTGAACAACTCAGGTGGTTGAAGGCCGCCGGGCATGAAATCGGCTCTCATACCGTTACCCACCCGGACCTGACAACCCTTGGTTCCACCAAACTCAATGCGGAGTTGGCCAACTCGAAGGCCTGGTTGGTAAATAACGGGCTCGGCCCGATATACAATTTCGCTTGTCCTTACGGGGAATACAATAATACGACTATTACGGCCATCAAGAAATATTATGCTTCCCAACGATCGGGCTACGATGAAGGCTATAACGAAGCGGCCAGCTTGGATCCTTATAAGATAAAAGTGCAAATAGTCCTGAGGACGACGACTCTCGCGGAATTTTCAGGTTGGTTGGCGCAGGCCAAGGCGTCCAAGACGTGGCTGGTACTCGAGTATCATCAGGTGGATAACAGCGGTGACGAGTACAGCCTTACGCCCGCTAGCTTCGAAAAACAGGCACAAGCGATACAGGCTTCGGGAATCCCTGCCGTGACGGTAAAACAAGCGCTCGATGAACTAGCATCGGCAGGAAACTAGAAGCGGTCTACAAAGGGATCTGGTCCGTTTGTGTAGGGATTCACAAATGGACCAGATCCTCCGTATATATCAGACTGTTTCCTTGAACAGCTCGGCGGCCTTTATTGAGAACTTGCCGATCTTATTGCCGGCGCTTATCGCCACGGCGACGGCTATTGCTTCCTTGGCCTCATCGACGGTGACTCCGTTCTGCGCTGCCATCTTGTAATGGTGCTCCAGGCATGGCAGACAATCGGCCATGATCGAACAGGCAATTGCAATCAATTCCTTGGTCTTCACATCCAGGTGTCCCGATGCCACGGCCGCATTTTCAAAACTGAAGAACATCTCAATCATTTCTCGTTTCATCAGCATTTTTTCTCCTCCCTTAAGCATTCAGTTAGAGATCGCCGAAATAAGCTGCGAAGCCTCCCTCCGGCACCAGTATTTGATCTCGGTGCAACTGCCCGATGTTCCTATATGAGCCGCTAATTCGTTTCCGCTCGAAAAGCTTAGCTTGGTAAGATCGCGACATTCGAATGAGCCGAAGACTCGCTTGAACTCGGCCATGAACCTATTTAAATGGCTCTTGTTCCCCAAGAGCAGCGTCCGCCCCAAGATCGAACGGCTGATATCATCAGCCAAGGAAAGCGGCAGGATGGCGCCGGCCAGTGCCCCGCACAAGCCTCCCGATAACCCGATCCCACCATCCAATGCCACCGAGAGTTGCTCGAGGTATAGACTCCCCAGGCCCGTTTCACCCCTGATGCCCGACAACACTTCCGCCGCACAATATCCGCCGCTTTCTGCGAGCCTCCTATCCAGAGACGACGCCCTGTTTTTCTTCTCAAGCGGCCGGTCGAGAAACTCAACTGCTTTCGCATTGGCGATACCGACATGACGGCAACACCGTCTTATTGCCTTTCCTTTGTACAGCCAGGCGAGGACGCCGCCGGCGCTATTCATTGCCTCTCCGCAGAGCTCGCTGCAGAGCGTGCTACTGAATGTCTCCTCGAACCAGGTGGTGAATTCAAGTATCCTGCGATAGAGATCCTCGCCTTTTCCTCTGTCACCCACAATGTCCGCGAGATGCGCTGCTGCAATTGCGAGGCATCCGCCCGATACCACTCCACAGGTCGATCCCCGGCCCAGGCCACCACCAGCCAGCCCTTTGATCGCTTTCACGGGATCCTGATCCGGAAGCCTAAGATATCCCGAGAGCGTGATGAAATTCGCATAGGTTGCACTGGTGTAACGTATCGTGCGCCATCTGGAGAAGATGGAGAAGAGCGCCCTAACCATATCATCCATGCGTCAAATCACCGCCGCCATGGCCGCTATCGAACCGGCCATCAATACGGCGCCTTGATCCCTCGGATTATGCGGTACCCGAATTCCGGATGAGGTACGTGTATTACTTCCAGTTTCTGGAATCCGCCCTGCTGCAGGTGCCCCAGCCATTCATCGACAGTCGTCATGTACTCGCCTTCCAATCGGATGTGTCTGGGTATCTGCTCCAGAAGAAAGAGCATTTTTTCATAAGCTCCGAGATCGAGGTTGTGTAGCGCATAGGCAACCATCTTTTCGACAACGTCCCGGCAGCGTCCGGGATCACGCGCCCCTCCAGATGCCTCGGTAAACATGTCCGAATAAACCAGAACACCTCCCGGCTTGAGCACCCGGGCTATCTCGCCGGCACACCTCGCCCTCAACTCGGGCAGGACGTGATGCAGTGCGATATTCGAGACCGCATAATCAAAATGTTCGGAGAGGAATCCCACTCTGGTGCCGTCTCCCTGAGATAACTCGGCCCTCGGATTGCCGGCGAACCGGCTGGCGCATATCTCGATCATATTAGGGGATGGATCCACTCCACTGACATGAGAATCCGGACATGTTTCGAGGAGGTGGGCCATGAGGTTTCCGGTTCCGCAGCCTAAATCGAGAATTATCTGGCCCTCCTCTGCCCGGACTTCAGACCCTATTCTTGAAATAATATCCAAGTAGTAGGTGTCTTTTTCGAATATTTCGTTATAGCTCTCCGCCACTTCGTCCCACTTGGATGTCGCCATTTTCTTTCCTTTCCGGCGCTAATACACATATTACATTCCAGAAATATAGCAGGTTCCCGGCAGCGAGACGAGTTGGGCTGGTTAAATGCTTGAGGAATAGCTAGCCGGCTTTTTTCGTGGGAGAGCCCGGCTTTAAATCATCGATAACATCGAAGATCACTTCATCCGGCGGGAAGTCGGTCTGCATGCTGCCTATATAGATAAACTTGATGGTCCCGTTGGCATCGAGGATGAACTCACCAGGCCGGGCGATATTAAAGGATTCGAAATTCACAGCCACATAAACGCCGTATTCCTTAACCACCTGCCGCCTTTCGTCTGACAGCAACGGGAAAGGATATTTGTGATGACGCAAGAATTCCTGCATGCCCTCGCGTTTTTGCGCCATGATCACTACTACCCGCACGCCCCTTCTATCTAGATCCTGATAAATTCTACGTATATGACCCATATACCGGCGGCAGAAGGGTCACCAGGTCCCTCGCCCGAAGACGATCATGAGAGGTTGACCGAGCAAATCGCTCAGGCTGATCATCTTGCCGGTCGTTGCCTCCGGGAGCGTGAAAGCCGGTGCTTTATCGCCTACTTGCAGTACTCTACTTTTTCTCGGCATGCATGCATCACCTCGGTTCATCATGTCCGCCAGGCTCGGTGGTTAAAATAAAGGGCGCGGTCTCCTGCGCCCTATAATTAACATTGGAGCTTGTCAGGCTGACGAGTATGCGTGGGGGGTCAGGCCTGCAACATAAACATTTTCCTGTTGTCGTTACTTCAAACCCTTCGCAGCTCGAAAAATGCTGATGTTGAGGCACTGACCCCGCTCGAATCCGACGCGGTTGGTACCTCTTAAACTATTCTCGGTCAGCCTGTTATCAGTCGACGCCGAAAATGGCGATGCTGGCAACGTTGCCGTTCGGTATGCCGCCCAGGTTGTGGGTCAGCCCGAACTTGGGATTCTTCACCGCCCTGTCTTCCGGCCAGCGGCCTAGGAACTGGTTGTACATCTCGAAAATCATTCTTAAGCCAGACGCCCCTATGGGATGGCCAAAACATTTAAGCCCGCCGTCAGGCTGGCACGGCAGCTGGCCGTCCAGATCGAAGAAACCATTCAAGATGTCGTCCGGCGCTCCTCCCGGCGGTGATATTCCCAAGTCCTCCATGGTCACCAGCTCAGTAATGGAGAAGCAATCGTGCACCTCCATCATGCTGATCTCTTTACGGGGGTCCTTGATTCCCGCTTCCTCATAGGCCTTGCGAGCCGCCGTTTGTGTGGTAAGGACTCCGGCGCCGTCCCACTTGTCGTACATGGCCTCCTCACCCGATGAAACCGATATCTGCAGGGCCTTCACCTTGACCAGTGGGTTATTGGGCTTGAGCTTCTTGGCTATCTCGGGGGTTGTCACAATAGCGGCGGCGGAGCCGTCGCTTACGCCGCAGCAATCGAAGAGGCCCAGCGGGTAGGCGACCATGGGACTCCCCATGATCTGTTCCTTGCTTACCGCTTTTCTCAAGTGCGCGCGAGGATTCTTGGCTCCGTTTTGATGGCTCTTCCAGGAGACATGCGTGATAGCCTCCTTCACCCTTTCCATTGGAATGTTGAATTTGGCGGCATAGGCCGTCGCCAGCTGCGCGAAAAGACCCGGAGCCGTCGCGTTCGGCCCGAGAAAGATCATCTGCTGGCCGAAAGCCGGTGAATCGGGAAGCCCGCCGTATCCGGTGTCTTTGAGCTTCTCGACTCCGATTGCCAGTGCTATGTCGTAGGCACCCGAGGCGACGCCATAAGCCGCACCCCGAAATGCTTCGGTTCCCGAGGCGCAGAAGTTCTCTACCCTGGTAACCGGTATCAGCGGCAAGTGCAGATTCATTCCCGCGTAGGTGCCGCCCTTGCCGATGTTTATCTCGTCGATGTGCACTCCCAGCCAGGCCGCCTGCAGATCCTTCTTTTCCAGACCGGCGTCTTCCAGCGCATCCCTTAAGGCATCCACCATGAGGTCGCCGGCGCTCATGTCCCAGCGCTCGCCAAACTTGGTACAGCCCATGCCGAGAATACAAACCTTGTCCCTTATTCCGGTAGCCATCTCACTTCACCTCCTCGACCGCTGGAATCGCTTTCCAGAAGTAGTTGGGGATATCTCTCTTGGGATCGTAAAACTTCAGACGGAAGCTGAAGTCGAGCGGGTCGCCGACCGCGATATCATCGACCGCGCAATCGGCGAAGTCCATAACCGTTCTTCCGCCGCCATTGAAGGAGACCGTTCCATAGACCGCGGGGGGGCTTAGCGACGCAGCCAGCATATCTGCGGTGTAGGTAAAGATCTTTCCTCCCTTGTCCGCCAGGTAGACCGGCTCCATCTCGTCCATCACACCACATTCCGGATTGGCGCAAACACGTCCGGGTGGGAACTGCTGCGCTCCGCAAGCTTTGCACTTCTCTCCAACCAGTCCGAGGATGGCTTTGTGGTCCCTCCATATGAGCGACCAGCGGGTTTCCTTATCGGTCTCTCCCCTGATGCCGAGTTCCGGGGGCGCCATTCCCCTCCAGACCAGGTACTTTTGGTAATTGTCGAGGTCGGCCCTCCTGGCCAGCCAGCGCGATACGCCCCGGCCGTCCTGAGCCTTGGAGATGGCGTCCGTAACCTCGAACCACATGGCGTCGCAGCCGCTTCCATAACTTACCAGTAGGAGCTTCTGGCCTGGCTGAGCGGTTTCCAGGGCTGCCGACAGCATCAATAGTGGATGTGCGGCCCCGCTGTCACCGACTGTCGCCTGCATGTCATCCTGCACCTTATCGCCCTCGCCGAACATGCCGTTTATCTTCTTGCGTGCCCCCCCGTAATAGCAGGGGTAGACAACTTTGTCGAAATCGGCGGCATTGAGCGCGTATTTATCGCACAGGCCCTGAATCGCCTGCGGAATGAAGGATGCGTAGCCTACGTCTCTTATCCAGCGCTCCTCCCACATGCGGTCGTACTTGGTATTGGCGCCCCTTAAATGATCGACGAAATCATGTGACACCGAGAAGGACCCCTTGTACTCCGCAATAACGTCGTCGTCGCCGCCGACCAGGAGCGCCGCGCCGGCGTCGCCGAAGACCATTTCCTGCGTCGATGCCATCTTCCCCAGCCGGCAATCTCCGGCGCAGACCACGGCCTTTGCGCCATTATTGGCGGCTGCGAATTCCAGAGCGGAGAGCAGCGCGCTGGTTCCTGACTTGAGCGAGCCCGTGAAGTCCGCGCTGCGGATTTCGTCCCGCGCCCCCAAGGCTCCAGCCACCAGATTGGCACTCTGGCGCTCCTTGAACGGAGCCGTGGTGGTGGCGAAGTAGACGGCTTCAATCGAGTCTCGATCGACCCCTTTCAGGCAGTCCATCCCCGCTGCCACGCTCATGGTAATGGAATCCTCGTCGAAATTGGCGACTGCCTTTTCGCCCCTGGCGTTGGTGATGATTACCGGATTCAACCAACCCATGGAACCGAAGACCATCATTCGGTTGAGGCGATACCTCGGCACATAGCCGCCGTACGAGCTGATACCGACCATGTCCTTCCTCCCTTCCCTTTTAGTACCTCGCTTTCAAGAATACGGTAGGTCTTATCTTCAGGCATGTTTCAGGTAAAATTTACCTGTTGAAATCCCGGATTACCCGCCTTGATCAATGCGGTTATTTCCCTGCGCTCTTCCTCATCCTTTATGGGGTCAACATCGGAAAGCCACAAGCCTTCTTCATTCTGGCAGGTCCTGAGGGCGTTGATATATCCCGGCACCATGATGAATCCCAACCCGGCTCCGCCGCAACAGGATGTGTCAGCCGCCGCCGCTTCTATCAGGTGAAGCACCGTCCGGCCCTTGTATTCTAACACCCTCTCCTCGAGCACCATGTAATAACCGGCCATGCTTCTGATTTCTTCACCGATCTGCTGGTGGACGTACTCAGCCATCTACTGCGCCTTTTCCCCCTCGGCAGCCGCTACAACCGCAACAGGTTCCTGTTCTTCAAGCGACGGTTCCTTGCCGTCGAAAGTGTAGCAGGCCTCGATCAGTTCTCTATATTCATCGTCTACGCGTCTTAGAAAATATTTTCTAATCAACCAGCGATGCATCTTGATCATCCTGCGATTTGAATAGACCTTGGCCATTGCAACCAGCCAGATCAACTCCTTCCAAGGCCGTTTGCCACGATAAATCAGCCAGGGGAACCAGGCACGCCGCCTCTCCTGCTGCCTCTTGGTAAAACCTGGCAATTCGAGAATGGGCTTTCGCCTCTCCAGGTCGGTATCCAGCCCCTGGTCGAGCAGCCCCGTCTCGCTGCAGGTATCGTGCAGTTTAGTACCGGGATAGGGAAAGAAAACGGCGGTTAGAAACCAGTCGGGCTGGCAGATGCGGTTGACCTTAACGGTTTCCTTAAAATCGGCCTTGGTCTCGCCCGGAAGGCCTATGAGATTATAAAAACCGACCTGGAGCCCGTGCTTGCGAGCCGTCTCCACCGCGTTTTCGATGTCGCGGTTAGAGTAGCGCCGGTTGAGGATCTCCCTCCTCACCCGCTCGCTTCCGGACTCGAGCCCGATGTTCACAAAGCGGAAGTTGCTCGAGGCGAGCGCCGCGAAGAGCTTGTTGTAGTCCCGGTTCGGGGTAACCCGCAGGTTGGTGCCGAACACGACGGGGATCTCCTTCGTAGCGTTGAAGTCTCGTAGGAGGTCACATAATTCAAGCGCCCATTCCATTTTGACTCCGAGCGTCTCTACCTCCAGGTAGACCTCCCCCAGATAGGGATTCGCCCCCTTCATGTTTTCCAATTCGGCCACGATATTGGCGGGACTCCTGAGGCGAACATATTTGCCTTCGGCCACATGCCGGAGTGCGTGATTGCAGCAGTAAGTGCATTGGAAGGGACAGCCCCGTCCGACGAGCAGGGATGGCCGCGAGAAAGGATTGGATACCCAGGGCAACCACATGTCGCGGTCGGGAAAGGGAAGGCTGTCCAGGTCTTCGATGAAAGGCCTGGGCTTGTTCCTCTCGACACTGCCGTCCGCTTTTTTGATGTAGAGGTTAGGGATTCCATGCGGCCGCTTTCCCGCCTCCGACTGCTTGGCCAACTCCAGCGTCGCAAACTCGCCTTCGCCCACGCATACCGCGTCCACCGGCTCTTTCAGGCATTCTTCGGGGTTCAAGGTAGCGTGCGGTCCGCCGAGAACGGCAAATACCCCGGGAAAGGCTTTCCTCGACCTGGCCATGGCCTGTTGGATTATATGGAATTCCGTGAAAACAGATGTAAAGCAGATGAGGCCGGGATCGAATTCCGCGATTCTTTTCTCTACCCTCTCAACGCTATCCGGACTGACAACGAGCAATGCGGTGCGATGGCCTTCCTCTTTCAATACTGAAGAAATGTACGAGATGCCGAATTGCAGCCGCTCCAGTGTTTCGAGGGGTTTGCTTGGTGTGTAGGGGTCCTGCTCGGAATGGATAAATAGTACTTTCAACTTGTCTCCTATGACCGCCGGCGGCACATATACCAGTATATTTATAACAGGCTGGGGGTTAGCAGGGCCAGCAGGGGAGCGGCCGGCCGGGGTATCTCAAACAATAAAAATAGGGGCCAGATCCTCCTAGGCCAGTGTTTTCCGAACACCATGGGGGGGATAATTGTTAAAGACCCGGCCCCGCCATTCCTATTCTGCCGCAGTGGCGGGCGGAATAAACACCCTTTGGGCCAATTCCCCATCCATCATCATGACGGCGCTACCCGCTTCACCCACCATCTCCAACTGATCCACCAGCTTTTGTGGCGAGGCAACCTCTTCCACCTGCTCCTTTACGAACCAGTCGAGGAAATTGGCAAAGAAATCCCCGAATAGAATTCCCATTTCATTTGATCGTTGAGCGCATCTTGCATTCGGTCCCCTAACATTGCTCCTCCCTTCCTTCCCAATGCTTTCATATACACATTCTTATGTGTTCAAGATAGGATTAACCTCAGGAAAGCGGAAAGGGGGGTAGTGCTTCGGTTCATAAATACGGTCATGCACCGAGAGCGTCGTGGATATGGATAATGTGATTCGTATTTCGAGCATGGTCAACGCTTATCTGGTAAAAGGGGATCACACCTACCTGGTGGATACCATGGTGCCAATGAGCCGAAAAAAGCTATACGCAGCAATGCATGATAATGGAGTCTCTGCGAGTGATCTCTCGCACATCCTGCTCACTCATTACCATGCCGACCATATCGGCAATCTGTGCGACATACAGGCGAAAGGCAATCCCAAGGTAGTAGCCGGGGCGGGCGACGTACCTTACATTGAAGGCGAGATAAAACCGCCCGCGCCTAGTGAACTCAGCCGGGCGGGGAAGGTCCTTCGCAAGATGCCGGGCCTGGTTGAGAAGTATCAGAAATGCAAACCCGGCCGAGTAGATGAGACGGTAGAGGATGGAATGAAGCTCGAAGAGCTTGGACTTGAAATCGTCGCTTTGCCCGGGCACACGCCGGGGGGCACGAGCTATGTCGACCGTGCCAACAATCGCGCCTTCATTGGAGACCTTGTCTCCAACTACTTCGGGCGCCTGGGACTTCCCGTCCTCTCTTCCAGCTATAGTCTGGAAGAAATAGAAGCGTCGTTAAGGAAGCTGGCAGGTCTTGACCTGGATTACATGTACCCGGGTCATGGAAGGATAATCGGACCGGGTGCATCCAAACTGGTCGACAGGTTGATTGGAAAGAAATTCTAGCTGATTATTGCAGCTCTGATCCGGATCATTATTGCTTTGCTTGTTTTGGGAATAATATCTTCCGTACGGGTAAGTATTGAAGTCGATCAGGAATTATAAGGAGGTAGCAAATGAGTACAATGGATAATCTGAAAGAAGCCTTCGCCGGAGAATCGCAGGCCAACCGCAAGTACCTGGGCTTCGCAATGAAGGCGGATGAAGAAGGATATCCTCAGGTGGCGAAGCTTTTTCGAGCAGCCGCCGACGCCGAGACAGTACATGCTCTCAATCACCTCAAGGTGATGAAGGGCATTGGGGACACCGAGCAGAACCTGGTCCAGGCTATCGAGGGCGAGACGGCTGAATTTATGTCTATGTATCCGGGTATGATCGAGGAGGCCAAGGGCGAGGGCGAAAAGGAAGCTCTGCAATCGTTCACCTGGGCAAACGCAGTCGAGAAGATCCACGCCGGCCTGTATGAAAAGGCAAAAGAAAACCTCGGCAAGAATCCCGATGTGGTCTACTACGTCTGTCAAAGGTGTGGGAACACCGTCGAGAACGAAGCCCCGGAAACCTGTCCCATCTGTGGAGCCCCGAAGACGATGTTCAAGAAGATCGACTGATTCGATTAGGTTATCAGGGTAGGACTTGAGCCGGAAAGGTAGCGGAAAATATCCAGTAGTGCTGGCTGTCTTACTGGGCCAGCTTATCACTCCGCTGGATGTCGGCCTGAACAATACAAGCCTGCCGACGATTGGTCAATCTCTTAATCTCGGCGTGGCCGCTTCCGGTTGGATCATGGGAGTCTTCTGGCTTTTTGCTACCGTTTTTATGATCATTGCCGGTCGGACGGGCGACGTCCTGGGACGGCGGAAGATCTTCAGCTACGGCATATTCGTATTCATCGTCGGCTCCCTTGCATCCGGTTTTTCACCCAACTACCCCGTGCTATTGGCAGCGCGCGCCGTGCAGGGCTTGGGAGCCGCACTCACATCCTCCAATGCTCTGGCTCTTATTTGCTGTTCTTTTTCAGAAGAGCAGAGAGGAAAAGCCTTAGGGCTTCTGGCTGCCTGCATATCACTCGGCTTCACTATCGGCCCGCTCCTGGGTGGCTTCATCTGCTCAAGCCTGGGATGGAGATATATTTTCTTCGTGAATATCCCTCTGGGCCTGGTCGCCCTGATTCTTTGCCTCCGCTTCGTTGAGGAAAGCGAGACGGAGCCGGACCAGTCGATCGACTTGTTGGGTGCTCTGATCCTCCTCACCATACTCGCTCCGGCTTCGTTATCCTTGATCCAGGTAAGTTCGTGGGGTTGGTTGTCACCATATACCATAAGCTTGTTTCTTCTGGCCCTTGTTGCCGGCTGGGTCTTTGTCATGCACGAGAGGGCGGCCGCTCAGCCCGTGATCGATCTCGGTCTCCTGCGCATTCCGGCCTTTTCCTTGAGCAACATGGCAACGTATGCTCTGTTTATCTCTTCCCGGCTTGCACTCTTCATAGCCCCTTTTTATCTACAATACTATCGAGACATGCCTGTGTACTTGATCGGCCTGGTCATCAGCCTCACAAATGTTATTCCTCTCGTGCTTCTCATCCCGAGCGGCATTATTTCAGATCGTGTCGGGACGACGGGATTGGAATTATTTGGCATGTCCTCCATCGCCCTTTCACTGGGCCTCCCGCTTGTGGCCGGCTCTCAACTGACCATGCCCTTGCTGATCATCTCACTGCTCTTGATAGGGCTCGGGTATGGGGTCTTCTACAGCCCCAACCTGAGAGCCGTCATGGGAAGCGTGCCGCAATCGGGGCTGGGATTCGCTGGAGGAGTTACGGCGACTATGAGGAATTTCGGTTTCTTGACTTCAATCGGATTGGCCAGTTCGGTTTTGGGGGTCTGGGCGGTACAGCGGCCGGACTCACCCGGGACCGCATTTTCCGATCCGGGTTTTCAAACCGCCGTCAAGCACGCCTATTTCGCGGCTTTCCTTGTCGCCCTCGCCGGCCTGGCCTTCTTGCTCCTCAGGGGGTACCTTTCAGCTCGCTCGGCCAAGAAAATCGATATTCTTTACTAATCACTAGAAATCACTAGAACTGGCCGTGCTTGCCGCTGCCTTTTGTGAATCGCGAAGCACCGGAGAGCGTTTCCCCGCTCTCGAGCACCCTCATTCCGAGCCGGTACTCGAGTTCCAGGGCTTTGCCCATTTCCAGGTCGAAACCGCCGTAGAGAGCTTCCCGATCACTCCTCATGCATACCTGGGGAAATTCACATAGCTGCTCCGCCAAGTCCTCGGCTGCCTCACGCACCTTGCCTTTTGCGACTACCCGATTCACGAGCCCCATGCTCGAGGCTTCCCGCGCTCCTACCGGGCGGCCGGTGAGTATCATATCAAGAGCGTGACTCATCCCGATCAATCTGGGCAAGCGCTGCGTCCCGCCATCGATCAGCGGTACGCCGAAACGGCGCTCGAAAATTCCCAGAACGGCGTCCTCTTCCGCCCCCCGCAGGTCGCACCACACGGCTAATTCCAGCCCCCCCGCCACGCAATAGCCGCTGATAGCAGCGATCACCGGTTTCGATAATGTCATCCTCGTCGGACCCAGCGGGGCATCAGCCGATATGTCCTCGTTCAGGCGCTTCGCCTCCTGCATGGGATCCTCCGCCAGCGCCTTGAGATCGGCGCCCGCACAGAATGTTCCCCCCGCTCCCCATAGTACCGCGGCACACAATCCGTCATCGGCATCAAAATCTCGGAAGGCTTCGGCCAGCAGCACCGAGGTACGGTAATCAATCGCATTCTTTACCTCAGGCCGGTTTATTATTACCGTATAGACCTTACCCTTCTTTTCCACCTCGACGTCCATGGCCAATCCTCCTTATGCGTTTACATGGGCTCTCATAAATAGTAGCCCAATAAGTGGGGTAGGTCTCTAATAAATGTGAGGTTTCAACGTTTGGAGATGAGGACCGATAAAACAGATGGGGGTAGAAGAATCACCGCCCCTCCCGCCAGCACACATAGAGTTATCGCTTTCATCAACATCGAGGAGATGGTATCGGGTTTTCTCTCGTAGTGGCCCCCTATAACCGTAGTGTTGCTTGATTCATAAATTACGTCGGGTGAGACGCCGAAGACACCGGGTTTCCGCGAGAGATCGATGCGGCCCTTGCTGGCGTTAAAATAGGCGGCCCAGACAAGCTCGCTGCAATACCAGCGGGCCCCTTCCGCATGTTTGGAAAACCAATTTATATCATAGGGATCGCCGTCTTTTGAGAGCGCAAACTCCACGGCCTTCTTGAGCGTCTCATCGTCCGCTGTTACCACCCTGAGATAAGCGACCCAGGTCATTTCGGGGTACATCCAGGAAGAAACCGATCCCACGCTTACCCCATCCTTGGGATTACCGGCAACCACTACCTTGTTCTTCCCTACATAAATACAAGTATGGGTCCAGGCATCCATAGGATTGAGGGCGGGAACCGGACTTAGGGCGCATCTCCCGACGAGGATATCCCCGGGGATAAGATTTGCAACAGCCTCGGGGTTGTCCGTCTTCCCGGTTTCGGGTTCTATTCGATCCAAGCCGGTCGGGAACCAGGTATTAATGACGGCGAGCCCCGAACCGGCCGCCTGTGTATCTCTCGCGCGGGAGACGTGATTCCCAGCCGCGCCGTCCCTGGAAAAAACTCCTGTAAAAAGTATCAGGAAGACCACGGAAAACAGTTAAAAGAAGCCTATCCTCCCCCAGCCAAGCCAATCAGGCTTCAGACTCGCAAACCTGGTCTTCATGCAAAATAATCCAATTATATTCGCTCTGATTATTCCAATATTTAACGTTCCCTGCACCCGCGGGTCATAAACGGGCAAGCGGGGATTCAAATGGAAATATATGCCTGCGGAAGAGATCTACAGATGGCAGTCGAGGAATTCCGCCTCAATCTCGGCGACCTCTTCGAGAAGAGGTGCGGAATAGACGTCGAAGTGGCCGCAATTGAAATGGAGAAGGGTCGCTTCTCTCATCTTGGAGGCTGTCCTTTCGACTGCTTGCGGATCAATCAACGAGTCCCTATTTCCGGCGATTACGAGCGCCGGACACATGACTTTCGAGGCTCTCGTCACAGGACGGTAGAAAAGTAGTTGGAGCACCGATCTGGCGGGAGTCCGATTCTCCCAACTCGTTCCCTGGGGGAGAATTGACATGTAGCCGGGGCCCGACTCGGGCGTATTCAAAACAGCGAACTTGTCGGGATTGCTCGTAATCGGAATATAGTGCGGAGCCTTAAGGGTGATTATGTTTAATATATCCTTTGCGGCTGCGGCACTCCCCTGAAGGGCATGCCATAATCCCGTCCTCAAGGTCGAAGTAATCCCATCGACAAACGGTACCTGGGCGACCAGCGCTTTAATATTGGGGTCGCGAGAAGCAACCATAATGGTGTGTCCGGCGCCATAGGAGGAGCCCCAGATCGCGAGTTTGTCGGCATTGATTCCGGGGAGCGATCGAACATGGGAGAGCGCAGCCCGCCAGTCCCGCACCTGCCGCCAGGGATTGATGAGATAGCGAGGTTCGCCCTCGCTCCGCCCGAAGCAACGATAATCGAAAACGAAGACCGCCATTCCCCTGCCCACGAATCTCTCGGCAAAAGGTACCAGGCCGAAATCCCGCTCGGCCCCGAAGCCATGGGCCATAACCACCACCGGCGGCCTTGTTATCCCCGCCGGACGGTACAACCAGGCGGCGCACCGGCAGTCGCCACTCTCGAAAACGCAGTCCTCTCTGGTGAAGGCCACCTCGACTCTGTGCCCTTCTACCATTTCAATCCTCCCTCTTATCAGGCTTCGATCTTTTTATTATATGCCAGGCGGAAATCAGGTTGGCCTTCTTAATCCGTCCGGCTGGCCTTATTATAGTCTGAGGGAATATCAGAAAAGGGCCACCGGCGCTTCAGGTCCTAAGGAGGGAACATGAGGAGTTTACCGCGCGGGCAAATGCGGTGGTTGATGGAAGCATACATCGCTCAGCCGCGGGATCTACCCTCCATCGATGTCGATTCTCAATCCGATTTCATCGAAGAATATTTGAAGGCTGGAGCACCGGAGTTCAGACTGGCTTTTATCTCCTGCTGCCTGGGCCTCAACTTGCTGTCAGTCCTGATGAAGGGCAAGACATTTTCAAGGCTTGGAGCGGAGGGGCAACAGGAACTCCTGAACAAGTGCTTCAACAGCCGCAATCCTCTCTTGAGGGGAATGACCGTGCTCCCAGGGCTTGCCTTCCTCATGTCGTATTACCGCCGCCCGGAAGTAGCCGCCCTCCTTGGCTTTGACGCCGCCGCCTTGAAGGCGGAGGCGGAGCTACGCAAGGTCTCGCGCGATCGGACCTTACCCAGCCGAGGGGACGCCTCGTGATATTCAAACTCGCGGATATCAAGGGTGATGTAGTTCGTTCGGCGGATGTCGCCATAATCGGATGCGGCGCCGGCGGAGGCCCCATCGCGCGCGAGCTGGCGAGTGAGGGGCACTCGGTGGTGGTAATTGAGGAGGGTGCCCATTTCACCCGCGATGATTTCAGTTTGAATCCGGCCGAAGCCTATATGAACCTGTATCGGGACGCGGGCCAGGTGATTACTTTCGGCTTGCCCTTCATCCTCATGCCGCTGGGAAAAACGGTCGGAGGTACGACGACCATAAATTCAGGTACAGCCCTCAGAATCCTCCACCCAATCCTCAAGAAATGGCATCTGAACCATGGGCTCAGCGATATCACGGAGGATGAGCTCAACCTGATCTACGCTTACCTCGAGGAGTATTTGTTCGTGAAAAGGGCGGACCCGGAAGTCGCCGGAAAAGTGGCTACGACTTTTCTAGCCGGCGCTGAAAAGCTCGGGCTCTCTTGCGGTTGGCTGCCCCGCAACGCGAAGGAGTGTGAGGGCTTCGGCTCCTGTGCTTTCGGCTGTCCCTCCGGCTCGAAGCAGAGCGTAGATGTCTCTTTCGTTCCCGATGCCGTTAGCCTAGGCGCGGACATATACTCCTGCTGCCGGGCCGATGAGATCAAGGTCAGCGGCGGCAAGGCTTCCGGAATCAAAGGCCATTTCCTCGATCCGCGAACGGAGAAGCCGACCGGCCACAAACTCGATATCGATACCCAAGTAGTCGTCCTTTCTGCGGGAGCCGTTTATTCCCCTTATTTCCTGTTAAAGCAGGGCATCGCCAATTCGAGCGGGCAAGTCGGCAAGAATCTCCAGATTCACCCGGCCAGTTCGGCTATAGCCGTAATGGACGAACGTATGGACGCGCCGAAAGGCATACCCCAGAGTTCTTACGTCGACGAGTTCCAGGGAGAAGGCATCATGCTCGAAGGGGGCACGGTACCGCCCGAAATACACGCCCTGGCGCTGCCGCTTCTCGGCAGACGCAGTGCGGAAGCCATGACCTCATACCCCAATATGGGGATATTCGGCGGCATGGTATGTGAGAGCGATTCCTGGGGCCGGATCGTGAAGTTACCAAGGCGCGGCTACCGGCCGGCCATTCTCTACAGCCTGAGGGGTAGGGACGTTGAGAAGGCCAAGATTGCTACCTCGCTCATGGCCGAAATCTGGTTTGCGGCGGGGGCGAAGAAGGTCTTTACCCCTATATCCGGGCATTACGAGCTGACCGGCCCAAAAGACCTGGCAAGGTTGGAGCGGTCCAGTCTAAGGGCGGGAGATATGTTCGCCATGAGCGCTTACCATCCCCTGGGCACCTGCCGGATGGGCGGTGACCCGGAATGGTCGGTGGTAAGGCACACCTGCGAGACCTGGGATCTTGCAAACTTTTACATCTGCGACGGCAGCGTTCTGCCATCCTCGCCCGGCGTCAATCCCCAGCTGACCATCATGGCCATTGCTATGCGCTGCGCGGGCTTCATAGACGAAAGGCTCTCCAGTTGGGGTCGAGCCTAAACACAAACAACTTCAAGAAAGCATCTCGTGCGCAACTGCTCTTGCCTTGAAGTTGTTTATGTTTAGGCGCCGACCCCTTATGACCCCCACGCATTCTCAGCCTGTTTAGGCCCGACCCAACTTGAAAGTTCTTTTTCGCGGTTATAATAGAATCCGGCAGTGGCAATCCTGGAAGGAGTAATCGTGGTTGTCGAAGCAGATGTCCGGAAAGCATTTGATAAGTTGACCGGACAAGCATCGCATTACACCATCCATGAATTGAACCAACTACCGAATGAAACCAAGGCCCAGCTGTATAGCCTGCTCATACCTGACAAAGTTTTCCAGCTCTTCGAAATCGATCGGCGCGACTTCAAAAATAAAGACGGTGAGCATGTTCTGCGGTTGGTTGCGGATTGCACTTGTACATTTGTAATTATAGAAATCAGCGAGCATCCGGGCGATGGCGACCCTATCTTCTCACTCGAGATCGAGGACACCGCTTTCTGCAAGATCGATATCAATTTTTTGATCATCAATGATGTTCGGGGGCCGCGCTTCGACACCGATATCGATCAGGCGGGAAGAAGAACCAAATTCGCCACTGTTGGGCGCAACATACCCGAGGAAATAAGAGCCATGAACTCGGGGCTCACCCCAGGCCAGGTCAGGCCCGGCTTGCGCCTTTTTAAGGATTTCGTGCCTCTTGCCAATGCCTTCGTTGAAGCTATGGGCCAGGACATGGTGATTGTGGAACCGCTCGGCTATAACAACGCGATTATTTTTGAGAGCTACGGTTTCGGGTATATCAGAGGTCTGCGCAAGATGGAAGAGATCAATGAGGGCTTCCAACCCGGGGGTGAGCTCTTCGAGAAATTGGATGGGGGCACTCCCTTCCGCCGGCCCGGCATGGAGAAGACCGTTCGTGGCCGAAGCTGGGCGATACATGACGGTATTCTGGGAGAGCCATGGCGGGGTATCGAAATGTACCGCCCCAGTAAGGGCTGCACTGTGGGTACCTTCCCGGGGTGGATTTATTAAGTATGTGGGGTCTGCAATCGATGAATATTAAGATGCGTCGAGACGAGAACGGCCCGGAAGGGAGTAAGGGAAATGGAACAAGGCACGCCTCCACCTAGCCCTCCTGAGGAAGAAGCTCTTCGGCTACAGGCGGAGAGCCGAGTTAAGCAGAAAATAGCCCTGGTCAGCCACCTCGGCGTCTACCTGGCAATCAACTTATTCCTTGTGGTCGTCTGGTCCTTAACCGGTGCCGGCTATCCTTGGTTCCTCTGGGTAATGGCGGGCTGGGGCCTGGCGGTGGCGATTCAGACCTTCAGTTACTTCACCGGCTCAAAAGGCGAGGCGGCCAGGGAACGCATGATTCGCAAGGAGATGAATAGGATCAAGAAGGAAAAGGGAAGCTAGGCGCGGGGCACTCCGAATTCATCCTGCTATCAGAATCTTCAAATCGCCGTCCTCGGCGAGACTCCACTCGTATGTCGACCTTTCCTTTTGCAGGGCGAGTTCGAAAAGGGCTTGGCCCATGCCTACCATCATCGGCTGCAGGCAGGAATTCTCTATCGACAGGCTGAGGTGACGTTCATCGACTTCGAAATTGGTTAATATTCCCAGGCCGCGCAATGCCACCAATTGCCCGAAAGTTTCGCCTCCTTGCCGCCAGTTCACTCCGCCGACCCTCGACTTCACATATTGCCTCTGAGCTTCAACCACCAAGTCGGGTATCGATTCTCCCAACTCCGCCTCGAGATCGAGAAGCACGGCTTCCAGAGTAGCGGGCGGGTACAATGCCATTCGCCAACCGTTATCCGGATCTTCGATTGTTCCCTCCTCGAGATCCCAATTATAGTGAGAAACAGCAGCGGGAATTCCGCATATTTCACATCTCTCAAAGGCAAGATCGCCCGGCTTAAACTCGTAGCGCCTCCTTTTCAATCTGCCCTTGAGCCCAGGCGGTCGCTCCTTGGGACGGCAAGTCACCTTATAGCACTCCTCTCCCACCTCCTCGAACTCGGCCGCCATGTCCCGGCCTTCAAGGGCTTCGTTTGCACCAAGAATCTCGCCGATTCTGAAGGGGAGAGAGTATGGTTTTATTATCGTGTTCACTCGCCACGGGAATTCACCCGCGGTGTCCCATCCTTCACCCAATGCAGATTTCCCATAACCGAAACTGCCGCCGATATCGAGAACGGTCAGGATCATTTCCCTGGCGATGGCCCATTCCTCCGCGCCAGCCGGGCCGCCTTCCCGCCGGAAGATCCTCCCGATTTCACCCTGCGCCCTTTCGATATAGCGCCTTACCTCCCTGCGTCTGCTCTCTATCGCAATGTGTTGGATAGGCAGGCCGATCAGCTTCTCGATGCCCGCCAAGAGATTGTCGATCACCCTTGATTCATAGAGCACATTGCGATCATACGATGCACCTGCAACGCCTATAACGCCGTTGCTTTCCCATTTGAATTCGGCGCTTATGCTTAATGGAACGCCACACTTATGACATACCTCGACACTGCTCATAAGGACCCTTTCCAGACTTTATATGACAACCCTCTGTATGTTTATTCGCCCAATAGCAGCGCTGCCTTAACAGCTTAAACTGGCATGATGTCTCCGGAGGCTAAGACCAGGGTCCGGCCTTCGACTTGCAGCAGGAGTCTACCTGATTCATCCACGCCCTTGATGATGCCCTGAAAAGTATCCGCCTCTCCGGCAAGCGAGTGGTTGCCGACACGGACGTTTTCTCCGACATAGGCGAGGTTATGCCTATAGTCCGCCAGTGAGTCCTGCCAATCACGCAGTAACGCTCTATCCATTTCATCGAGAAAGCCGGTGAGGAGTTGCTCAAGCTCCCATTCCTTCTTCTCTTCTATCAACAAAGAAGTCGGAGGTAATTTTGCGGGAAGCGAAAGTTCTTCCGCCGCGTATCCGACATTCAGACCAATCCCGGTTATAATGCCTGCCCTTCGCTCGCCCCTGAAGGTTTCAGACAAGATGCCCCCTACTTTTCCGTCCCCGTAGACCATATCGTTAGGCCATTTGAACCGGGGACCGGTTCCACCCGAGCTTACGATGGCTGTCCTTATTGAGACTGCAACCAGCACCCCCGCCTGAAAGCCTTCTATGCCGGGGAGGAAGATACTTACCAGGAGGCTCTTGCCGGGCAGATCGTACCAATCCCTTCCCAACCTGCCCATTCCCTGCGTCTGATGAAGCGCCCAGACGACCAGCCCGTCTCCACCCTTTCCAGCATCAAGGATCCTACGTCCTTCGAGGTTGGTCGAATCAAGCGACTCGTACTTCCTTATATTCCAGTCCAAGGAGCGTCCCTTTCTCTCCACCAAATATGATCCCGCTGAACGCTTGACGGTATCGCGTTTTTTGTACACAATGAACAAAACTTCGAGAGGACCGGCGTCATGAATATCCATCGATTCAATGAGATTACGTTAGAGGCTACCCCGAAGGAAGCAGAGCTGGCTGTATTGGCCTTGCTCTTCGCTACCCTGACGGGGATCGGTGCCCTGCTCAAGGTGCCTCTTTCACCGGTACCCATGACCATGCAGGTCTTCTTCGTTCTCCTCTCAGGCTTGTGTCTCGGTCCGGTATGGGGACCGGCCAGCCAACTCGCCTATCTTTGTATGGGACTTTGCGGCGCTCCGTTTTTTGCCGCGGCTCCCTACGCAGGTCCCGCCGTTCTATTCGGCCCCACGGGAGGTTACCTCTGGGGCTTTGTAGTCGCCTCGGGAATGGTGGGTTTCATCTCTTTTTCCTATCGATCCAAAAAGCCTGCGCAGCGGAAGTTATTCCTTCTCGTTATTCTATCCAACCTTGCAGGAATAGCAGTCATATATTTTCTGGGAACGAGTTGGCTTGCCGTTTGGCTCGGCTCAAGCGGGAAAAGCACTTCCATGGCTTTCAACCTGGGTGTAAAACCCTTCATCCTGATCGATATTTTGAAGGCCATAGCGGCCGCCGGGGCCGGCGCATATCTTATTCGGCAAAGGATTTCTTATGGAAGGTAAGCAGCATCGCTTCAGCATTACTGACACGACCCTAAGGGATGCACCGCAGTCCCTTTGGGCGACGCGCATGCACCTGACCGACATTCTTCCCATCGCGGAGCGTATTGATGAAGTCGGCTACCACTCGGTCGAGGTATGGGGAGGGGCGGTTTTCGACGTCTGCATGCGCTTTTTGAATGAAGACCCTTGGGACCGACTGTATCGCATAAGGGAGAAATTCAAGCACACGAAATTACAGATGCTTCTTCGCGGCCAGAACCTGGTTGCTTACAGGAACTTCGCCGACGACCTGGTCGAGGAGTTCATAAAGCGCGCGGTGGCCGGCGGAATAGACATTATCCGTATTTTCGATGCATTGAATGATACCCGCAATATCGAGAAAGCCATAGAGGTCACCCGCAGGGAGGGTGCCCATGCACAGGGGACGATCTGCTATACCATAAGCCCGGTACATGACATGGAACACTTCGTTGAGACGGCCAAGGTCCTGGTGGACATGGGATCGCAATCGATATGCGTGAAGGATATGTCCGGTATCCTGGCGCCTTATGTGTCATACGAATTGGTGAAGCGCCTCAAGGAAGCGGTCGAAGTCCCTATACAACTTCACGCCCATGCCTCGACTGGAATGGCCTCCAATTCTTATATAAAGGGGATCGAAGCGGGCGCGGACATAATCGATTGTGCCGTAGCCCCGCTTTCGCTATACACCAGCCAGCCTGCTGTAGAGAGCATGATCGCCTCCTTCCGCGGTACCGACTATGAGCTCGATCTCAATTTCGATGCGGTGAGGGATGTATCCGAATACTTCGAAGTGGTGTCCAGGAGGCGCAAGCTGATGGGAGTGGAGCAGCCACTGATAGATGTGACCGTCATCTCCCATCAGATCCCGGGCGGTATGGCCACTAATCTTATCGCCCAGTTGGAGCAGCAGAACGCGATCGACCGCATGGAAGAAGTCCTGGAAGAAATTCCGAATGTGAGGAAAGACATGGGATATCCTCCTCTGGTCACTCCGACCAGCCAGCTGGTAGGAACCCAGGCCGTCCTCAACGTCGTACTGGGAGAACGCTATAAAATTATCCCCAGAGAGATCGAAAACTATGTAAGGGGCTACTACGGCCGCCCGCCGGCGCCGATAGACGAGGAACTTAAAGATAGGGTCCTCAAGGGAGAAGAGCCTATAACGTGCAGACCGGCGGATGTGCTCGAGCCGGAACTCCCTAAAGCCAAACGCGAACTCGACCCCTCTCTGGTCGAAAAAGAGGAGGACTATCTCTCATACGCAATCTTCCCCGATGTGGCCCTCGACTTCTTCAAGTGGAGAAAAAATCCTGCCCTCAAGGATGAGGAAGCGCCCAGAAAATCGATGCAACGCCGCGAACAGATGTTTATTGAAGATACATCGCTGGAAAGCTTGACCGATGACATCGTG
>MELM01000048.1:17571-21445 GCA_001767605.1 Candidatus Solincola sediminis | reverse complement strand
CACCACGCAACAGCGGCCGGGAAGCGAAGCCACGGAGGAGCCGGCCGATTTCAACCTGATCCACGTGAGGGCGCCTATGGTAGGTACTTTCTATCGAACGCCGTCTCCCGGATCACCCCCATTCGTCGAGGAAGGCGACCTGGTTGAAAAAGGTCAGGTGCTTTGCATGTTAGAGGTTATGAAACTTTTCAACGAAATACCCGCGCCGGCGGCGGGCCGCGTCAAGTATATCAGGGCCGAGCATGGCAAGGGCGTCGAGTACGATCAGGTGCTGCTGGAGATTGAACCCGAACAGCCCGCCAAAGGAGACTGAGTCTTGTTCAAGCGGGTCCTTATCGCCAACCGCGGAGAGATAGCACTTCGCATTTTGAGGGCCTGCAAGATGCTTGGTTTGGAAACGGTCGGTGTATATTCAAAAGCGGACAGTGACGCTTTTCATCTCAAACACGTGGATGAAAAAGTCTGTGTGGGTCCGGCTTCAGGAAGCGATTCCTATCTCAATATAGAGAATATCATCGAAGCCGGCCGCATTACGGGTGCCGATGCCGTTCACCCCGGATACGGTTTCCTGGCCGAAAATCAGGACTTTGCATCAGCTTGCCTCGAGAACGACCTGGCTTTCATAGGACCGTCACCTGAAACGCTGAAACTCATGGGAAACAAGGCAGAAGCGAGGGAAGCCATGCAGCGGCAGGGAGTCCCCATCCTGCCCGGCCTCACCTCCAGCGATCTGAATGAGTCGTCCGCGCTCAAATTGGCCGATGAGCTGGGCTTTCCCATCCTCATCAAAGCGTCCCTGGGAGGCGGCGGCAAGGGGATGCGCGTCGTCAAGGACCGCCATGAATTAGTGAGAGCGCTGCCGTTGGTCAAGGCGGAGGCCAGACACTCCTTCGGCTCCGAAGAGATCTACCTCGAGAAATTCCTCGAACAGGCTCGACACATAGAATTCCAGATATTGGCAGACAAGCATGGTAATATTATCCATCTCGGTGAGAGGGAGTGCTCGATCCAGAGGAGGAATCAGAAACTGCTGGAGGAAGCGCCTTCCCCTGCAGTCGATGACCACCTGCGGAAAAGGATGGGAGAAACGGCAGTCAAGGGCGCCTCTTCCACCGGTTATGAGACGGTGGGAACCATGGAATTCCTGCTCGACGGCGAGGATAACTTCTACTTTATGGAATTCAATGCGCGCATTCAGGTCGAACATCCGGTAACGGAAATGGTAACAGGCATCGATCTCGTAGTGGAACAGATTAAAACGGCCATGGGACTTCCGCTCGAACTGAACCAGAATGACATCAGGATAGAAGGGCATGCCATTGAATGCCGCATCAATGCGGAGGCTCACTCGCGGGATTTTATGCCCTCTCCCGGGGATATCGTCAGGTGGGTTCCGCCGGCCGGACCGCATGTGCGCATCGACAGCCATTGTTACCACGGCTATCACATTTCACCCAATTACGATTCGCTTCTCGCCAAACTCATCGTTCACGGCAGGAATCGCACCGAGGCGCTAAGGATTATGGAGCAGGCACTGCGCGAGTTCGAGGTCGAGGGTGTGGTGAATCTGATCCCCTTCCACCTGCGCCTGCTAGCGAACCCTGATTTTATAGCGGGTGATTACAATACCGGCTGGCTGGAACAGCACCTGGCCGCACTAACTTAGCCCGACCTTGATATTCAAGTCACCGTCTTCGGACATGTTCCACTGGTACTCTGAATTCTCCATTCGCATGACCAGTTCGAACAGTCCTTGAACCGTGCCGACCATCAACAATGGCAGGCAGGCATTTTCAATCGTCATGTTGAGTGACTCCCTATCCGCATCGAACAGGACCAGGTTGCCGAGGCCGCGCAGGGCGATCAGCCGATTGAAGGCAAGGCCGTCATGGCTCCAGTATTCGCCGCTCATGAAATCCTTCAGGCGCAGGCGCATTACCTCGATTACCGCTCCGGGTAGCGACTCGCCCAACTCCTGCTTCAGATCTTCAAGAACACTGTCAATAACACCGGGCTCGAAGATTGCCATCCGCCTGCCCGCTGCCGTATCTTCTATCGTCCCCTGCTCGGGTTTCCAGCGGCAGGCCGCTACTTCCAGCGGAATCCCGCACTGCGGGCAGACCTCACTCTCGATCTCACCCGGCTTGAATTGATAGTGCATCTTCTTGAGCCGCCCCTTTAAGGCAACCGGGTGCTTCCCCGGGTAGACGGAAAAGGCATATAGGTTCTCCTCTATCCTCCTATAATCAATTCGCAGATCCTGCTGGTCAAATGCCTCAATCGTGCCCAGGATATCTCCCGCATTCAGATATAGCGAATAAGGGTTGGCAATAGTCTGATGGCGCCAGGGATAATCTTCGCCCTCCTCCCACTTAGCACTAAGGCTCGGCTTTCCATGCCCATAGGCAAGCGACATCTCGATGGCCATCAGGTTGACGGCTTTTATCATATCCAAGACCTGGTGGCTCTTACGAAGGCTCCGGGTCTGCCGCATCTTGTTGATGTGGTCCGGAAAAGATGCCTCGATGAATTTCCTGGTGTCGCGGCGCCTGCTTTCAACAACCAGATGGCGAATGCTGATTCCTATTATCTCCTCGATGCCATGAAAGAGATTGTCAATCAGGTCCGACTCATAGAAGACCATACGAGCCAGGGGACTTGTGGAAAGGCTGATTACACCGCTGCTCTCCCATTTCAGTCCGGAGCTGATACCGAGCGGAACGCCGCAAGTCTGACAAACATCTGCCATACCGAATGCCTCCTAAACCATCGACAGCCACTTTTACTTCTTTCTCGGAAAATAGCCTTCTTCCTTGTAGCGCATGACTTGCAGTAAGGGGCCGTAAGAGAAAGAATTGTTTTGACCTGTTTCAAATGACCTCGCGGAGGAATTGTGGATTTGGATTTATTGGGAGACGGGAAACGGCTCGGGCAAACCGCTTGTCTTATATAACGAGAAGATCTGCTGAGGATCTGAAGGAAGGAACCAGGTTCCTTTATAATCTGATCCTCGCCCTTTGCGCTTGATGAATCGCGGCACTTCGGAGGTGATGGTTTTGAAAGTAATCCCGGCCGAGGAATCACACATACCACAGGTTATCGAACTCTGGAAAGAATTGATGGATTTCCACAGGGGTCTTGATGGTTTTTATTCGCGAAAAAAGGATGGGGAGATTAGTTTTCGCAATTACATGGAAAAGTGCATTATGGCTAGTGATTGTCTCGCCCTTGTGGCTATCGAAAGTGACGAAGTAGCCGGGTATTCCATTTCAACAATGTCCAAGCATCCTCCCGTTCTCGAGATTGAAAGTTACGGTCTAATCAGCGACATGGCCGTTAAAGCAGAGCACAGGAGGCAAGGCATAGGAAGCGCGATGCTTATGGAAACCCTCGACTGGTTCGCCTCGTCAGGAGTCGACAGGATCGAGTTGCATGCAGCGGCCACAAATCCGATCGGGAATTCCTTCTGGATTAAACACGGTTTCAAAGATTACGAGCACATCCTCTACCTTACCCACCAACCCAAATACTAAAGCGTTTACAAGGGGGTCTGGTACGTTTGTATAGGGGCTGGTTTGAAAAGGAGAAGCTGCGTTGGATTCAAGTGGGGGTCGATGCCTAAACATCAACATTTTGCGCACTTACAAGCCCCCTAAGTAACGGTGCTCAGAAAATGTTGATGTTTCAGGCTCGACCCCCACGCCTGCCCCTATACAAAGGGACTCGACCCCTTTGCGGGCCCTTGGTTTAAACCACATGGCTCCATGGCAATATTAGTGTTGAGTCCAATTTTCAAGCAGGTGAGATATGCGGAAAAGTTGCCTTGTATCGTTGATCATTCCTATGGTCCTTATAGCCGCGTCTTGCTCTACAG
>MELM01000048.1:9374-17548 GCA_001767605.1 Candidatus Solincola sediminis | reverse complement strand
GAACCGGTATCCCCACAACCCGGCACGAACAGCACGGGATTGCCGCTCACCATCCCCGACGGATTCTCGATCTCCATCTTCGCCGACAACCTCGGATCACCGCGCGTTATAGCCTGGGATCCCGACGGCGTCATGCTGGTATCCGTCCCTTCAGCCGGAAGGATCGTTGCGCTTCCTGACGGAAACGCTGATGGCGTCGCCGACCGGCAGGTAACCGTTGTCTCCGGATTGAATAGTCCCCATGGATTGGCATTCCATGCGGATAACACACTTTATATCGCCGAAACCAACCAGGTGGCGGTCTACAATTACGCCAGGGGTACCTTTCAGGCGACGAATAAGCGAAAGATTATCGACCTGCCCGGCGGCGGGCAGCATTTCACCAGGACCATAATGTTCAGGGCGCCTCCCAATGACAACGAATTGCTTATATCGGTAGGCTCTGACTGCAACGTCTGCTATGAATCGGATTGGAGGAGGGCGGCGGTACTGGTGGCCAATTCGGACGGCAGTGCGCCAAGGCTTTTTGCCTCCGGTTTGAGGAACTCGGTTTTCATGGCCGTCCACCCGAAAACCGGAGATGTCTGGGCGACGGAAAACGGCCGGGACAACCTCGGGGATGATATTCCGCCGGATGAGATAAACATCATCGAGGATGGAAACGATTACGGCTGGCCCACGTGTTACGGCAAAAACATCCACGACAGCAATTTCGATAGGAACAGCTACGGCGGTGATCCCTGCGCGGGAAAGACGCCTTCCCATGTGGATCTCCAGGCTCATTCGGCGGCTCTCGGCCTGGCTTTTTTCCCGGAGCAAGGATGGTCCTCCGACTATGCCCTCAACCTGCTGGTCTGCTACCACGGCTCCTGGAACCGAAGCATTCCGACCGGCTACAAGGTAGCCATGGTCCGTCTGGATAATGATGGTAATTATCGGAGCACCGACGATTTCATAACCGGCTGGTTGCAGCCAAACGGAGGAGTGTTGGGCCGACCGGTGGATGTTTCGATCAGAACCGACGGCAGCATTTACATAACAGATGATCGAGCGGGCCTGGTCTATCTTGTTAAAGGACCTTCTTAGTAGAGAAAGGAGCATGGACATGGCGAATGAGAACGCGGTAGGGTGGTTCGAGATCCCGGTCACGGATATGGAAAGGGCCATGAGATTTTACCAGGATGTCTTCGAGGTCGCGCTTGAAAGAAATCAGATGGGCCCTTTGGATATGGCGTGGTTTCCCTGGGTTGAAGGCGGAACCGGGAGCGGAGGATCGCTGGTCAAGAACGAAATGTACAAGCCTTCCATGGATGGGGTCCTCATCTATTTCACCGCCCACTCGGGTGATCTCGCCGATGAGCTGGCGAGGGTGGAGGGCGCGGGCGGAAAGGTGCTCATGCAAAAGATGTTGATCTCGGACGACATAGGGTTTATGGGGCTCTGCCTAGACACGGAGGGTAACCGTTTCGCGATTCATTCGAGGCAATGATATCGCCGCTCTTCGCATCTATCCGCATAGATAGAGGTTGCCGAGGTTATCTATTCAAATATGGTAAAATCTGCTTAAAAGCTTGTATTGTTTCTGCAGCTTGAAAGGCATTTGCGATGGATAATCTTCCCAGGCCTCCCGACCAGTGGCGATTACCACGCCGACAACCTTCATTCAGCTTGCCGGCATCCTGGGCTCAGAGCCGCAAAATAAAAATAGTACTCACAGTCATCGCAGTGATTTATCTTCTTGCCCAACTGGGCGGAATGGCTATCGGCATTATCGCCATTTCAACCGGTTTTGGAGAAGTCAGGCATCCCCCTGTACCCTGGCCGGTTTACCTCTTCTGGCTTCCCGGCTTTCTCTTTCAACTCGGCATAATCACGGTAGCCCTCTGGCTCCTCTGGAAGCCTCCCCAAAAAGGCCGCCTGCAATATCCACCCGATAACATCTCGGGGCCGGCCTGATCATTGATCCAGCTATGATGACAATGAGAAAAGGGTGCCGTGGGCGCACCCTAAGACTGTCTGATTGCTATAGCCCATACGGGCTAGGATAAGCAACCCTCGGAACAATGAGCTATGCGCGGAACCATGTAGCGCTTCATCTCGGCACCTCCTTTAATCAGGACATTCTTTTCCTGTTTACTTCCATGCCCTCAAGGCTCCGTCGATCTCCTAGACCGGCTTTACCGCCTTTATTTTTGCACTCTCAACCGCCATGAAGAGACCGTCTATCTCGGTTTGCGATAGACCCAATTTGTCTATCGCGACAATCACCGTCTCATCACTATTGATGCAATCTATGGGGAAGACCTCCGATTCCAGCACCTCGACCTCAGAAAACCCCGCATTTTCTATCAAAGAAAGATAATCCTTCTTCAACACTGCGCCGGAGATGCAGCCCACGTATGCGGCCGCCGATTCTCTGACCACGTCCGGCAGCTCCCCTTCTAGGACTATGTCCGATACCATCAACCGGCCTCCTGGCTTGAGCACCCGGAAAGCCTCATTGAATACGGTAGCCTTGTCGGGGGAGAGATTGATCACACAGTTGGATATGATTACATCCACGGAATTGTCCGCCACCGGAAGGTGCTCGATTTCACCCAACCTGAACTCCACGTTGCTATAACCGCTATTGCGGGCATTGTTACGTGCCTTCTCCAGCATCTCGGCGGTCATATCTACCCCAATGACTTTTCCGGTCTCACCAACCTTATTCGCAGCAAGGAAACAATCGAAGCCTGCTCCCGAACCAAGGTCGAGTATCGTCTCACCCTCCTCGAGGGAAGCCAGGGCTACTGGATTTCCGCAACCCAGGCCTAGGTTTGCCCCCTCGGGAACACCTTCGATCTCCTCGTCGTTGTAACCTATCTTTCTGCTTACCTCCTCGGCCAGACTTGGTCCCGAGCAGCAACTCTTGGACGAGCCGCAGCACGAACTCTCGCTTTTCGCTATGGCGCCATAACCCTCTCTAACCCGCTTCCTGATCGCTTCATCCTGCATGATATTTCCTCCTTGGGTTCTCAGAACATCTCTTTCAGTAACGGGCCCAACCGGTCCTTCACGATTTCCGTCAAACCCTCTACTTTTATCAAGGTAATGCAGTAAACCTCGCCTTCCTTTTGCCAACTGATTAGCGCGAGTTTGTCGCCGGCCTTGATGCCCGCCTTTTCGCGAATATCCTTGGGAAGGACCATCTGCCCTCTTTCGTCGACGCTGATCAGAGCATCTACCTTGCAGCAGCAGGTATCCTGCCCGATTTCGCAGCCGGCAGAACAATTCCCCTTCGCGTTGGCTGCCATATGGTCACTCCCTTTCCTCTGCTGATGCTTCTGTATATGCTGATACGGCTGATTATACTGATTGAATGCGCGTACTGTCAAGGCGCGAGAAGGCTTTAAGCGCTTAAGTCTATCCATGAACATAAGGCGGCCGAGGACTAAATTATTCCCCGGTAGCGCTTTCGAGATTCATATGCAGAAAGTCATCGCTTGACGGCAGTTGCACCTCTAAATCATTGGTTTCATCCAAGCTCACGGTGACCGCCCCCAGCTTCATGTCCAGGACATGGCCCCCGGCCTCGCGATCATCGGTAATGAAATGAAGATGATAGGCGGGGATGCAGACGCTTCCGGTGTAGGAAGGACACCAGAAACCGACCATGATCCCCTGCACGCTGTTGTATTCGAAAACGGTCTGGTTCTTTAAAGCATCGGTCAAAATTGGGTAGGGTTCATTCTGGGCGGGGACGCTCCGTGCCTTGACGTAAGAAAAACTGCCTTCGATCTTAATAGCAAAGAAAGTATTTTTACTCGGAAGAATGCCATTTATATAGGATTGGAGCCCCGAATAGTCGAGTCCCTCGGGAGGATTCGCCTGGGTATCGCTATCAAAAAAAGTAACGTCGGCGAACGGAGATAAACTGGAGTCCGCTATCGCATAGGCCTTACCATCAGTCTTTATCTGGTAATATTCCCCATCCAAGACCACCATCTCGCCATCCAGCCCGTTCAGGGTGCCCAGGCCAAAGTCGCCCTTTTCTTTCAATATGGCGATCTCGACTACACCGTCATAAAATCCCTTAGAAAGCGCTCCATAGGTCGAGACCTGATAGAGTGATTCGTTATCAATTTCAACATAGTTGGTTTCTGATTGGCCGCACCCCGGGATGGCGACAAGAATAATCAAGCAAGCGAGTGCGACCAGGAACGTATAGTATCTGACTTTCATCAATAATGCCCCGTATTCTCAAACAGCTACCAGAGAGGGCCGCCCTCGATCCACTCTTCCAGCCCTATATCCTTGATCTTCTCCAGGTTCTTTATATGCGCATCTCCATGCACATGGGCCAGGAACTCCATCTTGGAACAAGCCGAAAACTCGGCGCATCCCCAGCATCCCTCGATTTCCTTTTCACGCGCACAATTTGCGACATCGCAGAATTTCGAGCGCATATCTTCCCTGCAGCCGGTACAGCGCAAGGGCACAATCGATTCCAGAAATTCGTGCGTCTGCTTATATTTCTCTTCGTCGATGAAAGGAATTACTTCCACTATCTTATCGAGCCTGGCATTCGTGAACTCATCCAGGAGTTGCTGAGCGAGATCGTTGATGGTCCCATGTTTGAATACACAATCCCCACAATAGAGCCCGCAGTACCCGGTCATCTTCAATTGATCTTCTCCCATGACAATCCCTCCTGACATCCAACCGATAAACTGGATTAGAATGATTTCATAATACGCGAAAGCTTATGAGAACGGGGCCCGTTGATGGAGAATCGCAAGCTCATCGACCTCAGCCATACCGTGGAAGACGGCATGATCACTTATAAAGGATTGCCGCCGCCTGTCATCTCCGAGTACTTGAGCCGGGAGGAATCGCGCGCGCGCTATGCCGAGGGGACGGCGTTCCAGATCGGGAAGATCGAGATGGTCGCCAATACCGGCACCTATCTGGATTCACCCTTTCATCGCTATTCAGAAGGGCAAGACCTGTCCCAATTGGGGCTGCCATCCATGGCGAATCTGGAAGGGCTAGTAGTGCGGGCGGAGGGAGAACGGAAGATCGGAATCGAACTACTTGAGAACCGGGATTTACAGGGCAAGGCGATTCTGATCAATACCGGCTGGGATCGTTACTGGGGAAGCGACCGCTACTTCGACGGTTATCCATTCCTATCAATGGAAGCGGCACAGTTGCTCGAGGATGCGGGAGCGGTTCTAGTGGGAATCGATTCCTTGAACATAGATGACACTACTGATGGCACGCGGCCCGCCCATTCCGTACTCCTCGGTTCCGACATCCCGATCGTGGAGCACCTGTGCAATCTCGATCGCCTGCCCGATGAGGGTTTCCATTTCTTCGCGGTACCCGTCAAGATCAAAGGATTCGGTACATTCCCCGTCAGGGCGTTCGCGATTATCGATTAGAAATAGGGGCCGGGCATGATCGCCCGGCCCCTTATGCTATCCGTTACTTACTTGTTCTTGTTTTTCCTTAACCGCCTCCGGAAGAAACCGCTTCCCGAAATCGAGAGCAAGCCCATCATCAGGCCGAAGCCCAACAGTGCGGTGCCGGAACCTGTTCCACAGGCGTCGGCTACCGTGAAGGCATTCTCCAAAGTCGCCTGACCGCTGTCGGGATTGGTCACAGTCACGTTGTACTGTCCGGGCTGCGACATGAAAAGGCCGAAGGTTGCCGTCATCTCGGTGCTCGATACCCGGACGATATTACTAGCTTCAATCGTGGCCGTCCCGTTATCGAGCTTGATGGTGGCACCCTCCAGGAATCCTTCTCCCTGCACGTTCACGCTCAATGAGAAATCAAGCGTCGTGCCCTGGTTAGGCGTTATCGAAGTGACCTCCAGCTGTCCGGGTGGAGGTGTGGTCATCGTGAAGGGCGCAGTGTTTGAAATGCCGCCTGCTGTCGTAACCCCAACCTGGACTACGCCGGCTGGCTGCCAGGGAGCCTTGCACTTGATCTCCGTATTGGACCAGGAAGTGTAAGTCACTACGTCAACCGAGCCGAAGCTTACCTTCGATGTTCCTTGGGTTGCGCCGAAATCAGTACCGGTTATGGTGACATCCGCTCCGGGATTGCCCGTAGTCGGGGACATTGAAGCGATGTGAGGCACTGGCGGTACTTCGACAATCACCTCAAACGGAACGGAATTCGACTGCTGTCCACCGGCCGTTACCATGACGGAGTATGAACCTGCACCCATTCCATCCGGGAGATTGAATTTGATCTGCGATGAGGACCAGGAAGTGTAATCAGCAATGTCGGTCCCCATCCACAAGAACCACACGAAGGTTACTTTCGAATCTCCGCGCTCGTTCCCGAAATTGGTCCCGTCGATGGTTACGGCCGTCCCCGCAGATCCTTGCGCTGGAGTTATGGAAGTGATAGTCGGCAGGACCACGGGTTCGGTTACCGTGAAGTCCATGCTGTCCGTACCCAGACTCGTGGTCACGCTGACCTGCACGGTACCCGCGGCCATGCTCGGTACGTTGCAGGTTATCTGATTGTTAGACCAGGAAGTCGGGGTAACGTCGGTCGATCCGAATTTGAGGGTTGAAGTCCCCTGCGATGAACCGAATCCGCTTCCACCGATGGTGACCGCCGTACCCGGTGTTCCCGAACCGGGCGATATGTAGTCGATACCGGGAGGTAAAGGCACCTCTACTATATCGAAGGCCATCGCATTCGATTGCTGCCCGCCGGCGGTTACCGCGACGCTGTACTCGCCTGGACTCATTTGAGGAACCTTGAACTTGATCTCAGTATCGGACCAGGAGACGTAGTCGCCCGCGGCTAGATCGGTTGGCAGGAACCACCAGATGATGCTTACTTTCGAATCCCCACGCTCGTTCCCGAAACGAGAGCCCGCGAGCGTGATTTCCGTTCCTACGGCGGCGGAATCCGGCGTTATGGAAGTGATAGCCGGTCCGGGCGGGATTTCAGTCACGGTAAAGGGCAATGCATTAGAAATCCCACTGAGCGTCTCGACCCTGACGCTGGCCGTGCCGGAAGCATCGGCGGGAACGGTGAACATGACTTGATTCTCGTTCCAGGTCGTGAGAATGATTTCGGTCGAGTTGAATAGAACGCAGCAGCCTTCCTGCCAGGTCGCCCCGAAGTTGCTGCCATTTATGGCGACCCAAGACCCCGCCGGCCCGTTGTCGGGACTCAAGGACGTGATAACCGGGGCGGGAAGGGCCTCGGTTACCGTGAAGGTTGCCGTTGTCGAGCCCAGCACGGTCGAAACCTTGACCTCCTTGTCCCCGGGGGCCAGGCTGGGGACCGTGAATCTGATCAGGACATCCGACCAGACATCGACATCGGCGGTAACGCCACTGACTTTTACGGTTGAAAGCAAGGGTATTTGAATGAGCCCGAATCCCGTGCCCACCAGGTTGACTATTGTGCCCGGCGGTCCTTCCGTCGGATACATCGAGACTATCATGGGATCTTCGCCCGCTTCCGTCACCGTGAACGAGGTGTTCGCAGCGCCACCGGGCGCCGTAACCGTGACAGTCTGGGAGCCGGTCGACAAACCGGCCGGCACCCAGAATTGAATCTGGTTGTCCGTCCAGGAAGTGGTTGCCGCCGCGGTCCCGCCGATGGTAACAGACCCCGAAGATCCGAAACCGCTTCCCGCGATGGTAACCCACGTGCCAGTTGGCCCGTTGTTCGGAGTTATGGAACTAATAGCGGGTTTGGTTGGAACAACGTCCGTAACCGTAAACGAGGTGTTCGCGCTACCGCCTGCCGCAGTTACGACCACTTGCTTAACCCCTGTGGACATGCTTGGCACCGCGAATTGAATCTGGCTGTCCGTCCATGAAGTCGTTGCCACTGTGGTCCCACCAATGGTGAGGGTTCCGGAGGATCCGAAGCCGCTTCCCGCGATGGAAACCGCTGTACCGACCGGTCCTTGATTCGGAGAAATGGAACTAATGGCCGGTGTCGGAATTACATCCGTAACCGTAAACGAGGTGTTCGCGCTACCGCCTGCCGCAGTTACGACCACTTGCTTAACCCCTGTGGACATGCTTGGCACCGCGAATTGAATCTGGCTGTCCGTCCATGAAGTCGTTGCCACTGTGGTCCCACCAATGGTGAGGGTTCCGGAGGATCCGAAGCCGCTTCCCGCGATGGAAACCGCTGTACCGACC
>MELM01000048.1:7631-9228 GCA_001767605.1 Candidatus Solincola sediminis | reverse complement strand
TGAAGTCGTTGCCACTGTGGTCCCACCAATGGTGAGGGTTCCGGAGGATCCGAAGCCGCTTCCCGCGATGGAAACCGCTGTACCGACCGGTCCCGATGCAGGATTTATCGAGGCGATGGAGGGACTGGTAGGTGTGGTCACGTCGTACTTCCAGACGCCTTGGCCGGCTGTTCCCGCATAAGGAATGCTTGCGCCATCCAGGGCCAAGGCCTGAACCGTATAAGTGGCTATACCACCGGCTATATCCAGCCAGTTGCTGGATGATGGCGTATAACGCCAAACGCCATGAGATGCGGTTCCGGCGTAGAGGTTGGTTGTATCCGCGGCCAGTGCATTGACCGTGTAGCCGGAGAGGCTCACGCTGCTGCTGATGTTTGTCCAGGTACTCCCGCCGAGCCTCCAGACGCCGTGCGAGGCAATGCCTGCATAGAGGCTTCCACCGACCCAGATAAGGGCATTGACGCCATAGCTGCTTATGCCGGTGCCAAGAACTTGCCAGCCTAGGATAATGGAATACCTGTAGACGCCATTAGCTGAAGTGCCCGCGTAGAGAGTTGAGCCGTTCAGGCTCAAGGTATTAATCGTGTAATCAAATGTTTGAAATATGCTCTTATATGGATCCCAACTGGTCCCGTTGGTGGATCTATAAACGCCGTGAGAGGTGGTGCCGGCGTAAATCGTGGTCCCATCTACAGCCAGAGCATTAATGGAATAAGTGTTAATAGTACTGCCGCTTACATTGCTCCAACTACCCGAGCTATAGCGCCAAACACCCTGCCCGCTGGTGCCAGCATAGAGAGCCCCGCTGCAAATAGCCAGGGATTTTACGGTGTTTCCGGTGCCTATGCTGCCACCCAACTGGCTCCAGGTGCCGGTCCCCGTGTTGTACTGCCATACGGTGGAGTTGCCCGTGCCGGCGTAAATAGTCGACCCGTCTCTTAAAAGAGAAGAGACCGAAGCTGTGCTTATTCCTCCGCCGGTATTGGTCCAGGCATAGTCTGCCGCTTGGCTCTTCTGTGAGAGCGAAAGAGACAAGAACAAACCTGTGAAGAGGATCAACACGCAGCATAAGACGAGGAATTTCGATCTAAATGTACTCATCTTCGTCCCCCAATCCTTTTTGAACAACAGAAATTCTTAGAAATCAGAAGTTGTGAGCAATAGAGGTTTCTAGCTTGCGGATCACCCCCTCGTACGGCGAATAATGCCTCGTTTCAAGATTAGGGGAATGCGGAAAAAGGATGATGTTTACTGGAAAGAAGATGCTGCCTGTACTTGTATCCCGCTCCTATCCCCCGATCACGGCAATTTCCCAATTTTTGTCGGATTATGCAAAGCACATTCCTTGTATATTTCTACCATTAAATTACTGATTAGTAAACTTTCGCGGGCAGACCGGCGTAAGTTCATTTGATATCATGAAATAGAAACCGCTTGCCTTGTCGAGAATCGCAGGTAAATGAAAATACCGATTTATCAGATCGATGCTTTTTCCTCCCGGGTCTTCTCCGGCAACCCCGCCGCGGTCTGTCCCCTTGAAGCGTGGCTTGATGACGAATCGATGCAGTCCATAGCGGCTGAGAACAATCTTTCGGAA
>MELM01000048.1:4923-7568 GCA_001767605.1 Candidatus Solincola sediminis | reverse complement strand
TCGGAAGTAAGGCTGTGCGGCCATGCCACGCTGGCCAGCGCCTTCGTCGTTTTCAATCACATCGAGCCGGCGTGCCGCCGGCTCGTCTTTGAATCAGCGAGCGGCCCGCTGCCTGTGTTGAAGAAGGCGGACATGCTCTCTATGGATTTCCCCGCCTTGCCGCCTTCCCCATGCACTTGTCCTCCCGCCTTAGCCCAAGGGCTTGGACGGCAACCCGAGACAGTACTATGCAGTGAGGATTATTTAGCGGTTTTCAAGTCCCAGGATGACATAGTGGCTTTGAATCCCGATTTTGAAATATTAAAGAAACTGGATATGCGGGCCGTAATCGCTACAGCCCCGGGAGAAGAAGCGGATTTCGTTTCCAGATTCTTCGCACCCGATTATGGCATCAATGAAGATCCGGCGACCGGCTCAGCCCACTGCACGCTCGCACCTTATTGGTCCCGGATCCTGGGGAGGAAAAAGCTCAGGGCACAGCAACTGTCCAAGAGGCGTGGTGAAATCTTTTGTGAGGACTTGGGCAACCGGGTTCTCATATCGGGGCGGGCCATCGAATATATGCAGGGATGGATATCTTTATAAGGGGGTACTAGATGTCAGCAGATAAGAAGCTTCTGGCGCCATGTGGTCTGTACTGCGGAGTTTGCAGCATATTAATCGCCTACCGGGACGGCAATGAGAAATTCAAGGAAAGGCTGGTAGCGCTATATGGTTTGAAATCCCCGGATGAGATACGCTGCGAGGGATGCGTGTCGGAAGAGAGGTTCGCCTATTGCGAGACGTGCCCGATCCGCGATTGCTGCGATAAAAAAGGAATAGAGGGATGCCATCAATGTGATGACTTTCCCTGCTCGTTAATAGAGAAGTTTCCGCTGGAAGTCGGCAAGAAAGTAATCCTACGCGCCATTCCGGAATGGAAAGAATTGGGAACCGAAGCCTGGGTGGAGCAGGAGGAGAAACGCTATCACTGTCCCGACTGCGATTATGCTCTTTTTCGCGGCGCCAAGCGCTGCCGCAATTGCGGAATTGCGGTTGACTTGGACTGATTGTTATCAGCCGGGTCTCACCACTACCTGCGTAGTGCCGAGCGCGGGCAACGTAAACTCTACATAAATATTGAGCCAGCCGTCCTGTGCCGGAACCTGAAGTACCCTCATACCGCTTGTTCCGCTGACCTGATAATTCGAATCATCGGGCAGCGCCGGCATAAAGAACTCCAGCCGCGCTTCTCTGAATTCGCTGTTTAAACTGTTGTCTACCATACAGCTCACTTCATCTTGCCGGCTCGACCAGTCACCTCCATTCGAAAAGACGACGGCTATTGCGGGGTCGTATAGGGCGTTCATGTCCTGTGCCTGCCCGACCGTTACACCTTTGTAATAGGGATATGACCATTTGGGAGGTTGGTAATTATAGGAAACTATCCGATCGCCCGCCACTTGCACGATTCTATAGCCCGGAAACTCGGAAGTGACATCGCACCTCGGCTCCAGCGCGGTTGTATTCGTATAGATCGTCGAACCGGCGCCGTCGCTCCACGGAATCTCGCTCACCAGGTCATGATGCTCGTGGCCGCTCAAGACCATGTTCACATCGAACTCCGCACACAACCGCTGGATTGCGAGACGGCCCTGACCCCTCCCTCCTATGCGATAGCCCCCGTAATCGGCGTCATCCCATGAGCCGACCTGTGCCGGATCGTGATGGCAGCATAATATCCTCAAACCCGCCTGTCTGTTCGATTCCAGGTCATCCCTTATCCATGCCAACTGATCTGCATAGACCTCGGCCGGCGGGGCTTGTGGGACGCCGAACTCATCTCCTCCCGATCGCAGTTGTCCCAGCCACTTGTGAGGCTGCAAGGTGCGGGCAAAGGTATAGAACTGCCCTCTTTCCAGGGTGCGATCGTATTCGCTCCAATCCATTGTGTTGATCATCGTGTAGTGGTCGTTGCCATAATCAAAGGAGTAAAAAAGCGGGCCGTAGGTCTCGGTCCACCACTGGAATCCGTCTTTGACCGTATCGTTATAACCATCATGGTTTCCCATGACCATGAAGCAGGGAACATCGAGTGCGGAAAGGGCATTATAGGCCCAGAGATATTCGTATTCATACTCGCTTGATCCCGTCCGTTCACCGTCCGGCGGCCAGTCCTCCGGCATGTACCTCTGGCCGTAAATAGAATCGCCGGTGATAGTAACAAAATCGGGGTGGATGAGGTTTATCTGCTCGATGGCCTTCCGCAAATAAACGGCATCGTGCAGGGAGCGGTCGTGCGCGCAAGAGGTAGCGTATTCGATGTCGAAGACATGAATATCAGTTAACTGCACTACCTTGTAATCTTCTTTAAACTGCGAGGTTATCGAGAGGGAGTTGGGCTGGGAGTCGCCTATTTCATCGCCTTGGACCCTGGCGAACACCTCGAGGTCGTACAAATCAGAGGGCGTCCCATCCGGTATCTTGGCTGTAACCCGGTAGACCTCATAAACCTCCCGCCCCGATCCGTCCGGCCAATGCGTACTATTGCCCTTCTCCGCAGTGGTTATTTCGAGGTCTCCACGAAATGGCGACTCACCGTTGCTCGATGCTATGGACGCCCGCCAGCTTTCCACCGTTTCAGGCTGGATATCGCCGGGATCATC
>MELM01000048.1:0-4913 GCA_001767605.1 Candidatus Solincola sediminis | reverse complement strand
TCGAAGATGAATTCATCGCCTGCGGCAACAATCTGAGGGTATCCGAGGGTGGGGTAGATCAAATATTCGATCTTTCGGGCGACGTCCTCACTCGTTTTGTCGCTCAATTCGGCTTTCCCGGCTTGTTTGCCGCAACCGGGCAGAAACAAAACGGAAGCAGCCATGGCCAACGTAACAATCAAGATAAGCAAACGCCTCGCAGCCACCTCGACCTCCTTTCAGCAACTACGCCTGAAAACAATTGTAGCAGCGGCCAGTGTCAAATTGGTCAAAGTCTGTCACCGCCCGGTTATATGCTTAGTTGATGATGCGGCAATTGAACGTATTTACATCAGGGCTCAGGGATTTGTGTACCGAACACCCGGTTGAGGAGAAATGGGTGGTCGCTCCCTCGAGGAGAATCGGGTATCAATGGTTGGACCGGATCGCCCGATCGGGCCGGCCGGTTTTGAATGCGAGGGTCAAGACCATGGAGAGCATGGCACTCGAACTGGCGGCTCCCGAATCGGCGGGACTTACCTTCGTCAACAACATCCATTCCGAGATGCTGCTTCTCCGGATCTTGTCGGAACTGGACGACCGCGACTATCTTGGAAAACTATCCCCCACACAGGGATTTGTTCGTGCACTCCTGACCAGCCTCCGTGAACTGCGCCTGGGCGGCATCTCGGCGCAAGACCTCTCAGCCGAGGTTTTCGAATCAACCGCTAAAGGGAAGAGCTTGACCCGCCTCGTCTCTCGATACGAGGATGAACTGACTACGCTCCGTCTTGTAGATACGGCTTCCGCCTCTAAGATGGCGGCCGATGCGCTTAGGAAAGACTCTGTTTTTCTCCCCCCGGATTTATTGATAGCAATTCCTGAAGATATGGAGAAGGGACTGAGCGGGCTCGAGCGGGCGATGTGGGAGTCTTTTCCCCGGGATGCCAAGCATATCTTACCAACCGATCAACCCTGCACCAATACCGGTGGGTCCATGAATGATGCTTCACTCCTTGCCTGGATTTCGAGGCCGTCTGATGCCCCTGCTCCTTTCTTCGACGGCACCTGCGAGATATACCGCGCGGCGGGCGAGTCGAACGAGGTGCGAGAGATGTTGCGCAGGATCCTCGAAGCGGGCATACCCTTCGATGATGTCGAGATATTGTATAGCGATTCAAGCACTTACCCGTACTTGATTTACGAGATCTGCTCGAAGTTATCCGATGCCGTGCCGGTCACTTTCAGCGAAGGCGTTCCGCTCCGATACTCCCGGCCGGCCCGCGCGCTGGCCGGCTGGTTGTCCTTTATAAGAGGCTCTTTCAAGCAATCCGATCTCGCCTGTTTGATTCAGGAAGGCCTCCTGGACATGGGAGAACCGGCGCCTACTTTCAGTTTTTCTTCACTCGCCAATGAACTCCGCAGCCTGCCAATCAGATTCAGCAAGGATCGCTATCTGCCGGCGATCGACTTTGCGCTATCGCATTCAGAAAACGCGCAGCGCGTCGAACTGCTCAGTGCTTTGAAATCGCTTGTAGAAGACGTGCTTGCATGGGCCCCGGAAAACGGCAAGGGATTGAGAACCAATCTCGAAGGAGCCAGGCTTTTTCTCGAGCGGAGGGCGCGCTGTGTAAACGAGCTGGATGAATATGCGCGCCGGCGAATGCTGGATGGGGTCGAGGAGCTGGCCCGCTGCCTCTCTCTCGACCAGCCGGCCTTCAATATCGAAGATTGGTTGGGCGAGCTCATACGTTTCGGGCGAGTAGAGGGTGAAGGACCCCGCCCCGGATGCCTGTACGCGTCTCCACTGCATTCCGGAGGCCACAGCGGACGAAGTCATATTTTGATGCTCGGATTGGATGAGGGCCGTTTTCCCGGTGCCGGCCTGCAGGATCCGCTTCTTCTCGATGGAGAACGGGGAAGAATATCCGGTGACCTTTCAACGGCGGGTGCAAGGCTGAGTGAAAGCCTGGAGGAATTCTCCCGGTTGGCGGCCAGAATAAGAGGGAAGATAACGCTCAGCTACAACTCCCGGGACATCGAAGATGACAGGGAGATTTTTCCCAGCCAGGCAATCCTATCCGCCTATCGCATCCTTTCCGGGAAAAAAGACGGCCTTCTCACTGATTTCCTGGCTTGGATTCCCGAGCCTTGTTCCTTTGCGCCAAGCGATCCACAGCGGTCACTTGATACGGCCGAATGGTGGCTCGCCCATCTCTCGCGAGGTTCCCTCGAAGGCCGGCAGCCACTGTTGGCGACAGCCTTCCCCCATCTCGGACGCGGTTTTCAGGCACAAGCGGCGAGGGCTAGCGACCTTTTCACCGTCTATGACGGCTGGGTTCCCGAGGCTGGTAGAGACCTCGATCCTGGCCGGCCGGGAGGAACGATACTATCGGCGAGCCGGCTGGAAAAACTTGGCAAGTGCCCTTTCGAGTACTTCCTTGAATACGTCCTTGAAGTAAAGCCTCCCGAAGATAATTCTCCTGACCATTCCCTGTGGCTGGCAGCAAAAGAAAGGGGAGACCTCCTGCACGCCGTATTCAGAAAATTTCATCATCTGATGTGCCGGGAGTATCTGAGGCCGCAATTCGAACGCGACCGCGGCCTCCTGGAAAATATCCTGGAGACGGAAGTCCTCGCATGGAAGAACACCAAGCCCCCGCCAAATCGGGAAGTATTCGAGGCGGAGATGGACGAGCTGCGTAATACGGTTTCAATCTTCCTTTATGAGGAGGAACGTTCCTGCCGGCAAAGGGAACCGCTTTATTTCGAGGCGGCTATCGGGCTCAGACCTAAGGGTGAGGGCAACTCAATCGACTGCGAAGAACCTCTGCTCGTCTCCCTGCCGGATGGCAGCACCATCCGGGTGCGGGGATACATTGACCGGATCGACATTGCCGGCGGCGAATACATCCTCTGCGATTATAAGACGGGTTCCAGTAAACGTTTCGGAGGCGAAGACCCGTTCCAGGCGGGCAGAAGGGTGCAGGGCGGTCTCTATATAGCACTTGCCGAATCCCGGCTCGCAGAATCAAGCAGGCGGGCGCGCATCGGCTCTTTCGAATACTTTTTCTTAAATACCAGGGAGCATGGAAGAAGAATGGCCTGGAGCAGCGACGAGTTGCGCCAGGGATTATCTACAATCGCGAAGCTCTGCGAAGTGCTGCGCCAGGGTTGTTTCACCTTGAGCGATGACGAGAACGATTTCAAGAACAGCGACTACCGGATGGCCTTCGGTGACATCCAGGCGACCTGCCAATCCGCCAAAAAGAAACTGACTAGAGCGGAAAATAGAAATATCGCCCCGTTTGCCGTCCTAAGGGGCTACCGGGAGGAGCAAACATGATGCACCACGACGGTACTATCCCTGATCAGGCCGACAGAAACCTCGTTTTCTCCGAATTAGATTCTAATATCCTAGTGGAAGCCTCGGCCGGGACCGGCAAGACTACGAGCATCGTCGGCCGCATGCTGGCTCTTCTCAGGAGCGGAAAATGCAAATCGATTCGAAATATGGCCGCTGTTACTTTCACGCGCAAGGCGGCCGCCGAAATGCGCTCGCGTTTTCAAATAGAGCTTGAGAAAGCCCTGAGGGAAGCGACGGGTGAGGAACGGGGCAGGCTCGAAAAGGCCCTGGCGCAGCAGGAGGAATGTTTCATAGGAACCATCCATTCATTCTGCGCCCGTTTATTGAGGGAACGCCCGGTTGAGGCGGGTGTCGACCTGGCTTTCAAAGAAATAGAAGAAGAGGCCGATCTGCGCATACGCGAAGATGCCTGGAACAGCTTTTCAGCGAGCATGCTCGAGAATGACCGGGAAGGCCTTCTCGCAAAACTTCACACACTGGGACTTAGACTCAGCAATCTCAAGCGAGCCTTTTTTGATTTCGCGGATTTCCCTGATGTCGACGAATGGCCCCTTCCCGATCCCGAAGACATAGATATCAACCTGGAAGCGGCCCGACAAGAGTTGGAATCTTACGTCGGCCACATGGAAAAGCTTGCTCCACTGCTGCCCTCGAAAGTGGGTAATGACAAGCTCATCCCCGAATTTGTGAATCTGCCCCGCGTCATTTCCCACTACCAGCTGGAACTACCCGTACAACTCATGGAGGTGCTGGGATTATTTGACAAGGAGGCGAAGATCGTCCAGGCAGTCTGGAAAGAAAACGGCAACTTTACGGGCGATGACGCCAAGAAGGAAAAGGAACGCTGGGACAATTTCCGCCGGGACGTGGTGCTGCCCAACCTGGGCGCTTGGAGGATGAAACGTTATGCCGCCATCATGCCCCTTATGTTTCTCGCCCGCGAGGACTACGACGCGCGGCGAGAACACGAAGGAGTTCTGAATTTCCAGGATTTGCTAATGAAAGCTGCCCGGCTGCTTCGTGATAATCCAAGCGTACGCAGATACCTTCAGTCCCGATTCACTCACCTGATGGTCGATGAGTTTCAGGATACGGATCCGATACAAGCCGAAGTGATTGTCCTTTTGGCTTCAACGAATCCCGTGGAGATAAATTGGAGAGATACGCTGCCCCGACCCGGATCCCTCTTTGTGGTGGGCGATCCCAAGCAGTCCATTTATCGCTTCCGGCGGGCGGATATCACAACCTACAACGAGGTGAAGGGCATTATCGAGAGCAACGGCGGGCTGGTAGTGAAGTTACAGGCGAATTTCAGAGCGAATCCGGACCTTCTCGAATGGACAAACAGCGTCTTTGATCCCGGCGAATCGTTGAGTAATCCTCCGGAATTCTCGAGATTTCCACGCGAAGAGTCAGCGGAATCCCCTTCTTATATACCGCTGCTGTCCGGAAGGGAAGACCGGCAAGAAGGACGTCCCTGCGGGATCATGCGCCTTGAAATTCCCGAATTCTGTACGAAAAAAGAGGATGTGGCGGCTTTCGAAGCGGATATGATTGCACGTACCAT
>MELM01000047.1:2247-9384 GCA_001767605.1 Candidatus Solincola sediminis | reverse complement strand
CAGCGGCGGAGTGATTATAGCCGCGTATCCGGTTGCCGTCAGCCTGGCCGTGGTCGGGGTCTTCGTGATCATGGTATTGGCTACGAAAATCATGTCGGTTGCTTCTATTTCGGCCGCGCTGGCTTTTCCCATATCTGCAGCAATCGTCTTTTCAGGTAAGCTCGACAACTACTGGCCGCATCTGGCTGTGGCGATGGTGGCGCTCCTGTTCGCGTTATATAAGCACCGTGAAAACATAGCCCGTCTTGTGAGAGGAGAGGAGCCTAAGATCAAGTTGCGGAGAACGGCGGCGGCTACGTGAAGATCTCGGTAATAGGCGCGGGCAGTTGGGGTACCGCAATGGCGGCCCACTTGGCATCTCTCGAGAATGAAGTCTCCCTCTGGGCTCGAGAACCGGAAGTAGCGGAAGGCATCAAAGCCAACGGGCGTAATCCATTTTATCTCAAGGATAAAGATCTCCCGGCCGGAATCATCGCTAGCCTTGATATCGATCATGTTCTCGAGCGAGCGGAAGTAGTTGTTATGGCGGTGCCATCCCGCTGGACCCGGGAAATAGCAGGCCGGGTGGCCGGCCGCCTGGATGCGGAAACACCGGTCCTCAATTTGGCCAAGGGGTTCGATTATAAAACCGGGAAACGGCTATCGGAAACCATCGCCGAGGAGATTGGAGGAGCCTCACGAGTCGCAGTGCTTTCCGGCCCGAATCACGCTGAAGAAGTGGCCAAAAAAGTACCGAGCGCTACGGTTATCGCCTGCAGCGATCCTGAGGTTTCCCGTCGGCTTCAACATATCTTGAGCTCGCGATATTTCAGGGTCTATACCAATAAAGACGTAATAGGCGTGGAGGTCGGGGGGGCCTATAAAAACATAGTAGCCATAGCAGCCGGCGTGCTGGACGGATTGGGCCTGGGAGATAATACCAAGGCGACTCTCATCACTCGCGGTCTGGCTGAGATGGCAAGATTTGGCAGTAGGATGGGAGCGAACCCGATCACTTTTTCCGGCCTCTCCGGAATCGGTGACCTCATCGTTACCTGTATCAGCCGCCATTCACGCAACCGGGGTTTTGGTGAGACGTTGGGTAGAGGCGAGTCACCGGATCGTATCCTTGAAGGATCCAAAATGGTCGTGGAAGGAGTTTACTCAACCCGTTCAGTCATCGGCATGGCCGGCGACATGGACCTCCCGATAGCGTCGAGTGTGTACCAGGTCATTGAGGAGAAGGCCGAGCCGGGTGAAATGGTCGAAAGACTTATGACCCGCGGACTGAAGGAAGAAACAGAAGAAAATCTCTACCTCGACTTCCTCATAAGATAAATAACGGCGCCTATGTCATTGCGGGGTCTTCCGAAGCAATCCATAGATCTTGATTGCTGATTACCACAACGCCCTCTTTAGGTTCAAGGATTTAGGGCTCTTAAGCTTTTAAGGATTGATAACGAGTCGGCATGGTATGGATTGCTTCGTCGCTATACTCCTCGTAAAGACGCCTTCTCAAACCCTGTTTGTCACTACCGGCTTGTAATATAAAAATCCACCCATTAAGGAGGTTTGCCTTTTGCGAAAATTGTTATTTAGTGCCGTCATCCTGCTGGCCTTGCTTCTTGCTTTCGAAGTAGGGATAACAGTGCTGAGCGAACGCGGGATACAGAAAGCTTTAAAATCGCAATACGGGATGCCGGATAACCTGAAGGTGAGCATCAACTCGTTTCCATTGACCTTGAGCCTCATAAGGAATCACTTGGGGCAGTTGAGAATGACCTGGGATGGGCAGGTAAACACGATAACCCCCTCGGGAGAACCGGTAAATCCAACTTATTACGGGCAGATCAATCTATATGACGTGGAGCTAGATATGCCGGCTCTCCTGAGAACCAGGCTCGAGATCCGGCAGATATCCAGGATCAAAGCGGCGATTATCTTCAGTGAGGAATCCCTCAATCTCGCCATGGGGCCGCAAAATGGATACCTTGTTATCGATGAAGGCCGGATTTTTCAGGCAAACACCGATCCAAAGGTTCAATATAAGCTTAAGGTTTCCAATGGGGATACTATCTCTCTTGAACCCCTTTCCCCCTCCACTGGCGATTCAGACTCGCTTCAAAACTCTCAATCAAGCATAGAAGTCACCTACGAAGTAACGATTTCCAATAAGCTGCCGTTGGATGCCAGGTTGCAAAGTGCCAGCATAGAGAGGGATAGAGTGGTTATTGAAGTAGCTATACCCATATGGGAAGGCTACATTGAAATCTGAATCGCTTATTGAAAGATAAACCATAAATTTATGATTGAGGATTGGTTTCATGGATTACTCTAAAGATGAGCGAAAGAGCGAGGAAAAAACTTCCAACTTTTTTTCAAAATCCCTTGACAAACTACATTTTGTGTCTTATTGTCCTGTTAAAGCACAAGATGTAGGATTATTCCCATTTCGGGAGGGGATCTATTATGAAATGCCCCTTTTGCGGAAATCCGGACAGCAAAGTGATCGACTCGCGAAGTGCAGAAAGCGGCCAAGTTATCAGACGGCGCAGGGAATGCAAGAACTGCAAAAGAAGGTTTACGACTTTCGAGCGGTTCGAGCAGTTTCCGGTGGCAGTAGTCAAAAGAAATGGAGACAAAGAGTCTTACAAGCGCGAAAAGATCCTGATAGGGCTGCGTAAAGCTTTCGAGAAAAGGCCGGTAACAAGTCAGCAGATCGAGGAACTGGCTTCGAAGATAGAGTCTGAGCTGAGGGCCGAAGGTAAAGAGGAGGTGCCATCCAGCTTCATAGGAATGCTGGTACTTAAGTGCCTCAAGGAGATCGACGAAGTGGCATATTTGCGATTCGCATCTGTTTATAAGGATTTCCAGAGCATAACTGAATTTCAAAGCGAGTTGGGGCAACTGCTTGAGAAGAAAGAGGATAAGGGGAACTAGGAGCTCGGTGAGAGAGGGGGAGAACGGTGTCCATGGCCAGCAATATACGTGTCTTGAAGATGATGGAGAGGGCGGGGGATGCAACCGACATAGCTCTTCTGGTCAGTACCTCGTCGAAAGAAGAAATAAACCTCTGGGATAAGAGTAAGATAGTCAATTCACTTATTCTCGAGACGAAAGCCAGCCGGGAGTTGGCGACAGAGATCGCGGACAGCGTCGAGGAAAGGATAGTCGACAGCAGGCTGGATACGGTTACAACCTCCATAATCCGCGAGTTGGTGGACATGGAACTGCTGCAGCGGGGCCTGGGTACCATGCACAAGAGACATTCGCACCTGGGCTTGCCTATGTACGACGTGGAACAAATAATAACCAGCGCCAATAAGGAGAACAGCAACACCACGCACAATCCGGAATCGATAAACCTCACCCTCGCCGAGGCTATCCTGAAGGACTTCGCATTGCGAAGCGTCTTCTCCGAAGACATATCACATGCCCACATGGTTGGCGATATCCACCTGCACGATCTTGGATTCATCATACGGCCCTATTCATACCTGGGCGATACTCGGGTGCACTGGAGGAAAAAGGGCTCGCCACTTGTGTTCACCACAACCATGGAGCAGCTCTACCACTTGCTTCCTGAGGAGACCAGGCCGGAGCCGACGGTCCGCGTCAAATATCCGGAAGAATTCGAGATGCTCGACCGCGGTGGAACCTGGACGGAAGTAAAGCGCGTGGTAAAAAAGGACCGCCTGGGCAAGCAGATGATATTCCTGGCGAGCTCGGATGGTAAATATTGCGTGGTAACCCACGACCATCCGGTAATTACATCAGAAGATATAAAGCCTGCTTCCATGGTTCAGGTGGGGGAGGAACTGGAGACCTTCAGTGTGGGCGCTGGCGAGGAAAAGGAAATCGAAGAGGTAGATATATCGCATCTTATCGAGGCGATCCCGACCTCCTTCAAGCTTCGTTTCAACGCGGAAGACGTCTTGCTGGCGCATCAAAGGCTGCAGGAACTGGTATCGCAGGCGGCATACGTTTCCGAGGAGCCGAGAACGCGGCGTGACCGTCGGACGAGGAGAAGCCGTCCCGGTGAATCCTTTAAAGCCAGGGTAGTCATGGCGGAACCTGTCGATGTGCTCGACGTCTTCATATACGACGTTACCACGGAGACCGGAACACTGATCGCAAATGGAATATATTCCCATAACTGCGGCGGACACAGTCTCGACTACATAAAGAAATACGGCATTTCGTTGCCAAACATTACCAGCACATCCAGGCCGGCGAAGCATCCGGAGGTGCTTATCGGCCACATGGTGAAAATGGCGTCGACGCTGCAATCCCATTATGCGGGAGCGATCGGCTGGGAAGCGGTGAATATGTTCTTTGCGCCTTATCTGGTCGGGATCCCATACGAGCGGGTGAAGCAGCTCGCCCAGATGCTCATCTATGAATTCAACCAGTTGGCGGGTGCTCGCGGCAGCCAGGTGGTATTCACCGATTTCAACCTCTACTGGAGCGTGCCGCGCCACTTCTGGGAAACGCCGGCAATCGGGCCGGGCGGAGTATATACGGGAAAGACCTACAAGGAATACGAGAAGGAATCGCAGAGCTTCCTTAAGGCCCTCTTCGAGGTCTACCTGGAGGGGGATGCAATGGGCAAGACCTTCGTCTTTCCCAAGCCGCTGCTGCATATTAACGAGGACTTCTTCAAGGCCGAAGGGCACGAGGAATTCCTCGACCTGGCCTGCCAGGTGGCATCGAAGCAGGGCATAACCTACTTCGTCTTCGATCGGGGAGACGAGATCACGGTATCGCAATGCTGCCGCCTGAAGCTGCGGTTGAGCGAAAAGGATCTGGAGGAGATCAAGACTCCGGAAAAGATACGCTTTACGGCGCTGCAAAACATTACCATCAACCTGCCCCGCATCGCTTATAAAGCAAATGGTTCCGACGAGGTGCTCTTCAATGAACTGGAAAGAGCCATGCAAATGGTGGCCAAGGCCCATATGCAGAAGAAGGAATTCATAGCAAGCCTCCTCGGGCAGGGAGTGAACGGCCCGCTCTCGGTGCTCTGCGATGCCAAGGACGGTGAACCTTATCTCCGGCTGGAGAGGCTCACCTATCTGGCGGGGCTGCTGGGATTGAACGAGATGGTGCAATATCACACCGGCAAGGAACTACATGAGTCGCAAGAGGCTCTGAAATTCGGGCTTAAGGTGGTGGCGCACATGAATCTCACCACCAAGCGCCTGTCAGAGAAATACGGTATCAATCTGGTTCTCGAGGAATCACCGGCGGAATCGAGCGGATACCGCCTGTCCAAACTGGATATGAAGTATTACCCCGCCCAGGCTGTTCGGGTTTTAAAGGGCGATCTGGGCGGGGACGAATTTTATTATACGAACAGCGTGCACCTTAACGTAGAGGCGGACATCGACTACATCGAGAGGGTCCAGAAGCAGAGCCTCTTCCATCCCCTGATTGAGGCGGGTGCCATCTGCCACATATGGCTGGGCGAACACGAACCGGACCCCAGATCTATCCGTAGCTTCGTCATCAAGACGTTCCGCAATACCAGTTCGGCGCAGATCGCCTTTTCTCCGGAATTCACGGTGTGCAACGACTGCCGCAGCACACATCGCGGCATACATGAGACCTGTCCTCGATGTGAATCCGACAATGTCTACGGCATAACGCGCATCGTCGGTTATTACTCGAAGGTTACCACCTGGAACAAAGGAAAGGTCGGGGAGCTGCGTGACCGTGTGAGGACAAGCCTGGAAGGAGGATCAGACCATGCAGCACTTGAAGGTGTTCGTGAAGGAGAACTGTCAGAAATGTCCAGCCGCTAAAGAAGTTGCAAACGATTTCCCGGAATCCGAGGTATATGACGTAGGACAACCGGATGGTCTGGCGGAGGCGGCTTACTACAGCGTACTCTGCACGCCTTCAATCGTGGTCGTAGACGAGCAGGGGAGCGAGGTGCATGCCTGGCGCTGCAGCGTCCCCAGCTCAAAGGATATCGCCGATCGGTTGAATTGATTATGTCTTTTATCGAGAACGCCAGGGGTTTTCTGCCAAGCAGCATGTTGGATTGGCCGGGCAAGATCTGTACGGTGCTCTTCTTGAACGGCTGTAATTTTCGTTGTCCCTATTGCCACAACCCCGATCTCGTTAACGGAAGGAAGATTCCGAACGAGGTTTCCTGGAGCAGACTTGCTTTTTTCCTATCTCAACGCAGGGGCTGGATCGACGGCGTTTCCATAAGTGGTGGCGAGCCCACTCTTAATTCAGAGCTGTCCGATCTCTGCCGCAAGATAAAGGGTATCAGTATGCTGGTTAAGGTAGACACCAACGGTTCTCGTCCCCGCGTGATAAAAGAACTGCTAAACAGAGGCGTAGTGGACCACTTGTCGATGGACGTCAAGACCTCTCTGGCAAGGTATCCGGAGGTAGTAATGCGTCCGGTCGATATGGACAGCATAATGGAATCGATCGATACGATAATTTGCTCGGGAATCGAGCACGAGTTCCGTTGCACAGTCGTCCCGGGATTGGTGGATTACCAGGATTTAGAATCGATCGCGTCTATGCTCAGGGGCGCGGAGGCGCTGATGTTGCAACAATTCCGCCCGGAAAAAACTCTGCTTCCCGAGTACCAGACCTTGAAACCCTACCCCGACGAGCTGATCATCGAATGGGCCGACAAATTGAATGCCATATTACCAACGCGGTCGAGAGGCCTGGCGGCAATGGCGCGGGGCTGAAAGGACCGGTAGCCATGGAAGGCGAAGATCGCACCGCGAAAGACCCCTTCGCCGAGCCAAGTCAGGTCTTGAAAAGCAGTGATGCGCCCGAGGTGGCGGGGCGGGCGTCAGTGCCGTTCGAGGATGGCAAATTTAAGATTTCCCTAATGCTCTGGGACATGTATATTTCCCATCCGGACCTCGATTTCACGGCCCCCAAATTTCTGGATACCTATGTCGTCAAACTGCTTGCCGTAATTTATCTCGCCAATGCCCAAGCCACTCCATTAAGTAACCAATGGGTGCCCTACCGCGAGCTTAAGGACGGCCTTTTTTATGCGAAGAGCTTCACTGACACGGTCGAGGAACGCATATCCCGCAGGTTTGGCACCGATATCGAGGGGATGAAGGAAGCATGCCTGGCCCTGGGAGGCAGGGAAGTGAGCCAGGGAGATTTGGG
>MELM01000047.1:1687-2234 GCA_001767605.1 Candidatus Solincola sediminis | reverse complement strand
GCGTTGGCCTCGAACTCTTCATCATATGGCGGGGGGATGATGAGTTCGAGGCCAACGCCCGAATACTCTTCGACGCCTCCGCCACAAATTACCTGAACGCTTTTGAGCTGCGTATGTTATGCGGGGAAATCGTCAATCGGCTCATCAGAATGGCCGATGGAGCACTTGAGCTACCTCCACGCGATTGAAGCCATATTGCCGGCGAAGGTCTACTCCCACTATAGTTAATGGTAAACTAGTTGACTCTTAACCATTGGAAGGTGACCACAATCATGACCTCGCGAATATCGACCATGGTCCTGGGTCTTTTGATGGAAGGCCGGAAACACGGATACGAGCTTATGAAGGAGATGGAGGAGAGGGGGATGCTGCGCCGGAGCCCGGCGAGCAAGGTCTCGGTGTACAAGTGTCTGGCGAGGATGGAGGCGGAGGGATCCCTGACGTCCTGGGTCGAACGGGAGGGAAACGCGCCGGAGAAGAGGGTCTACGCCCTTACGGCGGCGGGGGAGGAAAGGCTTCGAGATCTTGTTTACAGCCTTTGTGCCGG
>MELM01000047.1:403-1661 GCA_001767605.1 Candidatus Solincola sediminis | reverse complement strand
CCGCCGGCTTGCCCTTTATCCAATACCTGGAAAGCGATGCCGCAATCGATTGTCTCGAAACCAGACTGAAGTATATAGAAGGGCAGGGGAGGCGGCTGTCCTGTGAGGTGGATATGCTTGAGGGCCTCCGTGATGATATATTTTTGGAGACCCTCAAACACGAGGTAGCCGTGTATAAAGAGGAAGCTCGCTGCTTAAAGCGTATTGTCGCTAAGATCAAGGATGGGAAAAATGCAGACAGTAGATGAAAAGACGAAAGAACTTATAGCTCTAGATCCATTCGCCAACATCCTGGGCATTGAAGTCCTGGAATTGAAACCGGGATGGGCGAGAAGCGCTCTCAAATTACGAGAGGACGATCTGAATTTTTTGGGGATGGTGCACGGGGCGGCAATATTCTCCCTGGCTGACGCTGCTTTCGCCGCCGCTTCGAACTCCTTCGGGACAAAAGCCGTTGCACTTTCTATTTCAATCGACTTCATGGCGGCCGCCGATCCGGGCGACGAATTATTCGCTGAGGTGGAGCTGGTGTCACGAGCCGGCAAGATGGGCTGCTACAACATGCAGGTTGAAAACTCCAACGGGAAGCTCATAGCGCAATGTCGCGGCTGGGCCTATCACACCGACAAGCCTTTCGAAGAATAGTTAGAAGGACTTCTTCACTGCGATTATCTAATCGTTAAAGAGGTACTCATCGAACCATTTCACGTGCTCGAACAGCTTGCGTTTTTGATGGGATAGGCAGATGGGATTGTGTCCTTCACCGGGGAAAATGAAGAGTTCTACCGGGCCTTGCCCGTACTTCTGCAAAGCGTGATAAGTAATCCAGGACATACTGGGAGGCACATTGGTGTCGGCGTCCCCCTGGTACATGATCACGGCGGCCTTCACTTTTTCGGCCCTGTAAACCATGGAAATGGATGCATCCCTATATAGTCGAGGGTCTTAGATCGGACTTGCTCCGAAGTAGTATTCGAGGAGGGCATAACCCTCCGCAGCGTGCAGCTCAAGCTGATAAAGATCGGCGCAAGGATCGTAAGCCATGCCCGCAGGACGTTCTTCCAGATGGCGGAGGTGGCGATTTCGGGGGAGCTGTTCGCCGAGATCCTCGCCCGCATCCACGGTCTGAGATATGCGCCTACCTGAAGCTGCCCTTGACCCGTCTTGCCACCGGCATGAGTATGCATGCATCAGTCGAGGCATGCCCGAACCGGGCGAAAACCCTCTTCGGGATGGTGCTTGCTGCCGATCAGCGGAT
>MELM01000047.1:270-393 GCA_001767605.1 Candidatus Solincola sediminis | reverse complement strand
CGGGCCGGAGTGCGGCCGAATGGCGGGGTTATGGTAAACTGCCTGTGCAAGGAAAGGGCATCGGGTTCATATGAAGAATATCGGTTTATATGAAGAAGCGTGAACCCCTGTCAAGGGCACAAG
>MELM01000047.1:0-247 GCA_001767605.1 Candidatus Solincola sediminis | reverse complement strand
GGAGACTCCCTTGGCAGCCTGGTCGAGTTTCGTTCTCAGGAGGACATCCGGCGGGAATACCCTGACGGCGTCCGGGAGCTTGCCGACGGGGGCACCCGGAACACGATTGCCGGGCAACCGACCGACGATTCCGAGATGGCCCTGTTGTTGGCCCGAATGCTGATGGACCAGGGCAGGTACGATCCCAAGGAAGCCAGAAAAGCATATATCTTCTGGTTAGGCCGTGACCGAATCTATTCACACCCAT
>MELM01000046.1:56346-62564 GCA_001767605.1 Candidatus Solincola sediminis | reverse complement strand
GGCTTGAGCCTGTTGTGGTACTCGCTACATGGTCTCCTCACCTTAAAGAAGGGCATTGGAGCGCTTACTAACCGCCTCTACCGGGAATGCAGCGATTCTATCAGGCTGTCAACACCGGTCGAGCGCGTGGTAATCGAGGACGGAAAGGTAAGGGGGGTGGAAACCGGACAGGGCTTTATGGAGGCGGACGCCGTCATCTGTTCGACCACTGCAACCTCAGCTTTGCAATTGATGCCGGACCTACCCGCCGGACTCAAGTCGCCGCTGGAAAAAGCCCGTTATAGTGCCTGCTGCCACGTGATGTTCGGCCTCAAGCAGCGGCTGCTGCCCGATGACTGGTTTGCCGTAGCCCTGCCCCGGCTATCCGGCTCTTCAATGGCCGGCTTCACCGATGATTCGACGAAAGCACCCTCATATGTCCCTCCCGGGGCTGGACTTATCCATTGCTTTACCTTTGGCAAGCACGCCTTTGAACTCAATCGCATGCCGGATGAGAAAATAATCGCGCTTCTGAAGGACGAGGTAAGAAAATATATGCCGGCCATGCCTCGCGAGCCTCTTTTTTCCGAGGTGTATCGTTGGGATGAAGCGGTTTGTTTATCACCGCCGGGTATGCTCAATGCAATAAGCAGGATGAAACGCGATAACTATCGTGACGTTAAAGGCCTGCTCCTCGCCGGGGAATATATGTATATGCCTTCCGTCGAGGGGGCCTTCCGCAGTGGCATAGACGCCGCCCAAGCAGCCCTCCGAACCTAGACCCGTACAAAGAACCTACACAAAGGTGTCAGGCACCTTTGTGTAGGTTCCATCCTGGCGTTTTCGATGACGTTACCCATAAAGAAAGCTACACAAAAGTGCCTGACACCTTTGTGTAGCTTTAAGGTCCGAACCGGACCTTTACCAGGGGCTTCATTTGCGGCGAGGGCTGCATTGCCGATTTGATACCCGATTCTCGTCGGGCCGGGAACCGATCACGGGAAAGAGTTTTCGTACCCTCGACGAACTGCATTCAGGACAATGCAGGTTTCTCTGCTCGGCTTCATCAATCCTGCGGAAGAATGCATCGAACCGGTAGTTGCATTCTTCACAACGGTACTCGAAAATCGGCATTTAAACTCCTCTCAAGAACGGCTACCTTACCATTAATATACGGCCAACCGGAAAGCAAACTCCATGATTTAGCTCATTTGAGGCCTCCCTCTAGCGCTTCTCGGCTCTCAATAACGGATTTTTCCACCATTAATGTCTTAAGGGTTCCCTGCCGGTATCCGATTATGTAGTTGCGGGGAACTTACAAAAGCGATGCACACCAGGCCCGATTTTGCCGAGTGTAGGCGGCGCAAGAGGAGTTTACAAAATTGATATCTCGCAATCTATTTACGGGCCTCACTTTCCCCGCACTTTTTTTTATTTTGACTCTCACCATCTTCCTGGCCTTCCCGGCGGTCTCCTGGGCTCAACCCCCTGAAGCAGGCTCAAGTTCGCGATTACTATTGGGCTTCAAACAGTGCCCGCTGCCTGAAGACCTCGATCAACTGAAAACTGTGCTGGAAAACTTTTCCGCTTCGATCTCACAACAGATTGAACTGCTCCTGCCGAATGTGGCCGAGATCGAGCTGCCCGCCGGTCTTGATCTCTCCCGCCTCAAGAGCATCCTGCGCGCGCTGCCTTTTTCCGCGTTCCTGGAAGAAGATGCGACTGTCGCGGCATATTTTCAGCCCAACGATCCGAGATATCCCGAGCAATGGCACCTTCCATCCATCTCAGCGCCGGGAGCCTGGGATGTAACCGTAGGTTCCAGCCAGGTCACCATAGCGGTGATCGATACTGGCGTCGATTATACCCACGTCGATCTGGCCTCGAAATGCGTTGCCGGCTATAACTTCGTCGGGCACAACAGCAATCCCATGGACGATCACGGACATGGGACACACGTGGCCGGGATCGCCGCAGCCATCGGGAACAACGGCACCGGCGTCTCGGGTGTTGATTGGTCGGCGCGAATAATGCCCATCAAGGTTCTCAATTCGCAGGGGTCCGGCTATGATTCCGACGTCGCTGCCGGAATACGCTATGCGGCCGACCACGGCGCCGATGTCATTAACATGAGTCTGGGAAGCTCTCAATATTCTTACACTTTGGAAGAAGCGGTGAATTACGCATACAACGCGGGAGTGACTATAGTCGCAGCAGCGGGAAATGACGGCAGTGCCGTCGGTTATCCGGCGGCGTGCCCGCACGTAATCGCAGTCGGCGCCCTGGACTCAAGCGACAGATTGGCATCTTTTTCCAATCGCGGCTCGGAGCTGGACCTGACCGCACCGGGCGTGAACATTCTCTCGAGCGTGCCCGGCGGGTATCAGAAGATGAGTGGCACCTCCATGGCGTCCCCCATAGTCGCCGGTTGCGCCTCTCTCGTTCTCGCCCGCTACTCCGATTACCAACCCTCTCAAGTTCAAACCTCCCTCGAGTCAGGAGCCAACGATCTGGGCAGCACCGGTTTCGATACTAATTTCGGCTATGGAAAGGTGAACCCGTCGACAGCGGTGCGAAACATCCAGCCGTCCCCCAGTCCGAATCAGGGCGATGATACGTGGGATCCCCCGCAGCCGGGGGGCGAGACGGTCTGGTACATGGCGGAGGGCTATACGGGGGCCGGGTTTGAGACCTACATCCTGGTGGAGAATCCGAACGAACCGGGTGCAACCGTGCGAGGTGAATACGTCGATCAATACGGTTCTTACAAACAGGAGTCTTACTCACTCGCCGGCTACAGCCGGTTAACCCTCAATCTCAACGCCATCTGCCCCGACAGTGAAGTCTCCTCATGCATAACTTCTACCAATGGGGTAGGCGTGGTGGTTGAACGGTCCATGTACTTCAATAGCAACGGCCGGGAGGACGGGCATTGCACCCAGGGAAGTCCTGACATCAGCGCTACCTGGTATTTCGCGGAAGGATACACCGGAGCCGGGTTCGATGAATATATTCTGGTCCTCAATCCCTGGTTCTCGAGCAACTCGGTTCAGCTGACTCTGTTCGACGCCGCCGGCGGTCAGCGTGACTACTATTACCAGCTCGAATCGGCCTCACGGCTCACTATACATGTCAACGACTTGGCTCCCGGCCAGGATGTATCGGCGATGATAACAGCCGCGGACGGGGTGGTTGCTGAGAGAGCCATGTATTTCAATTATGACGGCCGCGAGGGAGGCAGTTGCACGGTGGGCAGCTGGTATCCCTCCACCAACTGGTTCTTCGCGGAGGGTTATACGGGTTCCGGTTTCGACGAATGGCTCCTGCTGTTTAACCCTACCGAATCCGATCGTACCGCCACAGTCACCTACCGCTTCAACGACGGCAGCAACATCCAGAACAACTATATTGTGAATGCAAGGAGCAGGTATTCCGTGCACGTCAATCGAGAGGCGCCCAATCGTGAGGTGGCCATAAAAGTCGAATCGGGCGGAGATGGCCTGATTGCCGAGAGAGCCATGTATTTCAATTACCGGGGTGGCTGGGAGGGAGGCCATTGTGCGGAGGGCTGTCGCGAGCCAAGCGGGCAATGGAATCTCGCCGAAGGTTATACGGGGAGCGGCTTCGAGACCTGGATTCTGATTCAGAATACCAGCCAATACGAGGCGGCCGATATCAAGATGGCGCTGATCGGGAACGGCGGCATTCTTTCGGTTCGAAGCTACCATCTCGCGGCCGGCTCCCGGACAACGTTCTACCTGAACGACCTGGCTCCCCCGGGCGACGTGTCCGTCTCGCTCTATAGCACCAATAACGTTCCGGTCGTCGTCGAACGCGCCATGTACTTCAATTTCAGGGGCATAAACGGGGGGTCGGCCAGCGTAGGCTCGCACTGATCCTCAAAATGCAGTCGGGCCCAAATCGAGGCCGGACCCGAATAGGCTGACGAGAATACCGCTTTACCTTCGATTTTGCGTAACCGATTTGTCACCCCTGACAATATTTACTGGCCACAGACCCCATGTTACTATCGAAAGATAGTAGGAAATAATATGGGGGTTCGAGGGGGAAACCTTGCCAGCGCAGGAACTCCTTAACGTCCCCGAGAGTCCAAAAACGAGGGGTGCCATATGAGTGGAATAACGCTTTGGTATGCAAAACTGAGTCACAAGGCGAGGATCGGCCTGCTCTTCGGAGCGATCGGCCTTATCCTGCTTATCGTGATCAGTGTTGCCTACATGACCTTGGTCCCGGAAAAGGTGCAGGTGAGAACCGGCACCATCACAAGGGACCCCATAGACGGTTACGTGTGGGAGGACAACACCGAAACCCTTATGGTCAACCCGTCCGAAGTCTCCAATTACCATGTCGAGTACATAGATAAGCTCAGCGAAGAGCACATCAAGCAACTGCAGGAGGAGCAGCAGGCAAGGGCTGACGAAAGGAAAAGGCTTGAGAAGGCAACGGGAGTCGAGGCCGTGGAAGTCGTTGTCCCGACCTCACAGCTCGAGGATCTTGAAACCATCCAGAAAAATATGAGCGTCATGAGCCAGGAAGTCATCACCGGGATGGACTTCGCCAACGAGCTCGACGAGATGCGAACGCTCTTAAAACAATTCCGCGGCCAGGTGGCGAGCATGACGCTGCCACCCGAGTTGGAACCCCTCAGGCAGGATGGATTGGAAATCATAGATATGGCCATACAAGCTTGTACCCTCACTCTTCAATACATAGGGACCGGCGATGACGCCCTCCTGCAGCAGGCCATGGATCTGACGGAACGGGTCGCTGCGGAATGGCAGGAAATCATGGACCGGTATGCTGAAGTGCCAACCACGCTTCAATGACAAGCGATTCCCAAAAGCTTGGAAGCCCGATCACCGCATAAGGGAAGGAGCACTTAACATGGCCGACGAAAAAAGAGCCCCCTTGATATTGCGGGTGATCGATTCCTCTTTGCTCGGTATTTTCAATTTCGTACGCTTTCTCGCCCGTTTCGTGCCGCCCGCCATTCTGGTGGGCATAGCGAACGGGATCGGAATTTTCCTTTACTATATCCGTCCCGGAGCCCGCGAGTACCTGCTGGCGACGCTGCGCGAATCGCTTCCCGAAATCAATGACGAAAACGAATTGAAGCGGATGGCGAAGAAAATATTCGCCGGACCCATCGTGATGATGCTTGATGTCATTATGCTCGAACGCCACGGCGAGGAGATGGACCGGCACATCACGACCACTCATGATGTTCCCGCCATTCAAGCTACAATCGACGGATTGCTGGCCAAGGGCAAAGGCTTGATAATGTTCTCTCCTCACATCGGTGGTATCGCGATCGTGCATTGTATGGCGGCGCGCTTTGACAGGGCCTACACCCCCGTAGTTCTGCACCCGAGCTTCACACCCGTCCCCCGTTACCTGGGGGAGTTGATGGGGACGGCCGAGCACCTCGGCTCGGATCCCGAAAATCCGGTGTTCTGGGTAGGGATGGATGTCATACCCAAGGTGCAGGAACACCTGCGGCAGGGCAAAGCCATCGGGATTACTTATGACCTCCAGGGCGGTACCGCCGTTGATTTCTTCGGCCACCCCACCGCCATAGCAAGTGGCATCGCCCATTTCGCGTGCGACAGTGGAGCTCCAATCCTGCCCGGCTACCTCCTCAGGGGCAAGAACCCGCTTCATTTTTCCCTAACCCTCTTCGATCCCCTGGAATATGAGCTGACCGGAGACCGCGAGGCGGACGTGAAAAGGATACTGGAGATGGTAATCAAGGAAGGCGAAAGGCTCATAAGGAGCGCTCCCGATCAGTGGCTGGGATGGTTGGGCATGCGCGGATGGCGCAGAAAAGCCGAGAAGATGATGAAAAGCGAAGCATGATGCGGGAAGCCGACGATATCCTCCGCTGTCCCGAGTGCCGCGGCGAACTCAAGAAAAACAAAGACAAACTATTATGCGGTGATTGTGCCCGGGAATACGGTAGGCAGGAGGAATTCCGGGATCTCCTCCCCCGCGCCTCTTCAAGCCTCAAGGCAGCCGAGGGCAGCCATTACAGCGAGAAAGCGACCTACTATTTCAATCTGCACAAATCCTGGAGCGCCAGTCCTTTTTACCGACATTATCATGATTCTTTCCTGGACGAGTTCCGTTCCCTGCCCGAAGGATCGCTGATCCTGGAAGCCGGTTGCGGTTTGGGGCATGACGGCCTGGAGCTGCTACGGTCGGGGATGCGCGTGGTGGAA
>MELM01000046.1:33966-56326 GCA_001767605.1 Candidatus Solincola sediminis | reverse complement strand
AGTTGAAGCAGGCGTCTCGGCTCCATGCCGAAAAAGGCTTTTCCGAGGGAAGCTCTTACGTCATGGCCGATGCCGAGAACCTGCCCTTCGCTTCCGGATCGTTCGACGGCGCTTTCATGGTTGCTTCGCTGCATCACTTACAGGACCCGGTAAGAGCCCTTAAAGAGCTGCGGCGGGTGCTGCGCGATGGAGGAGTCTTGGTGCTCGGTACCGAACCGAGCAGCTGGCAGAATTACAGCATCTATCCGCTGGGAAAGTTAGTGTTCAAGGCTTTGACGCGCCTGGGTATAAAAAAAATGGATTCCGAGGAATTAGTGTCGGAGGCGGATAAGCTGATGGAGGGGTTCTCGAAGAAGGAATTGCATCGTCTTTTCGCGGAGGCCGGGTTCGAGGATATTCGGCTGAAGCCGGCCGGCTATCTTTCGGCCGCGATCTTCTTCGCGACAACTGAGCTATCCATAATGACCGGACGAGATCTTCGCATGTTCCGGCTGGAGAGGTTGGCGATCCCTTTTGATGAATTACTCGGGCGGATGCCCCTCGTATCCCGCTATCCCTGGCACTGGAACGCGGCGGCCAAGTGCCCGGGTTCATAAGTATGGTTGCCAGGTTATAATCAACAACTGAGGTGGTATTGTGTCGCGAGAAAAAGATACGGAGAGGGAAAAGCCGCTCTCACCCGAGCTCTACACGCATGAGTATTTCACGACCGATTGCGAGGGGTACGACCTTTTCGTGCAGGGAAGCGCGGAAATCTCGGAGAGGATAAAGGGCGTCCTCGAAGCCGCGGGCGATCTTTCCGGAAAGCGTGTTCTCGATGTCGGCTGTGGCCGCGGTGAACTTACCTGCGCGGCAGCCTCCTACGGCGCCCAGGCGGTGGGCGTAGATTATTCCGCCGCCGCCATAGAACTTTCACAACAGCGCCTGCTGGTACTCCCGGAAAAGATCAGAAAGAAAGTGGAGTTCTTCCGGGTGGACGCCAAAGACATCTCCTTCCCGGATGCGTCCTTCGATGTGATATTCATGATTGATGTCTACGAGCACCTGCATGATTATGAGATCCAGGAGGTACTTCGAAAGACCAAAGGATTCCTGCGAGACGGCGGTGTCCTGATCATCCATACCGGGCCCAACACCTGGTTCTACAGCTACGGCTATCCCATTGTTCGCGCCGTTTTCAAATATATCTTGCGGCGCAGCCTCCCGGAAACTTTGCGCGGACCTTACGATTCGGTAATGCACGTCAATGAACAGAATCCTATTTCTCTCTCCAGGGACTTGAAAAACTATTTCGACGCCTCGGTAACCCCTTGCTTCTTCGGAACGGAAGGGCGGCCGCTATGGAAAAGGGCGGCGATGAGGGTACTTTTCGCCCGGCCTTTGGGGTACGTTTTCTGCAACACCCTCCTGGCGAAAGCAAAACCTTCACAAAGGTGCCTGACACCTTTGTGAAGGTTGCCCACTGTAACGAACATGTTACATTCGCATGGTGATTCTGTTACAGATGTGGGGGCTGAGGTTGAGCCGCTAGCAAGCACAGTCTATTATTGTTATATAAAGAGGGCTGATTGCCGAAGCATTAAACGGCAACTCAGGTACGCAAGTGACAGTAGAAGCCGGTAAGGGCGGTCGTTTGGGGGGTGTGAGGAGAACAAAAACGTGGGTACACAAAGTTGGCAAGATCGAGGCACTTCAAAGGGCTATTTGTGTTGTCAATAATTCCAAATTAACCCTTTACCCATTGTTATCCTCGAATGCGACTGCAACTGCCACTTATAAGAAAGCTGACGGCAAGACGGCTGGGGGCTGAAGCGGCCTTCGCGGGCGCGAAGAGGAAGAGATGGCGATGAGGATAGCCCTGGTGCATGAATGGCTTACCAATATGGCGGGCTCCGAAAGAGCCCTCCTAGCTCTGCATGAGCTGTATCCCGAGGCCCCCATCTTCACCTCCGTCTACATTCCGGAGGAATTCCCTGAGCTGGCCGGCGCTGATGTGAGGACCTCCTTTCTGCAGAAGGTGCCCGGGGCCAAGACAAAACATCAGGCCTTTTCGTTGTTTCGTACGGTTGCCTTCGAGCGTTTTGACCTTTCCGAATACGATGTCGTTATCTCAAGCTGTCACGCCGAAGCCAAGGGCGTTATAACCAGGCCTGAGACGTTGCACATCTGCTATTGCTACACTCCGGTAAGGTATTATTGGAGCGGCTACCATCATTACCTTAAAAATCCGCGCTTCGGGATATTTAATCCTATCGTCAAGCTGATCATGCCCTATATGACCAATTACCTGAGGCTTTGGGACCGTTTCGCGGCGGACAGGGTCGACCGCTTCGTGGCCATAAGCGAGCATGTAGCCCGGCGCATCAGAAAGTACTATAGGCGCGAGTCGGACGTAATATTTCCTCCGGTCACCACCAGTTGGATAAAAAAATCTGATATTCCAGGTGATTACTTCCTACTTGTGGGTAGAATAATCCCCTATAAAAGGGCAGACATAGTGGTAGAAGCATTCAATCAATTGGGGTTGTCTTTGAAAGTCGCGGGGACGGGCCCCGATCTCGAATCCCTGCGCAAAGCATCCGCTTCGAATATCGAATTTCTGGGACGTGTTCCAGATTCACAACTGCGGGAACTCTACGAGGGATGTAAAGCCCTTATTTTTCCGCAGGAGGAGGATTTCGGAATCGTTCCACTGGAGGCAATGGCGGCCGGGAAACCGGTGATCGCCTACCGGGCGGGAGGAGCGCTGGAAACGATAATAGAGGGTGAAACGGGGGTCTTCTTCAATCACCAGAATGTTGAATCATTGTTGCAAGCTGTAAGAGGGTTTGACGCGGCTCGTTTTAAGCCGGATGAGTGCCGCGCTCAGGCATTGAGGTTCGATGTGGAGGTTTTCAAGCAGAAATTCGAGGCGTTTGTGGATCAAGCCTGGCGTGATTTTCAGGACGATGAACAAAATACATCGCTGACAAAAATGGGACACCTGGCAAGTGTCCCCAAGGATACAAAAACGGAGGGGGAAGATGGAAGATCAACTAATAAGAAGAGGGTTGTCTGAACAGGACATTGTGCCGCAGATGGCACAGATGAGTTTTCCGGGGACTGTCGAGATAAGCGACGCGGAGTTGCAGGCCCTATTATCGGAGGCCGATCTACGCCTGTTGCGGAGGCCGCTTCCGCGTAAAGTAGAAGCAGCTGTACGCATTTTTGCGCTGGTAGCCATCGATTTCTTAGCCGTTATGGCGGCTATCTGGTTCTCCTACTGGCTGCGCTATGAAAATGGCCTGGTGACCAGCCATCTGGCGAGCGAGACGTTCATACCGCTGCAGCATATTGCTGTCCCGTTGCTGGCTTGGTTCCCCTTCCTGCTGCTTTCCCTGAAACTAAGCGGAATGTATGAGGTAAAGCAGCGCATACATGCGCTTGACAAGATCCCCAGGATATTCGGCGCCGTAAATGCCTATATCGTATCGTTCCTGCTGCTCTCCTTCGTCCTCAATGCACCGGCTATGGTGCGGGGTTTCCTGGTGTTTTTCTGGATATCCTGCATCCTCTTCATCCTATTGGGACGCACGATTCTGCAAATGGCGATGTCATTTGCGGGTATTTCCGATTCAATGACGCGCAAAACGCTCATCGTCGGCTCCGGAAAGGTAGGGAAGGAACTGGCACGCAAGCTCCTGTTCCATCAGAAATTCGGTCTGGCACCCGTCGGATTTATCGATGACGATCCCCTTTACAGCGAGTTCAAAGAGCCGGAGCTGCAAGACCTGAAGGTGCTGGGGGGGCTGAACGATTTTTGCCGGATCATGAAGGACTTCAGGATCGAGAAAGTGATAATAGCATTCACCGGCGGGAATGCCGAGCAGCTCCTGGATCTGGCATCCAAGTGCAACAAGCGAGGGGTTGAATGCTCCATAGTGCCTCGGCTTTTCGAGGTGATCACCAATGAGATCGAGGTCAACGAGATAGGCGGAATTCCCCTCCTCCGCATCCAGGAAAAGAGATTATCGAGGATAGAGAACGTCCTCAAGACCGTGGAGGACTATTCCATCGCCGTGCTGGCGCTGCTGATCCTTTGGCCGCTCATCCTGGTGACTTCCATAATCATCAAGTTCGATTCTCCGGGTCCGGTGTTCTTCAGGCATAAGCGGGTCGGAAAGAACGGGAAATGCTTTGGTTGCATAAAATTCCGCTCTATGTACGAAAACGCCGAGGCTATGCAAGCCGACCTGGTTGAAGAGGATATGGGCGAGCATGGCTGGCTGTGCTGGAAGAAGGAGGATGACCCCCGCGTTACCCGGGTCGGCAAATGGATCCGTAAGCTCTCGATAGACGAACTGCCGCAGGTATTCAACGTCATTGCCGGACATATGAGCATCGTGGGACCGAGGCCTCATATCAAGGAGGAGGTCGCGGAGTATAAAGAGTGGCACAAGCAGAGGTTGAATGTGAAGCCGGGTATTACCGGATTGTGGCAGGTAAGCGGCCGCAGCGAGCTGCCTTTCGACGAAATGATAAAGCTGGACCTGTATTACATCGAGCGCTGGTCGCCCTGGCAGGATTTCAAAATAATAATGCGGACGGTAAGCGCGGTCTTTACCATGAAAGGTTCGTGCTAAGGCTCCACATGTCTCTTATCGGGCGACGTATTCTTCGACGTCGCCCACTGCCCTGAGTTCTTGAAGCACTTCGATAAAGCTTCAGAGGAAAAGATTTAAACTCACTACTTCAGCCATCCCTACTGCCCGAAAGAAAACGCCCACGTGGAGCGAAAGATCCAGACAACCAAATACGAGCTGTGGGCTTTCAGGGAAGCCCACAGCGTCAAGGATTTGAATGACATCGTGGATGAATGAACCATACGTACGATCATGTAAGGCCGCATCAGAGTCTTCGGTATCAAACGCCGATGGAGTACTTTAAGCAATGAGCAGGGATAGGCAACGAGTGTCCACGATGTGATGAACCAGCACAAAGGCTCCTTTACTTGCCCGCTTGATGGTAGAATATCCGTAACGGGAGGTGCATATGGGGAATGTAAAATAAATATGGGCGGGGGCGCATAGAATTCGCCTTGAACCCGTGCCTTCGATCTTCAATTCTAGATGGATACTCCTCCCCGGCAATTACGCGAATCGGTTAGCTGAAATCCAAGTGCAGAAAGAGAAGCGGAATGCGACGATGAGACGGGCAAAGGAGGCGAAAAGAACCGGGGAAGGACTGCGAGCCGCAGATTGTGACCCTGCAAGACGAGAAGCGATGGATACAAGTCTACGTAGCAAAAGCCGGTAACATCCCCACCTTAGATTTAGAGCCATGGAAGAGCGTTTTGAACCTCTAACGGCAGAAGAAATCTTTGTAGACGTGGTTGTGCCAGTCTACAACGAGGAAAACGCCCTGGCAAATAATATAGAGCGCCTGGATAAATACTTAGCCGCCTATCTCCCCTACCGCTACCGCATTACGATCGCCGAGAATGGAAGCACGGACGGGACCCCTCTTATAGCCGCCGAACTTCATAAGCGCATGCCGAGCGTCGAAGTCTCGCTTCTAAAGGAAAAAGGCAGAGGCCGGGCTCTCAAGAAAGTATGGAGCGAGAGTGACGCCAATATCCTCGCCTACATGGATGTCGACCTGTCTACCGGCCTTGATGCCTTTATCAGTCTCATCCGTCCCTTGATTAAAGGGGAGGCTTCTATCGCGATAGGCACCAGACTAGGAAAAGGTGCGGAGGTCGATAGGAGTCTTGGGCGCGAGATTGTTTCGCGGATCTATAACCGCATCCTGAAATGGAGCCTCGATCTGAATGTAAGCGATGCTCAGTGCGGCTTCAAGTCGATAAGGGCGGATGCAGCATTACTTATCCTCCCCCGGATAAGCGATAATGCCTGGTTCTTCGATACCGAACTGCTCGCGAAAGGCCTCAAACGCGGCTGGGTAATTCACGAGGTCCCGGTGGCTTGGAAGGAAGACAAGGATTCGAGGGTCCGTATCGCAAGGACGGCACTCGATGATCTAAAGGGGGTCGCAAGGCTGCGCCGAGAGTTTAGAGAATCCCGCTTAAAACAATAGATCGTTGACAGTCTTGGCCGAAAGTTCTCATCTTCAGACCAGGCCACAGACGAAGACCAAGTGGTCGGAAACGTAGGGGCTCAAGCGCCCGATCGCGAATTTCATCGGGGAGAAAAAGACTCTCTTCATCCTCCCGTTGACCGGTGCCAGGTAGTAATAGGCTTCCTTCACTTCCAGCCCGTGCCTTTCACAGAGTAGCTCGATATTCGCCTGCGAAAAATAATAAGCATGATCCCTGTTTACAAGTTCAGTTCCAAATAAGACCCGCAAGAAACGTTTGGCTGCATGGGCATTGGGGACGCTCAATATCAGTGAAGTCTCGGCGGTCATCAGGCTGCGAACTCCCTCGAAAAACCTGCCCACGTTCATCAAATGCTCTACCAGCTCTCCGGCGACAATAACGTCAAAAGATTTCCTGAGGTTCAATGCTGCAAGGTTCTCGGCATCGCCCACCATCACATCCTTATATCCCAGCGAACGCAGTTCGTCGATGCCGCGCGCGTCGTAGTCGATCCCCGTCACTTCGGCAACCCGGCAGAGGTTCGCATAAAGCAGCTCGCCGTTCCTTGCTTTTTCCGCAGTCATGGGAAAATCGGCGCAACCGATATCAAGGACATTTTTTCCCGAACACCGCGAAAGGATGAAAGGCAGCCTGTCTATCGGCTTCGACCTTCCTAACTTCTTGAGCCGCATATCACTGGAGTACCGGCCTGTCTCCATCTCACACCCTCCATCAAAGTAATTCAGCTTGCCCATATTTTTTACGAGAATATACTATATGAAGCGGGAATACCACGCAGTTGATGTGCCTTTATGGTCCGGATGCAATGGGAAGCACTAATAAGGTGGCTCAGGATAAAGTGACAGGTGCAGAAGATCAGCGAGCTGAAGGCCGCAAATGGATAGATCGCGCCGCTGACTACTTTCACACCGACAGGTACGTCATCTATCTGGCCATCGTATTGGCGGTCTTTTTCCTCTTTCACACAATCAAGGGCGCCTTCGTGCCCATCCACGTCGACGAAGCCTACTACTGGCTCCTTGGTAAGCGGCCGATAGAGGCTGCGACATACCTGCATCCGCTCTTCAAGGTAGTTGAGATATGGTTTTCGACGCATATCTTTGGCGACAACACCTTCGCCGTCAGGCTGGGTTCCAACCTTTTCAGCACCGGAGCATTATTGCTGATCTTCCTGCTTTCTTTCCGCATCTTTAAAGATAAGCGGCTGGCCTTTCTCACAGCGCTACTGGTCGCTCTGCTACCGCTCACCAATTACTGGATGCCCCTCGGCCATCAGGAATCGGTGCTGACCTTCTTCTGGCTGCTCACGGCCTATCTGGCGTGGAGGGCTGTAAGCGAGGAGAGAAAGGGCTTCTGGTACCTGGCGGGGTTGAGCACCGGCATAGGGCTATTGAATAACATGCGCTCCAGTTTCATCTTCCTGGGCCTGCTGCTCTTCCTCCTGACGTCAAGGCAGGCCAGGGGATGGCTGCGCCGGAAAGAGCCATGGCTCGCATTCCTGATACCGGTGGCGATGTTCATACCTTCTTTCTTGTGGTACGCCTCGCACCACTTCAGACCGATCCTCGATCAAGCGACCAACCATCCGGGCTTCCTAAACCACTCCCTTTTCGGTTACCTGGCTTTCGCCGGGTGGCATATTCTCAATGAGGCTTTCGTTCTCGCTCTCTTCGTCTATATCCTCAGCTTCTTCGGCCTCATCTATGGCGGCTACCTCGGTTACTTTGACAGGCGCGGCAAGGATATGCGGTTCCAGTTCCTGGTCTCTTTGGGCGCCCCCGTCGTCTTGTTTTTCCTGATAACTGGCGGCACCCCATACTGGGGCTGGTGCGGGCACTTAATGGAGATAACGGCGGGCATGGCTGCCTTCCAAGTCCTGCTCTCGCGCAGCTCCAAGGAATGGCTTCATAAAAATTGGAAACGCGGTTACATGGCGATATGCATAATAACTGTTGTGGCCGTAACCTGGCCCACGATATTCCTTACCCAGGGAGACCTGCTGCAAAACGATTGGAAGGGGCTCACCGGCGTAACGGAGGAAATCGCGGCTACCATGCCCGGAGAGGTCTATGTCGCGGCTCCTTACCTATTCCTGGCCGGCCAGGTCGCCTTCTACGACCTGCACACACAGGCGATAACCGGTTACACCCAGGCCTTCGTCGTTTATGACCACCCGGTCTGGGGTTCTGGAAGCAGCGAGTACGCGCCGTTTATCCCCCTTGAAGACCTGGTCGCAAAAGACTTCATCTTTATAGACCTGGAGATGAATCCGGATGGATACTATACGCCGATTTCTTACTGGGAGGAGAAACTGCCGCGCTATTTCGACCATGTCGACCCGCCGGTAATAATGTCTTATAAGAAGTGGTTCAAAGATATACGTCGCTATTTCATATTCAAATGCTATGGTTTTAAAGGGCCCGATTCAGCAATGGACGACAAAGACCTCTGGGAATACGTCCACGAACCGCAAGAGATTTGAGATACGGGGGGGCTACTTGCCGTATCCGGTGGAATCCGTCCAGCTTATCTTCTTTGATGCCTCGACGTTCTCGTCCGCTTCGATGGGGCCGGTGTAATCCGCCGGGTCGTATTTGTAGCCTTTGTAGTCCTTCGGATTGACCTTCTTGTCCTTTATCTTTACCACCTGGGCCGGATTGCCTACTACGATGGCATAGGGAGGGACGTCCTGGTCGAGGATGACGGCATTGAGGCCGATCTGAGCATATTCCCCGATGATGCAGTTACCACCCACCATGGCGCCATGGTAGATCTGAACGTAATCCCGTACATCCATAAAAGGATTGTCCTCAGGCAGGCCTATAGCCCCCACCGCGACGTGCGAGTAGATACGCACTCCCTTGCCTATACGCGTTCTGCGGCCGATGAGAGTCGCCACAGGGTGGTCTAAGTGGAAATCCGGCCCGATCTCAGCATCGGGGTGCATCTCGACTCCGCAGAGAAAGTAGTTGAGGCGATAGCCGAGAAAAGCCAGGTAAACATGCCCTTTGAGGTACAGCATCCGGTAGATGCGGTAGAGGGCTATAGCCTGGTTGCCGGGATGGAGAAGTATGTCCCGTACGAGCCCTCCCATGCCCTTTCGCTTCAGCGCTATTCTCAGATCGGTAGTGAAGTTGGATGTCGTTTCTTCGCCAGCCATTGTCCCTTCCTCTCTTATCAAGCTTTCCTCGAGAATGACTTCTTTATCGTGTCCCAGGCGCCATACTTTAGCATCGACATCTCATATGGCTTGCATTCGAGGCACTTTATCGCGGCCTTGCTGACAACCTCCCGCCGCCTTAAAATTTGAGGCAGTCCGAGCAGGGTATCGAAAATGCCTCGGAAGAAATCCCTGAAGGTCCTGTGCTTCAAGGAGTAAAGCTTAAAGTAAACTAGATACAGAAAGGCTTTCTCCCATGCCTTGCCCGCCGGATAGAACCTGGCGAGGAACCACCAACCACCGGTCATATTGACGTAGAGACGATACCCCGGATTGCGCACCTCTTTGGATATCTTATGCCTTATTACGGAAGCGGGATGATAGACGACCCGGTAGCCCTTGTCGAAGACTTTGGCGCTCAAGCTGCGTTCGAAGAGGTGGATATCCGGTTCGAAGTATCCGACTTCCTCCAGGACGTCCTTGCGCATAAGTGAGCCGTTGCCATGAAAGGAGGGGGCGTTAAAAACGCCGTCCGATAGATGCTCTTCTTCTGAAAACCAGCGCATGGGATCGTAAGTCTCACCGCTGTCGTAATAAAGGTTGCGGCTGTAGGCTACCGCAATACTCGGATCATCGGCGAGCACCCCCACCAGTCTTTCCAGGGCGTCGGACGCCAGGATGCCGTCGTTGTCCTGATGAAGGATAAGGTCGCCGGAAGCCGTCTTGGCCGCTATGTTAAGCGAATTGATGAAGATATTATGGGGAGAGCAAATAGTCATTACCTCGGGAAAATCCCCCCTCAATATGGCAACCGAATCATCGCTGGAATTATTATCGACGACGATTATTTCCGATACCGGATAGGTTTGTGCCTTGATGGCAAGCAACGCTTCGCGCAGGTCGCTCGACCTATTCCAATTCGGAATAATCGCGCTCACCCGCGGCCGATATTCGCCCTCGCTTGCTTTATTTTCCATTTCCTTCCAAACCTTTTGCTTCCTCGAAAACCCGGAGCGTCTGCTCGGCCGCCTTGCTCCAGGAAAACGACTTGGCCCTCTTCTTGCCGGCGCCAGCCAGTTCCTTTCTCCGGTTGTCATCGCTCATTATGGAGACTATGGCCCCCGCTATATCATCGACCTCCAAGGGGTCGAAATATACCGCAGCATCCCCCGCGACCTCGGGAAGGGAAGTCGTATTCGAGCAGGCAACCGGCACCCCGCAGGCCATCGCCTCGATAACCGGCAGCCCGAAACCCTCATAAAGAGACGGATAGACGAAGAGCGCACAGGAATTGTAAAGGTCCAAGAGCTCTTCGTCGGATACAAAATCCACCTGGATTACCCTTCCTCCGAGCCCGCATCGCTCCGCTTCACCCTGAATATCAATGGCATGGCTGAAGGCAGCCGGCGAGCCGAGGATCAGGAGTTGCAGATCGCCGCCCAGCAGCCGGTCCGCTTTTCCAACCGCCTGGATGAGGCGGAGATAATTCCTCCTGCTGTGAATCGCGCCCGCTGTAAAGAGGAAGCCTTCGCGCAGCCCGTATTTCTCCCTTATCTTGCGGGGCCCGGCTTTCCCCCTGATCGGATGGAAGAAGCTATCGGCCGCTTCAGGCACGACCGTAACTCTCTCCGGCTCCACGCCTAATACCTCGACGATGTCCTTCTTCGAATGTTCGCTTACCGTTATTACGGCCTCGGCTTTCTTCACCTTGCGCCAGAAGAGGTCGTCGAAACGAAACCTGCTGTCCTTGACGAACCATTCGGGGTGCACTTTTATAGTCAGGTCATGCACGACAACCACGGAGGGGCAGACCTTAACCAGGGGGAGGAAATAAGACGGGGAGAAATGGAGATCGACGCGATCGAGTTTCATCGCCAGTGGCAGGCGAGCGTGCCGCCATAGCAGCGACGGCGCGTGTTCGAGGATCTTGAACGCCAGGTTCGGCGAGGAGAAATCGAAGGACTTGATGGGTTCGGAAAGGTAGACGATATATTCCTGCTCCCCTGCCGCGATCAATTCCCTCAGCAGGTTGGTGAGATACCTCCCTACACCGTATCTCGGCCCTTGTAAGGTCCGGCCTTCCACCCCGATCAGCATTTAACAACTCCTCTCACACATGCCGACAATTGCTTCTGCATCTCGCTAGCCGTCTTGCGAATATCGAAAAGCGCTTCTGCTTTCTCCCGGCCCATTCTGCCCATGCGCCGCGCCAGTTCCCGGTTGGAAAGGAGCCCGGTGATGGCATCCGCCAGGGCGCCAGGGTCTCCGGGCGGCACCACCAAGCCTGTCACCCGATCCTCCACTATCTCCCGTACCCCGCCTCCGTCCGCGGCGATTACCGGCAATCCCAAGGACATGGCCTCGATAAGGACTGTCGGCAACGGATCGGGAAGTATGGAGGTGTGTACGAGCACGTCCAGGCAGGCCATTATTTCAATAACGTCCTCCCTGAAGCCGGTAAATACCACCGCCTCATCGAGCTCTAAGCGGGAGCAAAGCGATTTTAGATCTTCGGCATATGATTTTTCCCCGAAGATGGCGTCTCCCACCAGCATGAAGCGCGCCTGCGCAACGTCCTCCCGAACAAGGGCGGCCGCCTGCAGGAAGCGATCCGGCCCTTTCCAGTCGACCAGCCTTCCCACAAGACCGGCCAGGCGAGCATCTGCGGCTATTCCCCATTCCGTCCGGGTGTTCTCGTTGCATTCGTGCGTTGCCTCCATATCGATGCCGTTGTAGATAACGGATACTTTGCCGCCGGCCACGCCCAGATCGAGCAAGGCCTCGCGTACCGCTTCCGAAACGGCGAGAATCCGGCGGGCGAAAAGTGATGCGCAGATTCGGAAGAGGGTCATGTTCAAGCGGTTGAAGGCTTCCTCGCTTACGATATCATGCAGCCTCCAGACCACGGGCCGCCGGGCCAGCCGGGCGGCGATGCTGCCATAGATATCCGCCTTGGCGCTGTTGGTTAGCACAAGGTCAAAACCGCCTTTTCTGATCAGCCATGCAAGCTTAACAGAGGTGTTGAGAAAATCAAAAGGGTAAGCGAGGATCCGCAGGCGATTGCTTCCGAGAGACCGCCTTTTTATGTCGAGCAGCCTTTGTGAAGGATGGCCGAGTTCGACCGCGATATTTCGCGCTCGCATCTCTTGCACCAGGGGCCCTTCTTCCGGACATGCCAAGGTGGGTTCGAACAAGTCGCGATCTATAAAGTCGAGGAATCTAAGGAGAACTTTTTCCGCGCCCCCGATTTCGACGGCATGATTTAGGATCAATAATTTATAGGGCCTCAAGGCGCCTCCCCGATTTTTTTCGCGGCGAGCAGCAATGTCCTGCCGCTGTCATGAAACGGCGATAAGGGCTCGAAGAGCCTGTAGAGGGGGACTCCAAGCTTAACACTGATCTTTCCCTTCCAGAGATGCGGAAAGATCGTCCTTGAAGCGGTCACCGAAAAACCTGCCCGCGACACGACTTGCTCCAGTTCCCGGCGGTCATAGATATGGACATGGCTCGAGTCGTAGAAAAGGCTGGGGCAAGGATAGAGGCTGTTCGGGGTGCATATGGCCATGGTCCCTCCCGGCTTGAGTACCCGCCGCCATTCACTCAGCGCCCGGGGCATATCCTCCAGGTGCTCAACCAGGTGCTGGCTGACCAGACAATCAAAGGATTCATCCGCAAAGGGGAGATCATAGGCATCTGCTGATGATACTTCACTCCGGGGTGCTAATTCTTGCGCGGCCTCCACCGCCTCAGGCAGTAGATCGACGCCTACCGGCCGGTGGCCCTTATCCTCGAGGAAGGCCAGAAAACCGCCGCCGCCGCAACCGACCTCCAGGATGCGGGAATCGGGGGAAGGGCCGATGAGCTCGTACAGCAATCTCGCTTCGATTACGAAGTCCCGGGTGGCTTCGCGGCTGCGATAATACCCCTCGTCGTACAAGACATCAGCTCTCCTGCGTCTTTTTGATTTTCTTGTAGTCCAGTATGTAATCGAAGGGTGTGCCCGTCCTCAAATCAATTGCTTGGTTTATCTCCAGGCCTTCCTCGCGCCAGTGTATCCACTCCTCGGCAATCGTTTTCGGAGGCCGAACGGCGGTCGGGTTGTCATAGTAGTTTTCAGGATGCTTTTTCATGTCGAATTGCCAGCCCTTAACGAGATCCTCGAGCTTCATGATAGGTTCGGCTGGATTGCCTCCCACGACTACCATGTCCGGCACGTCTTTTACCGCCACGGCACCGGGGGCGACGCCCGCGCCCTCCCCCACCGTCACACCGGGCATGACCATCGCCCGGGCTCCTACCGCACAGTTCCATTTCAGATGGGTGGTTTTCACTCTCATCGGGAGATCGTAAGCCTGATTGAGGGAGGCATCGTGTGCATAAATTACGGCCCCATATCCGATTGCGGCGTAATCCTCGATGATTACCGATAGAGGTGTCGTGATCTCGATGAATACGCCCAGGTCGACAAAGACATTCTCCCCCACCGTCACACCCCGCTTCCTCAAATACTTCACGCGCGCCGCATTGTCGGGATGCCACATTGAAAGCAGGATCAACAGGCGGTAGTCGGACCAGGCGAGGAAGTCCAGTATTTTGTTGACGATAATCCCGGCTGCTATATTGCGCGCAAGGAAAAAATACCCTTTGATAAGAAGTGACCTCTGCTTTTTGTCCATAGCCCTAAACTCCTTCCGAAAGCTCTCAACCGATGGATTATACTCCTACTCATCGTCATTCCGTAAACATAGTTTAAGCAGGTTTCGGCCGCAAATAAAATTATGCACAACCACGCTGAATTCTAAAGATTCAGTTATCAAAATCTGCATCCGATGTTATTTTTACGGGATCGAGCGGTGTCCCCCAACGCCCCAAGCACCGGAAAGGGGATGTTAGGCGGAGAGGTCGCTGGGAACAACAGTATTTTGTGCTGATATAATGAACCGGACACATATTCCAAACATCTATAGGAAGTAATACAGAGACTGAGGCAGGGTAATCTCATAACCGGAAAGGCAAAATAATGAAACCTCGTGACCTGGCGGCCGCGATAAGAAAAAGGGGCTGGCTGATAATAGTAATAACCATATTGGCAACTTTAATAGCCACCATCGCGGCCAGGGTTCAAACTCCCAGTTACAAAGTGGAGATCGAAGTTTCGGCGATAGCGCCTATGAATCCCCAAACCAAACAGCCGGATTCGACTATCCAGGGCGTTTATGCCCTTTCGGTAATGGCATCGATTTCGAATGCGATGGAAAGCATTGATATAGCGAGAGGCGTGCACGAAAGGCTGCTTGCGAACGGCATCGACATACCCGCCGAAGACTTACTGGCAAAGGTAAAATCCGAAGCCGACGTGCAAACCACGTTCGCACATATAACCGTTACTGACAGCAGTCCCACCAGGGTGGCGGAGATAGCCAACACCTGGGGAGAAGTTATCGAGATAAAATCAGGAAACGATGAAGCATCTCAAAGCTCCAACCTCAAGTCGTTGCTGCTGGGGGGGACTTTAATCGTAACCAATGATGCGATACCGCCCAAAAAGCCGACCCAGCCGAAGCCGATGGTCTATCTCGGGCTCGGAATATTCCTCGGCCTGATACTCGGCTTCTCCACGGCCATCGGAATCGAGTATTTCGACCCCCATTTCCGGTCGTCCGAAGAAGTGGAAGAAACGCTCGGCCTTCCCGTTCTCGGGCGTATACCCAAGCTCAAGGCGAGTGAGGCCGTTTCTCTCTTATCCGCGGGTGCCGGGATTACTCCCGCAAATGAAGCGTATTCACAATTAAGATCGAGCATCATGTTTTCCGTGAGCGAAAGACCTTCGAAAACGACCCTGGTTGTGGCGGCCATACCCACCCAGGAAGCGCCTTATTTCACCGCAAACCTGGCGAGGAGCATCGCTTTTACCGAAAGGAAGACGCTGCTTGTGGATTGCGACCTCAGACAGCGGGCGGTATCGAAGATAATGGAGGCCGCCGGAAGGCCGGGACTTGCCGATGCCCTGGCGAAGAAGGAGGCTGTTGCACCCTCGATAATAGAAACCGAAATTTCCTACCTTAGCTTCCTGCCCGCGGGCCGCCTGTCCGATAACTCCTCCGATCTGCTCTCGTTGGCCCTGCTCGATGAGTACCTCGAAGAGCTGGAGGAAGCTTTTGACGAGGTGATTCTATATGCTCCGGCCCTGACCCTTGCCATCGATGGAGCCATAATCGCCTCGAAAGTCGACGTCAGTCTGATGGTCTTAGATTCCGAGAGATGTTCGCGAAGCATAGTCCAATCCGCCATGGAGAGCTTCAACATGCTTCATTTGAAACCCACCGGAGTAGTCCTCTCAAACGTAAAGATGAGAAGGCGTGAACGGGCCTTGAGAGAGCGCATGGTAGTGGAAGGCAGCAAGGAGAGGGGAACCGCTACCAGGGCTTTAGGACGGGATAGGGACAAGCCCGGTTCTCATGAGGCCAAGCCGCCGGAAAAGGAGCGCCGTAAATCGGGGGCTGTGAAAAAGCGGCAAGCACCGGCGCAGGCATCGATCACACCGCAAGTCGCAAGGAGTCCTGTCGTCATCGAGGAGCCGAAGCCCGAGCCAAAAGCCGAGGTACCAATGGAAAAAATTGAGGCAAGGGCCGAGCCGGTCATAGCAAAGCCGGAATCCACACCGCCGCCGGCATCGAGTATTCCCCCTTCCGTTTCCGTTTTCAAAGAAACGGCCGCGGACAAAATACGAGAACCTGCCCCCGAAACGACTCGCGAGAAGAGGTTTGATTCTCATTTGCATCGCGGAGATCTAAAGGGGCACACCGATATCACTCCTGCAACCGCGGCTGATCATAAGACGGAGGAGGAACTCGCGCAGCTCAAAGAGATCTTGACCGAGGACTTCAGGCGAATGGGGGCTTCGGGGGCGTCGATACCCAAGGATTGGCTGCGGGCTCTGAATTCAGAGGACCCCAAGTCGCGGGAGCTGGCCAGAATAGCGATAAGAGCGTACTACATGGCTTTTCTGCGCCGCTACGATATAACAGAGGAGAGCGTCAAGCGAATCACCGAATCAATAATCAAGATGATGCGTAAAGAAGACGAATTCGCTTCGATGAGTGAAAAGGACGCCCAGGGCTATCTGCAAAAAATGTTAGTTGACGCGGGAGCCAGATTTTCGAATGGGCGAACCGAAGGATCATCCGCACCGGCAGCCAGGGCGGAATCTGGAACGGAGACGATTGCGAAACCAGGCAAGACCGAAAAGGAATGGAAGCGCAAAGAACGCCGGTTTCTTAAACAACAGCAACCTGGCCGAAAGACCGGGGAGGTACCGAAAAGCGTGAGTAATCCTGAACCAATCGAAACCAAGCTGTGGCAAGACAAGGGTGGCGAAGAAGACTGGGAATGGGATTAAGGGTCAGGTCTCAACATTACCGGGTCAGTCTGGGGTCAGGTCTCGAATATCGAAACAATTCGATTTTCGAGACCTGACCCCCTAATGGGTTAGAGGGAAGAATACGATGGCAGAGATGGAAAGAGTCTCACGCGTTTCTAAGAACGCCATCGCTTTGGTCACTGCCAAGCTGGCTACCTCCGGGCTTTCCTTTTTCATGGCCATCATAATCAATAAGCAGCTGGGGCCGGTCCTGGTCGGTGTCTATAATTTCGCTTTTGTCATCTACATGATTTTTCAGGTCCTCCCGGATTTCGGCATCGGAAATATCTCTATCAGGGACGTCTCCCAAGACAATGCGAAGCTACATTACTATTTTCGAAACGTCGTCGGTCTGCGTATGTTGCTCGGCCTGGCTGCCTTTATACTTCTCACCACCACCAACCTCATCACCCTGGCCGCCCAGAGCCCGGGGGGCATCGGGGCTGAAAAATTCTGGGCCGTTTTTGTAATTGGCTTCTGTTTCTTTATCGAGCAGCCTTTTTCCAACACCCTGGTCGAGAATTTCATAGCCCTGGAGAGGCTTACCGTAGTCGCGCTTGTCTACCTTGTAGTGGGAATACTCAAAGTCGGCCTGTCCATCTACGTCGTCTTGGCGGGCTTCAACAACGTCGTTGTATGGCTCATCCTGATCTATATTTTTACTTTGCTCTATTCCGTCGCCCATTTCTATTTAATATACTCGCGCCTGCTCAAACGGCAGGGAGAACTAAAATCAGGAACATGGGACAAGGCCGCCGCCGCGGCACTCCTGAAGGTACCCGAAACAGGAGAAGTGCCCCAAGAGGCGCTGGCGGCAGAATTCGCTCTTGCCTCGGCCATGGCGGCTGAAACCATGGACAAGGTGCAGTTCGAGGCCCCTTCGTCCGGCGGAGCCGGCACGGCAACCACCGATCCTGAGCCGGCGAAGTCTCACACCTTCTGGAGAAAAGGACGTTTTTTTGATCGTGAATTATGGCTCTATCTTCTACGCAGTGCCTGGCCGCTCGCCGTAGTATCATCGGCCATCACGATTTACGCAATCGTGGATGTGCCCATACTCTCCTGGATGAAAGGGGACGAGGTGGTCGGCCTCTACGCGGCCGCCGCCATGTTCGCCAAGGCCTTCGTCTTCCTAACTATCGCCATTAATATGGCGGTGCTGCCGGCGGTTTCCAAAGTGGGCGGGAAGCATCCGGAGAAACTCGGCCCCACCTGGGAAAAATTGTTATTCTATTGCGTGGTAGTCATAGCACCCCTCATGGTTCTTACACCGATACTTGCAAGACCGGTCCTGATATTGGAGGGGTTCGATTACATCGATGCCTGGGTGGTTGTCTGGCTCTCGATGGCCGCCATGGTTTTCACTTTCATGGAAGCCATCAGTTTCTCTTTCTTTATTGTGATAAATAAGCAGAAGAAAATAACCGGCATCATAATAATCGGTTTGATCCTCAAGGCGGCGCTGGACTTGATAGTGATCCCCCTCTGGAGTTATACGGGGATGGCCGTCATAGTCGTAGTCAGCGAATTCCTGGTCTTCATGATGATCTTCTATACTTTGTCCAGAGAGCTGAAGCATAAAATTAACTTGCTGAAATTCGCCGCTGCTCCCGTGGGTATCCTGGGAATTCTATACCTGACCGCGCTTCTCCTGCACAACTTCCTTACAATAGGAAAAGATACCGCGGGCAGCGCGGCCGTGGCCGCCGTTATCGCAAGTGCCATCGTAGCCGGCCTATATTTCGTACTCGCTTACGGCATCGGGTTCTTGAGGAAGAGCAGGCTGCGGGAACTGAACGATTTATTAAAGGTGGAGGACTGATGGGGTTTTTTAAACGATCAAGGAAATTTTTACCATTCGCGATAGCCATTAGTGTAATCCTTGCGCTGGCCGGGCTCACAATATTGAGCTGCGGTGTCGCCAAAATAATCGATCAGGCGACTGTAACGGCAAAGGGCATCGCGTCCAAGAACGAAGTCGACAAGAAGGCTAATGACGGGTACGACGTGCGGGAGGCACGGGCCAGGTGGGGCCAGGCGCTGGAGGCCTATAACCTGGGCGATTACGATACCGCCGACCGCCTGATCGAGGAGACCAACGAGGCGCTCAAGAGCATCAAAAAGGTATCGGAGCGTATATATTACGAGAGTTCGGGGGGCTTGACCGTTTCCGGTTTGCTCTTCCGGCCAACGCAGGGGCAGCCGCCCTGGCCGCTGATTGTCGTCAATCACAGCGGCTTCGGCACCGCCGGAGATTTCAGCGAAGTCGCGCTCGGCATTATGGATCGCGGCTACCTCGTTTTCAACCCCGATTTCAGGGGTAGCGGCAAATCACAAGGACGGCACGAGCTGGCCAAGGGTGAGGTCGACGACGTTATATACGGTATCGAGTACCTGAAATCCAGGGGCCTGGTCGAAGAGGGCCGCGTAGGGATGTACGGGCAGAGCCACGGGGCGAGCGTATCCCTCCTCGCCGCCGAACGCTACCCGGTAAATGCGATAGTGGCGGAATCCGGCTTTACCGATGCCGTGGACCTTTATGAAAATGCCGAGGCGCATGCAGATGACGATGCGCTGTTCCAGGCCGGGCTGGATCAGGTGATTCCGATGTTGGGCGGCACACCCGAACAAGTACCGCAGGAATACGCAATTCGTTCGGCCTTGAATTTCGCCGGCGACATGCAGGCACCGGTCCTCCTTATTCATGGCGCGCAGGATACCCTGATTCCAGTAGACCAGGCATACAGAATGGATGAGGCTTTGAAAGAAGCCGGCAAGACGGTGGAGCTGAAAGTTTACCCTGAGGAAGCTCACACTGTTACTCAACCCGCAAACCGGCTCGAAGTATGGGACTTGATGTTTGCCTGGTTCGAAAAATACGTTTAGGAGAAGCTATGGGGACGGAAGCCAGGCTACGAATTGGTAAGATTATCCAAATGGCCGAACCCGGCCCGGGCGAGAAAGCGCTTCTTCTGGGGGGCGGCGAAGGCATGCTGGCCGAGTCGCTCCGGCAGGCGGGTGCCGAGGTGGTCTGGCTCGAACCGTCCCCCGGCGGCGAAACGAGCGGCAACTCGCCGCTGGCTTCACAAGGTTTCAAACGTCTGATCGGCGATCTCATTCGGCTTCCCTTCGCGGATGAAACATTCGATCTCGTCGCCTCCCAATTCGCCCTGCAATATCAGGGAGACCCGGCTACGGCACTGACCGAATGGATGAGGGTGCTGAAAAAAAACGGCATGCTGATCTTGGTAACCTCTAACAGCCGTTTCAAAGGCGAGCAGCAAAGACCGGGGTCGAGGACGAATCCTGGCTTTGACTGCGATGAACTCCGTGGCTTGCTCGATCCGCTCGAGCTCGCCGATATCGAGACCTGCACCTTGATCCCCGACCTGAAGCTGCCCGGCCTTTACAGGAGGGATCTCTCCTTCTGCCGGAGGCTCGCGGACCTTCCTTACTTCGGCTCCCGCGGCAAACTCCTTTTCCTGAAGGGAGTGAAGAGCTAGTGCAGAAGCGGATAGGATTGGATGCCAGGGCGCTCTCGAACATTAACCGGCAGAGGGGAATCGGCCGTTACACCTCTTCTCTCATCAACGCCCTCCTTGCCGCCAGAAGCGATTTCCACTTTGTGCTCTTCGGTCATGACAGAGCTGCGTCCTTGGATCTCTTGCCGCTTGCCGGAGAGAATGTGGAATGGATAACGCTACCCAAATCGCCCAACCTCTCATACCTGAGCCTCGTTGCGGATCATATGCTCATGGCCGGGACTATCGCACGCTCGAGAATCGACCTCTTCCACGCCATCGATCACAACATGACGCCTTTCCTGCGAGTACCCAGCATCGTAACGGTGCACGATCTCATACCCCTCGTTCTAAGAGGAGCTTACCTCGGACCCCGCTCCCGGCTTTGGCTTGCTTCGCACCGCCTTGCCGCTTTGCATGCAAAGGCGGTGGTGGCGGTATCGAACAACACTGCCGCGGACGTCGAGCGTCTGTGGAAAATCCCCGGCGAACGCCTGAATGTCATTCCCGAGGGAGTGAGCGATATCTACCAAGTGGTCGAGGATGGCGCCGCAATCGAGAGAGCGGCCCGGATGTTTGGAATAAAGAAGCCGTATTTCCTCTACCTGGGCGGATTCGATCCGCGTAAGAACATCCATAATCTGCTCCTCGCTTTCAAGCACTTCCTGTTAAATGACAGCGGCGATTACAGCCTGGTTCTATCCGGCGACACCACCGGTTTCAATGACTACCTTTCGGATGAGATAAAGGAATTGGGACTCGACGGGAAGGTCGTGCTGACGGGTTTCATAGACGAGGAGTACCTTCCCCTCCTCTATTCCGGCTCGGAAGGGTTCGTGTGCGTCTCGCTCTATGAAGGCTTCGGCCTGCCGTTCCTCGAGGCCATGGCTTGCGGCACACCGGTTATCGCCTCCGACACTTCATCCATCCCCGAAGTAGTGGGTGATGCCGGTCTGCTGGTGGATCCCCTCAAGCCCGACGATATCGCGAGAGGCATGGAAAAAGTCGCAGGTTCTTTGCAGTTGCGTGACGAGTTGCGCGAGAGGGGAATAGAGAGAGCCGCCGCATTCAATTGGCAAGGGGTCGCGGAACGGATTCTCGTCCTTTATTCAGAAGTGTTGGGCGGTGTGTGAAATAGAGGTAAAACGACCCATAAACAGCCGCATATTGGAGGCAGGTCCGGGAGCCAAACTGACGGTTATCCTGGTGGCCGTGCTCATCCTTGCCGCTATCGTGGGCGCATTCACCACCACCATCCCATTCAAGATAGGCATCGGTGTCCTGGTGGGAATCATCGTTTTTATTCTCACTTATCGCAACCTTCAATTCGGACTGGTCCTGTTCCTCATTCTCAACATGACGGTGCCCCAGGCGGGGCCGGGACTCGATTTGGGAATTAAGGCGCCGGCGCTGGCCGGTGGTGAGCGTGGTATTCACTTCAACCTCCACGAAATCGTGATGGCCATGGTCTTCCTTGCCTGGTTTATCAAGTTCATAACAAAGAAGGCGGAATGGAGAACGCAAAGTCCCTTGGTCCTTCCGGTGATTATTTATATCGTCGCAACAATACTGTCCTGTTTCGTAGGAGCCCTTCATGGTGCCAACGTCGCAGTCCCCCTATTCCGCTTCATTCGGACAGCTTTCTTCGCCTATATTTTCTTCGTCGTCCTGAACACCCTGCGAACTCGAAAACAATTCGAGCAATTGGTATTAGTGATTCTTATATGCTCGAGTCTCGTAGCCATCTTCGGTATGCTCCAGTTCTTCCTGGGCCAGAGTTGGGCGGAGATGGTAAATGCCAAGTATCTCATCAAACTCCTGGGGTATCCGAGTGAGGTGAGCGTGGTTGCGGGCGCGGGGGCGCAGCAGGTTTACCGCATCAACGGCACCTTTCTTCATCCCAATATCTACGGCGGTTATCTGTCATTCGTGCTGCCTTTCTTTATCAGCGTCATGGGGATGATGTTCCGCCGCAAGCGCTGGGGCCTTCTGGTTCTGCTCCTCATCGGCTTCGGCATGAATACCTTCTGCCTGGTGATGACCGGCTCCCGGGCATCCTGGATCGCCTTCGGACTAATCATGTTGCTGTACGGTGCCTTCGGACTCTTTGATCGAAGATTGGTGGTGACAGCGGTGACGGTAGTCATGATCCTCGCAATACT
>MELM01000046.1:31166-33949 GCA_001767605.1 Candidatus Solincola sediminis | reverse complement strand
CCCGCGTTTATCGAGAAAAGATTTACCAGCCAAAGCGCCCAGGAAGCCACAACCGGGAGGTTGATGCAATACAAGCTTGCGCTTGATTTCTTCATGGACCACCCGATCTTCGGACTGGGAATGGGAATGGAGGGACAGAAACTTGTTGAAAACGGCATCCGAAAAACATGGGCCGCGGTTGAAAACGTCTACCTTACATACCTGGTTTCCGAGGGACTGGTGGGACTTTCGACTTTCCTGCTAGTTTTGATCTTCTACTGGATAATATTGCTCTGGGCCAGGAAGAATTCCGAAGACGACGACTTCGTTCATTTCAACAGCGAAGCGTTGATACTGGGCATGGTGGGCTTCGCTGTTTCGAATTTATTCGGCGCCTGGCTGCTATTCGCGGTGCCCATGATTACTCTTTTCTGGTTCTTCATAGGTATGGGGGCCAGTATGTATAACATCTTCCGGGAGGAAACGCCGTCCTGGTCTTGAATCCTTCGTTGGAATAATATACCATCTTGTGCGCTCGTTTCGCTTATTCTTTTGGTTATTCCCCTCAAGCCCGCTCTATGAGCCATATATTTTCAATCGAATTGTTTTGCTTTTTCAGCTTTCTGGGTTATAATATGGCACGAGACAAAAAAATAGGCTTTCAAACGGGAAAGCGTTGATCCACAGTGGCTAAGCTGGTTACCTACGCTGTGGGGAGCAAGTGGTGAAACCGGCCCGATCATCAAAGATCGGGTTTTTTTATAAAGGATACCAAGCAAAGGGAGAATACAAAGAGAGGACGCAAAGGGATAAAGAAGGGGCTGGAAAAGGGGCATGCTTTCCGGTCTTGGCCAAAAAGACTCGGCGTAGAAAAAGGGCATTTCGTTTAATTGGGCCTTTTCCACCGTAAATCACCTCGGAACAACCTCTTCTGGCGTCCCGGACTCTTGGATCGAAAAATGCAGGACGCAAGACTTGAACAGACAAAATTACTTTCGCGGAGGTGACGTTAATGGAAAGGTCTAAAAAGTTCTTGATCCTCGCGGCCGTCACGGCACTGGTCTTGGTCACCCTGTTTGGAAGCATCGTTTCAGCTTCCGCAGGATCGGGTGATACGGGCCCCGCCGGCGATCAGGCAGTCGTGTTGGATCAGGAAAGCCAAGTTCAGGAAACGCCGGTAACAGTGCCGGACAACCAACAACCTACGGCTCAACCAGGTGACGATCAGGCAGAGACCCCGACCGGCGAGACTGTTTATACAGTGCCCTCTGGGAGTGGCGACGGCCAGACAACAGCAGGCGAGGATGCCACGATCAATGACTCGAGCGAATACAATGATGCATCGGCCGAGTGCACTACGCTCACGGGTAAGATTTGTGGCACGAAATGGGCCGTAGACGAGAACGGACTTAATAAGAAAGCCAAAGGCGGGGTGACTATCAACCTCACCGGTAAGGCCACAAAGTCGGCCATCACCAAGGACGATGGAACTTACTGTTTCAACGACCTGGCAATGGGCAAGTACTACATCAGTGAAGTGGTGCCTGATGGGTACACAAAGATAGTCCCGACAGAGGACAAATATACGGTCACCTTGTCGGATTATTCACGCAACGCCACATGTAAAGACTTCATCAACAAGTTGAAGCCGGTTCCCAAGGGCAAGATCTGCGGCACCAAGTACGTAAAGGACGCAAGCGGGAATCTGTCCCCCATGGCCGGCGTGACCATCCTTCTCTTTGAATTCGGATGTGCTCCTCAGTCGCAGCAGACGGGAAGCGACGGCAAATATTGTTTCGGCAATCTTGACATGGGCACTTATTCCGTGAGCGAAGAGGTACCGGAAGGTTACAGGTTGGTCTCGCCTGTGGGGAACAGCTATCAGGTCAAACTCACGGAGTGTGCCCGGGAAGCGACCGGCAAGGACTTTATTAACGAGTTAATACCGCCCCCGCCGCCCAAGGGCAAGATATCGGGCACCAAATATGTCAACGAGAATGGGACTCTTACGGTTATGGGCGGGGTGAAGATCCTGCTCTCGGGAACCGAGACTGATTCTCAATTGACGGCAGCAGACGGTACCTATTCTTTTGACGATCTCGATCTCGGGACCTATACGGTGGGCGAGGAAGTGCCTGCCGGTTATAACCAGATAAGCCCGGCCAGCGGCACTCATGCGGTCGAGCTTACGGTTAACAATCCGATTGTCGGCGGTCTCGATTTCGTGAACGAGTTAATACCCGGATCCATATCAGGCCACAAATGGCAGGACAACAACTGGAACAAGATCCACGAGGCCGGAGAGCCGGGGATGGCAGGCGTAACCATCGAACTCTGGAAGAATGGCTCGATGATCGCTTCGACCAAAACCGCGGCCGACGGCAGTTATTCCTTTAACAACCTGGTTCCGGGAAATTACACGGTCAAGGAGATCGTGCCTTCGGGCATGGTTGCTTGTCTGCCCACCAGCGTCGATGCCACAGTGGTAAGCAACCAGGCAGTGACGGGAATAGACTTCCTCAATTACCAGGCTTACGGCGTTGTCTCGGTTGTCGTCTATGTCGACAGCAATTGCAACGGCGTATGGGATTGCGATGTCGATGAGCTGGTGACCATTCCGGTGACCGTTGAGCTCTACCAGCAGATAAACGGTCAACTGGTCCCGGCCAATGGTTATGACGGGTCGTACCGGAAGCAGACCGGCGCCGGTGTTTACCCGCCGATCTGGTGGCCGTGGGTGACTCCTTATCCGAGCGGGTGCACGGGATGGAATAATCTACCAGTCGATGACGGCAGCGGCGCGG
>MELM01000046.1:19684-31071 GCA_001767605.1 Candidatus Solincola sediminis | reverse complement strand
GGGAAGTTGCGCTTGGTGGCACGAAGTCTTCCTTCTGTCGCCGGAGTTCTCGATCACCGGTCATAAGTGGGAGGATTCGAACAAGGACGGCAAGCACCAGGCCGGAGAGCCTCCGGTAGCGGGAGTAATCATCGAGCTGTGGAAAGACGGCTCCAAAATCACCGAGACCCAGACGGCGGCCGACGGAAGCTACTCCTTCACGGGATTGAAAGACGGCATATATACGGTAAAAGAAATCGTACCTGCAGGCTGGGCCGCCGAGATTCCGGACGACGGGATCCATGAAGACGTGCCTGTCGGCTGCGGGGACGTCAAGGATCTGGACTTCCTCAACTACAGGAAGGGCTCCATCCATGGTTACAAGTACGTAGACCTGGACGGCGACGGAGAGTTCGATCCGGGAGCGCCCGGCTTCGGCGGGGTCACCATCCAGTTGAAGCAGGGAGACACCGTGGTGCAGACGACTACCACGGGTTCCGATGGCAGCTTCGCCTTCAGCGGCGTCGAGCCGGGAACCTATGACGTGGTCGAAGTACTTGGTACGGGAGTCTTCACCAAGGCTTCCACCATTATCAGCGGCATCGTCGTAACTTCCGGTGCCGATGTTTCCCTCGATGAGGAACCGTTCCTCAACTACAGGAAGGGATTGGTAGAGGGCTGGAAGTACTGGGACAAGAATGAGAATGAGGAACTGGACAGCGGCGACCTCGGGCTCGATGGAATAACCATCCAGCTGAAGCAGGGCGATGCAGTGCTCCGGACGACCATCACCGCCGACGGCGGTTACTTCCGCTTCTCGGATTTGGAGCCCGGTGCTTATAACGTAAGCGTGGATGAAACGACGGCTACCGGTTACTATCCGACCAGCCTTACTGCATATGATGTCACAATCGAAAGCGGCGGCGAGGAGACCGTTACCTTCACCGAAGCCCCGCTTGGCTCGATTTCGGGACACAAGTGGCTGGATGCCGACAGCGATACGATATGGGACACTGAAGAGAAAACGGTAGCCGGCATTACCATCAACCTCTATAGAGGCGAGATATTAGTGGACAGCAAGGTTACCGGCGAGGACGGAAGCTTTTCCTTCACCGGCCTTCTGCCCGGTACTTACACGGTCAAGGAACAGGCAAAGGCGGGTTACTTCGCGACCACTTCCGATAGTGTGCTGGTCACTCTTGTAGCCGGCGACGAAGCTACAGTCGATTTCGGCAACAACCAATTCGGCCGCATCGAAGGCTTCAAGCTCCTTGATGCCGATGGTGACAGCGCCCAGGACAGCAATGAAAGCGGCCTGGAAGGTGTCCAGGTCACGCTGACCGGATTAGAAGGCATAACCCGAACGGAGACTAAGACAACCGGTCCGGACGGCACCTTCTTCTTCGATAACCTGGTACCCGGAAAATATCTCGTAACCGAGACTGTCCCCGCAGGACACTATGCGACACGAGACATAAATATCTCGGTAGTCGTGGAGCCGGGTCAAAGCATCCCGGTAATATTCTCCAACTGCTCTTACGGCAAGATCATCGGCAACAAGTACCTGGATGACGGCGATAGCTTACTCGATGCCGCAAAGGACAAGCCGGGAGCGGGCGTCAAGATAAAGCTCACCGGTACCACCTTGAAAGGCGAGAATGTGTCGCTCGAGCCGCTTATAACCGGCGAGGACGGAAGCTTCAACTTCCTCCTCCTTGAAGCCGGCACCTATCAGGTATCCGAGGAATTCGACCAGACGAAGATGACATCGATAAAGCCGACCAGCGTCACGGTTTCCCTGCTGCCGGCTGAAACCGAAGAGGTCCAATTCCTGAACGCGGAAACAACGGTATCACCGATTGTTATCGAGCCTGAAGTCGAAGGAACCGTGCTCCCGCAGACCGGTATGAATCAATTGCCGCTGCTCATCGCCGCGGCGTTAATGATCATGCTTGGTATGGCATTCCTGCTGGCGGGACGCCGGCGCCGCCTCTCTGAATAACACTAACGCACATAGCGTCACACCGCATTGAAAGGGCCCCCTCGGGGGCCCTTTCAAACTTAAGGAGTGGTAGGCTACACAAAGGTGTCAGGCACCTTTGTGTAGGTCTCTCAGATATTGTAACTTGGGAGCGTCAGGATGGATCGGTACCTACACAAAGGTGCCTGACACCTTTGTGTAGCCTACCAGGGGAAGTTGATTGACGGATCGTCGTAGGGCAATCGCTCCTCGTCCGGACTGCCTGGATCATAGGAGCGGGTTGTGTGATAGAAAAGACCGATTGGTTTGTCTCCGAGAACGCGGTAGCCATGAGCGACCCGAGGCGGAATGACGATCAACTTGGGTGTATGCTCTCCCGTATAGATCACTTGGGTTTGTTTGTAGCTGGGCGAGTCTTCCCTCAAATCATGCAGTACGACCATGGCTTCACCATGGGCCACATACCAGAGGTCGTATTGAATAGAGTGCCAGTGAAAGGCCTTGATGACGCCGGGATAGGTCATTGTGTATGTTGTCTGTCCAAATCGCTCCATGAGCCCGTCGTCATCGCGCACAACCTCCAGGAGGTATCCGCGTTCATCGCAGTGACGCGTGAGCTCCTTGATTATTACCCCTTCTAAGGTGCCGTTTTGCACTTGTTTCATTTGTTTCACCCGAATTAAGATTAACTGAGCAAGCTTGCTAAGGCAATATCAGGATTATTCCCCAAACGCTCAGGTTATAGCTTTCCATCTCGGTTTCATGTTAACTTTTGAGTATCACAACGGGGAGGCCGAACAATATGCGCGTCATCATCTGTGGAGCGTCGGGGCAACTGGGAACCGAACTGGTAAAGACTTTTGAAGGGGCTGGGCAAGAAGTCCTGGGTTTCGACCGCGACCTCGACATAACCGATTATGACCGGGTGAGGGAAAGAATACCCGAGCTTCGCCCGGATTTATTGATCAATGCGGCGGCTGATACGGACCTTGATCGGGCCGAACTCGATCCGGAGCCCTCTCATAGAGTCAATTATACCGGCACACAGAACCTTGCCCTTGCCTGCCGGGCGACCGGCTGTCCCATGGTTTTCTTGAGCACCGATTATGTTTTTGATGGAACCAAGGGATCAGCCTACAATGAATTCGACCTTCCGAATCCGCAGGGAGTCTATGCAAAATGCAAGCTGGCGGCGGAATCATACATGATGTCGGTGCTCGAGGAGTATTTTATCTTTCGAACCGCTTGGCTTTTCGGAAAGGCCGGCCAGCGCAATTTCATCAAGAGTATTCTATACAACGCCAAGTCCTACGGCAGCTTGAGCGTCGTAGTCGATGAGGTTGGAACTCCTACCTATGCCGCCGATCTGGCGGAGACGATTTACCGGGTCTGCGCTTCCGGGAAATACGGTCTGTATCATGCAACAAACGAGGGCATCTGTTCACGCTTCGAGTTCGCACAGCGGACACTCGAGATCGCCGGCTGGGACGATATTACCCTCAAACCGATAATCCACGAGGAACTCGGCTTGCCGTGCCCGCGCCCCGCAAACACAGCACTCGATAACCTCAACCTGCGATTGCAGGGCTTTCCCCCCATGCGCCATTATCACGAGCCTCTAAAGGAATATGTAGAGTGGCTTCTGGAGGAGGACGGCTTCCTAGACGGCCGCTTTACGAACGCGAAGAGAAGCGATACAGATAAGTAGCGAACCAGAGAGAGCAAGCCACAAACCGGATCCTGTCCCCTTGAGGTAATCGATTACTCTAATGTCCGGCGTCTTCTGATACCCTATGCCCCCGAATATCCTCAGGCCAATGAACAACAGAACCATCAGAAGGCTGAGCCAGGCCAGATCCTTCATCAGCCGGGTCCAGATCTCTGATTTCCCTATGCCCAACAGCAGCAAGCCGTCAGCGCAAAGAACGAGTACGGTCAGGACCGTCAAGGCGATTCCCTCCGGAAAGGTGATGCCGTAGAGAGCACGGCTGTTATTCAGGCTATTCCTTATCCATGGAAGCATCGTTGAGACTATTATCAGTAGTCCAGCGGTGATGGCGACAATACTCCAGCGCATCGTACCTACGGGATCAATGGGCCGGTCGGCCGCCCGCAATTGCGGGGAGGCGCCGGCGACAGCGGTTGCCGCAGCTGATGGGCCGGCCGGCCTGGCCATCCTCACTTGATAAGGTTCGGGTTGAGGAGCACCCGAGCCGGGGAGCCGGCCGGATGCCTGATGATTGCGCCCGGGTATTTTTTCGCCGCGGGTCATGGCCTCCAATTCCTCCCAGCTAGAACGAGTAGAACGGCTGAGGGCGACATCTTTCTGATCGTCCTCCTTATGATAGACTTGCGCGATCAGCTGTCTCCATTCCCGGTCGCGCTGAAAATCGGACTCAGCGGAGCCGCCACCGGACTCGCCCGCCGTATCCAGCTCCTTCGCCCGCTCCAGCTCGCTCTGGAGGGCTTCTTCCTTATCAAACGGGCGCTCCTTCTTAACGGTGCTCATGCCGAGATTCGCCCTGACATCCATGAGATCTTCGCTCAAGGCCTTCATGTCCGCATAGCGCGCAGTGGGCTCCTTTTGAAGCGTATGATGTATGATGCGGACCAAGCCATCCGAGATATCGGGCCGGATTTCGTTGAGGGGCAAAGGATCCTCGGAACCGATTTTGTAGATGATGGCATAATCATTTTCCGCATCGAAAGGCCTCTTGGCGGTGAGGAGTTCGTACATGGTAACTCCGAGCGAGAATATATCAACCCGGTGGTCGTAAGGAATACCTTTCACCAACTCGGGCGCAATGTAGTTCGGGGTCCCCATGATAACGCCGGTGTGGGATTTATCGCTCACCTTGAGCATCTTGGCGATGCCGAAATCAGCGACCTTGATGTTGCCGTTCTCCAATACGAAGATGTTGTCGGGTTTGATGTCCCTGTGAATCACTCCCCTTTCATGAGCGTATTGGAGAGCTTCGCTCATCATGGGAGCGATGGAGAGGAGTTCCTCCGGGGAGAATATCCTTTCGTTCAGAATCTGCCTGAGAGTTTTTCCCTCCAGGTATTCCATTACGATGAACTGGCGATCGTCGACCATCAGAATATCGTGAACGGTAATGATGTGGGGGTGGGTGAGACCCGCCGCCGCCTGGGCTTCTCCACGGAAGCGGTCTCTTACTTCCGCCCGCTCTTCTTCGCTCAAGTAATGCGGTGCGACGAGTTCTTTGAGCGCTATATCTCTTTCCAGGAGGGCATCATAGGCCAGGTAGACTTTGCCCATGGCCCCCCGGCCTAGTTCCCCTTTGATTCGATATCTTGCCGCCAATGACTAAACCCGCTTACTCGATTCCGTGATCTTTACATTCTGGGTTATCGACCGGGGACGAGGCTAACCTGAGAAGGGAAAGATTCTTGATCAAGCGCGGAAAAAGAGCTTCAGGGTTCCCAGAAGAATCTCGTCACCATCGGTAAGGACCTTGGGTTCGAAGGGCTCTAGCTGCTCTCCGTTGACAAAGGTGTAATTGGTGCTGGAGAGATCCATTACGTAATAACGGTCCTCCCCCAGCCTGGTGATCTTGGCATGACGCCTGGACACCCCGGCATCCGCCGCGTTGAAAGGATTGAGGTCGACATCCGGATAAGAATGGCTGGCCGAATCCATCCGTCCCAGCGTGTGCTCGGTCTTGTCCTGTAGATCTATGGTCTGTTCGACGCCTTCGATTTCTAAGCTAGCCATAACAATATTAATAACAGGATATCAAGCCGGCGTAAAGATAGGTCAGCCACCCGTCCGGAGGGCCGACCTTTACCCACTTCCTCAGTAATGCACTTCCATGGCCCTTGGCGGACACACCTTTATGCACAACTCGCAGGCGGCGCACTCGTCATCATCGAAGCTGACCTCCATCGTGGCGCGATCTATTGTCAACGCCTCAGTCGGGCAGACTGCTATGCAGGCTCCGCAATGCGTGCATTTGGCTTCATCCCGCTTTATGTCTTGTGAAAGCGGCTGTATCTTGATGCCGCAGCTCTCGAGATATTCGAGACCCTTCAGGTAGTTTTTCTGCTCTCCGGTAACCTCCAATACGAGGATTCCCTCCTCGCGCGGGGTTATGGAAGCCTTGAGAATATTGAAATCGATATCGAAGTCCCTCACCAGCTTGCTTACTACCGGTTTGCCAACCTGCTCATGGGGGAAGTGCAGAACTATCTTATGCCGTACCATCATGACACCTCCTCCGAATCGCACCGTGCCTCGCAGGGCAAGAGATCTACGGGCTGAGTCAAGGTAAAATCGCCGGAACGTATCCAATCCTTGAGGACGCCCGCTATTTCCCTGGCCCGGCTGTAACTCGAGAGAGCGGCCGTCATTACCTCTTTTCCATCGATCTCGATCCGGCCGCTCTTCAATTGAGCATAGTCGACCTCCCCCAGCACCTTGCCGGTTCCCTGCGGATAGTCCAGCGAGTAATCAACGATCGGCGCGATCAAATCCTCGTCCCTGACGGCGGCCGCCTTGACTACCTCTTCGTTCAAAGCGGGAATCGGGATGCCGATGCCAACCGCGAGACTGGCGCCATAACCAACCATTGAATACCCGGTAAGCCAGCGCGGGCTCATACCCCTCAGCTCGCCGGACAAGTCTAAGGTTCCCGATGGGCGTATCGGAGCACCGGTTTGAGTGCGGGCGGTACCCGTATTATGCTGCGTACCGTGGCCGACCACATAACCTATGCCGCCTCCAAGGAATATGCGGGTACCCATACCGATTGTCTTGAACAGGGGATCGTTGAACAGCGGCGAGAGCTGACCCGCGCTGCAATAATTGGCATTCCCCAGTTGCGGCCTAAGCACTCCCATGTAGGTGTATAAAACACGGTCGGACAGGTTGACCGCCACATTGTAATTCTGATAGGCGTTGCGTGGATTGTAGAGCCACGCTTCCTTTACGCTGTCCAGTGAAATCTCGGTTTCCCACTGGCGCCCGGGATAGCAATCGGTGCCATACGAATCGGCCCGCAGGTATACCTTCTTTCCCGCGACCAGATCCTCGATAACGTGGCCTCCTCCGTAGTTGAAGCCGCCCGGATAGACTTCGTTCAAAGGATCGTATTCGGCCATCTCGGTTGCCCCGATATATATATCCACAGCCGCGATTCCGGAAAAAACCGGGACGTCGTTCAACCAGGCGCGGCTTATTTTGATGCGAGGTTGAGGGTGGCCGAGATTGATAAACGCACCGGAGGAGCACATCGGACCGAAGGTCCCGGTTGTTATTACGTCCACTTCTCGGGCGGCCTCTTCGAGCCCCTTTTGGTCCACCAGATCGATGATCTCCTCGGCGGTTACCACGACCGCCTCGCCTTTTTTGATCTTCTCATTGATTTCTGCGATAGTCTTCGCCATCTTCCTACCTCCGTTTCGTTAAAAGATACTCTCCCTTGGAAGGTAGGACATGATCCATACCAACTTCACCACCACCTTCATATCATTACCATATAATTCCATGATATCTACTCCTGGTCCCGCATAACAAATACCGCCGGGCGAAGGTGCACGGCGGTATCAATTACCGTTTACCCGCTCCGGGTACGGCGCCGCTTGCGCGATACCCTCGCCTGTGATCACGGAGGCATCCGTCCTCGCCTACTCGCCTTCGCTTTCGACGGGAAGCTCCAGGGCCATCTTCAACCCGCTCAGCGCACCGATTCTCAACTTCCGCTCGGCTCTCTGTAGCGCTCCCGCAGGCTTACTCCTCCCTTTCATCGCCTTTCGCGGTCAGTATGCAGTTGTCAAAATGCCCGTCAAATGGACATATAAAGATGATAAGGCCCGCTCTTGCCGCATGTCAATTAAGCGTTGCCGGCTTGGGCTGATGCCCTATTGCCTCACTATGAGCACCGGGCATTTGGCATGATGCACAATGCGGTTGCTGACCGATCCCAAGAGAAAATTCCCCAGCACGCCCCTTCCATGGCTGCCCATGGCGATCATGTCATAACCGCCTTCCTCGGCTTCCAGCAGGATCTCGCTCGCCGGGTTGCCGAACCTCACTTTGGGCTTTGCTTCTATACCCGCATCCCGTAGAGGTTTGAGGCTGCCCTTCAACATCTCCTCGGCCTTGCGGTCCAGCTCCTTATGTAGTTCCTCGGGCGGTGGAAGGAAGACCTCCGGTGCCACCAGACCGTCCGCCCAGAACGTTGAATAGACCGGCTCTTCAACGACACAGAGAAGGGTCACCCGGCAGGCTGTGTTCTCCAGGAGCTTTATCGCGAAGGGTATTGCCTTGTCGGCGGGTTCGGAACCATCGGTTGGCAGTAAGAGGCTCTCTATCATTCCTTGCTCCTTTCTCGCTTCATATAAGCAATTTCTATGCCGTTGCCGAAATATCCTTATGCGGTCTTTATTTAGGAAAATGAAATCCAAGGGATTATAATTTCGATAAGCCATTAGTAATAGCGGGATGTAAGGGGTAACCATGAGTAGTGATGACGCAAAGAATGATGTTATGTCAATCGAGGAACGAAGGCGCAAGATCGGCGAATGCTACGACCAGTACGAGATCGTGCAGGAGATAGTGCTGGATTGCGAACTTAAGGGAGCCCTGGCAAAGGGCAAGAAATGGATGGAGACCTTTCGCCCTGAAATGGTATGGAGGCTGGCAGGGGACGTTGAAGGAAAGCGAGTGCTGGACATCGGGTGCCAGTATGGGGTCTTTTCTCTCTACCTGGCCGAAAAGGGAGCACAGGTAACCGGGATGGATATATCGCCCAGGTGGATAGCAAGGTGCCAGAGAGAGGCCTGCGTGAAATTTCCGGACAAGGAATTCAATTTCCTGTCCGGGGATGCCCAGGAACTGCCCTTCGAGGATGAGAGCTTCGACGTCGTGGTTTGCTCCGAGGTGATCGAGCACGTCGATCACCCGGGCAACGTCCTGAGCGAAATAAACCGGGTGCTGGCGCCGGGGGGAGTGCTCGTGCTCTCCACCCCGAACACGAAATCATACTATGTAAAATTATGGCAAGTCCTGAAATATGTGCTGCCCATGAAGCAGATCAAGGCGATGGTGATGAAGCTGCTAAGTGTCAGCATGGATGACGCTTACCTGCGTGTTCGCCAGCAATTGCCCGAGGAACGCCTCGGGGAGTTTGACCGCGAGATTGAAAAGTTGAAGGCGATGGCCAAGGAACTGCAGCTCGAAGACGATGATGAGGAAATCAACGAGCACATACGCGAGTTCAGCAACGACGAACTCGAATTGCTCCTCGATCTTATGGGCTTCGCTGTAGAGAAGAGGACCGGCTTTCCCGTCTTTCCCACCTATTACTTCCTGACCCTGCGTATGTTAATAAGGGAAAGGTTCGTAAAGGTAAAAGACGACAGCTGGTGGCGCTACCACAGCTCACCCTTCGTGTATTTCAGGGCGGTGAAGAGGCAACCTGCGCTTTTTCATACCTAAGTACAGCGTTAATGCCTTCTTCTCCTTCTCGCCAGCTTGAAGGAGCCGGCCAGCGATAGCAATCCAAGTGAGATTCCCAACATCAGCATTGCCGAACCACTTCCCGCCCCGCATGCCGATGTCACGTTGAATCCTCCTACGAGCCTTCCCTCCTGACCATCAGGATTGATAACAACAACATCGTAGGAGCCGGGTTCGGCGCCGAAGAGAAAAATGCTGGCTGTGATCTGAGTATCGGAGATGGTATTCACGTTGGCAAAGACCCCGCTTCCAGCCTTATCCAATTTTAATGTCGCACCTGATTGGAACTCGGATCCTTGCACAGTAATATCTACTGCGAAGGCGAACTGGCCGGCTTCAACTGGGGTGACGCTGTTAACAATGGGTGCCTCCCCGGCAGGATTCCCGCCGGTAGTTGTCTTCAGGATTACTCTCCCCACTGCCCATGCGGTTGAAGGGTTCACGGCATCGATGTCCCTCATGGTATATGGCACTCCTGAATCTTGTAAGACCCAGTTGACCCCGCCGTCGCTACTCTTAAGAATGCCGTTCTGGCCCACAACCCAAACGTTGTTGGAATCCGCCATATCCACAGCGGAAAGCAAGAGGTCTCCACTAACAGGGGGCGTCCAGCTTTGCCCGCCGTTGTTGCTCACCAAAGCTGGATACCTGGCCAGTTCCGTCAGGCACAAATACATCTGTCCGGCGGGTACTGGATTGCAGATCCCAGGGACGGGACTATAGACAATATCCCTGCCTATTGTGATGATGCTATTGCCATCCGGTGAAGCTATATCCGAGAAATATTCATTATAGGTGCCGAGCTGGTTCGCGGCCCAGGTGGTTCCTCCATTATCTGTCTGCAGAACGATCGGATAATATGGAGCATTTTCATAAGGAGGCAAGGGCTGACCCGGGTTATAACTATGTACTGCGCTTCTTGCCGCCGCCCACGCTCTTTGAGCATCAATCACGCGAATCGCGTTTATATCCCTAGTAGTGCCGGAAGCCTGAGTAAACCAATTTGTACCTCCATCAATGGTCTTAAGGATAGTGCCTCCTGCTCCGACCACCCATGCGGTAGAGGCATTAGCTGCCGATACATCCACTAGGTCTACGGTAGTCCCAGAGTTCTGAAGGGTCCAGTTCACGCCTGCATCGTTTGTCTTTGCAATAAAACCCGCGTTTCCTACGACCCATACATTATTCGAGTCCAAGGCAAAGACTTTACTAAGGGTCGCGCCCGGCACCGGTATGCTCGCCCAGGTTGCCCCTCCATCTGTCGTGTGCACGATCGTATCATCTCCTGCCGCCCATGCGATGCTTTCATTTACGGCTGAGATCGAAGTCAGGTTGGCCGTGGATCCCGGATAAACAACTTCCCACCCCGATCCGGAAGCGGCAAAGGCTTCGCTTCCCGCTGAACCTCCTAAAAACGATGAGGCCAATAGCGTCATGAATACCAGGAAGCTAAGAATTAGAAATACGGACACAGACAATCTCAGATGCTTCATGATGATACCCCCATTCAAATCGCCCTTTTAATCCCTCATTATGAACATTCTTGTTAGAATCACACACCGGATCTAACCGGGTGCCTCTATTATATCAAGAGGAGAGGGTCGAACCTAGACAACCTAATGCAAGTGTCGCAGCCTAGGGCATCTTTTCGACCCGGAATGTCGTGCGCCAGGGTGGAGAGCCGTGGCCGATGTAAATCACGCCGCTTCCCCGCAATCCGAGGCTCTTAGCGTCCTGATAAACGTATATAACCGCGTCTTTGGCGCGTGCTCCCAGTTCTGCGCCTGTGTGGTGGACGTGCATTGTCAATTTATGGGAATCGAGCCCCGCCAGGCGGCCAACCTTATGAACATCCGCATAACACCGTTTCGACTTGAGCATGAGCCAGTCGCCCGCCTCCCTTGCCGTCAGTCGCAGATCCTCGCCCTCTTCACCCAGGCATTTCCC
>MELM01000046.1:16747-19670 GCA_001767605.1 Candidatus Solincola sediminis | reverse complement strand
CTGCAATGTATCGCCCGCCTGCAACAATAATCGCCCACGGAAGCGGCATTGATACTCAGATACCTAGCCTTTAGGCCGGCGAAATTACCCACGCGGCCGGCTTTGATCATGAGATGCTTATTCGGCATCCCTTCGGCCCGGAGGCCGACATAGTCGAGATTATCCGGCAGTTCCAGGGAGCCCTCTCCCAGATCGGAAGCTGCTTCTACCGCCAGCGTCGTCAGAAACCCTACGGCTTCCCGCTGCCACTGCATGCGCAATTGTATATAATTGGAAGCTGCTTCATTGATAAGTCGGTTTAGCAGAGCTGCGAGTTCTTTCTCATCGCTGGTCGGCAAGGCTTTCTTTACCCGCGCCTTGGAAATACGATCTCTCGAACGCAGGTTCAGGAAAAACTCGGAGAGATCGTAATCCTGAAAACGCCTGGAGCGCGCTTCCTCTTCCGCCCGATTCGAATCGAGTAGTTCTCTTAACGACTCGGAGTTGCGCTGGAAGACAGGCCTGGGAAACCTCATCCGTATAGCTCCTGCGCCTTCCCCGCGATGATGCGAATAAGGTCTTCGCCTCGGGATACCGGGAAGATTTCGTAGCCGGCATCGCGGATAGCTTCCGCCTTCTCGCTGTATTCTTGATCTACGAGGAAGACCGAGCCGGAATTCTCGGGATGCACCCGCAGGGCTTCACCGAGATAATAAGCGGCCTCCGCGAGATTGGTGATTTCCGCATCGGATATCAGGCAGAAATGCTTGGGCCGGTGGGGCTCGATGGAGGAGAGACTCAGTAATTCACTTACCGGAAAGACCGTACCGCCTCCGTAATAGGTAACCAGTTCTTCCTCGACATTCCTGATCTCCCAGGAAGGTTTTACCACCCGGGATCTCTGTTGATCCGAGTAAACCACCAGGCCCACCTTCGCCCCCAGGTTGCCGGCGCTCCTTGCCATTACGAATCCTGCGAGCACCGCATTGGCCACATCCGTTGTGGGATTTGTCATAGAGCCGGAGGCATCGAGGATGATAATAACATCCGGCGGCGTCTTGCGTTTAGACACCACATCCAGCCTGGTCTTCTCCCATTGTTTGGTCGTCAGCGTCGGCACGGCTTTTCCGGAGGTATAGAGGGTATAGGGTAAATCGAGGTGTTCGAAGGGATCGGCCATACCCCAGGCGAGCGGCGCATAAGGAGCCTCTTCCCCCACCTCGCTCAATACCGACCGAAAACGAACTTCATACCGTCTGGAGAGATCGCGGTAGTACCAGACCAGCGCTTCGTTCTCGCTTCCCGCACCTATCCCTCCCACCAGTTCCTTGAAATCCTGCATACCCATTTCATGAGCCAGGGAACGCAATATCTCCTCCGGCGCACGGCCGCGCATCTCATCTATGCCATGATCCATGATGCGGCTCGTATCCATCTCCTCCGGTTTATCGTAATACTTGTGCAGATAGCCGACCAGAAAGCGCATCTTCTGTTCCCATCCCGAAGCGGCGAAGGGCCTCTCCAGGAAGCGAACGGAGACGTGCTTCGCGTCCTCTCGCATTTCATTCGGCAGCTTACCTATCAATGCGTTGGGACATCCCCAAATTTCCTCGAAACAACCGAGCACGAATTTCCACATCTTACCGGCCCGAAGCCCTTTGGCCCTGTCCAGCGCGTGATAGAGGGAGATCATCTCTTCCATCATGCCGTTTCGTGCCGCATAGGTAACATTTACCATATCGCAGAAGAGGCGCTGTATCGACCTCGCTTCTTCGAATGTGACCATACGCCCCTTGTCCTTTACCTCCTCCAGCGCCAGTTTGCCGGACGCGATCAGGCGAAGGGAGGTGCGAATATCGAAGGGGGCAAGGGCATAGTGAAGCAGCTGATACACGCAGACCGCTTCCAGATTCTGCATGCCAAGTTTTCCCAGAATCTCGGGCACGTTCAGGTATATTCTGTTTTCGCTTTGCTCCCATATCCCGAACTGATCCTTGAGCTTCGCCGCGTGGAGATGGCTCTGCGGATTGAGTACGAGCTCCGGGTCCATTATGCGAGGGTAGCCGCAGAAGGCACGAGCCCGGGAAAGGATAGCCTCGAGTTCCGGCTGCGAGTATTGCACGGTTCTACCTCGCGGTCTGCCTGGATATTTCCCCGTATACCTGCCTCAGCATAGTCGCGATAGGGTATTTGGCGGGCGAATCGTATCCCTTCAGTGAGATCAAGGCTTCGATAACCAGGCCGGGGTCCACGTTGCGATCGCTGAGCGAACGCTCGTATAAATCGAGCACGGCATCCAGGGTCTTGATCATTCGGCGGCTCTTTAAATAGTGATTGCGCGAGGTGGCGAAGAGGTCGGCAACCATGGCGATACGGTCGTTCATGAATTCGGGGTGCTCGATCCATGCTCGGTCGGTTGGAATGAGCTTGAACCAGAGGACATAGGGGATTACAGCTTCCACGTCCTCCAACTCGGCTCCTTGCCTTCCCCGGAACCACGCCAGGGCTTTGGCGTAGCGCTCGATCGTCTTTCCGGCGCGTACGCTCACCTCATTTTCCGTCTTGTAGCAGATATTCTCGGTATTGTGATAATGGCAACCGCCCATGTGCCCGCTCTCCGACGCCCCCCCGTCATCCACCTGGGCGCAGAGGACCGGAGGCTTAACAAACCAGGCGAATCCCTTGCTTTTGCGCTCTATATCAAGAGATGCCAGCGCACAGCCATTGAGCTCCGAGATGAAATTGTAAAGGATGTAGAGGGCTTCGGCGTCCACCTCTACCTGTGATATCTGCGCTCGAATCGCCTCGAAATCGGTGCTCCTCAATTGCAGGCCCATCTCTTGGCGTAAGTGCCCGACGTAGGCCTCTTCATTACCGGTTAGTTTCCTGTCTTCCCCGCCCCCGGCCATTTCCAGGAAATAGGGGTTGAGTGTGGGGGCAAAAA
>MELM01000046.1:4436-16718 GCA_001767605.1 Candidatus Solincola sediminis | reverse complement strand
GGGGTAAGGTCCGATGATGCGACGTCCCGGAAGTTGGCGGTGAGAAAAGTCGCGCCTTCGGCAGCATAGATCTTGGAATCGCCGTAAACCGAAAAGCCGCGGTCCATCATTTCCAGGAGGTTATTGGTTCGGCCCGGGGTGAGGCGGTTTACTTCATCGACCATTCGAAAAGGTGATAGCACGAACTTGCGCGGGATGACTTGCTCCTCGCCTTCCCGCATCAACCTTCCGAGGTGGGGCCGCCCGATCATTTTCTCCTCGGTCAACTCCTGGTGGCCATGAATCGTGGCCTCATGGATTGCCTCCATCACCCTGAAATCCGGGCGGCCTTCGCCGAATGTCTGTTCCAGCAGGGCGCCGTGGACAAAAGCGCCGACAAATTCAGCGGAGGTTGTCTTACCGGAGCCTGGTGAACCGTAGAGGATCATGGTGCCGTTTCGCAATACCGAGGTGAGCAGGGCGAAGAGGAGGGGCGAGTTATAGGCCTCTTCGGCTAGGATTATCGATTCGGTTTCGTTGAGATTGAGCGGTATCTCTCTTTTTTCCCGGAAGCGGACATCCTGATTGAGATTGATGTAGAGCCCGCTCTCCTCGATAGCCTCGTATACGGATCGCAGCTGTTCGCTCAACTCTGTCATGCTCTCCCGCCCTTTTTCCTTCGTTCGGTTTTGCCTTATAATTCTAACCTATATGTATCAGGGGACACATAATAACCATCAGGTGGAGAGAGAGGGGTCCGTCATGGACGCGGAAAAGATGAAAAAATTGCCCAAGCAATTAGCGATCAGCCATTTCTTTGAAGCTATAATCGCCTTCCGAGCGGCCAGAAAGCGCGGCAAGAATCCTATTCTTTATTTCATTTTGACCCAAGTATTCGGTATTTTCGTTCTCATTCCCTTAATGCGGAAACCCAAGCTCGAAAAACGAGACTGAGCAGGGTTCTGCAATGTGTAACCCAGGCATCAACCTAAAGCGAGCAGAGTTGCCAGGATCGTCCACTAATGCTATAAGTTAGTTAGTTATCACTAACCTTTCTCATAAAGGACCCCAGTTGGCAGGGAGCAGGCAACGTTTGAGAGGCCCCGAAAGACGGAACCAGATAGTCGAAGCCGTGATTTCGGTCATGGCCGAACATGGATTGCCCGGGACCACCACAAAACGAATCGCGGCAAAGGCCGGCGTCAGCGAACCGGCTCTCTACAGGCATTTTTCAAGCAAGAAGAAGCTTGTTCTTGAAGCACTCGAAAAAGTAGGTAATACACCCCTTCAAATCCTCGCAACCATGACCGGCGTCGAGGACAACGTCTTCGATCAATTCATTAAGATGAGCGACGGCTTCTATGACTTTTTTATGGACCATTCTGAAGAATCGATGCTTCTTTTCGAGGTGGTGGCCGGGTCTCGCGACCCGGAATTCAGAATGGCCATGAGTGATAAGTTCATGGATTACACGCTTATCATGTCCACGATGTTCGAGGAGGGCAAGAAGGCCGGCTACGTCAGGGAAGACCTGGATACGACCGTAGCCGCTTGGCATATATTGGCACTGGGCATAACCCTGGTCTTCGCATCGGTCATGGGCCTGGGAGACGTCCTCACCAAAGATAAAGCGCTTCTCGCGGTTCGCGAGATTCTTCAAAACATTGCCAGTGACCAAACTGAAGGGAAAAAAGGCCGGGGAGTATAAGGCTCAGCCCCCAAACAGTAGCAGCTCCCCGGCCTATTTTTATAGGGAGGAAAGGAGGTCAACGCATGAAGGCGTTAATAGCCGGCGGCGGCATGTCCGGCTTGGCGACGGCCGTCAATCTGTTGGATCTGGGGATTGATGTCGAGTTGGTCGAAGCTGACGAGATCTTTGGGGGGCGGGCAAGCTCCTGGAAGGACGAGGACGGGGACATGATAGATAATGCGCTGCATGTCTTCTTCCCCTATTATGTCAACCTGCTCAATTTCTTAAAGAAAATGGGTATCGAGGACAATATTCTCTGGAAGCAGACCGAGTTCTATTACATGCAGGAGGGCGGAAGGGAAGCCGTTCTCAAGTTCTCTAATCTCCCGGCTCCGTTGCATGCTCTGACCGCCTTTTTAGGCCTGCTCAAATCCTACAAGGCGATACCTCGATGGAAACTTTTCTTCACGATGGCCGCCATGGGCTCTGCCATCCTTTATTCCGATAAGAAGCTGGAGAAGCTGGATGAGATTACGTTCGGGCAGTGGGCTCACCGTTATTCGCCGAAAGATGCCTTCTTGCCGCTCGAACCCGGCGTTAATGGCCTTACTTTTACACCTTCGTCGATGATATCCGCAAAGGTAATGCTCAACTGGTTCCGCAAGGTGGCCGCATCCCCCGAAAGTGCGCGCGTGGGCTTCGCCAATGGAGGCCTGGGAGACATCTGGGTTGATACCTGCCTGGATTATATTCATGAAAAGGGCGGCAAGACTTCGCTGGGGAAGCATGTCTCAGCCATCAATTTGGAGGGAACAAAGGTAAAGAGCGTGACCATCGGCGGCAGGGACAGGAAAGCCGATATTTATATCTCGGCCATAAGCCCATATGCACTGCGGGGAATCCTGCCGAAAGAAGCCTTCAACCTCCAATACTTCCGCAACCTATGGCACTTCCAGTACGCGCCGTCGCTCTCACTTCAGGTCTGGTTTGACCGCAAACTGACCGATGTGGATGTGACATTTTTTTCCAATAATTGCATATTCAATACTTATGCGGATCTTTCGAACGTGCTTCCCGACATTTTCAGCGGCGGCTCGATGTTCGAAATGGTCCTCTCGCCCGCCGACCATATCCTCGGTCTGCCCGATTCCATCATTTACGATATTGCGATCAAACGGATCAGGGAGCTTTTCCCAAGCGCCACGGGAGCCGAGGTGCGCAAGTATAAGGTGGTGAGGGAACGCCAGGGCGTGTACAGGGCGCTGCCCGGAATGGAAAAACGCCGGCCCTACCAGCGTTCTCCCTATGACAATCTTTACCTTACCGGGGATTACACCAGAACCTATGTCTCCTCCGGAGGGATGGAGGCGGCCATCTGGACCGCCAACCACTGCGCGGAAATCATTGCGGCCGATAAGCTGGGCAAGTCGATCTCGCTGAATATAGAGTGGAAGCCGAATAAAGGGCTCCTCCCCTTTATAAAGCCGGCGGCCTATGCCGGTATCGGTTTGGCCGGTTTGGGAGTGCTGAATCGCATGCGAAAAGCGGGGAAGAGCTCGACCAGCGAGTAAATAAGAGCCGAGCCTACCGTTTAGCCCAGCATGCACCTCATAATGCGAGGCATCATGTAAGGCATGATCTTATCCATCACTTTGGGGAGGATGTCGGGCATGAGCTGCTTCATGGAATCGCTCATAGTAGGCATTTTCTTCTCCATGAGCGGCATCATGCGCGGCAGCATCCAGGGCATCATGATAGGGAGCATCTTCGGCATCACCGGCGGCATGAGGCGGTCGGTCATGAAGAACATGCCTTTCAGCAGTGGCTTGGGGAGGTGTTTGAAGCTGCGCATTCCCTTGGCGAGCAAGGGCGACACACTTTCCATAAATTCCCACATGAAGTCGGCCATCCCCTGCGGACTCATCAGTTGAATCATGACATCGAATACCGCCCAGCTGTCCTGCACTATACGTTCGGGGTTCTCGAGTTTCTCACCCAACGCCTCCGACACCACGGAGGCGAAGTCGAGTATCTTTATGCCGTTGCCCTCGGCCGCATTCCAGACCCTGAGTTGGAATTCGCAGCAGGGACAGGTGCTGATTATGGCTTCGGCCTCAACGTCCCGGGCTTCCTGCAGACGCTTATCGGCGATGCGTCCCGATGTCGGCCTCGTCTCCCCGATCAGGGTGAGGACGCTTCCGCAGCACAGTCCCTCTTCCCGGTTGTGCTCCATTTCGACAAGCTCGATTCCCGGGATCGCTTTAAGCACATCGCGGGGTTCCTCATAAATGCCACCATGTCTGCCGATGTGGCATGGGTCATGCCAGGTCACCTTCATGGGAATCTCGTTCTTGAACTCGAGCTTGCCCTCGCGCACCAACTCCGCCGCCAGTTCGCTTATGTGTCTGACCTCGATGTCCCACTCGAGTCCGAGCTTCTCCGCCCAGCTCTTGTAGTGATGGCCCAGGGTTACCCAGCAGCCGGGGCATGAAGCGTAAAGCGTCTTCACTCCCCTCTTGTTGAGCGCCTCGATATTGCGACGCACAGCCAGCTCAAAGACGTCCCATTTTCCGCTCATGAGGAAGGGTACTCCGCAGCAGGTCTCCTCCTTACCCAGGTGGACGAAGTCGATGCCGCCTTCCTTCAAGATCCTTGCCGCTCCGCGGGCTATGTCCTGCTCCACGTAGGATGCCGTGCATCCCGCCCAATAGCCGACATCGCCGGTCTCCGCAGGCTTGATATCTTCCGGCAGCCAGGCGTCGCGATCCTTGGCGAGCCCGGCCCAGATATTGTTTTCCATATCATAAGCTGCGGCCATCATTTCGAAGGGGGGGAAGGTCGGGAACTTGCCGGAGGCGATGAGTTCCCCGCGCATTTCCTCCCAGATCGATTCGATGGGAATATCGGTCTGGCAGGTTAAGTCGCACTTCTTGCAGGTTGTGCACAGCAGAATGGTGTCCTTCATTCCCTCGGTCAAGGGGACTTCGCCCTGGGCATATCCCCGCAGATACTGCATCTTTCCTCGTGGAGAGGCACTCTCCCAGCCACGGCCGGCGAACAGCGTGCAATCTTCTTTACAGTATCCGCACTGGGCGCAAGTGAAGGCGGCCTCCTCCACTTTAGCCGGCAGCTTTCTGCGAATTATGCGAGCTTGCGGAACGAGCCGGCCTACGGGTATCGCCAGGGGAAGCGATAAGCGTGAGCCGAGCATCAGCGCTCGCAATGCCTTGAGACGGGTGAAATCGGCGCAGGACGGAATCATCTTGCCCGGATTTAGCAGGCACATCGGATCGGCCTCCCGCTTGGCTTCTTCCAGTAATTTCCTCTTCCGCTTTCCCAGGCGCTCATCCACTTTGTCCACGAAGTAGAGCCCGACTCCATACGGTGATCCGTAGTGCTTCTCGGCAAGCCTGAGAAAATCGAGGGAGGCGGCGTAGCGGAATAGAAAATCGGTTCGCCGGGAATCGCTGGGAATAAATCCCAGAAACACCGAGGTCCCATCCCGGCCGACGACTACCTCGAGAGCCAGTTCCTTGAGGCGCTTGCCGCTTGCCCGCAGCAAAGCTCCAACTTCAACCGTCGGTACCTCGGCCTCGGCCGGAATAAGTGAAGGCCCGGCCTTCTTGACACGCATGGGATAGAACCTCTCCTCCCACTCGCGTGCCGCCGTATCCGGATTCAAGACTGCCCCGCCGGCGTCCGCCGCCAAAATGTTTAATTCTTCCAGTTTTTCATCGCTATTCAGAACGGCAAGGACCAGGTATTTTCCCTCCGGCAAATAGACGTCCTCGCCTGTCCGGTTCTTCAGGGCTGCGAGTTGTGGGGTGATTACTTGCAGGTGATACACAGGCAGGCCTGATTGCTTAAGGGAATCGATAAGTCCCTGCAGGTTGTGCGTGTCGTCAAAAGCGAACAGGCGGGGTGTTTCCGGTTCGGCCTTTCGGACCGCTATCCGGGCCTCTACGATAAAGCCGAGTATCCCTTCCGACCCGATATAGACTTCCATCTCCTCGCCCGAGACGACCTTCACACCCTCAGGTGTCACCAACTTGAGCTCCAGGAGATTATCGGCGATACCCCCAAAAGCGTAGGCACCGATTCCCGAACCGCCCTCCGCTATCCAGCCGCCCACCGTTGAAGACGGGGCGCTGGACGGATACGCACGCAAGGCAAGACCGTGACTGTGAAGTTCTTTTTCGAGATTGCCCCAGACAACCCCCGCTTCGACGACCGCTTCCTGCTTCCCCTCATCTATTTCCAGAATATGGTTGAGCCTGGTGACATCCACCACGATTCCGCCTCTAACCGGAACCGAACCACCATATCCGCTCGTGGCCGCTCCCCTGGGGGTTACCGGCAGCTCGTGCTTGCGCCCGAAAGCCAGCATCCACTCGAGTTCCTCCGGGTTCTCTACCTGGACTACAGCGTCCGCCAAACCCCCGATCAGTTTGCCGATCGGTGCCGGGAATTCGCCCATATCCCTTGAATATATGTACCTTTCAACGGGATCCAGGCTGGCGCGCTCACCGAATCGTTGCTCGATTCCTTTAAGAAGTGATGCCAGGGAATTTTTCATGCCGACCTCCAGGCGGAATTCACCGATGTTTTATTACTATAATACCCATTAGGGTATAACCGGAGGCCCAATAATATGATTTAGATCATATGGGGAATCCAAGGTGCGAAGGGAACAACGTAATTATTCCTCGGGGCTGACGGGGCCGATGCTCGAGCTGAAACGCAAAAAGACATCTATCGCCTCGCCTATTGCATCTTCAGTGGAACTGATTGGTTTGTCCTTGAGGCATTCCCGCATTCGATGCGTGATAATATGAATTCCAATCCGGTCCATGGCGGAACGCGCAGCAGCCACCTGGGTGAGCACGTCCTCGCAATTCTTTTCCTCTTGAATCATTCGGATTATGCCGCGGATCTGCCCTTCGACCCTATGCAACCTGCGAAGAATCGCCTCCATGGAGTCATCCTTGGACATCATGCCTCCTCTATGATAACCAGAAATTATTATACTGCCTCTCACGACGCGCCCACTACCCGCAGGATTCCCGCCGTCTTTCCGCGAACTATCGTTTGAGCCAGGGAAACCTAAGAATACTGCCAAATTCCAGGGAACGAACTGATCAGGGTGACCGAGAATATTTGAAAAGGAGAGCTATGTTGGATTCGAGCGGGGTCGATGCCTACACATCAACATTTTGCCTGCTCAAAGAATCTTCAGCAACGACACCAAGAAAATGTTGATGTTTCAGGCTCGACCCCCAGGGCCTTCTCGGTCGGCCTTGATGGTTTGACACCGTCAACCAATTGGCATGGAAGGAGGTGTACCGTGGAAAAACGAGTCGGACGGATTACCCATTATTTCGGCAAAGCGAGCGTAGCGGCAATTGAGCTGGAGGATGAGTTGAAGGCCGGTGATATGATTCATATCGAAGGCCACACCTCCGATTGGACGCAAGCAGTGGATTCCATGCAAATCGAGCACAATGTCGTGGAGAAGGCCGGCCCGGGAGACGTGATAGGGCTGAAGGTCGATGGTCATGCACGGGAACACGACGTAGTCTACAAGGTAATTGATGAATAGCCGTGCAAGGGAGATGCATCGCGATTGCTGTCATCATATCGGGTTATAATGACTCCGGTAAGATCGACAATTATGACTACCAGTGGAGATGATATGGAAGAAGCCGTCGGGTTGCATGAGCAAAGAACAGAGTGGGAAATAAGGGGCGGCTTCTGGGAATACCTTCACGTTTTCATTTTTTATGTCGCGGCGGCACTTGCTGTCCTGGCTACCGCCGGCGTCGCTCGTTTGACAAACGGTATTGCCTGCCTCATCCTTCTCGTCTACAGCATGTTCACCGTGTACTCCTCGGCTACCTATGTGATAATCGACCCGGTCTCAAAGGAATTGCTCATCGAGAAGAACCGTTATCTTCTTCCCAAGAAACACCGGATAAATATGGCCGACGTGAAGACTTTGCTCGTGGAGGAATCGGGACGGCCTCCCGCGGAAGCCGAAGGAGAAATATCGAAACGCGATTTATCCTACTCCATACGCATCTGGCTCATTTTAAAGGACGGCCGCCGCCTGAAGCTCTTCAAACCGGGCATGACCGGATCTCCTCAGGAAAATCGCAAGAAAGCCTACCTGATTACGAGCAGCACAGCAGCGATCTGGAATCTACCCGTGGATTATTCGGTAAAACGCAAGGGGCTGGAAGCAGATAGCCTGGACCTGGCAGGGTCGAGGGCGAAATGAATCGTAGGATTTGGAATACGATCTCGCTATCCCTGATATCCCTGATATTGGCGGCTTCCTTGATATTCATATCCGGCTGCAATAAGGGCACCAACAATGCGGCGAGCTGGCAGCGCGACCCTATCGTACCCGGCTATTCCCTGGCGGAGGTCAATGTCGGTGATTCCTTCTCGGCGGTCCAATCGGTCCATGGCGATCCCGATCAAAAACGCGGGGACGGAGGCTACCAGGTCGCCTATTACAGCAGGATCGCAGAGGACGGAGACCTGGACGACCCGGGCGCATGGGAACTGGTGGTGACATTCTACGACGACGGAAACGGCTTACTCGATGAAGCGGATGAAGCAGGCGCCATAGAGGTTTCTGGGAGCTACAGCGGAACGACCTCGGGGGGAATCGGCTTGGGCAACACGGCTCAAGATATCGAGGGCGAGTACGGAAGCTGCGAAAATATCTCTGAAGCCGGGAGTCAACATGATCTATTGCTCTATTCATATGAAGCCAGGGGTGTAGATTTCCTCCTGTCGGCCGGCCGGATAATGACGGTAATGGTGACAGCCTATGGGGGGTTGAGAAGCATAGAAGAGGATGAGAGTTTAAACGGTGTCCAGGGAGGGTTATTCGGTATCTATCAATCGGCGCCTATCGTGCCCGGGCGAACAGTAGCCGGGATAAATATCGGGGACGAGTTCCGGGCCGTAAAGGAGAAGTATGGAGATCCGGATGACTCGGGCTCCACTACGGAAAGCCTTGTTTTTGCGACTTATACCTGGGGCTATGGCAGTTGGAAATTGAATGTCTATATGGAGGATAAGGATAAGAATTCCACGCTGGGGGATTTTGATACGGTAGTCTCGATAAGTGTGCGCTTCCCGTACAAGGGCAAGACCCCGAAGGGAATCACGATCGGATCGGCCGAGACGGCGGTAACCACTGAGTTCGGCACTCCTGACAACCAGACCACTTTCCAGCACCAAGGCGAGGAAACCAAGATCTTGGAATACAACAGCAAGGGGATAGTGTTTGCTCTCAACACATCGTCATCGCAAGTGACGGAAATAGACGTCAATCGGCCGGTTTAGCCCCAATAATTCTTCTTCTCAGAAGAAAGCGTGCTTCAATTCCCTGCGGTTTCTGCGTCCAACGCGGCTTGAATCCCGGACAAGGGATGATGTATCCAAGTCTCCGATCATTCCCCCGAATTTCCGTTTTTGCTCTATTTCCCGATTAAGCAACCCTTGCATTCGTGAGCTGTAGTGCAGGTGGGGAGTGATACTCTGGCCGGCGCTGTCTATTAAGGATTGGGCGGCTATTCGCCCGCTTTCCAATGCCAGCCGGATCCCGAAACCCCAGGGGTCAAGCAGCCCTGTCGCCTCTCCGGCAAGGAGCGCACTGCCCGCACCCAGATTGAATTTCCCGGTTGCCCCCATGAGGTTTATAGCGGATGTCCCCGCAAGTGATTCGCCTTCCAGCTTCAAGCCAAACGTCTCTTCGAGGAAGGCAACGAGCGAATCGAATTCTCCCCGCCAGGTCCCGCTATTACCGTGCATGACCGCGAGGGCGATCAGGCCGTCTTTTATGTAGAAGCGATGCATTCCTCTGCCCCTCTTATTGAAAACCAGTCCAATCCAGCCCGGCTCCCACTCGATCGAGCCCTCAGCGAGGACGAGGCTCACCCGCCCAAGGTGGGGGGCCGCGTACGTGCGAAAGAATTCAGGCCTGAGCGATTGCAGGGCGAGGGACTCGCCCCCATCACAACCGATCAGATAGGTAGCCTCGACCGTCTCGCTTCCCGCTTCGGTCTTGAGCTCTCCACGCACGAGGAATCGCTCGACCTCCAGGTCAAGCACGCGGCATCCGTCCCTCAATTCGCCGCCCGATTCATCAGCGAGGAAGGCATCCAACCGCGCCCGGGAAACCGAAAGCCCGGGACGCGAAAAAGGCAATTGAAAGGTCGAGCCATTCCCGGCTATAAGCTTCGCCCCCAGAGCATCGCGGGGATGTGAAATCGTTTCGGGGGGGATGGTGGTAAAATTTTCCTCAATCAATTCAATCGCCTGAGGCGAAAGAAACCCGGCGCAGCACTTATCGCGCGGTATCTTCTCCTTCTCCAGGAGCAGAACCTTGAACCCGGCTTCGCTCAGCAAGCGGCAAGCCATACAGCCGGCCGGCCCGGCGCCTGTTATAAGGACGTCGTAATGCAATATATTCCTCCAGGATTAACGGATCTCCCAGGCATTACAATCAGCTGGTAAGGCTGCTTGCTGTTTTATGCAATTTGGCCTTATGTAATGCTATCGCGCGATTATAGACGCCGAGATAGGCCTCGGCCATCACACTCGGGCTGAAGCGCTTCTCGGCTTCGCGGCGGCAGGCCAGTGGATCCAGTTCATCAATCCTGTCAATATAGTTCGCCAATTCCTCAGGTGTGTCCCCGAGGAAACCCGTCACACCCTGTTCGATAACTTCCGGGGCAGCCCCCAACCTGGTGGCGAGAACCGGCGTCCCACAAGCGAGAGATTCCACCATAACCAGACCAAACGGCTCCTCCCACTGTATGGGGAAGATAAAAGCCCGGGCGCGGCTCAATATGTCAATTTTTTCCTGCTGTGTAACCTCACCACGATAGACGACCCTATCGCCGTCTACCAGCGGCCGGATTTTCGCATCGAAGTACTCCATATCCCGCCCGGCATCGATTTTGCCCGCCAGGACGATCCGCTTCCCCTTTTCCAATGCCAGCCTTATTGCTGTCTCGGTTCCCTTGGCCTCGCAAATACGGCCCACGTTGACTAGGTAGTCGTCCTTCTCGCTCGCGTAACGGTGCTCCTCCATATCGACGGCATTGGACACGACCCCCAGGTAATTCAACTCGGGTCCCATTTCCTGCTGGCGTTTACTGATGGCCACGTAATAGCAATCATTGCGGAAGGCCGAGTAAAACATACTTATTTCCGGGATGAAGGGACCGTGCAGGGTGTGGACGACGGGTTGGGGCATGAGGCTGGCGAAAGCGGGCCCCAAAAAGCCGGCATGATCGTGAACAATGTCGAAATTTTCACCCGCAATGGCTTTATATGCCTTACCCACATGAATTGCGTCGTATATTACGTCTCCCATGCATAGGGTGGGGGCTTCTTCAAAAAAAATCACCTGGCGGGCGAGGGTTTTACTGTCTCCTGCGGCAAAAAGTGTGACTTGCTGCCCCATGCGGACTAATTCGTCAACCAGAAGCTTTAATAATCTCTCTATGCCGCCATATCCTTCGGGCGGGACCGGAATCCAGACGGGAGCAATTATTGCGATATTCAATCCTCAAGACCTCCTTCAAAATCTTAAAACCATGCGAAAGCGGTGTTCATCATTCTATCAGTTGAGAAAATTCTTCCCTGGCCGCCGATCATTTAATGCTTCCCTTGCCCTGCCTGCCTCTTGCTTGCCGACAACTGGAAGACGAGTAGGTTAATGAAAGTCCCGCTAATTCCTAAGGCAGGGAGGAACGACTTCTCAGCCGGCGAGTGCTGCTAAGCTTCCTCCTAAACCGAGCGCGGAAAATATCAGGAAGATATAAATCCCAACACCGGCTTGAAGGCCTCCAATCAAACCGGGAGCCGCATTCCCGGCCCTCAATATGGATGTGAGGTTTACTATGGCTATTCCCAAGGCCAGCAGAGACAAGGTCAGAGTTATGCCGGCAAAACCCTTCATGCGAAGACCTAATGTCAAAGCGGCAAAAAAAGCTATGGCACCGCCGAGTATAAGCGAGCACAGGCCGGTGAACAGGGGATAGCTTCCCTGATAAATAAAGAACGCATTCGATATCTCTCCCCGCTGCGCGAAACTGCTCCCTGCTTTTCCGAGGTCGTACCAATCCCAGCCCGTAACTGATATAAGACCTCCGGGGGCTCTCGTCCACGAAAGCCAGGTGGCGATAAGGACGAGGACGCCCGCGATTAAGACAAGGCCGGCTCCCACCCAGAAGATAGGTCCCTTTGAGCGGGCCTTCCCCTTCAGGACCGGCGGTGGGTAAGCGGCTTGAGGGGCACCGGCCGGGGGTTGATACCCCGGAGCCTGGGCAGGTGGATAATAAGGAGCCTGCTGCGGAGCGGCGGGAGGCGTTCCCAAAGGCGGCACCGGCGGCGCCTGCGACCCCGGCACGATAGGATGTGTCTGCGTGGGTTGCGATGGGCCTTCCAGGGTATTCCCGCACCTGGTGCAAAACCGTGAACCCTCGCGATTCTCAGCCCCGCACTTCCTACATTCGGCCAATTTCCTCACCTCCATGTCAGGCTTCGATACGATAACTATTATGCCCGAAGCAGCATCAATGTGGAAC
>MELM01000046.1:0-4422 GCA_001767605.1 Candidatus Solincola sediminis | reverse complement strand
CAGCATCAATGTGGAACGGCTTTACAATGAGGCGTTCTGCAAAGGGGACTGGTACGTTTGTAGGAGGGAGCTACACAAAGGTGTCAAGCACCTTTGTGTAGCCCATATATAAGAAGCGGCCTCCCGGGAAGGGAGGCCGCACGGCGTTTAATATTCTAGGTTTCGGGGTGGAATTTCTTCCCCTTGACCTTTTCGGAATATCCGGCATAGTCGAGGTACTTGGTGAGACCTCCCATGTAGAATGGGTAGCCGGCACCGAAGATCATGGCTATATCCAGCTCTTCGGGTGCGCCGACAACGCCTTCGTCCAGCATCCTCCATGCCTCGTCGGTCAAAGCCACGCTTACGCGCTCGCGCATTTCCTCAGGCGTGGACTTCTTTGGCGGGTCGGCCTGCTTCCAGAATTCCTTCACCTCGGGATCGATCTGGCCGTCGGGTCCATAGACCCCCGGCTTCTTCCTCGCCACCAACTCTTTGAGGTTGTCGCTTATCTGGAAACGATCGGGGAAAGCGACCTCCAAGGTCTCCGCAGTATGCAGTGCGATGGCGGGACCGACCAGAGACATGAGCATGAACGGCGGCATCGGTGTTCCCAGCGCGAATATAGCCTGGTCCACCTCCTGGAAATCATTGCCTTCGTCCACCAGCTTCAGCGTCTCCATCATGGAGCGGATGAGCAGGCGGTTGACCACGAAGGCTGGCGCGTCCTTTACCAGAATGGCCTTTTTCCTGATATTCTTCCCGGCACTGAATGCCGTGATCAACGTCTGGTCGCTCGTTTTATCGGCCTTGATGATCTCGAGCAGCGGCATGACGGCCACCGGGTTAAAGAAGTGGAAGCCGATGACCCGTTCGGGATGCTTCAAGTCGGAAGCCATTTCGTTGATCGAGAGCGAAGAGGTGTTGGTGGCCAGAATGGCGGTCTCCTTCACGACGTTCTCGAGTTCCGCGAGGACTTTCTTTTTGATGGGCATCTCCTCCAATACGGCCTCGATTATGAAGTCGCAGTCGGCCATGTCGGCGTAATCCAGCGTGGGCTCGACCAGGTTCAGCATCCAGGGCACGCGGCCCGGATCGATGCGGCCTTTCTCGGCCTGGCGGTTGAGCTCGCCGCTGATGTAGGACATTCCCTTATCCACGAACTCCTGCTTGATGTCCTTGATGACAACGGGGACGCTCAGGCGGCGCAGGAAGAGCAGGGCAAGCTGGCTTCCCATGAGACCGGCTCCGAGTATTCCCACCTTCTGTATCGGCAGGGGCGCTCCCTCGGGGACGCCCACCGGCCTCTTGGCCCGGCGCTGCGTCAGGTCGAAGGAGTAGGCGCCCGCCTGCATCGTCGGGGAAGGGATGAGATCGGCGAGGGCTTCATCCTCCATGGCGAAGCCTTCGTCCACCGTGATGTCCTTGGCCTTCTTGATGATCTCTATAGCCCGGTAAGGCGCCGGCGATACGCCGTGTACCTTGCTATCCGCAACCGCCTTAGCCTGATCGCACAGCGCGTCGACGTTCGACCAGTCCGGCTTGGGCCTCTCGACCTTCTCCTTGCCCGCGAGCAAGCCCTCAACGAATTGGATGCTCTTGTCGAGAAAATCGACCGGCTCGTAGAGGCGGTCGGCCAATCCCATCTCGAAGGCTTTCTTGCCGTTGATCATTTTATTGTTGTTGAGTGCATTATGGATGATGAGCTGCAAGGCCTTCTCCGGACCCGCCAGTTTCGGCGTAAGCGTCGTTCCGCCCCAACCGGGAACGAGCCCCAGGAAGCACTCGGGGAATCCCAGGACGCCTACTCCGGTCGAAATGGTGCGGTAGTCGCAGTAGAGGGATATCTCGAACCCTCCTCCCAGGGAAGCACCGTTTATCGCCGCCACAGTCAGGAACGGCGCGTCCATGATGCGCTTGAAAGCCTTGTGTCCGTTTTGCGCGATTTCGAGCGCCTGCTCCCTGGTCTTTATGTCCGGCACCCCCGTAAGGTCGGCGCCGACGGCGAAGATGAAGACCTTTCCCGTCAACAGCATCGCTTTCACGTCGCCCTGGGCCTCGATCCGGTCCATGCATTCATTCAGGCTCTGCATCGCGCCGAAACCGAATGAATTGGGCTTCTTGTAATCCTCGCCGTTATCCATGGTCACGATGGCGATCTTACCCGCCGGTGAATCATAGTAAGTATCTTTAAAATGCGTTACCAACTCCTCGGGCATCATTTACCTCCTTTCATCCTTCGCCGTTAACTCTTGACGTTTTCCCATATCAACGATCCGCCCTGGCCCAATCCGACGCACATGCTGGCCAGCCCGTATTTGAGCTTCGGGTTCTCCTCGAACTCATAAGCGAGGTGGGCCATCAGGCGGGGTCCGGAAGAAGCAAGGGGATGTCCGAAGGCGATGGCACCGCCCCAGGGATTGATGCGGGCATCGGACTTATCTATACCGAATTCCTGCATGAAGGCGACGACTTGCACCGCAAAGGCTTCGTTGATCTCCATTACATCCAGGTCATCCATCTTGATACCGGCTCTTTCAAGAGCCTTTTTGGTGGCGGGTATGGGACCCAGGCCCATAACTTCCGCCTTGACACCCGCGAATGCATAATTAAGCAGGCGCATGCGAGGCTTGAGACCAAATTCCTTTACCGCTTTTTCGGAAGCAAGGATGGCCCCCGCCGCTCCGTCATTAAGTCCGGAGGAATTACCTGCCGTAACGCGTCCCTTGACCCTGAAGGGGGTGCGCAAGCTCTTCAAACCCTCCATGGTTGTCTCCGGGCGGGGTTGCTCGTCCTGCGCCGCAACCCTCCATCCATTGGCTGACCAAGCTGTCATCGGCACTATGATCTTCTCGAATTTGCCCGCATCGAGCGCGTTCTTGGCCTTCTTCTGGCACTCGAGGGCGTATTCGTCGCACTCTTCCTTGGTGATATTTGGGTACATGTCGTGAAGGTTCTCGGCGGTCATGCCCATATTGAGGGCGCTGGTGTCGACGATCTTCTCGGCGATGAAGCGCGGGTTCGGATCGGCGCCCTGGCCCATGGGATGGTGACCCATGTGCTCCACACCGCCCGCGATTATGAGATCCGCGTCTCCGGCCTGAATGCAGGAGCCACCCAAAGCGATTGAAGTCATGCCGCCGGCGCACATCCGGTCCAGGGCGCAGCCGGGCACCGTCTCGGGCAGGCCCGCGAGGATGGCGGTCGTGCGCCCGATGGTCAAACCCTGATCGCCCATCTGAGTCGTTGCCGCCCAGAGGTTGTCGTCGATCTTTTCCTTCGGGACTTCGGGATTCCTTTCCATAAGCGCTCTGATGACATGGACTACCATGTCATCCGCTCGTGTCATGCCGAAAATCCCATCTGGTCTCGCCCGCCCGAACGGCGTGCGGCAGGCGTCGATAAGGTAACATTCCTGTAGTTCCCTGGCCATTACTTCCCCTCCTTTAGATTATCTGTCTGGGGCGCCCGGAATCGGCGCCCGGCCCAAGGGAAATTTTCGAAACTGGTTTCGGTAGCCTATATCAAGGGGTGAACAACCCCGGAGCTCGAGGTAAACGGAGGAGGGCACTATATGGATAATTGCTTCATTCATTGCTGCGACCGTTTCTATAGCTCTTACAATCCACCGCTTATTATAATTTTACCCGATCAGGCAAAGCAATATTGGAATTTCATTTACAGTGATCGGGCAAATCGCGATAGGCAAGGATGGGATAAGCTGAGCATATGGAAATTATATTGAAGGATCGAGTTTCTCCCACATTGCACGATTTCCCCTATCGCGGTGAAAGGCGGAAGTGCTACCACCAATGGATAGTGAATGTAACGCCGGCGGGCCGGGAACAATGCATCCATTCATGCCTGTATTGCTATGCTCGAGATGCTGTCTATTCGGTGAAGGATCCGGCGGGCCTGATTATATATAGGAATCTGGCGAGCCTGATCGAGAGAGAACTGGGTAAGCTGGAGCTTTGCCCTCCCCTGTCTATTTCCAATGTTACCGATCCGTGCCAGGAAGTGCCGCAATTGAGACATGCCGTCAAGAAACTGGTTGAGGTTCTCTGCAAATGGGGGGTCGCCTATCACCTGGTAACCAAGGGAGATCCCTCGTTCCTTGATGAGGTAAAGGGCTTCCCCGGCACTGGTAATTTCTTCCTTGCATTGACCATAGAAGGGCCGGAGGAGGTACTGCGGCTGCTCTCTCCCGCCGCACCCCTCTATGAGAAACGATTGCAGGCGCTGCGATGGGCTTCAAGCCGGGGCCTGGCTTGCGAGGTCAGGCTCGATCCCGTCATCGTTCCGATCTGGCGCACTTTCTATGGTCGCGATATGGAGGAGCGCATGCATGTCCTCTTCCACGACTTCGCCGATGCCGGCGCTAAGCACATCGTGAGTTCAACCGGCCGCTTCAGTGCGGCGACACTGACCCGGCTCGATAGC
>MELM01000045.1:93809-97486 GCA_001767605.1 Candidatus Solincola sediminis | reverse complement strand
CCCGGTGCTTCTACAGCGGGCATTAGTCTTTCCGATTGCCTTCATAGTCATGGCCGCCGTCTTCTATCTGGGCGAGGCACTAACCTCTTCGCTCGAGATCTGGAGCCAGATGGGCGGCAACTGGAGGGTAACTCTCATGCAACACATGCGGCAGACCCTCCTTTCCTACCTTGCCATCACGGGCGCAGCGGCCCTCATGGCCTTCTATTTTCCCCGCATCCCGTGGTTCAACTTCCTTATCTTTTTCATACCCTTGCTCCTGGTGCGGTTGGAATCAAACCGGGACAAGGAACTGGATGAGCGGTACTTCCAGACCATGCGGGTTATCGGAGATGCCTTCGATATGGGAAGGGGCCTGGAAGGACATTCCAGCCGGGTGAGCAACCTGGCCGACGAGGTGGCCCGAGGCATGGCCTTACCGGGGGAGGAAGTGAGGAATATACGTTATGCGGCCGCCCTGCACGACATTGGGCATATTGAATACGCCGGGCAGCGGGAGGCTGCCGGACATACGGAAAAGGGAGCCGCGGTGCTGGAAGGAATTCCCAGACTGAGCTCCATCGCCAATATCGTACGCTACGCCCATCCGCTGACGGAAGAAGAAGGGGTATCATTGCGGGTGCCGGCCGGATCCAAGATAATAGGGGCGGTAAGCGATTACGACTTGCTTACTAACCATCCCTCCAAGAAACTCTCCGCTCAGGAAGCCCTGGAAGAGATGAGCATAGAGCGGGGCAGGCGATACGATTCCATAGTACTCCGAACCCTCACCCAAGTGGTCGAGTTCCAGGCGCGGGCGCGCCGGCGACCGGAGCGTGAGATAAGCCAGAGAGCCAGGGTGCTCGAGGAGGAGCAACTGGGGGAGAGCCTGGAGGAGATCTTTCGAGAAAGGGAGTAACCCGCAATGATCAAGACGCTGGGCAAAGTCCTGCGCATGGGGGAGCGCAAGCGGCTTGAACAGCTTATGGAAATGGCCAAGGTCGTGAATGACTTTGAGCCGGACATAAAGCAACTGAACGACGGGCAACTGCGTGCCAAGACCGCTGAGTTCAGGGCGCGCACCGAAAAGGGAGAAAGCCTCGATGAACTGCTTCCGGAAGCCTTCGCGGTGGTCCGTGAAGCGGCGATAAGAACGCTTGGTCAGCGCCATTTCGACGTGCAGATAATCGGCGGTATTGTGCTGCACCAGGGCAAGATCGCCGAGATGAAGACCGGGGAAGGAAAAACCCTGGTGTCGACACTGCCGGCCTATCTCAACGGCCTCGAGGGCAAGGGTGTGCACATAGTTACCGTAAACGATTATCTCGCCTGCCGGGACAGCGAATGGATGGGGGCTATCTATAAATTCCTCGGGCTGTCGGTCGGCCTTATCCAGGCTCAGATGCCGAAAGCCGAAAGGACTGTCGCGTACGGATCCGATATCACTTACGGCACCAATAATGAGTTCGGATTCGATTATCTGCGGGACAACCTGGAGATAGGTTTCGATTCAATGGTGCAGCACGGTCACAATTATGCCATCGTCGACGAGGTGGACTCCATTTTGATCGACGAGGCCAGGACACCACTTATCATTTCCGGTGCAGCCGAAGAATCGGCACGGCTGTATCGCCAGTTCGCGGGTGTCGCGCCCAGGTTGAAACCGGAAGAGGATTACGAAGTCGAGGAAAAGTCCAATTCAGTGGCGATAACCGACGAGGGCATACGGAAGATGGAGACCATACTCGGCGTAGAAAATTTATACGACCATATCAATACACCGCTCGTCCATCATATGCAGAACGCGCTCAAAGCCAAGGAGCTTTTCAAGCGGGACGTCGACTACGTGGTAAACGACGGCGAAGTGATCATCGTGGACGAGTTCACAGGACGCCTCATGCCCGGCCGACGCTGGAGCGACGGTCTGCACCAGGCGGTCGAGGCCAAGGAGGGCCTGAAGGTCAGGCAGGAGAACCAGACACTCGCCACCATCACGCTGCAGAACTATTTCCGCATGTACGAAAAGTTGGCGGGCATGACCGGAACGGCGACAACCGAGGCGGGGGAATTCGAGGAGATATACCACCTGGAGGTGTTGGAGATCCCCACCAACGAGCCCATGGTCCGGGCGGACCACAACGATGTCATTTACAAGACCGAAGAGGCTAAATTCAACTCGGTGGTCGAGGACATCATTTCTTGCTACGAGAAGGGGCAGCCGGTTCTGGTCGGCACCATTTCGATTGAAAAATCGGAGCGGCTTGCGAATATGCTGAAGAAGCGGGGCATCCCGCACGAGGTGTTGAACGCCAAGCAGCACCAGAGAGAGGCGGAGATCGTGGCCCAGGCGGGCCAGGCGGCAGCGGTTACCATCGCTACCAACATGGCCGGCAGGGGTACCGACATCATGCTCGGAGGCAACCCCGAGATGCTGGCGCGCAAGAAGCTGGCCGGGAAGGAAGAGGTGAGCGAGGAAGAATCCAGGCAGGTCTTGGGGGAGATGGAGCGCCAGTGCGAAGAGGAAAAACAGCAGGTTATCGAGGCCGGAGGGCTCTATGTTTTGGGTACCGAGAGGCACGAAGCCAGGCGTATAGATAATCAGCTGCGCGGCCGATCCGGCAGGCAGGGCGACCCGGGAGCTTCCAGATTTTACCTTTCCCTGGAGGACGATCTCATGCGGGTCTTTGCATCCAATGCGGTCGCTTCCGTAATGGAGAGGTTCAAGTTACCGGAGGATGTTCCCATCGAGAACAAACTGGTAACCCGCGTGATAGAAACGGCGCAGAAGAACGTGGAGGCCAACAATTTCGAGGTGCGCAAGAATCTCCTTAAATATGATGACGTCATGAATACGCAGAGAGAGGTCATTTACGACGAAAGAAGCAAGATACTCGGCGGGCAGGACATCCACGACCAGGTGGAGCAGATGATCCCGGACGTTATCGAGGACGCCTTGGGGAAGTATATTGATCCCCAGGTGCATCCCTCTGATTGGGATACTGAAGGGCTCTTCCGCTATTTGAAGACGCTTTATCCCGCAAGCTTCGAGCCGGAAGAAATCGACCTGGAGGCGGTATCGGTTGCATCGCTGCAGGAAGCCCTGTTGGAGGACGTGACGGAGGCCTATGCGGCGAGGGAAGCCGAGTTCCGGGAATCGGAGCGCGATATAAGGGAACTGGAGCGCCTGGTCATGCTGCGGGTAATCGACAATCGTTGGCGGGACCACCTCTACGATATGGACCACCTGCGGGACAGCGTCGGCCTCCGTTCCTTTGCGGGGCGTGATCCACTAATCGAGTACCAGAACGAGGCTTTCGAAACCTTCCAGGAGATGCTCTTCAACATGCAGGAGGAGTTCCTTCGCTACATGTTCCACGTCCAGTTGGTGAAGCCCGAGGAGCGGCCGGCTCTGCGGGTTGTCGAAGGCGGTTCCGAGGGGAGCCAAAAAGTGAGGTCCGAAGCGGTGCGTGTTCAGAAGGTGGGCAGGAACGCGCCTTGCCCATGCGGGAGCGGGAAGAAATACAAGCATTGCTGCGGCCAGGCTGTCTGAGGGGATTAAATTGGCTGCTGATTACAGAAACGATATGGAAGAAATTACCGATCGGCTCGTCAAGATAAAGGAGTACCTTTGACCTGGAGGGAAAGAGGGCGCGCGCCGGAGAACTGGAGAAGGAATCTGCGAAACCCGACCTCTGGGA
>MELM01000045.1:92933-93790 GCA_001767605.1 Candidatus Solincola sediminis | reverse complement strand
CGCATCCTTGCCGAGCTTGCGGACTTAAACGAAATCGTCCATAGCTGGGAGGGCCTGGACTCGCAGAGGCGCGAACTGGCCGACCTTATCGAGCTCGCCCGCGAGGAAGAGGACCCCAGTCTGGAGGAGGACATCTCCAGGAGTGTAGAGAAGGTCAGGCGCGAGGTGGACCGGCTGGAGGAAGAAAGCCTTCTCGCCGGCGAATTCGACGGCAATGATGCCATAGTCAGCCTGCACCCGGGGGCCGGGGGACTCGAATCACAGGACTGGGCGGAAATGCTCCTTCGCATGTATTTGCGCTGGGCTGAGATTAGGAATTTCAAAGTCGATCTCAACGAGGTACAGCCCGGCGATGGCGGGGGCATCAAGAGCGCCACTTTCACGGTGCATGGCCGGCATGCGTATGGTCTCTTCCTCCCCGAGAAGGGAGTGCACCGCTTGGTGCGCATCTCCCCCTACGATGCCTCCAGTCGCAGGCATACCTCATTCGCTTCCCTGGACGTGATCCCCTTGCTCGAGGAGGAGGGAATCGTCGAGATCGACCCCAAGGACCTGCGGGTCGAGACCTACCGTTCGAGCGGGGCCGGCGGCCAGCACGTAAACGTGACCGATTCCGCGGTTCGCATCACACATATCCCAACGGGCACGGTCGTCTGCGTTCAGAACGAACGATCCCAGATATCAAACCGGCAGACGGCCATGCGTATTCTGGCGGCGCGGCTCTTCGAGCTGCAGCGCAAGGAGCGCGAGAAGGAGATCGAGAAGCTGAGGGGGGAGCGCTACGACATCGGATTCGGCAACCAGATCCGCTCCTATGTCCTCCACCCCTATCGCATGATCAAAGACCACCGCACCGG
>MELM01000045.1:91774-92852 GCA_001767605.1 Candidatus Solincola sediminis | reverse complement strand
CCCATAGGTGCCGTGTCTTGATTCTTCACTCCCGCAATCGGATATCCAAGCGCGGGAGTGAAGAATCAAGACACGGCACCTATGTATAATGGAGGCCATGGCCGGAAAGTACGAATACGATATCAAATGCGATCTGCATCTCCACACCATTTCCAGTGGTCATGCCTATTCGACGGTTGAGGAGTATGCAAGGGCGGCGGCCGAGAAAGGGCTGCAGGCGATCGCCATTGCTGATCATGGTCCGGCACTTCAAGGGGGAGGAAACCTCTACCACTTCTGGAACATGAGGGTGCTGCCACGCTGCTGGTATTCAGTTATCATCCTACGTTCGGTTGAGGCAAATATAATCGATGAAGATGGAGGTCTCGACCTGCCGGAAAAGATCCTGGAGAAGCTGGATCTGGTGCATGCCGGCCTTCATCCATATACCGGATTCGAAGGGGAATCCGTCGAGAAAAACACGCGGGCGGTACTCGGTGCGCTTGCCAACCCACTGGTCGACGTAATAACCCACCCCGACAATCCATCCTTCCCTGTTAACATGGATGCGGTGGCCGAGGCTGCCGTTAGGGAAGGAAAAGCCCTGGAAGTTAACAACAGCTCGTTCGTTTATACCAGGTTGGGAAGCGAGGAGACATGCCGGTTGATGGCAGCCCGTATCGGCACTCTGGGAGGCCGGTTGGCCGTGGGAAGCGATGCCCATGTATCCGCATTTGCAGGAGAATTTTCGCACGCGGTAGAAATATTGCGGGAGACTGACACGGTTCCTGAGAGCGTGATAAACTACTCCATCGAGAGGCTGGCGGAATTCCTGCGATCCAGGGGAAAGGATTGCAGCTGGACGGAAGAGGCCCGCCGTGCTTGAGAAAGGAAAGTTGGCACTTACATGGTTGCCCATTTGCGGGAATCGGAAGGGATCGCCTTGAAGCAAACGCAAGCTGCCGAAATAAAGGACCATCTGGAAAGTATTTCCAAGGAAATCCGCGGGGACATCGTGCGCATGATAGGGCTTGCGAAAAGCGGACATCCCGGAGGATCACTCTCATGCGTCGAAGCCCTGGTCTGTCTGTACTTCTAC
>MELM01000045.1:91467-91760 GCA_001767605.1 Candidatus Solincola sediminis | reverse complement strand
AAGGCGCCGGACTGGCCGCTCCGCGACCGATTCGTTCTCTCCAAGGGTCACGCCGCACCCGCACTCTATGCCGTGCTCGCCAAGTGCGGATATTTCGAGCGCGATGAGCTCTGGCAGCTACGCAAATTGGGCGGGATGCTGCAGGGGCACCCGGACATCCGCACCCCGGGAATCGAAGTATCGACGGGTTCGCTCGGACAAGGCCTTTCAATCGCAACCGGCATAGCGGTCGGCCTTCGTATGGAAAAGAGCAATTGCAGAGTATACGCGATCATCGGCGACGGTGAGAGCCA
>MELM01000045.1:74595-91444 GCA_001767605.1 Candidatus Solincola sediminis | reverse complement strand
CTCGCCGGACACCAGTGCCTGAACAATCTGACGGTTATCATGGATAACAACGGCATGCAGATCGACGGTAATTGCTGCGATATCGTGAATCTCGGTGATCAGGCCGCTAAATGGCGGGCCTTTGATTGGGATGTGCAAGAGGTGGATGGCCATGATGTCGTCCAAATTTGCGAAGCCTTGGATAGCTGTGGTACGTCCAATCGTCCGAGCATTATTATAGCCCGCACGGTGAAGGGCAAAGGAGTCTCTTTCATGGAGAACAATGTCGATTTCCATGGCAAAGCTCCCACGCCCGAAGAAATGGAGAGGGCGCTTAAGGAGATCGAGCATTCTTGATGGCTGATAAAGGCACGAAGAATACCCGAGACGGTTACGGCGACGCCCTCTTAAAATTGGGCGAGCAGGACGAACGCATCGTTGTTCTCGACGCAGATCTCGCCAAATCGACCCAGACCGAGCGCTTCAAATTGAAGTGGCCCGACCGCTTTATCGATTGCGGAGTGGCGGAACAGAATCTCATGGCCGTGGCGGCGGGACTTGCAACTACGAATAAGATAGTCTTCGCTTCGACCTTCGCTATTTTTGCGACTGGTAGGGCTTATGACCAGGTGCGCAACACAATCTCCTATTCAAATCTCAATGTGAAAATCTGTGCGACTCACGGCGGAATAACGGTCGGAGAGGACGGCTCCTCGCATCAGGCGTTGGAGGACATAGCGCTGATGAGGGTGATTCCCCGCATGAAGGTGGTCGTGCCCGCCGATTACTATGAGACCCGGGAGGCTGTGAAGGTGCTGGCCTATATCGACGGCCCGGCTTATATCAGGCTAGGGCGCCCGAAAGTGCCGGTAATCTTCGATGATGATTACCGCTTCGAATTCGGCAAAGCCCGGATCATGCGTCCCGGCAGTGACGTGACCATTCTCGCCTGTGGCTTCTTATTACACCCCGCCCTCGAAGCCGCGGAGCAACTCGCTGCTGAAAGTATCGATGCCGAAGTCATTAACCTGCATACGATCAAACCCCTGGACAAGGAGGGAATCCTGGCATCTGTCGCGAAGACGGGAAAGGTGATTACCTGCGAGGAGCACAGCGTCTTCGGAGGGGTTGGAGGTGCGGTTGCCGAGCTCCTCGGCGAAGAAATGCCGGTACCGATGCGGATGATCGGTATCAGGGACAGCTTCGGGACGTCTGGCGGGGTGGAGGAGTTGGTGGAACATTTCGGCTTGGATTCCCGTCACATCGCGCAGACCGCCTGTAGCCTCTGCCGGTAGTTTTTTCTTGTATTCGTCCCGTATTTTTTTGGAGGCAAGACCGGGAAACGAGAGATCAAGGCAAGGAGATGATGTGCTGTGATCCGTTTGAGGAGGGTCACTAAAATCTACAAGGGTAACGTTTATGCCTTGGAGGATGCGACCGTCGATATTGAAAGAGGCGAGTTCGCCTTCCTGGTCGGCCCCTCGGGATCCGGGAAGACAACCTTTATCAAGCTTCTTATAAAAGAAGAAGAGCCGACGAGCGGGCAGATCTACATTGCAGATACCAATATCAACCAGATGCGCAAATGGAAGGTCCCTTATTTACGGCGCAAGATCGGGTGCGTCTTTCAGGATTTCAAATTGTTGCCCCACAAAACGGTTTTCCAGAATGTGGCATATGCGATGGAGGTTACCGGCAAGTCGCGGCGCATAACCGACCAGCAGGTGCCGGAGGTCTTGAAGCTGGTAGGTCTGGGCCACAAGCTGGATGCCTTCCCCGATGAGTTATCCGGCGGCGAGCAGCAGAGGGTAGCGATAGCGCGAGCCTTCATCAATCGGCCTCCGATCCTCCTTGCCGATGAGCCTACTGGAAATGTGGATCCTTCCCTGGGGGAGGGTATAGTCCGGCTACTGGAGAAAATCAATTCCAGCGGCACTACGGTTATCATGTCGACCCATGATAGATCAATCGTCAACACCTTCCGTAAGAGGGTCATAGCCATGGAAAACGGGCGCATAATCAGGGACCAGGATAGGGGTGTGTACGGCTATGAATAAAATTCGGTATTTCGCGGCCGAGACCTGGTCGTCTCTGCGCAAGAACCTGATTCTGGCCATCGCGGCGATAGCCGTTGTGGCCGTATCGCTGGGAATTTTGGCCCTGGTAGTCATGGGTTGGAACATGTTCAGCAACATGATCAAGAACGCCGAGCGCAAGGTGGGCGAGGTAGACATATACCTCTCGGACCTGACCATGGAATCCGAGCGCCAGGCCATCAACGATTACCTGGTTACCATACCCGAAGTCGATCCTCTCAAAGTTACGTACAAGGACAAAGCCACCGCCCTCGAGGAATTCAAGGAGCGCTTTAAAGATCAGCCGGAGTTATGGGAATATATAAACGAAAACCCACTTCCCAATTCTTTCCAATTGATAACCAAGGATCCCAAGGATGTGGGCATGGTGGTCGAGGAGATTCGCACCGAGGCGCCCTACCCGGAAAGGGTGGAGGATATAAAATCGGCCAGTTCGGCTATCGCCAAGCTGGAGAACATCTTCGACAAATTCCGCCAGATCGGCATCATCGGAGTAATAGCATTGGCCATAATAGCCATGATGCTCGTATCGGTGACCATTCAGGTGGCCATCTTCGCCCGACGGCGGGAAATAGGGATTATGAAGCTGGTCGGTGCCACCAACTGGTTTATCCGCTGGCCTTTCATTATGGAAGGCATCTCGGAAGGCTTGGTCGGTTCGATAATGGCCATCCTTGTGGCGCTGGCCGTGAAGGTGTGGATTCTGGATAAGCTCATCGATAACCTGCAGTTTCTACGTCTCTCCCTTTCCTCCGGATTGCTCGTTGTCCTTGTGCCTTGCATGCTGATCGGCGGGATCGTAATTGGAGCCCTGGGCAGCGCGTATGCCCTCGGGCGTTTCCTTGAAGTTTGAAACACTAAGCCTCCACTAAGGGACCAGGTCCCAATGGGGAGGGGGGACGCGAGAGACGTGGTGTTTGATGGACGAGAACATACCGGCCGGCGGGAAAAAGGCGACCGTCGAAAGAAAATATCAGATTCTGGCGGTAGTACTTTCCCTGCTTCTGGTTGCGTCCTGCTTCTTGATCCCCTATATCCTCAACCGCAGGAGTACTCCGTCATCAAACTCACAGACCGCCGCTTCCGTAACTTCGCAGGAGATCAACGACCTCGAGCGGTTGCTGCAATCAAGCGATTCCTATAACGAAGCCCAGCAGGTCGTTGAGGGGAATTACGTGGACATCGTTAAGGGCGATCAATTGCTCGAGGCCGGAGCCAGGGGTATTCGGAGGCTGTCCCGCCAGGGTGCCGACCAGGAAGCCCTCGAGGATCGCGGCATAACGGCAATGTTGGGCTCGCTTTACGACCCGTTCTCTTCTTTCATGACTCTGCAAGAGGTGGAGGCGCTCGACACCTCCCTCTCGGGACATGTATCGGGAATCGGGGCGGTGATGCAAGGCGTGAAGGACGAGGTCAGGGTTCACCAGACCCTGGAGGGAAGTCCGGCTCGGGCGGCCGGGTTGAAGGAGGGGGACATCGTCAGGGAAGTTGACGGCAAGGATGTGAGCGAAATGGAGCTGACCGAGGTCGTCGCCCTGATCCGGGGGCCAAAAGGAACCGCTGTGCGGGTTGGCATTATGAGGCCCGGCGAAAACGATCTTATCTACTTTGATATTGTTCGTCAGGATATCGAGATACCGGTGACCGGGGAGGTCAAGGAAGGAAACATTGGCTACGTAGCCCTGACCGATTGGAGCCAGAATGTCGACCAGAAGATATCAGATGCTTTGAATGATCTGCGCTCGAAAGGCGTTAAATCGCTGATCATCGACCTCCGGGGAAACGGAGGCGGTTATATGGAGCCGGCGGTCGCAGCGGCCGATTTCTTCCTCGCGGAGGGAACTATTGTCTCCTCCAAAGGTCGGATTGCCGGCACTACCCGAGATTATGAGGCGGAACCCGGCATTGAGTGGGACGGCCCTGTCGTCCTTCTCGTCGATCGGGGCTCAGCCAGTTCCTCGGAGATTTTCGCCAGCGCACTGCATGACAATGAGCGCTGCATATTAGTGGGAGAGACAACTTTTGGCAAGGGTTCCGTACAGAAGCTCTTCCGGCAAGAAGACGGCTCGGCTGTTCGCCTTACCGTTGCGCGATATTACACCCCTTCCGGTCAAAACATAAGCGATGAAGGGATCATGCCCGACGTAGTGGTGCGCAACCCAGTCGCCGGAGAGCAGGACCTGCAACTGGAAAAAGCCCTCGAACTAGCCAAATCTTCCTGACCCTACACATTGGGGACGGGTACGTTTGTTAAGGGGTTAACAAACGTACCCGTCCCCAATGTGTAGGGGGGTGGTGGAGGCGGGGGGAGTCGAACCCCCGTCCAAGAATCCGATTAAGTGGGCTCTACGAGCGTATTCGCCGCCTTAATTTCACTTCCGGCGCGACCGGCGACAGACTCGCCGCAAGCTATCCCGTTAGATTTCCCTCAGCCGTTACGGGAGTCAGGCTTTGGTGATCCCGCTGCATGACGCCCCTTCCCCGGTCGCGGGCTTCCCGGAGAGGGACGGGTCCGCCTTTAAGCGGCCAGTGCTAACTGAGTGTCAGCGTTTGTTTATTTTCCCGATTGCTGTCGAGGTTCGGGCCCTCGGCTCGCTCCGCGCGTTAATCACAGATTCCTGTCGAAGCCGTTTCGCCCCCAAAAATTTTCAAAGACCAAAGTCGCAACCCTACACAAAGGTGTCAGGCACCTTTGCGTAGGTTCGTTAGAATACCCTGCTTTCAAACCCTAGATTATTGTACTACGAACGGGGCCTTCTGCTGGCGGATTTTATCATTCTCTCCATGTCACGCCGGGTTTCCCGCTCCATTATATCCCGGCGGCGGTCGCCCTTTTGCTTTCCCCGCCCAAGGCCCAGTTCGACCTTTATCTTCCCCTTGTCATTAAGGTACATACGGAGTGGCACAAGTGTATATCCGCGCTCGGCCACCTTTCCCTGCAGTCTTCGTATCTCGTCCTTGTGCATAAGCAGCTTTCGGGCCCTCAATGGCTCGTGATTGAAATAGCTGCCATGGCTATAGGGGGCGATATGAACATTTTCGAGGAAGATTTCGTTGTTCTTCACCCTGGCAAAGCTGTCCCTTAGCGAGGCCTTGCCCTCACGAATGGATTTTACCTCGCTCCCCAGCAGGGCGATTCCCGCCTCGTATTTCTCCTCTATGCTGTAGTCGTATCGCGCCTTTCGGTTTTCGGCCAACATTTTTATTCGTGCCATATTATCTCTCTCGTTAAGTCTCGTCCCTTTGCCCCATGACTATCATACCTGGATGCCAGCCGGGGTAGAACCGTAGCTCTTGAGGCTATAATCCTAGAAGTACCATGAAAAACGGCAGGCATTAGATTTGAGGATAAATAAAAAAAGACAAGTCGAAGCTCGTAAGCATGGGAGACAATCTTTTCAAGATGAAATCCTTCGGATCGAATATCTATCTCATCAACGAGGATGGTCCCACGCTTATCGATGCCGGCTTTCCCGTTGATCTTCCCCAGAGGTTCAGATCCTTGATTGTGGAGGATAAGATCTGGCCGCTAGCGGGCGAACTGCCGATCCCGGCCGGCAATTGATACATAGACTGGCGCAAGCACCAATTGCCCTTATGCTAAAATTGAACATTCGATAGGTGTAAGAAGGCGACAGGCCGGAGGAGGCAAGCACGTTGAACGATGCTCCCATAGGCATGTTCGACTCGGGAATAGGCGGGCTCACCGTAATGAAAGCGGTAATGAGGCGGCTTCCGGCAGAATCCATCTACTATTTCGGGGATAACGCCAGAGGTCCGTACGGACCGCGCAACCTCCCTGAAATCCGTGACTTCAGCCTGGAGATAGCCTCGTTTCTCGAAGCCATGGGCGTCAAATTGATCGTAATCGCCTGCAACTCCGCCACCTCCGCCGGCTTGCTGGAGGTGCAGCGCAAATGCCAGGTCCCGGTCTTGGGGGTCGTGGAACCGGGCGCGAGGGGCGCCGTACAGGCAACGCTCAATCGGCGGATAGGAGTAATCGGCACAATCGCTACCATCAAGAGCCGCGCCTATTTAAAAGCGATACGCGCGCTCGACGCGGGAGCCAGTATTCATTCAAGGGCTTGCCCGAGTCTGGTTGGATTCGTGGAGAGGGGCGAGGTGGGAGGAACCGACATCGAGGAAGAAGTGAGACGCTATCTGCGGCCCCTGCTCAAGAGGCGGATCGATACCATGGTCCTCGGTTGCACGCATTACCCGCTGATACACGAAGTAATAGCGGACGCCATGGGCGACAGCGTCAATGTCATAAGTTCGGATGAGGAGATAGCCCGCGAGGTGGAGGAGAACCTCAGCCGGCGCGGTTACCTTCGTTCGCCGCATAAGACACCGTCCTACAGATTCATGTGTTCGGGGAGTGTCGAACAGGCCATCCGGCTGGGCCGGTTGTTCTTGGGGCCGGAGGTCGAGCGGGTAGAAAAAGTGGACCTTCCTCTACCGGGAGTCCCGGCATGATTCTCACCGTTCTCGGTTGTTCCGGAACCTATCCGCGTCCCGGTGGGGCCTGCAACGGGTTTCTGATCCAGGAAGGGGAAACCAATCTGGTCATCGATTTCGGTAACGGCTGCATGTCCAATCTCCTGAAACAGGTAGAATATACCAATCTGGCCGGCATTGTCATAACACATATGCATATAGATCACTTCGGCGACCTCTACCCCCTCTTTTATGCCCTGCGCTTTTTCCCCGGTGAACCCTGGGGCCTGCAGGTTCTGATGCCCGGAGGTGGGCTGGAGGAGATGGGATGCATTCTCGGCGCGGACTCGCGGGAATATGTTCCGAGAGTTTTTTCCGAAACGCCCATAGTCAAAGGAAATATCTACCAGGTAGGGGATATGAAGATTATCTTTCATCCCACCAGGCATCCGGTAGAGGGCTACAGCGTTCGCATTGAAGGCAAAAACTGGATAGTGGCATATTCGTCAGATACGAAACCCTGCCCGGGTCTGGCCGAAGCCGCCGATAGCGCCGATCTCTTTATATGCGAGGCCACTTTCCCCGTCTCTTACACCAAAGAGGCTTCTTTCGGCCACATGACTTCTGCACAGGCCGCGAAGGCGGCGACGGATGCGGGAGCAAAATCACTTCTTCTCACCCATATCTGGCCAACCTTTGATCCCCGGGATATCCTCAGTGAAGTAAACGAGACTTATGAGGGAGAAGCAATCCTCGCTTATGAGGGATTGCAGCTTAAGCTTGGAGGTAGATGAGATGAACCGTTTGGACGGCAGGAAGCCGGAAGTCTTGAGGCCGGCCAGCATTTGCCGGGGCTATAATATGTACGCCGAAGGGTCGGCGCTGATGGAAATGGGCAAGACCCGGGTCGTATGTACGGCCAGCCTGGAGTACAAACTGCCGCAGTTTCTAAGGGGTTCGGGACGGGGCTGGGTCACGGCCGAGTACGGCATGCTGCCGCGTTCGACCAAGGAGAGGATGAACCGGGAAGCCTCAATGGGCAGGCCCGGAGGGCGGACGCTCGAGATACAACGGCTGATCGGCCGTTCGCTCAGGGCGGTGACCGATATGTCGGCCCTGGGCGAATATACAATCTGGGTGGACTGCGATGTCATCCAGGCTGATGGAGGGACGAGAACGGCGGCTATAAATGGCGCCTACGTGGCACTCTACGATGCCCTGCGGAAGCTCGTGGCGGATAAGAAGTTGCAGGAAGTCCCGCTCACCGATTTCGTCGCGGCCATAAGTATAGGCATTATTGACGGCAAGCCCATGCTCGATCTCGATTTCGAGGAGGACGTCCGGGCCGAAGTCGATATGAATGTCGTGATGACCGGATCCGGTAATCTGGTGGAAATTCAGGGGACCGCCGAAAAGAGATGTTTCGAGCGTAGCGAGTTGGACAGGATACTCGATCTCGCGCAGAGTGGGATCGAAGAGATAGTCGCCTTGCAGAGAAAATGCATAATGAGCGAAGAAACAACGCCGGTGCATTGCGAGGGCCTTTGAACCGCGCCCGCATCGTGCTCGCCACCCTCAACCGCGGGAAAGTCCTTGAGATAGAGCGCTTGCTCTCCGGCCTTGCCGTTGAGCTGTTGACTCGTGAAGATTTCGAGACCTGGCCGGATATGGAGGAGACGGGTGCCACCTTCGAGGAGAACGCCCGGCAAAAAGCCTGCACCCTGGCTGATTGGTCGCGGGTGGCGGCCCTGGCTGACGACTCCGGCCTCGAAGTTGACGCTCTGGGAGGACGACCCGGCGTCAGGAGTTCGCGCTATGCCGGCGAGGAAGGAGACTCCCAAGCAAACATGGCGCTGCTCTTCGAGGAGTTGAAGGAAATACCGGATGACAAAAGGCAGGCTCGCTTCGTGTGTGTTATTTCGCTCTGCAGTCCCGATGGAAAACGGCTCGAGATAAGGGAGACCTGCGAAGGGAGAATAACCACCGAACAAAGGGGCGCCTCAGGTTTCGGCTACGACCCGGTCTTCGTCCCCGAAGGAATGGACAGGACCATGGCCCAACTTTCGCTGGAGGAAAAAAACGCGATAAGCCATCGCGGAAAGGCGCTAAGGCGACTGCGAAGCCTCCTGGAAAAAGGAGAGCCGGCCTGGCTCTTCGTTTGAGCTCTTCAGTAAATCCAGTTCGCCTGAAAGTCTCCTGAATTTCATTCAACGATTCTCAGGTGCGTGAGAAAAGTAGATGGAGCGGGAGACGGGGATCGAACCCGCGACACCAAGCTTGGAAGGCTTGTACTCTACCAACTGAGCTACTCCCGCCCGCTGACAGCAATATTTTAGCACAAACACTGTCCGCTTCTGATCGAACCTTGGTATATAATCTTGCCGTCGGGGTGTAGCGCAGCTTGGTTTAGCGCGCATGCTTTGGGAGCATGAGGTCGGCGGTTCAAATCCGCCCACCCCGACCACTCTCTATGTAAAGTGAAGGTACCCCCGTACAAAGGGGTACCTTTGTATTATTTATGGGGTCGCACTGTGGACGACATCAGAACCAGGCTGATGGATACGGAAGACGGTGTCTATATACCTAAAGTATGTCTTGCCAGCTGAAAGGGCCAATGGTTTAGATTTCGAAACGCCTAGAGCCACCACCTGTATTAGGAGATACACCCAGGGAATTGCCATCTGTACCAGGAGGCTCAAATGCCTTCTATGGAAGAGACAAAGGGAATCCCTGCCACATTTCTATAAGCATCTTGGTCCGTTTCCATAGGCTATAATGTTTTTAAGACAGCAAATCCTTCGAAGGAGGTACGACATGAAGAAGGGACTGACGCTACTCGTTCTACTCGCCCTGATGGTTTTTCTCTTCGCAACAGTTGGGTGCGGGGAGAAAAAGACCACTACTTCCACGCCGGAGGGAGATGTGACGGTGTCCGAAGATGACGACTCTGGTTCAGAAACGGTTACTGGTGATGATGGAGACACGACGTATAAGGCCGACGACAAGGCTCCGTCCGAAGACGACCTGGGTTCTCCCATTTACCCAGGTGCCAAGTATGTGGAGGGTAGTGGCGGAACCGTAACCACAGCAACTGATGGGGAAACATCTACTATGTCCAGCGGCGAGTTCACGACCACTGACAGCTACGCTAAAGTGGTGGAATGGTATATCGGTAAGCTCGGCACTCCTTACGTCGCCGATAATGTTGATGCCATCTGGATGCCTGATGGTTCACACGGAGGATACGACGCCAGCACCGTCCAAGTGACGGCAGGAGACGGCAAGGTGACGATTACCATCGCAAACCTCGGGTTGTAGTTACGCCCTGCAGTAGTCAAAGAAGATGCTGATAGCAAACATAGAACAAGCAAGGCCTTCTGACCTTGCTTGCTATGCTTGGGGTGAGAGACGGGACTTGAACCCGCGACCTCCGGGGCCACAACCCGGTGCTCTGCCAGCTGAGCTACTCCCACCATGATCTTTCTGGCACGCCTGGGAGGACTCGAACCTCCAACCTGCGGATTAGAAGTCCGCTGCTCTATCCTTTGAGCTACAGGCGCATGTATACGCCGAATTATAGCATGGGCCTGGGGCTTTGTTGCGATGCTTCTGACCCTGTAGTAGCATTATGTGCGTTCTGTCGAGAAGGGAGAAATGGGCGAGAGTGGCGGAATTGGCAGACGCGCTGGGTTTAGGACCCAGTGGTTTTACCGTGGGGGTTCGAATCCCCCCTCTCGCACCAGAATATTCCTGTACCCGCCGATTATAAGTGCGGCTTTTTTGGGTTGAATTCATTAATTGGAAGGAGTTCGAGAGGTGGCTTTGAAAGCTGAGCTGGAGGAACTGGAGCCAAACAAGGTGACAGTTAAAGTCGAGGTGCCGGCCGAGGACATAAAGAAGGCTATTGACCGCGCCTTTCGTGATTTGTCCCGTGAGGTGGCGATACCGGGATTCCGCAAGGGGAAAGTGCCCCGGCGCGTCTTACAAGCCCGCTTGGGGATGGAACCGATCTACGAAGAGGTCAAGCAGTCAAACCTGCCCGATTACTATGCCGAGGCGCTCAAGCAGTTGGGGGTCGAACCCATTGCGGAGCCCGAGATCGAATTGGACGAGATCGAAATCGAAGAGGGAAAACCGCTTCTCTTTAATGCGATTGTGGAAATAAAACCCAGGGTAGAAGTGGAAAACTATAAGGGAATCGAAGTCGAGAAGCCGAACACGGAGGTCACCGAGGAGGATATCAAAAGGGTTATCGATGCTACGAGAGACAAGTTCGCGACCCTGGAGGTGGCATCGGGAAAGACATTGGGCGAGGGCGACTATGCGTTGATCGATTTTGAGGGTTCAGTCAATGATCAACCCTTCGAAGGCAGCTCAGGCAAGGACTTCATGCTCGAGGTAGGAAGCCAGGAAATCTGGCCCGAGTTCAATAAAGAGCTCACCGGGAAGCGTAAAGGTGACATCCTGGATGTCAAGGTCAAGATGCCGGAACAATATCCGGTCGAGGGCATGGCGGGGCAGACCGCGTCCTTCAAGGTGATCGTGAAGGAAGTAAAGGTGAAGAAGCTGCCCGAAGCCGATGACGGTTTCGCCAAGGAAGCCAGCAAGTTCGATACGCTCGATGAATTGAAGGAGGATGTCAGGACCAGGCTCGAGGAAGCAAAAAAATCCCAGGCCGAGGAATCCGTCCGTATGCAAGTTCTGGAAAAACTTGCCAAAGAGCTGGACGTCCAGATACCGCACCGCATGCTTCACGACTATGCCCATCAGAAGGAGCATGAGCTGGAAGCCCGCTTGGCGGGTAGGGGCATTTCCATCGACAGTTACTTAAAAGCGATGGACTACACCGAGAAACGTATGGAGGAGGAATTCGAGGAGGAAGCCGAACGGCTCATCCGCAACGAACTCGTGCTCGAATCGGTGATCCGATCCGAAAGCATCGAAGTCAACGACAAAGAGATAAAAGAAGAGATCGAGCGGTTGAGTGCAATGCTGGGCATTAAGCCCGAGGACTATCGGGCTGCTCTTGATAAGCGTGGAAGCATGGAGGAATTCCGGGAGGAATTGAAACAGCAGAAGGCGCTCAAGTTTTTGGGCGAGCATGCCGTATTTGCCGGTGAAGGCGGAAATATTGCCGCGGGCGAAGCGGAGGCGGAGCCGGAAAAAGCCGAAAAAGAAGAAGCGCAAGAGCCCGAGGAAGCCGGCAAAAATCCTGAAGCGGATTAGCGACAACAATCATCCGGGAATCTCTACAAGAAATATATAATCCGGGGAAGAATAATATCGACTAGAAAAGGATGATGTCTATATGGCGACAAGCCTGATCCCAATTGTTATCGAACAGACAAACCGCGGCGAGAGATCCTTCGATATCTACTCCCGGCTCTTAAAGGACAGGATTATCTTCTTGGGCACCGAGATCGACGACCATGTGGCCAATCTGATTATGGCCCAGCTGCTGCACCTCGATTCCGAAGATCCGGAGAAGGATATCCATCTCTATATAAACAGTCCGGGCGGTGTCGTTACGTCGACTCTGGCCATCTACGACACCATGCAGTACGTAAAGTCCGATGTCTCTACCATCTGCATCGGACAGGCTGCTTCGGGGGCAGCCATTCTTCTGACGGCCGGTGCGCCTGGAAAGCGCTTCGCACTGCCCCATTCCCGCGTGCTGTTGCATCAGCCGGCGGGCGGCGCTCAAGGACAGGCGGTCGATATCGATCTACACGCCAAGGAAATACTGCGCCTGCGCGAACTTCTCGACCAAATCCTTTCCAATCACACCGGACAATCGCTGGAGAAAATAAGGAACGATACCGATCGGGACTTCATACTCACCGCCGCTGACGCAAAGGATTACGGCTTAATCGATGCGGTGATAGAAAGGACCGAAGAGGAACTGTCGATAAAGAAATAAACAACCGGAGGTTTTAAAGTAATGGCGAAGTTTGGAGAGGGAGGAGACCTGCTTAAGTGCTCCTTCTGCGGAAAGAGCCAGAGGCAGGTTAAAAAACTCATAGCGGGGCCGGGCGTCTACATCTGCGACGAATGCATCGATCTCTGCAATGAAATCATCGAGGAGGAGCTCTCCGAAACTCCGGAACTGCGCCTCGAGGAACTGCCGAAGCCGAGTGAGATATATGACTTCCTTAATGATTACGTGATAGGCCAGGATAAGGCGAAGAAGATCCTGTCGGTGGCCGTCTACAATCACTACAAACGCATCCAGGTAGGCGCTTATTCCGACGATGATGTTGAATTGCAGAAGAGTAACATCATCCTCCTGGGCCCGACCGGTTGCGGTAAGACTCTTCTGGCCCAGACACTCGCGCGGGTGCTGAACGTACCATTTTGCATCGCGGACGCCACGACGCTTACCGAAGCCGGGTACGTGGGCGAAGATGTCGAGAATATCCTCCTAAAGCTCATCCAGGCGGCAGATTATGATGTGAAAAGAGCGGAGACGGGAATCATCTACATCGATGAGATCGATAAGATAGCGCGCAAGTCGGAAAATCCTTCCATTACCAGGGACGTCTCCGGCGAGGGCGTGCAGCAGGCCTTGCTCAAAATACTGGAGGGAACGGTAGCGAGCGTTCCGCCGCAGGGCGGCCGCAAGCACCCGCACCAGGAATTCATCCAGATTGACACAACCAACGTTCTCTTCATATGCGGCGGCGCTTTCTCCGGCCTGGAGAAGATAGTCGAGGGCCGGACGGGCACCAAGGGCGTCGGCTTCGGCGCCGATGTGAGGCGGCCGGAAGATAAGGACATCGGGGAGATACTGGACCAGGTTATGCCCGAGGACTTACTGAAATACGGCCTGATACCCGAGTTCGTAGGCCGTTTGCCGGTCATCGCCGCCTTCAACGGCCTCACCGAGGCTGATCTGGTGCGTATCCTTACCGAGCCTAAGAATGCCCTGGTTAAGCAGTACAAGAAATTCTTCGAATTCGACGGCGTCGAGTTGCGCTTCACGGACGGCGCGCTAAGGTCGATCGCCAGCAAGGCCACCAAGCGGACCACCGGAGCCAGGGGACTTCGCGCTATCATGGAGGAGAGTCTCCTCGATGTGATGTACGAACTGCCGTCGCGCAACGATATAATCCGCTGCGTGGTTACCAAAGACACCGTGGAAAAAGGCCAGGAACCGACGCTTGTCACCTCGGGAGCCGAGTACAAGGACGAAGAATCGGCCTAGTTGGTGCCGTGTCTTTAATCTTGACATTCGGACGTTGCTTTTGCCTGCCTGTCTTCGAGTGATGTCAAGATTCAAGATACGGCACCTCCAAGAAAAACGCTGCGCTGATCAAATACCTCATCGTTGATTGAGTACATGATCCAACGGCCCTGCTTTCTGCTCCTGATCAGGCCGGCATTCTGCAGCAAGAAGAGGTGGTGAGAGACGGTTGATTGCGGTTTCCCCAGGGCCTCGACGATCTCGCAGACGCAAAGCTCGCCCCCCTGCAGGTAGGCCAGTATCTTCAACCGGGTTTCGTCTGAAAGGGCTTTGTGTGTATCGGCCGCTGCGGCCAGCGCTTGTTCATCGATGTCTGGGAGATGGAGTAACCGGTCGCCTGGGCACTCGGTGTCTGTTCCCTCATTCACCCCGCAAGGATTGCCTATCATAATAAGAAATTATACTCCTTGACACTGCATTCGATTCTCGACATTATTATAACGATATATTTAGTTACGTCAATATTATGAGGATCAAGGAGAGGCTAATGGGCTACCAGCCAGACGAAAAAAAAGACCTCCCAATCCCCCAGTGCATCGATGGGACCATCGCTCCGAAATCCGCCGAGGAGGCATGCGAGATGGCAACGGGGGAAGAGAAGCACTTGAGCATCTTCGATCGCTATCTCTCGATATGGGTCATTCTCTGCATAGCCATAGGCACAGTTATCGGATACTACCTGCCGTCCACGGCCAATGCTTTGGAAAAGGCGACCTATGCCCAGGTTTCACTTCCTATCGCCGTGCTCATCTGGATGATGATCTACCCCATGATGTTAAAGATCGACTTTGCAAGTATCCTGCAGGCGGGAAAGAAGCCGAAGGGCGTCATCGTTACCACTACCTCCAACTGGCTGGTGAAACCGTTCACCATGTACGCTTTTGCGAGCCTCTTCCTGCTGGTCATCTTCCGCGCCTGGATCCCCTATGATCTGGGAAAGGAATACCTCGCCGGCGCCATCCTCCTGGGCGCCGCTCCCTGCACGGCCATGGTCTTCGTCTGGAGCTATCTCTCCAACGGCGATCCCGCCTATACATTGATTCAGGTCGCGATCAATGATGCCATCATCCTCTTCGCCTACGCTCCCATCGTCGTTTTCCTGATGGGGGTCTCCGGTATCAGCATCCCCTGGGATACGGTCATCCTCTCGGTGGTGCTCTTCGTGGTCATCCCCCTGTTCTTCGGGTATGTATCCCGCAAGGTCCTTATCAAACGCAAGGGCGCGGACTGGTTCGAGAACGTGTTTTTAAAAAAGCTGAGTAATGTAACGGTGGTGAGCCTGCTGCTTACCCTGATCATCATCTTTATCTATCAGGGCAAGACCATCGTCGAGAACCCTCTGCATATCCTTCTGATCGCCATACCTCTGACCATCCAGACCTACTTCATCTTCGCCTTCAGCTACGGCTGGGCCTGGCTCTGGAGAATCAACTTCGAGGTTGCAGCTCCGGCCGGGTTCGTGGCCGCGTCCAACTTCTTCGAGCTTGCGGTAGCCGTGGCCATCTCCCTGTTCGGCCTCAAGTCGGGAGCCGCGCTCGCCACCGTGGTGGGCGTCCTGGAGGAGGTGCCCATCATGCTCTCCCTGGTGTGGATAGCCAAGAAAACCAAGGGCTGGATCGACAGGCGCTACGAGGGAGCACCAGTCAGATAACGGTCTTAATGAGAATGACCACGTAATATATACCAACGCCCATGAATACGAGCGCCGCGAATATGCGCATGTATCTCTCGAATTTTTGCACCTTTTCGACGTGCTTCGCCCACTGCTCGACACCGAAGGCGATGAGGAGTGCGATGACCAGGACCGGCAGTCCGGTACCGACGGCATAAGTAGCCGTCAGATAAATTCCTCCTCCGGGCACGCTGATGGCAAGGGGGATTAACATGCCGAAGAAAAGGATGGCGCTGTAGGGGCAGAAGGAGAGCGCAAAGAGGGCGCCGAGAAGAAAGGAGCCCAGCAACCCCTTGCCGGAAAGGCGTTGCCCGAGCCTGGATGCGAGACCGCCCCTGAAAATATGCAGCTTTATTACATCGAGCATGACCAGGGCGACAAGGATGAGGAGAGGCCCGAGATAATACACGGACGAGTTGCGCAGGAACCCCGAGACGTTAACCACGTTGATTCCAAGATATACCAGCCCCAGTCCCAGAATAACGTAAGTGAAGACCCTTCCCGCCGTATATAAGATGCCCGATAACGCTGTTTGCCTTCGGTCCTCGATGCTCTTCGATATGTAGGCGACGGCCGCTATATTCGTCGCCAGGGGACAGGGCGACACCGCGGTAATCAGGCCCAGCGCCAGGGCGGCAAGCAGCGGTATGCCGGCAAAGGGATAGCCGGGGCTCGAGGAGGCTGGTGAGGTTTCGTCAAACGCCCCATCTATCTCGGCCTGTATGTAGGAAACACAGCCTTCTCTGTCTTCCCACAAGAACCACACCTTCTGCAGCTCGCGGAAGTCCTCCTCCCCATCCCTTCTAGTAACGAGGAAAAGCGAAGATCCTACTACCCCGTATTCCTCGACCTTATCCCGGTTGGCGGAATCATCGATACCGAGCCTGGTGTAGGGCACGCCCTCCATTCCGTTGTTTTCGTAGGTGGCGGCGGCCTCCGACGCATAGGAGTCAACCTGTTCGCAGGAGAGACAACGAAAGCGCGGGTAAAAGTAGATGAGCTCGACCTCGGTGTCATCGGTAGAGGAGAAGGCCTTATCACCGCTTAGAAAGGTCAGGAGAAGGGCGGCGAATACCAGAAAGATACAGGCATAAAGCACAAGGCGGCGGTTCGAGCCTTCCCTCATGAGCCTCTCCCACCGTCGCCTATCTGTTCGCTATCAAATTGTTGAGGATTTCCTTGAGCGAGGCCGCCTGGATGACGCCCTCACGCCCCTCCCTCACCTGGCCTTTTGCGTCGATGAAGAAGGTCGTCGGAATAATTTCTATCTGGTACTGGTAGCAAAGGTTTTGCTCGGAGCGGTCGTAAACATCGACGATAATGAATTCCACCTTGCCGTCATATTCCGGCTCAACTATCTTGATCTGTTTTTCTATCTCTATACAGGGATAGCATTGCGTGGAATGGAAATTGAGAAGCACC
>MELM01000045.1:67911-74589 GCA_001767605.1 Candidatus Solincola sediminis | reverse complement strand
CCGGCTTGCCTGGCCTTATCGAGTGCCGTCTCGGATGCGCTCATGTTGGTTGACTGACTGCCCGTGTTCTGGTTTCCGGCGCTCTGCTCCTCAGCCACTTCCGCCGCTGCGCCCTGCTTTTGTTCCACGGTGCAGCCGCACTCCGTCCACGTGAGGAGGATGATTCCAACCACCGCCATCATAGCAATCAAGAGGATCTTACGGGCCCTCGATCCCCTTCTTCTTTTTCCGTTGGAATCCCCACTTGAAATCATCTTAAACCTTCCTGATTACTCCAACTTCCCCTGCATAACACTCCGGTAATTTCTGCGCTCCCAGAATCTTCATAAAATCCTCATTCAGCGCGCTGACGGCCTCGAACACCAGTGAATAATAGGACGAGGTCGCTTCCTTTCTGACCTCCACCAAGCCCGCTTCGCGCAGTATTCCCAGGTGGTGCGAGGCGAGCGGCTGGGATATGGCCAGTCCTTCCTCGACCTCGCATACGCATTTTTCACCCTGAAATAGCAGGCACATGATACGCAACCGGTTGACGTCACCGAGAATCCTGAGGGCTTCCGCGAGAGCAATCACTTCCTTGCTTACCGCGCACTTCGCGATTCGTTTTTCTTTCACGGTGATATGCCTCCTTGGACGCCGTCGGCGAAAGTTGCATATTTATCAGCCTGATTAGGCTTATAGGACGATTCGAATACGGGCACGCAATGTGGAGTCAACATCAGTTTTATCTCTTTTTCGAAATGTTCCCTCAGGAAGGAAAGGCAGGAAGCTTTATCTCCCGCCTCGATCAGGCTCGATAAATCATCGGCCGCTTTTGCTTCGATCACTATATCGCACCTTTTCGCCGGCCTCTCTCCGTTCGATTGCGATAAGCGGCGGGCGAAAAAGTCCCAGGCGCCTTCGGTGTCATCATCCGCAAGGATCCTGGTGATCCGGATGATATCCTCGTCGCTCAAGACGTAATCCATTCTTCTCATCGCACGCTCCTTGCCGGGTTCTTGCTCCTATTATATTAACGTTGGATTATATAAACAAGTATTTATGGAGTATGCCCTTGACGAAAATCAAATTGCCCCTATAATAACAAATGAAGGTTTTTACAAACGGTCATTTTAGGAGCTGGATGGCCATGAAGAAGTTTAAGTGCGTGACCGACCCGGGGGTTGCCGGGCTGGCTGAGAGCCTGAAAATTATTTCCGATCCCAACCGGCTGCGAATTATCTGCCTGCTCTCAAAGGGGGAGAGATGCGTGTGCGAAGTCGAGAGGGAGCTGGATATTTCGCAGCAGCTCACATCACATCACCTTAACGTACTCAAGGATTCGGGTTTCCTGGAGATGAGGAAAGAGGGGACCTCTTCCTTCTACTCGGTAAACCGCGACCGGCTCAAATGGCTGGATGACGTCTTCATGGAGTATCTCGATTACCGCAAGGTGGCCGGATCGGAGAAGGCAAGAGGGAAGAATCAGGAGCGCCATATATTATGAGGGGATCTTGATAGGGATGTTTAACTGGCTGGAATTCCTTATAGATAAACTGGTATACGGTCTCTTTCACTTGACGGAGGGCACGAAGCTTGGTGATGCCGTACACTTCTTCTTCTACGACACGGTTAAGATATTCATCCTTCTATACGTGATAATTACGGCCGTTGCCATAATTCGCAGCTTCCTTCCTCCCGACAAGATAAGGAAGTGGCTCTCGAGGAAGCGGGAGTACGTCGGAAACGGCATAGCCGCGGGAATCGGCATAGTCACACCCTTCTGAAGCTGCTCGGCAATACCCATGGTCGTGGGCATGATTGAATCGGGAGTCCCCCTCGGGGTCACCTTCAGCTTTCTCATCTCCAGCCCAACCGTAAACGAAGTGGCCCTGGTACTTCTCGCCGGCCTCTATGGCGCCGCCATCGCCGGCATATACATAGGCACCGGCCTGCTTATCGCCATTGTGGCGGGGATAATAATCGGCAGGCTTCACATGGAGAAATACCTCGAATTCCAATATGACGAAAAAGCGGTGGCGGGCCTGGAGAGCGTGAAGCCCTCGTGGGGTGAGCGCATGAGGGGGGCAATCGCCTATACCAACTCGATCATCAGGAAGGTGTGGCTCTACGTCGTTATCGGGGTAGCCATCGGTGCCGCCATACACGGCTGGGTTCCCCAGGACTTCATCCTCCGGGTGGCCGGGCGGGGGAACCCCTTCGCGGTACCCATCGCCGTGATACTCGGCATACCGATGTACGCCAATGCGGCCGGAGTGATCCCGATTATTCAGGCGCTCACCGATAAGGGCTTGCCCATGGGAACCGCGCTCGCCTTCATGATGAGCGTGATCGGTCTGTCGCTTCCGGCACTCATCATCTTGAGGAAAGTGATGAAGGTGCGGCTGCTCATCGCCTTCGTTTCAATAATGTTCGTTGCGTTCACGGTCGTCGGATATGTATTCAACGCTCTCATTGATTAGGAAGGAGGAATCATGGAGGTAAAGATCTATGGCGCGAGTAATTGCTCGCGGTGCAAGGGAGTCTATGAAACGGTTAAGGAAGTGGTGGCGGAGAAGGGTATTTCCGCCGATGTCGAGCACGTAACCGACATCCAGGCAGTGGCGGCAGCGGGGGGAATGGGATCTCCCGCCCTTGCCATAGACGGCAAGATAGTCGCCTCGGGGAGGGTCCCCAAGAAGAAGGAGATCGAGCGATGGCTGGCAAGCTGAATCGGGATGGGGTTCTTCGGGAATGTTGAGGCACTGGCGGCTATCGACATATGCGAGCTGCTCACCGAGTGGGGAGTCAAGGGGAAATTATCGAGATCCCATCCGGGCAAGTTGGAATGAGAGCTGGCCGAGCACGTGGCGGAAGAGATCATAAAGAGATCGACAAGCTGATCGATGACGTCAAGGTGGAAATAGAGAAAGGCTCAGATGATGCTGATTGATAGTTATGAAATAGAGATGTTCTCCCCACCCTGCGACCCGGGATCGCCCATCTGGGGAGCTCGGGTGAGAACCAATACCGACCTGGGAGAGTGCATGCCCTACGTAAACGCCTCGGTGAAGAACGCCTTCTACGACCCCAATACTTCCACATTGGTTTGGCGCGAGGGCTCGCATAAGTATGCACTCAGGGAAAACGTCATCAGCATCAACATGCTCAAGGACCGCGACCACGCGGAAAGGGTCGCCGGGAAGATCACGGCTCGCATCAACGAGATATGGGAGCAGCGGGGCGAGATCACGCCTTTAAATACCGGCCGCGTCATTCCCAAGCTCCTCGATATCTTGAAGCTCTTGCCCCGAACCAACTGCAAGGAATGTGGTTATCCCAGTTGCATGGCGTTCGCCGCTCAATTAGTAGAAGGAGAGAAGAGCGCCGAGGATTGCCCGCCCCTCAATGATGAGGACTGGGGCGATAACCTTCATAAGTTACGCGAGCTGGGGCTTTGAACGGACATGGATTATTTATGATCGATGAGGCTGGCAATAGGCGCCACCTACCCTAACCGGTCCGCCTCCTGCCGATAAAAGAAGCGGCCTTTAGCAGCCGGCTTGAGCGTAATTCTTCAACCGCGTCGCGCATCTCGTCCAAGGATTCGCGCATTTCGAGCCCCATTCGCGTTATGTCCTCGCCGCGAGTCTGCATGCCCTTTACGGTTTCCTGAAACCCTCGGTTGTATTCTCCGAAGCGCTCGATCCAAACCTGCGAGTCCTTCTGCGCGTAACGCGTCGTCCTGTAGATTTCCCGTGCCGCCCAGCCCAGTGCGCCGAGGCAAATAAAAAACACGGCCAGCGAGCAGAGGAAGACGATCAGGGCGATGAAACCCAAGGTTTCTCCTTTTCGGAAGATTCGTTTACACCTCTCAATTATACAACGCTCTCTCAAGGTGCAAAGATTGAGGCCTCGTCAAGAGACACCCATGCAGCCTGGACCTAAATAATTGCGCTATCTTTCACCCATCTTCTTTATAATGATAAAGACTTGCCCAATAGCGGATATAAGGGGAGGATCAAAGCTTGGCTGACGAGACGAGTATAGAGATATCAAAGGCATACGAGCCGGCCGAAGTCGAAGCTCGCTGGTACCGGTTCTGGGAGGAACACAAGTATTTTCACGCCGAAGTGAATCCCGAAAAGCAGCCCTTCTGTATAGTAATACCGCCTCCCAATGTCACCGGTTCCCTGCATCTGGGCCATGCCCTTAATAACTCGCTGCAGGACTTCATCATCAGGCGCAAGCGCATGCAGGGCTACGAGGCGCTATGGCTCCCCGGAACGGATCACGCCGGCATAGCCACGCATGCCGTTGTCGAGCGTATCCTGGCGGAAGAAGGTACCAACCGCTGGGAGATAGGAAGGGAGGCCTTCCTGGACAGGGTATGGAAGTGGGTGGAGCAATACGGCGGCACCATAGTGCGCCAACTCAAGAGCCTGGGTTGTTCCTGCGATTGGGACCGGCTGCGCTTCACCATGGATGAGGGCTGCTCGAAGGCGGTCCGCGAGGTATTCGTGCGCCTCTTCGAGCAAGGATATATTTACCAGGCCTATTACATCGTCAACTGGTGCCCCTATCACCTGACCGCCATATCGGATATCGAGGTGGAATACGAGGACGTCGAGGGTAAGCTATGGTATATCCGCTACGACCTCAAGGACTCGGACGAATATTTCTTCGTGGCTACAACCAGGCCGGAGACAATGCTGGGTGATACGGCGATCGCCGTGAACCCGAGGGATGAACGCTACAAAGACATGGTGGGCAAGACGGCAATCCTGCCCCTGCTCGGCAGAGAGATGCCGGTTATCGCAGATGATTTCGTCGACCCTGAATTCGGAACGGGTATCGTAAAGGTTACTCCCGCGCATGATCCCAACGACTTCGAAATAGGGAAGCGCCACGACCTGCCGGAGATAAACATACTTACACCCGACGCAAAGATAAATGAAAACGGCGGTCCTTATGCGGGTCTCGATCGCTACGAGGCACGGGAAGCCGTGCTGGCGGATCTGGAAAAAATCAGCTACATCCAGAAAGTGGAAAAAAGGGAGCACGCCGTAGGACACTGTTACCGCTGCCACACGGTAATCGAGCCCTACCTCTCCAAACAATGGTTCGTCAGGATGAAGGGGCTCGCGGAGCCGGCCATCAGGGCGGTGGAGGACGGAAGGACGGATTTCGTTCCCGAGCGCTGGAAGAAGATTTATTTCGACTGGATGTACAACATCCGCGACTGGTGCATATCCAGGCAGTTGTGGTGGGGACACCGCATACCGGCCTGGTACTGTAACGGCTGCGGCGAGGTGATGGTGGCGCGGGAGGCGCCCGAGCGCTGCACCTGCGGTGGCGAGCTGGAACAGGACCAGGATGTGCTGGATACCTGGTTCTCATCCGGGCTATGGCCCATGTCCACCCTGGGCTGGCCGGATGACACACCCGACCTGCACTATTTTTACCCCACCTCGGTGCTGGTCACAGCCTTTGATATCATATTCTTCTGGGTGGCCCGTATGATGATGTCCGGACTGCATTTCAAGGACGATGTGCCCTTCCAGCAGGTCTTCGTCACCGCCCTTATCAGGGATGAAATGGGCAAGAAGATGAGCAAGTCTTCCGGAAACGTGATCGATCCCCTGGGGGTGATCGATTTATACGGGGCGGATGCCTTGCGCTTCACGCTGGGGCACATCGCGGTTCCCGGAAGGGATGTCTTCCTTTCAGAAGAACGAATCGCCGGAAGCCGTCATTTCTGCAACAAAATATGGAACGCAGCCCGCTTTACCCTGCTGAATCTCGAAGGCTTCGACCCTTGGGAACTCGACGAATCGCGCTTGCACTACACGCTTGCCGATACCTGGATCCTCTCGACTTTGAACCGGCTGATCTCTGAAATCGACGAGGACTTCGAAGCGTATAATTTCAGCGAGGCGGCGAAGGCGCTCTACGAATTTTTCTGGAGCGACTTCTGCGACTGGTATGTCGAGCTGTCCAAGCTGCGCCTCTATGGTGAAGCCGAGGAAGATCGTGCAACGGCTCAGCACGTGCTCTGGAGGGTGCTCGAGCAATCGCTTCGCCTGTTGCACCCCTTCATGCCTTTCATAACCGAGGAGATCTGGCAGCGGCTTCCTCGCCAGGGTAGATCGATCACGGTGGCGCCATGGCCGGCAGCGGAACCGGCCCTCGTCGATCTCGAGGCGGAGGAACGCATGAATGCACTACGAGTTATCATTACGGCGTTGAGGCGATTGCGGTCGGAATTGAATCTGGCGCCGGGAATCAAAGTAGCAGCGATAATCGTTCCTATGAGCCCCGAGCGTGGGAGTCTGATCCAGGAGCACCGCGATTACTTGATTTCCCAGGCCCGTCTGTCCTCCCTGGAACTGGTCGGTTCGGTCGAAGACCCGTCGGGATATGCGCGAGCGATAGCCGCGGGAGTCGAGGTCTTCTTGCCGCTGACCGGGGAGGATTTTCGCGAGGAGGTCGATAGGATCCGAAAGGAAATCTCCCGCCTGGATCAGGAGGCCGCCCGCTTTGAGGGTAAACTCGCCAACGAACAGTTTATTACCAAGGCGCCGCCGGAAATCGTGGAGAAGGAGAGAGCAAGGCTCGACGACTGCATGCTTAAGATGGAGAAGCTCAGGGAGCAGCTGGAACTGCTGTCGCAAGATTTTACAGAGGGGTCTTCTAACT
>MELM01000045.1:67578-67896 GCA_001767605.1 Candidatus Solincola sediminis | reverse complement strand
TAACTCTGTGGAACCCCAGGGACCGGGGTAAGGGCGTAGATGAATTTCAAGGCCGCCGAAGACTACCTCGATAAGACGTCGCGTTTCGGAATAAAGCCCAGCCTCGATCGCATCATCCTTTTATGCTCGAAGCTCGGCGATCCCCAGCTCGATTTCCCGTCCATCCATATTACGGGCACCAACGGGAAAACCTCGACGGCTCGCATGGTCTCCTCGATCATGCAAACGGCCGTGACCAGGATCGGCCGCTATACATCGCCCCATATGCAAAGCATCACCGAAAGGATATCGATAAACGGCCGGCCCATCTCGGAATCC
>MELM01000045.1:65730-67536 GCA_001767605.1 Candidatus Solincola sediminis | reverse complement strand
GAAACGGACCGTGAGACGGGCGATCCCCTTACCTATTTCGAGATAACCACAGCCATGGCATTCGTCTATTTCGCCGAGCGCAAGGCGGACTTGGGAGTTATAGAGGTCGGCCTGGGAGGCCGCTGGGATGCCACCAATATAATCGATTCGCAAGTGCAGGTAATAACCGGCATAGCCCTAGACCATGTGGCGGAACTGGGAGGCACGCTGCACGATATCGCCATGGAGAAGGCGGGAATCATAAAGCAAGCCAGCGTGGTCATTTCCACGGCAGGCAATCGCGAAGTGCTTGAGGTTCTCGAGGATTCCTGCCGGGACAAGGCTTGCGATCTTAAATTATTGGGGCGCGACTTCGACCTCCTCTACAATATCAGCTACGGAATCGATACCGGCAAAATAGGCCAGGCCGTAGGAATACAGGGACTGCTGCGAGAATACCCCGAAACCTTCCTCCCTCTCCTGGGCGAGCACCAGGCGATAAACGCCGCGTGTGCCGTGGCTGCCTGCGAGGCCCAGGCAGGTTCGATGGAAGAACTCTCCATTCAGCAGGTCGAGAAGGGTTTGAGCCGGGTAACCTCGCCGGGACGGCTTGAGGTCGTCTCCCTCAACCCCCTGGTGCTTCTCGACGGTGCCCACAACCCGGACGGCGCCGTGCGTCTCTCGCATGTTATAAGCAATGATCTCGATTACGAGAAGCTCATATTGGTGATCGGAATTTTGGAGGATAAGGATTTCAACCAGATACTGGAAATCCTTCTCCCCCTGGCTTCAACCGTGATCGCGACCCAGAGTTCCTATGAGAGGGCGACGCCGGCGCGGACCATAGAGGCGGCGGTAAAGAGGATGGGGCGCGATTGCCTGGTGATGGAGCATGTGGACGAAGCCGCGAAATTCGCGCGCACGCTGGCTGGAGTCGCGGATATGGTCTGCATAACAGGTTCGTTATACACTGTCGGCGAAGCCCGCACTGCGCTTGGGCTAAGGCCTCAATAAGAAAGGAAGGTTGCTATGGCACTGCAGCGGACGCTGGTTCTAATAAAGCCGGACGGGGTGAGGAAGGGTCTGGTAGGCGAAGTAATCGGACGTTTCGAGAGGCTGGGCTTGAGGATGGTCGCCATGCAGTTAATGGCTATCGATCAAGCACTGGCGGCGCGTCACTATGGGGAACACAAGGGAAAGGATTTCTACCGGCCGCTCATCGATTTCATAACATCCGGTGACGTTGTAGCCATGGTGCTGGAGGGGGAGGCGGCGATATCCGTCGTCCGCAAGTTAATGGGGCCGACCGATCCCGCTGAGGCTCCGCCCGGCACTATTCGCGGCGACTTTGCTGTCAGCATAGACCACAACATAGTCCACGGTTCGGATGGTCCGGATAGCGCCAAGCGGGAAATAGGCATATTCTTCCCCAACCTCCCACCTGAATGAGGGGGATAACTGACAAGCAGTGTATGATAAAATATTCAGCGAATACAAAAGGCGGCCTTAGGGCCGTTAATAATATGAAAAGGTGAAATATGGCAACTTCCTGGGAAATGTTAGGAAGGGATATGGCCATCGATCTGGGGACGGCCAATACCCTGGTCTATGTAAGGGGCAAGGGAATCGTCCTCAATGAGCCATCCGTTGTTGCCATAAACACCTCAAACGGCGCCATCCTGGCAGTCGGCGCCGAGGCCAAAAGGATGATTGGACGGACCCCCGGGCACATTGTAGCCGTCAGACCTTTGAGGGACGGAGTGATCGCCGACTTCGATGTGACCGAAAAGATGCTCCGCTACTTCATACAAAAGGTGCACAAGAGGC
>MELM01000045.1:61806-65622 GCA_001767605.1 Candidatus Solincola sediminis | reverse complement strand
ACATAATCGAGGAGCCTATGGCGGCGGCGATAGGCGCAGGTCTGCCGATCCATGAACCGACCGGGAATATGGTCGTGGATATCGGCGGCGGCACCACAGAGGTCGCAGTCATATCGCTGGGGGGAATCGTTACCAGCGAATCGATACGCATAGGCGGTGACGAGTTGGATGAGTCGGTAGTTGCATATATCAAGCGTGAATACAACCTCATGATCGGGGAGAGGACGGCCGAGGAATTGAAGATCTCCATAGGGTCCGCATTCCCCATGGGTGATGAGATAAACGCTGAGATACGGGGACGGGACCTGGTCACCGGTCTTCCCAAGACCATTATGGTCCTGGCTGAAGAAATAAGGGAGGCAATAGAAGAGCCCATATCATCGATAGTCGATGCGGTGAAGACAACCCTGGATAAAACCCCACCGGAACTGGCTTCGGACATTATGGACAGGGGTATAGTGCTTACGGGAGGAGGAGCCCTGCTAACCGGGCTTGACGAACGCTTGAGACACGAGACGGCTATGCCGGTTGATGTTACCAGTTCGCCCCTTTCAGATGTTGCCCTCGGATCCGGCAAATGCCTGGAGGAGTTCGAGATCATGAAGAAGGTCTTGATTTCCTCCTCGAGGCATTAAAGCGCACGCATCAAGCCCGGGCCAATAATCATGATCAATAGAGAAAGCCGCCACCAACGCGTTTTAATAATTACATTGGTCTTCGTATGCATACTGCTGGTTACCGCCTATTCCCGAGAAAGCGAAGGCGGTATTTTCCATAGGCTGCAGAGATTCTCCATGGATGTCGTGTCTCCACTACAGAAAGGGGTGAGCAAGGCTCTTAGCCCCATCAAGAATGCTATAGGCTTCGTGACCGATATCGGAACAGCGCGGAGTGAACGAGACAGGCTGCGGGAACAGGTAAAAAAACTTCAGGACGAGGTTGACGCCGGTAAGGATGCCATACGCGAACTCGAGCAGATAAAAAACATGTTCAAGGTGAAAGAGGAACGCCCGGAATGGGATCTCATGGAAGTGACGGTGATCGGCGCTCCCGCCAATGTATGGGAACAGACTATACAGATAGACGCGGGCTATGATGACGGCCTTCAGCAATATATGGCTGTACTAAGCGAGGACGGCAGCCTGGTCGGCAGGGTTATCGTCTGTGCGTCCAATTCATCCGTCGTGCAGCTCATGACCGATGAGAAGAGCTCCATAGGGGCCAGGCTGCAGACAAATTCGGAGATGGGAATAGTCAAGGGGGCTGGAAACGCAATCCGCATGGAACTTCTAAACCAGGACGCCGAAGTGAATACGGGGGACATGGTGATCACATCGGGTATGGGGGGAACCTGTCCGGAGAACATCCCCATCGGAACCATAACCGAAATAAGCGAGAGAAGAGCCGATCTCTCGATCGGGATCGAGATCCAGCCCAGAGCCAAGTTGAGCCGCCTGGAGAAAGTAATAATCGTGCTCGGTCCGGCGCCAAAGACGTTACCCATTGCCGCAGGGGAAGGGGGATGACGCGAGGGTGCATCGCAGACTATTCTTCTTCGTAACTCTCGTGATCGCCCTGCTGGCGCAACTCACCATCGCGCCTGAGATAAGGATCGGGGTGATCAAGCCCGACATCCTTCTGGTGCTCACCGTTTGCTGGGCTCTTGTTGAAGGGCCGGGACAAGGCGCCATCTTCGGCTTCAGCGCCGGACTTCTCGAAGACATCTTCACCACCGCCACAGTCGGAGTATCCGCTTTCTCGAAGACCCTGATAGGCTATTTCACCGGGGAAGTGCGGCAGCGCATCGTCTCCAAGTCGGTGATCTGGCCGATGCTGATTGTGTTTATCGCAACCATCGTTCAGGAACTGCTGAAGTTCATGACTTGGACTATGGTCGGGGTAGAGGAAATGCCGCCTTTCAACTTTGGGGTGATCGTCGGGCTGGCCCTTTTCGACGCCGCCATAACCCTTCTCATATATCCGATAATCGGTCGTCTCGCAGCTCGTGATGAAAGGGCGCTGATGTTCCAATGAAGATGGACCTGACCCCCATAGAGGGTGATATCGGTGGCCTTTAATCCTCAGCAGAAAAGCGCTATGCTCCACCGCTTTACGCTCTTCGTGATGTTCCTCGTCGTTCTCATTAGCGTGCTCGTGATCAGGTTGTGGTTTCTGCAGGTAGTGCAGGGGGACCACTACAAGGCGATGGCCGAAGGCAACCGTATAAGGGAAGTTTCGCTCGAGGCGCAGAGGGGAAACATCCTCGATCGCAACGACAAGGATATGGTGATCAACCGCCAGGCCCTTTCGATCTTCGTGCAACCGACAGAGTTTCAGAAGCTCGAAAACAAGGAGGAAGAAGTACAGAGGCTGGCCTCCATGCTGGACATGGAACCACTGGAGATAATGCAGAAGCTACAGGGGGATGAGGTACAGCCGCACAAGCCGGTGCTCATCAAGAAGGACGTCGATCCTGAGACGTGGTTCTATATCGCGGAAAGACAGGTGGACTTTCCCTGGGTTAGCGCGGATGAGATGCCGGTGCGCGAATATAAAGAGGGAGAAGAAATGCTGGCTGCGCATGTGCTGGGTTATCTGGGGGAGATCTCGGAGGAGCAGCTGCAAGCTTTGAAGGACAAGGGATATAAAGCGGGCGACATCGTCGGTACTTCCGGGGTGGAAGCCTATTACGAAGATATCTTGAGGGGCATCGACGGCAAGAGGCTGGTGGAAGTTGACGCGCAGGGCATGCCCCTGCAGGTCCTGGGGGAAGAGGAGCGCAACCCCGGGGAGACCGTTGTCCTGACAATCGATAAGGACCTGCAAAAGGTTGTGGAGGAGAGCCTGAGGGCGGGGATATTGGCGTCACGCACCTATTACGATACAGAGAGGGAAAAGAATTTCGCGTCCCCCGCGGGCGCGGCGGTCGTGCTGGATCCGACCAACGGCGAAATACTGGCTATGGCCAGCGAACCGACCTTCAATCTGGAGAACTTCGTGGGAGGCATCGACGAGCTGGAGTGGGTGGACCTGACCGACCCCGAGAACGATTACCCCCTCAACAACCGGGCGATCGTTGGGCAATACCCCCCAGGCTCGACGTTCAAGGTAGTAACCGCCCTGGCCTCACTGAAAGACCTCGGCGTCACCGCCTACTCGCCGTTTTCATGCAACCATACTTTTACCGAGGGCGAATTCGAGGATTTCCCGAAGACCTGCTGGGGAACTCATGGATCGATAGATTTCATGGACGCCATTATCCAGAGCTGCGATACGGTTTTCTACCATCTCGGTTATCAGTTCTACCAAAAACGCGAGCAGAACGGCTGGGTGACCAGGCTGCAGGACTACGCCACGTTATCAGGATTGGGGAAGGCGACGGGGGTAGACCTGCCCAACGAGTTCGAGGGAAGGGTGCCTACGCCGCAGTGGAAATGGGAGTTCAACCAGGGAAACCCGGACTACCAGCAATGGTATCCGGGCGATACGGTGAATATGGCGGTGGGCCAGGGTGATATCTTGTTGACGCCGCTGCAACTCGCCAACGTCTACGCCGCCATCGCCAACGGGGGCCCCTTCTACCGGCCCCACATCGGCAAGGAAACCCTTACCTGGCAGGGGGAAACGGTGGAGATGATACAACCCGTGCAGATAGGTGATTTAACCAGTGCCGCCAATCCGGAAGGGGTTTCGGTGAGCAAAGCCAACTTGGACGTCGTTCAGTCCGCGCTCACCGGGGTCGTTTCGGGAGGTGGAACCGCGGCCGGCGTTTTCCAGGGTTTTCCATTAGGGCAGATCCCGGTGGCGGGAAAGACC
>MELM01000045.1:28824-61787 GCA_001767605.1 Candidatus Solincola sediminis | reverse complement strand
CAGCCATGCGCCTGGTTCGTCTGTTACGCGCCCGCCAATGATCCGAAATACGTCGTGGTGGTAATGATCGAGGAGGGCGGGCATGGCGGTATGGCCGCCGCGCCCGTCGCCCGTCGCATTCTCGAGCAACTGTTCGGCATACCGTCGCAACCGGGCGTCGTAACACCGACCGAGTAGGAGAAGCTCATGCCGGAAAGGTTGGGAAGGGTTCTCGCTCCCAAGGTAACCGAGCGCAAGCAAACCGACGAGGTGGCCCGCCGCCTGAGCGGCCTCCCGGTCCGCCATATCGATCTGACACTTCTGGCGATAACCATCTTTCTTATCGCCTTCGGCTTGCTCATCCAATACAGTGCCACCCACGGAGACCACCCGGGAAATCCCACCTATTTCGTCCTGCGCCAGATAATCAGCCTGTTCATCGGACTGATACTCATGGGTGTGCTCCTGAGTTTCGATTACCGCAGGCTAAAGGTGGCGACCCCCTTCATCTACGGCGGATTCCTCTTCGCACTTCTTGTCGTTTTCGTGACTGAAGCGGCTATGGGTTCGCAGCGATGGATATCCCTCGGTCCCATAAATTTCCAGCCATCGGAGTACTGTAAGCTGGTGCTGATTCTGGTTCTCGCCAACTTCTTTTCGGATAACAAGGCCGAACCCGATTCCTTCCGTAGCTTCATCCTGCCCGTCGTCTGGGCCGGGCCCTATCTGTTTCTCGTTTTCCTGCAACCTGATCTGGGAACTACCCTTGTCCTCTCCGCCATCCTCCTGGGCATGCTCTTCCTGGTCGGCTGCCGGATGAGGTACTGGGTTAGCTTCGTGGGGATGGGAGCGGCCAGCTTCGCCATAGGCTTCATATTTCACATATTCCAGCCTTATCAGGTCGACCGCTTCACCGCTTTCCTGAAGCAAAGCTCGAGCATCCAGGGCGTCGGTTACCAGCTCATGCAGTCGAAGATAGCCATCGGCTCAGGTCAATTTGTAGGCAAGGGATTGATGCACGGGACCCAGACCAACCTCAACTTCATACCGGCCCACCACACCGATTTCGTTTTCGCCGTCCTGGGGGAGGAGATGGGTCTGCTCGGAGCTCTGATATTGATAGGGGCTTTCTGTCTCCTGTTATGGAGGGGAGTTCGCATCGCCAACAGCGCCCGCGATTTCTATGGCAGCATGATCGCTTTTGGGATCGTGATCATGTTCGTCTTCCAGTTGGTCGTGAATGTGGGCATGACCATAGGAATCATGCCGATAACCGGCATCCCCTTACCCTTTATAAGCTACGGGGGGTCGAGCCTTATCGTAAATCTGGCCGCAATAGGTCTTCTGACCAACATTTACATGCGACGCTTTTCCCAGATATAACGTAAAATCTACAAAAGCATCACCTACACAAAGGTGTCAGGCACCTTTGTGTAGGCTTACTGAAGAGGAGGTCTGCTTGGAGACCGGGGACGATTATAAATCGGGTTTTGTCGGCATAATCGGCCGGCCCAATGTTGGTAAATCCACTCTTCTCAACAACCTGCTACATCGCAAGTTGGCAATCATTTCCGAAAAACCGCAGACGACACGCAATAAGATACGCGCCATCCTTACGAGGGATGATGCCCAGATGATTTTCGTGGACACGCCCGGTTTTCACAAAGCGAAGAACGCTTTGGGAGAGCGGCTGAACAAAGCGGTACGCGAGACGCTCGATGAAGTCGATGTCACTGTCTTCATCCTGGACGGCACGAAGACGGTGGGAAAGGGTGACCTTTTCATAGCCAAGGAGCTGGCTGAACTGGAAACACCGGCTATCGCGGTGCTCAACAAGATAGATCGTCTGACCGGGGACCAAGTAGAAGCGGAGAAGAAGGTCGTGCAAAACCTGGGGGAATTCAGTGATGTGATAGAGATATCGGCCAAGACATCGGAGAACGTACATGCGCTGATCGAAAGAATCGTAGAGCTTTTGCCACATGGACCCAGGTATTATCCCGAAGATATGGTAATGGAGCAGCCCGAGTCTTTCATAATTGGTGAATTAATCCGCGAAAAGGTCCTGCAGCTCACCCGGGAGGAAGTGCCTCACAGCGTTGCGGTGGTGGTTGACGACATGGAGAAGAGAGAGGACAAGGACCTGGTGGATATCGAGGCCAGCATATATGTAGAGAGGGATTCGCAGAAGGGGATCATTATCGGCAAAGGCGGAAAGATGCTCAAAGAGATAGGCAGCAGGGCCAGGCAGGAGATCGAGCCGCTTCTCGGCGATCAGGTTTTCCTCAGACTGCAGGTTAGAGTGGAAAAGGACTGGTCCAAGCGGCCTGAGATGTTAAAGAGATTGGGTTACTAGATCTTGGAAGAGAGAACGAGGCTGCTGGGCGAAAGCCTGAAGGGTTTGCTCGAGGAGGGCAAGATGAGCGCATCGCTCGCCCTGCTTGATGGCCTTCAGCCGGCAGATGCGGCAGAGGTCCTCGAAACGCTTCCTTATGACGACCGTCTGCGTATTTTCAAGGTTTGGGACGTCGAGGAGTCTGCGGACGCTCTTCCGGAGATGTCCGAGGGGGGCCAAGTCGAGGTAATGCAAGGCCTGGCACGCAGCCTCGCAACCAGAATTATCTCCGAGATGCCTCCCGATGATGCCGTAGACCTCCTTGCCGATCTCCCGGATAAAACGTCCGATGGCATTCTTGCTTCCATGAGCCCATTCAAGGCTGGTCAACTGCGGCGACTGATGGCGCATGGAGAGGACACCGCCGGAGGTTTGATGACGCCCGATGCCATGCGCCTTTCCCAGGAGATGCGGGTAGGGCAAGTGCTCGAGAGGTTGAGGGAGGCCCCCGAGAGTGTCGAGATGATCTATTACGTATATTTCCAGGACGAGGCGAGCCGGTTGACCGGTGTGAGCTCGCTCAGGGAATTGATCGTGGCCGATCTCAATCGGCCGGTTAAAGAGATAATGCACGGGCAGCTTATGACGGTCGCCCCCGAAGAGGACCAGGAGAGGGTGGCGGCCCTAATCGATCGTTACGATCTTCTGGCCATTCCGGTAGTAGACGGCGAAGATCGCCTGCTCGGGATTGTCACGGTTGATGATGTGATGGATGTCCTCGAGGAGGAAGCCAAGGAGGATATCTACGGCCTGGCGGGGACTTTCGAAATCGAGGAGCAAAAAGAAAGGCATCCCTTTATCGGTGTCTTGCTGGGACGCCTTCCCTGGGTGCTCATTGCGCTCACCATCGAGCTGCTGGTAGCCGGAGGCATTCTGCGCGCTTTTTCAGGTAGGATACGAGATAATATCGCCCTGGTCTTTTTTATACCTGTCATCCTCACGATAGGTGCCACGGTGTCTCTGCAAAGCGCCACTCGCATGACGGTGGAAATCACCACCGATCCGGGCAAGAGAAGGCGTTTTCGGCGCAGCATCGCCGGGGAGGCATTGATAGGATTGGGCATAGGGGTACTGAGCGGCGTCGTCATATCGCTCTTCGCCTGGTCAATGAAAGGTGATGCCCGGCTCGGTTGGGTCGTGGGACTGGCTCTCGTGATCGCAACTATGTTTTCGGCGCTGGTCGGATCCCTGCTTCCTCTACTGTTGAAGGTGTCAGGTCGAGATCCGGCAATGGCCTCGGAACCCTTCCTGACCACGCTCATGGATGTGTTAGGACTAGCCGTATATTTCCTGATCGGAATCGCTCTTCTATAGATAACGGAGGCCCGGACATGACGGATGCCGCTCTGGAAGTTTTTCCCACTCCCGGCCATTTCACCCGCATAATCGACTCCACGATGCTGAAACCGGAAGCGAGTGAGAATGATTATCTCGAATTCTTTCGCGAGGTGGCCGATGCCAAGTTCCGGTGCGCCTTCGTCCCCCTTTATTATGTGGCGATGGCCCGCCTCGAACTCGCCACAAGTGGAGTAATCCCGGGAGCGCCGATCGGATTCCCCTTCGGATTCGTTTCGACCGACGCCAAGAAGAACGAGGCGGTCCTCGCCCTGCAGTACGGAGCGAGGGAACTCGATATGGTAATGAATATTTCCGCCCTTCGTTCCCGACGCTTCGATCGAGTAAGCGAGGATATTGCCGCAGTCGTAGCCATGGCGCGGCGCTTCGACGCCGGAAGAGGCGAGGGTCACGTAGTTGTGAAGGTAATCCTCGAGACCGGATACTTGACCGATGAGCAGATGCGGCGGGCTGCCGGATTGGCGATAGAGGCAGGCGCCGACGCGGTCAAGACCTCCACGGGATTCGGTCCCCGCGGCGCTTCCGTTGAGGACATTGCTTTGCTGCGGGAAGCGGTCGGACCGGGTTTCGGCGTCAAGGCGTCGGGGGGCATTCGCAGGCTCGCCGATGTAGTAGCCATGGTTAAGGCGGGAGCTAGCCGCATAGGCACAAGCTCGGCCATCGAGATATTGCAAGAGTACCTGGGGTTATACAACTGGAAATAAGGCAAAGAAGAAGCCCCAATTAACCTTTGGAGAGCCTTTTCGGTTTACCCTTCGAATCTCGCCTTTCAGCTACTCTCTCCGGATCCACCGTCTGGACTTTCTTCCAGCTCCTTGGGGCCAACTCTTAGAATATCACTTATTTCAGGCCGTGTCTATAGAAACGCAAAAGATTTTCACAAAACCCGCTTCTCCAAATAAACCAGCGTCAGGCCTTCATGTAGCTTCTTTATTCGAAACGGTTTATAATCCCTCTTTTCGTAGATATGAAGCGGCATTTCGCTAGCCTGCCCCGTGAACAATTCGTATCTCTCAACGTACGCAAAGCGGCTTTCTATCTCATCCATAAGGTGCGTGCCTATTCCCCGGTTTTGAAAATCGGGATGCACTATGAGGCGCCCGACATAGCAGGTGCCGTATTTTTCATATGCTCGTACCGAACCGACGATCTCACTGTCGATTACGGCTTTCAGAAAGAGCTGCGTGTCGAAGTCGGCCATTATCTCGTTCAGCGTTTGCAGCAGGGGAGGCAGGGTGAAATCCCCGTAGCGTTCTCCTTCCCCCTGGTAGGCGAGCCGTTGTAGCGTAAGTATCTCTTCCATATCCTGCCTGGTGGCGGTAGCGATTTTCACAAAGCCCCTTTTTCAAGATAATTCAAAACGACGGCGCGCGAGCGAAGCGGGCGCTCCAGAAACGCTTCGGAGAAGCGGAAGGCTATGGATAGTATTTCGACGGCGAGAGCCGGACTCACGCGTGATGATGATATCGCAGCCATGTCGAGCGCCATTAATTGGTTCATGAGAACGAGTGCCGCCGGCGCAAGGGGAATCAGGTCGTCCAAACCCGCACGGCAATTTACGCAAACGACTCCGCCTCCGATCAAATTCAGCCACACCTTCTCGCCGGCAGTTTCCCGGCCGCAATTCAGGCATTGCGCGAGGTGGGGATGGTAACCGATAAGGGCGCAGACCTTCAAATCGAAAGCGGCCAGGAGGAGGGACGGGTCGGCGACCTCACCCTCGAGTACGTCCAATGTTACGCACAAGGCGGGGAAGAGACGCGGAATCGTCTGATTCTCCCGCAGGGATTTCTCGATCATCTCGAGCATGGCTTCCCCGAAGAGGTACTTGCCGTAGTCTGCTCGGATCGGGGCGTGGGCGTTGATTATCTCTGTCTGCACGATAGTGTCGAGATTCCTGCCTTCATGGAGGATCACATCCAATAGGGTGAAGGGTTCCAGGCGGGCTCCGAATTTGCTCCCGGTTCGCTTGATTCCTTTAGCCACCGCTCGCACGGGGCCGCGGCCTTCGGTAAAAAGGGTTACGATGCGGTCGGCTTCGCCGAGATCGTAAGCGCGCAGGACGATCGCTTTTTCCTTATAGGTGGCGGCCACCCGCCCCTACTCCTCTCGAATGCTCCCGAAGCGCCTTTCCCTCGATTGATATTCCTCGATCGCCCTGGCCAGGTGCTCTCGGCGGAAATCGGGCCAAAGGACTTCGGTCATATAGATCTCGCTATAGGCGAGTTCCCATATCATGAAGTTGCTGATGCGCATCTCGCCGGCGGTTCGGATCAGGAGATCGGGATCCGGGACATCGGGAATGTAGAGGTAGTTACGGAACTTCACCTCGTCCATGTCCTCCAGCTTGACCTTGTCGGCCGAGACATCCGCATAGAGTTTCCTTGCCGCATCGACGATCTCGGCCCTGCCGCCGTAATTGAAGGCTATGCACACGGTCGTCCCGGTATTATTCATGGTCTTCTCCATGGCATTGTCGATTGCCTCCAGGGTGGAATCGGGGATAGGATCCCTTCTTCCCAGGTGTTTGATGCGAATGTTACGTTCGTGGAATTCGTCGATGCGGTTGTTTAAGAGGTTGCGGTTGAAACTCATGAGGAACTGGACTTCGTTATCGGGCCGGTCCCAGTTCTCGGTCGAGAAGGCGAAGAGACTGAGCGCGCCGAGCTCCCATTCGGAGGCTACCCTGATGATATCGGTTATGGCTTCTTCTCCGGCCTTGTGTCCGGCCACCCGGGGAAGATTGCGGCCGGTCGCCCAGCGGCCGTTTCCATCCATGATAATTGCGATATGACCTGGCAGGTTGCCAGAAGGTTTCTGCATTTTGGACTCGTCTTTCATATCCACAGTATAGACATGAAGATTTGTCTTGGCTATTCGCGGCTTTGTGGTGGTACGCCCTCGTTTTCTGAAAGCCCTCCGCCGGGCGCGGGCTTATCCGCCCCTTCCTGTTGCTTGAATATTATTCTCTGCAGGGCGTAGACCCCAAGGATGGAGAGGGCGCAGCTTTTCTGGTCGGGCATTTTGCCAGTCGGGATGTAGAGGGCGCATTCATCGTTACACGGGGATAGGGCTCCGGCTATGGCCGATGCCCGAAAGGGACAATAAGAACCGGGAACGTTGCCCATGGCTACCTCCTCTTCGACCTTTTAAATGAATGTACCACACCCATACAGTAACAACCATGCGCATAACGTGTTTATAATAGACGGTTGGAAGAATGGAAATAACCTCGAAGGGAGCAAGCAGCCATATGACTGCAGCTGGTGGTGGGAGCGAGATGACTTTATATGAGGATGGCGCTCTTGTGGCGCAGGCGAAGGAGAAAAGGGAAGCTTTCGATGCCCTTTACCTCAAATACCTCAAGAAAGTGTACACATACATCTACTACAGGGTGGGCAACATCGAAGACGCCGAGGATATAACGGAGAGCGTGTTTCTCCACGCCCTCATCCATCTCGATCGTTACCAGGACCGTGGAATTCCCTTCTCGGCGTGGTTGCTGCGCATCGCGCACAATCTGGTCGCCAACTGGCATCGCAATGCCGGAAGGCGGCGCAGCGTCGTGCTGGATGCCGCCGACAGCATTCAAGATTCCTCTCCAACTCCGGAAGAGGCGGCGGAGAGCCGGGACGACATCCGAGAATTGCGTGAGGCTATGCGGGGGCTCTCGGCCGAGAGGCAACAGGCCCTGATATTACGCTTTGCCGAAGGTATGAAGCACCGGGAGATAGGCGAGGTCATGGGAAAAAGCGCCGGAGCGGTCAAAGTGCTCGTGCATCGATCGCTCGCCGGCCTGCGCAGCAGGCTTTCCGAGAGGGAGGAACGGGAATGAACGGAACAACGAAGCCAAGGGCAGGAAGAGTCGGTTATCGTGAGACCTTGTGGATGCTCAGGCACTTCCTGGTACCCATGGAGCCCGATCCGGTCTTTTCAAAGAAACTGGAGGAGCTCTGCCATGACCTGGGTGGCGACGAGTTTCTCTGGAGTGAATGGGAACCAAAAGCTTATACCAGCGGCAGGAAGGGCATGATTATTGGAGGAGCGATCTTCTCAGCCCTGCCGTTTATGGGTGCCGGCGCTTATTTCCTGGGAAGATATCTGGTTCGGCGCCGGGTCGTGCCGGTGGGAATCTGAGCGGAGCACCTGTGGACAGGGCGCAAGTTCTTGCCAAGGTCCGCGGAGCCCTGGCGGAAGCACTCGAAATATCGGAGGATGATATAGATGAAGAGTCGCGGTTCGCGGAGGACCTGGACGCAGACTCCCTCGATCTGGTTGAACTTCTCCTGGAGATGGAGAGGGAATACGGTTTTAAAGTAAGCGATGAAGAGGCGGCTGAGGTCGAGACGGTTCGAGATGCCGTTGATTTGATTATGAATAAGGCTTCCTGAATCTCTGAGACGTGGGGTGTCAAATGAAGGTTGGAATCCCTGGGGGATTGCTCTATTTTCGTTACGGCCGGCTGTGGAACTCTTTTCTCAATGCATTGGGAGCGGAGGTAGTCGAATCGGGAGAGACTACCCGATCCATACTCACCTCGGGGGTGAGCAAAGCGGAGAATGAGAGCTGCCTGCCGGTGAAGGTATTCTACGGGCACGTTCTTGCCCTGAAGGACAAGGTCGACGCCCTGTTCGTACCGAGGCTGGTCAGCGTGAAGAAGAATACGCACACCTGCCCCAAGATGCTGGGATTGCCGGATATGGCTAAGAGCGCCGTCGGGGAAAAAGTAGACATTATCGCGCCTACCATAGATTTCCATTTCGGCCTGTGGACCAATTATCGCGCCGTTTATTCGACTGGGCGCCGCTTCACCCGTAATCCGGCGAAGATAATCTCATCCGGAATCGAGGCTTGGAAGGAACATGGATCGTATCTGGAAAAATTAACCATGGGAGTCGATCACAAGCAGGCATTGGAGGGCGGATCGGAGCAGCGGCTGTGCGAGGGACGGGAACTGAGGGTGGGTGTTATAGGCCATCATTACAATGTTTATGATACCTTCACCACCATGTCTCTTCTGGAGAGGTTGGGTGCGATGGGCGTAGACGTCATGACCGCCGACATGGTGCCGGAGACGCTGCGAGAGCTCGAACTAAAGAAGCTGCCGCAGGAAATCTACTGGAGCTACGAACAGGAAATCGCGGGTGCGATCCTCGCTTGCGGGCGCTACAAGCTGGTGGATGGGATCATCTTCATGATCTCTTTCCCCTGCGGCCCGGATTCGATAATCCGCGTCCTGTGCGAGCAGGAGATAAGGTCGATGGATACCGTACCCATGATGACTCTGGTTATGGACGAGCATACGGGCGAGGGGGGCTTCCTCACGCGCATCGAAGCCTTCGTCGATATGTTGCGGCGCAAGAAGGACAGGGCCGAAGCCGACAACCGGGTGGTGGTCGCGGTATGAAAATAAGCTGGCCGCATATGGGAAGCCTGGAGGTGGTTCTCGCCAGCGTATTCGAGGAACTGGGGCTGGAATACGTGCCGGCACCGCCAAACTCGGAGCGGACCCTGGAACTCGGCGCGCGCTACGGCCCGGAATTCGCTTGCTTTCCCCTAAAAACGACTTTGGGTAACTTCATCGAGGCCATCGAGGCGGGTGCCGATACACTGATAATGGTCGCCGGCCGAGGGCCTTGTCGTTTCGGGTACTACGCCGAGACCCAGAGACGCATCCTGGAAGATGCCGGCTATGAATTCGAAATGGTACCACTCACTTTTCACCTGGGGAAAATGCCCCTGCTCATGAGGCAATTACGGCGGCTGAAGCAAAGCGCCTCCTGGACTTCGCTCGCCCGCGCGGTAAAAATTGCCCTTTCGAAGGCCTACCTCATAGACCGGCTCGAGCAGCAGGCCTTGCATCAGCGCTACCTCGACAGGGATAAGGGCGCAACCACGTCGGCCCTCAAGGAATGCTACGAGATGGTATTCCAGTGCGATGGCTACGACAGGCTGAGGCGGGTCGAGCGGGAAGGGTTCGAGTTATTGCACTCGGTACCCAAGACGGAGAGGCAGCCGATCAAGATCGGAATCATCGGAGAGTTTTATCTGGTCCTCGAACCGTTTTTCAACCTGCAAGTAGAGGAACAGCTCGGTTATCTGGGAGCTTATGTCGAGCGTAATATCTACCTCACTGACTGGCTGAGGCCGTCGGGAAACAAACCCATCGCCGGCCATCATGACAGCGAGTCCGAGGAAGCAGCGAGACCCTACCTCACCCATGCCGTGGGGGGAGAAGGGCTGCACTCGGTGGGGAACACAGTGCTCTTTCACCGCCACGGTTTTGACGGGGTCGTTCACCTCATGCCCTTCACATGTATGCCGGAAACCATCGCCAAGAGCATCCTTCCCATGGTTTCGCAGGATCTGGGAATACCCGTGCTCTCCCTTGTTATCGATGAAATGACCGGAAAGGCGGGTGTAGCCACCCGGCTCGAAGCTTTTGTCGATCTGGCTCATTTCCGGCGCCGCGCACACAGGCAAGAGCTACCCCTCGCACCGCAGCCAGCCTTCTAAGCGGGCTTGATAAAGATCAATACCGCCTACCTGCTGTTTTGCCTATGCTTGTAAGGGCCTCACAGGTAAGCCGTTATTACCTACATTGTGCCGATAGAATCAGGCTGAGCAGAGGGGAGAGCAACATGAAAGACCCTAATAAGCCCCAGAACAAGGGCCGCCCCTTGATTGCTATTGCCACAGGGATCGCCGTATACCTGATGGCTTTGACCTTGGCTTTCGGATTGGATCCGGATGCGCGACATATGAAGGCGGGCAGCGAGGGTGGTAATTCCGCGGTATCATCCGCTACCCCACAGGCGGGCGAAAATCAGGAAGACTTAACGACCTCTCCGACCCCGGCCAATCCCGAGACGAATCTGGATCCTGATGTCACTCCTTCAGCCAGCCCGGCGGGGACCGGGCCTGCCGGCGCGGCTTCACCTGACATCACAACCGCACCGAGCCCCGGCGGGGCCTCGGCACCGTCGACGCCTCGCACTGCGCCGGATGTCGTAACCGGGCCTTCACCGGGTCAGCCGGGCAATCCGGCACCGTCGACGCCTGGCACTGCGCCGGATGTCGTCACTGCTCCCAGTCCACAGACCCCGACGCCGCCTGATGCAAAACCTCAGTCAAGGGATGAAGACAAAGACGAGGACGATGACGATTAAAGGAATGTCGCTTACTTAACGACTTCCACCGGTGCTGTGGCCGAGGATGTTCTCAAGGGCTTCTTTATTCTTTAAGCTGGTCATCGCCAGGACCCTGTCACCTTTTATCAGCACCGTATCTGCCGTTGGAATTCTCATTGCGTCATTACGGACGATAGTCACGACCAGGGTCTCTCCCGGCAATTCGAGATCCGATAATGTTTGATTCACGGCTCGGCTGTCCTCGGGCACGGTAATCTCCACAAGCCCTATATCGCCCGATTTCAGTTTCATAACCGTTATGACCTCGCCAAGGGTCGTCTCTTCCTCCACTATGGTCGCTATGATATCGGAGGCGCTGACTTCGATATCCACGCCGAAATCCTTCTGGTAGAGCCAGCGATTCTTGGGATTGTTCACCCTGGCGATTATGCGGGGCACTTCGTATTCGAATTTGGACAGGTAAGAGATGACGAGGTTGTCTTCATCGTCGCCGGTAACGCCCAGCACTATATCACTTTCCTTCACGCCGGCGAACTCCAGGACCCAGGGTTCGCAGCCATCCTCGTTGATGATCCTCACGGCATGGGTTCGCTCTATAAGAGCGTGGATCTTTTCGGGATCCTTTTCTACCAGGGTCACTTCGTTCTTGTCGGAGAGAACATTGGCAAGAAAGGATCCGACTATTCCTCCCCCGGTTATCAATATTTTCATTTCAACCTCCGTTCGGATTCAATCCATGAAGAACATCTTTTTGAACTTGGGTATGCTCGATCTCAAAACCATAACATTCAGCAAGTCGTTTTTAATGAGGGCAGTGCCGGGCACCGGGATGAAAGCGGCTCCTTCCCTCTCTATCGAACCTATATGAATCTCTCCGGCCACTTCAAAATCGCGGACCAGCCGGCCGGTAAGGTTGGGCGGGAGTTCGAACTCGATGAGTTCCACCTCTCCGCTGCCGAAGGTATCCCTGGAATAAGATTGCTTCAAGAAGATCAAATCCGATATTTTGGCGGTCGCCCAGGCGACCGGGGCCACAGTTGGTATTCCCATACGACGATAGATCTGCGCCCGCCTCGGATCGTAGATTCGGGCCAGTACCTTCGGTACCCTATAGATGTCCTTGGCGATCTTGCATGAAACAAAATTCGAGTTGTCCCCACTGCTGACCGCCAGAAAGACGTCGGCTTTTTTTATGGCGGCTTTTTCCAGGACATCGGCATCGAACCCTACCCCTTCGACCTTGGTCCCTTTGAAATCCACATCCAACAAATGAAAAGCTCTCGGGTCCTTATCGATCACGGCTACGCTGTGCCCTCGCTTAGTGAGGCGTCTTGCCAGTCGGGACCCCACTCTTCCACACCCCATAATCACGACGTGCATAAACCTCATCTCCTAGTTCGGCTTAACATCTCCAACTTTCCCTAAGTACAGCATTTCATAAATACGGTCGCATTCGACCGCCGCTGCATCCACGCCAGCTTCGTTCCGCTCCCTGCGACATACTCGCAGAGTATGCCTCAGTCGCGCGCCTTGCCGGCGCGGCGCCCCGGCGCTCTCGGTGCGTGACCGTATTTACAAAACGCTGTACTAAGAATCACGGCCTCAGGCCGGCGTTTCCTTGGATAATCCCCCATGGATATCTCCCTTGGGCATGGTTCTCGTTTGCCGGCGCCTGACTATCGCCTTCCTGATCTCATCTGCCACCAATGGAGCGGGGGCGCAGGCGAACATAAACAGCCAGACCCACCCATTCACCGGCGCGAAGCCGAAGAAGCTCGGGAAGGGCGGCACATAAAGGAACATGAGCAGAATTATTATCTCAGAAAGAATGCCCCAGAGGTAAAAAGTATTGGTTGTGAATCCCACCTTGAAGATGGATTCCCTCTCCGTGCGGCAGGCGAAGCCGTTTCCCATCTGAGTTGTGACGATAGTATGGTGGCAGGCCGTAGTCGCCATAACGTAAAGGCTTCCGCTTGCGGCCATGGCGGAGACCCCCATCGAGGGGCGCCAGCCGTTTATAAGGTACACGAAAAAGAAGGCGGCCAGGCTCAAGATTCCTTCTACCATCCCCAAGTAGCCGTATGCCCTGCCGAAAAGCGGCAAGTTTAGTAGCCGCTCGCTTCGGGGTCTTGGTGGTTTTTTCATCAGACCGGGTTCGGGCTTCTCGGTTCCCAGTGCGAGGGCGGGCAGAAGATCGGTTCCAAGATCTACTGCGAGGATCTGCATTACAGTGAGAGGTAGAGGTACCTTGGCGATGACGAAGATAAGGAAGGGCAGGATTTCGGGGATGTTGCTCGCAAGAATGTAAGTGACGAAGCGCCTCAGGTTGGCATAGACAGCCCGGCCTTCCTCGATTGCGCTAACGATAGAGGCGAAATTATCGTCGGTAAGTATCATCTCGGCCGCCTCTTTGGCGACGTCGGTCCCGGTGATGCCCATGGCCACACCGATGTCGGCCGCTTTGAGCGCGGGGGCATCGTTTACCCCGTCTCCGGTCATGGCCACTATCTCTCCCCTGCTCTTCAACACGAGTGCAACCCGCATCTTGTGTTCGGGAGCAACCCGCGCAAAAATAACCTCCGGCTCTTCGAGTGCGGCCAGCAACTCCTCATCGTTCATCTCATCTATGTCGAGACCCGTGACCACCCGGACCGATTTGCCCCGCACGAGCCCGATCCGCCGGGCTACCGATTCAGCCGTCATTCCATAGTCCCCGGTGATCATGATCACTTTAATGCCCGCCGTGCGGCATTCTTCTATGGCTTTCGCGACTTCAGGCCTGGGGGGATCGAGCATTCCGGCCAGGCCGACGAAAACCAGATCCCTCTCGACTTCCTCAACCTCATAATGTTTCTGAACGGGAATATCGTCGCGATAGGCGAAAGCGAGGACCCGTAAAGCCTGCAGCGCGTACTCATCATTCTTGGCGGCGATTTTCCCGCGATCGGACTCTGTAAGATCCCGTACTCCCTGCGGTGTCCATAACTTGTTGCATAACGAGAGGACTTCCATGGGAGCTCCTTTTACCATGGCCTCCATCCCAACAACCACGCTGTGCACGGTCGTCATTCGCTTGCGTCTCGAATCGAAAGGTATTTCGTAATAACGAGGATGCAGGCGCAGCTCCGTCTCGTAATCGTATTTGAATTTCCAGGCGGAAACGAGCAAGGCCGCCTCGGTAGGATCGCCAAGAATGCTCCATTGATCCTCGCCTTCGCCAGGCTGGATCAGGCGTGAATTGTTGCAGAAACTCGCGATGCGCAGCAATTGGGAAAGGCTGCGGTCGTCCTCTTCGTCCAGGGGCTTTCCCCCGATACTGAATTCTCCGCTCGGTTCGTATCCGACACCCTCAACATTTACGTCGCGGTCGGCCACCCATATCTCACGAACCGTCATCTCGTTGGTGGTCAAAGTCCCGGTCTTATCAGTGCAGATAACCGTTGTGCTCCCCAGCGTCTCGACGGACGATAGTTTTTTGATGAGGGCGTGCCTCTTGGCCATTCGTTGAGTTCCCATGGCGAGCGCCAGGGTCACCGTCGGCAGAAGGCCTTCCGGGACATTTGCGACGATAATTCCGATAGCGAACATGAATGAGCTGGCCCTTCCCATATGCATAACAAAAGCCCCGAGGCAGAAAAAGAGGACACCCAGGCCCGTGGCAATACCCCCCAGGATTTTGGTAACCTTTCCCATTTCCTTTTGCAGCGGGCTCAGGTCCTCTTTTACCTCTTGAGTGAGGTAAGCGATCCTTCCCAGTTCAGTATTCATTCCGGTTGCATAGACCACGCCTCTTCCGCTTCCCGCGGTGACACTGGTTCCTGCGAAAACCATATTGGGAAGGTCGGCGAGGGAACTTTTTTCTTCTCCCAGCGCCTCGGATATTCTCATCTGCGGCTCCGACTCACCGGTCAGAGCCGAATTATTTACCCGCATCTCCCGCGATTCTATAAGCCGGGTGTCGGCGCTGATGCTGTTGCCCGCTTCGAAGACCACAAGATCACCCGGAACGAGCTCTTCCGCGTCTATTTCCATTTCCTCGCCCGCGCGTAACACGCGTGCTTTCTTGGGGAGTATCTTCTGCAGGCTCTCGATAGCCTTCTCGGCTTTGAACTCCTGCCAGAAAGTGAAGATGCCGTTAATGATTATGACTGCAATGCAAGCATAGCCGAGTTCAGGCATATCCCCTATGAAGGAGAGTACCGCGGCGAGCCAGAGCATGATCGCGAAAAAGTGTGTGAAGTTGGTAATCATTTTGCGCCAGAGAGGAACGCCGGCTTTTTTCTCGATCACGTTTCTGCCGACTTCCTCCAGGCGCTTCTTTGCATCCTGAAGCGTAAGTCCCGCCTGGTCGGTATGGAGAAGATCGAATATCTCGTTTTCGGAAGTCGTGAAAATGCTGCTATCCATAAATCGGCCTCTTACTGTTTCTTTGCTCCTTATCCATTTATTGCATATTAAGACTCGAGGCGGGTCGATACAATAAGCGGTTCTCATTCCTGCCATCAAATCAGTATTTAACATGCACTGCTCGCGGAGATATAATAAGCGTTTAAGGGCCTGGTCGGCATGCATTATTTATGAGGTTGTAAGAGAGAAGCGGGAGTATCCTGATGCTCGATCTGTTGTTCGCCGTGGTGTTGCTGGCCGCTCTTGCTTCATTTTTTCTCCTGCTTAAAGCGTGTGAAAAACTGTAGGTGTGGGGATGGAAGAATTGGTGGTCGCGTTGATAGCATTGGCGATTCTCGTATATCTCTTCTATGCACTCATCCGGCCGGAGAAATTTTAGGACGGCGAAATGACTTACAGAGGCTGGGCCGAAATCGCAATCGTGGCCGTCATCATCGGCCTCATGATCAAACCGCTCGGGACTTACATTTTTCATGTTTTCGAGGGTGAGCACACCTTCCTCGATCCCATACTCGGACCGGTGGAGCGGTTTATCTTCCGCTTCCTGTCGATCGACAAAGATAAGGAATACAAGTGGACCGGCTACATTCTGCGTATGATCGCCCTCGACTTCGCCATCATTTTCTTCGCCTACCTGATATTCAGGCTGCAGGGGCATTTGCCACTTAACCCGGCACAAGCGCCGGGCATGCGCCCCGATCTGGCCTTCAACTCGGCGGTGAGCTTCGGGACCAATACCAACTGGCAGGCCTATGCCGGGGAAACGCAGGCTTCCAATCTTTCCCAGATGATAGTCATAACCACTTGTATGTTCACTTCGGTCGCTTCCGGCATTGTCATGGCAATAGCATTCATGCGAGGGCTCTCGAGGCGGGCAAATCCCTTCCTGGGTAATTTCTACGCCGATTTCATCCGGGCTATCCTGCGTATACTCCTTCCCCTGGCGCTGCTTTTTACCCTAGTCCTCATTCCACTCGGGGTTCCTCAAACCCTGAAGGGCCCGGCCCGGGTCCTAACACTCGAGGGTGAGCAGCAGGAGATAGCGAGGGGGCCTGTAGCGACATTGGAGGCGATCAAACACATCGGGAATAACGGCGGCGGCTTCTTTAATGCCAACTCCGCCCATCCCTACGAGAACCCCAGCCCGGTTAGCAATATCATCCTCATATTATTGATGCTGCTTGTCCCGGCCTCCATGATATATGTCCTCGGCCTCTACCTGCAGAATCGCCGGCAGGGCTGGGTTATTTTCGCGGCCATAGTTCTTTTATTCATAATCTTCGCCGGCTTGACGATGTGGTTCGAGTCGAGGGCGAGCCCGATCCTGGAGGAGACGGGCGTCGATGTGACAGCGGGCAATATGGAGGGGAAGGAGACACGCTACGGTGTAGATGATTCCGCTTTGTTCGGCGCAAGCACGACATCCGCGGCCACGGGAAGCGTGAACAGCTCGCACGACAGTTATACTCCATTAGGTGGCATGATCCTCATCGGCTGCATGATGCTCAACACCGTTCTCGGCTCCTCCGGCGCCGGCCTCATAAATATTCTGATATATATAATCTTTACGGTTTTTCTGGCCGGCCTGATGGTCGGGCGGACTCCCGAGTTCACGGGCAAGAAGATAGAGTCGCGCGAGGTGAGATTGGGCGTTATCGCCCTCCTCATCCATCCCTTGTGCATCCTTGGCTTTACAACGCTATCCCTGGCCATACCATCCGCCCGAAACGCAATACTAAACAGTGGGCCACATGGCATAACGGAAATGGCCTATGCTTTCACCTCCGCAACCGCCAATAACGGCAGTGCCTTCGGAGGATTGGCCGTCTCTTCCGCCTATTTCAATGTCACTACCGGAGTGGCCATGCTGATAGGCCGTTACGCCATCTTCATCCCTATACTGGCCGTGGCGGGCTCGCTGGCCGAAAAACAGATCTTACCGGAATCGGAGGGGACCTTCCGCACCGATACGCCGCTGTTCGCGGGCTTACTTATCGGAATCATAATAATAATCGGGGCTCTCACATTCTTCCCGGTCCTGGCCCTGGGGCCCCTGGCCGAGCATTTCGCGTTATTCGGATAACCAAAGGAAAAGAAGACCAATATGGCAGGGAACGAGGGCAAAGCCGAAGCGGGCAAGCTGATGGATGCGGCCCTTATAAAGGAGGCCGTCATCAACTCCTTCAAGAAACTCAATCCCATGAATCTTATCCGTAATCCGGTGATGTTCGTCGTGGAAATCGGCGCTGTCATAACCACCTATTTTTTTATCAGGTACGCGATCAACGGAGTTGAGGGAGGGCAAGGAAGCGTCGCTTTCGCCGCCCTCATATCCCTCTGGTTGTGGTTCACGGTCCTTTTCGCCAACTTCGCCGAAGCGGTGGCCGAGGGTCGGGGCAGGGCCCAGGCCGAGACGCTGCGGCGAACCCGGGTGGAAACGACCGCCAAGCTGCTTCAAGACAACGGTGAAATAAAGATGGTCTCGGCGGGCGAGTTGAGGAAAGGCCAGGTTGTAGTAGCCGAAGCGGGCGATGTGATTCCCGGGGACGGCGAGGTGATCGAAGGCATAGCCAGCGTGGACGAATCGGCCATTACCGGGGAGTCGGCCCCGGTGATAAGGGCGGCGGGTGGCGATTTTAGTTCGGTTACCGGCGGGACAATGGTGCTTTCCGACCAGATTAAGATCAAAATCTCTGCCAATCCTGGAGAGAGCTTCCTGGACAAGATGATAAGCCTTGTCGAGGGCGCCCAGCGCCAGAAGACCCCCAACGAAATCGCCCTCTCGATCCTGCTGGTGGCTTTTACCATAATATTCCTGGTAGTGGTTTTCATCTTGAGCCCCTTGGGCGGCTACCTCGAGGCCCGTCCCGACGTCACCTCGCTGGTAGCCCTGCTGGTGTGCCTTATCCCCACCACTATCGGCGGCCTGCTCTCCGCGATAGGTATCGCGGGCATCAACCGCCTTACTCAATACAACGTGCTCGCGATGTCGGGCCGCGCGGTTGAGGCGGCAGGTGATATCAACACCCTCCTTCTCGACAAAACGGGAACCATAACCTTCGGGAACCGTTTCGCCAACGAGTTCAGCCCCTTCGAAGGGCACAACGAGGACGAAGTAGGAGAGGTGGCCATGCTTTCCTCGTTTGGTGACGGCACGCCCGAAGGTCAATCGATACTCACCCTGGGTAAAAAACTCGGCATCGAGGTCACGAAGCCCGAGAACTGCGTCGTAGTCGAATTCACTGCCGAGACGCGTATGAGCGGGTTGGATTGTGCGGATAACAGTTATCGCAAAGGTGCGGCGGACGCCATCGCCAAATACGCAGTCGCGGCCGGCCATGTTCTTCCCTCTCATTACGAGGAATCCGTCCAGTTCATAGCCAGTCAGGGGTCGACGCCGCTGGCCGTTGCCCGCGACGGGGATATAATCGGCCTCGTCGAGTTGAAGGACGTCGTAAAACCGGGTATCAGCGAGCGCTTCGAGCGTTTGCGGGCCATGGGTATCAAGACCATGATGATTACCGGTGACAATCCTTTTACGGCGAAGACCATAGCCGGTGAGGCAGGGGTGGATGATTTCGTAGCGGAGGCGAAACCCGAGGATAAGATGGGCTTAATCCGCAACGAACAGGGGCAGGGCAAGTTGGTGGCTATGACCGGTGACGGCACCAACGACGCTCCTGCTCTCGCCATCGCCGATGTCGGCCTGGCCATGAACAGCGGTACGCAGGCGGCCAAGGAGGCCGGTAACATGGTGGACCTCGATTCCGACCCGGCCAAGCTGATCGAAGTGGTGGAGATAGGGAAGCAACTCCTGATAACCAGGGGCAGCCTTACCACCTTCAGCATTGCCAACGACGTGTCGAAGTACTTCGCGATTATTCCGGCCCTCTTTATGGCCTACATTCCGGGTCTGGCATCGCTTAACATCATGCGCCTCTACAGCCATCACAGCGCTATTCTCTCGGCCGTCATCTTCAATGCCCTCATAATCATTGCCCTGGTGCCTCTGGCTTTGAAAGGGGTCAAGTACAGGCCGCTGGGCGCATCGGCCATCCTGCGGCGAAATATTCTAATATATGGAATCGGAGGCCTCATCGCCCCGTTTATAGGGATAAAGCTGATAGATATGCTGCTGCGGTTGTTTCACTTCTGATAGGAGACCGAGATGGACGACGCCAAGCGAATAGTGAAGATAATAATGCTGGCCGTGCTGCTCCTCGGCCTCGTTTATCCGTTCGCTTTTTCAGGCATAGCCCGCCTGACTCCCTCCAAGGCGGACGGAGATATGATCGAGGTGGATGGCCGGGTCGTTGGGGCGAGGAATATAGGGCAGGAGTTCTCGTCGCCTGAGTACTTTCACGGCCGCCTCTCGGCGGGCGGGTACGATGCCATGGCGAGTGGAGCCTCGAACCTGGGACCCTCCAATCCTGAGCTCGTCTTCCGGGCTGAAGAGAGACTCAACCAGATCCTTCTGGAAAATCCTGGAATAAAGCCGGAAGACGTTCCGGCGGAAATGGTAACCGCATCGGCTTCCGGGCTCGACCCCGAGATAGGATTACGGTCGGCTTACCTGCAGGTGTCGAGGATCGCAGAGAGCACCGGCATTTTGGAGGATGCCTTGAGGGCTTTAATCGCAAAGTACGAAAGAGGCCGTTTCTTATGGGTTTTCGGCGAACCGAGGGTCAATGTGCTTGAATTGAATGTAGAGATTTGGAAGATGCTAGGGGAGGTCCGACAGTGAAGACGGCGATAACCATCTCGCGCCAGATGGGGAGTGGGGGACGCAGAATTGCGGAAATAGTCGCAGAGCGGCTGGAATGGCGGCTGGTGGGTAAGGAATTAATCACGGAGGCGGCCAGGAAGAGCGGCACCGACGAGAGAAAGATCGAACGGGTTTTCGAGCAGCGCTTGAGCCTGCAGGACCGGATAACCTTCAGGGAAAGGTCGGAGAAGTATATCGATTCAATGAGCCATGTGATAAGGGAAGTTGTTGGTGAGGGCCGGGTGGTAATCCTTGGCAGGGGGGCGCATATCATAATGCAGGGCGATTCCAGGATATTCCGCGTACATCTCGTGGCCGAACTTGAGGTGCGCATCCCACGAATCGCGGAGCAATACAAGCTGAAGGGGAAAGCCGGCGGGCATGAAGCGCGGCGCATGGTCATAAATTCCGATTATGCGCGCACCGCCTATCACAATTATCTCTTCGAGGCGGACTGGAACGATCCGCTGCTGCATGATCTGGTGATCAATACGACGTCCATAAGCATTGAGCAAGCGGCTGACACCGTCCTGGAAGCATTTAGAATCATGGGGACGTAGCTTTTGGAAAATAATGCCAAGGGGAAGCTCACCATATTCCTGGGCTCCGCCGCCGGAGTCGGTAAGACCTATACCATGCTTTCCGAAGCCCAACAGCAATTGAAGAGCGGTGTGGATGTCAGGGTGGGATATATCGAGAGTCACGGCCGGGCCGATACCGAACGGATGATCGACGATATCCCGGTGATACCGCGGAAAAATATGGAATATCGGGGCGCGAGTTTCGAGGAGATGGACCTGGACGCCGTGCTCGCCGTCCATTCGCAGTTAGCGCTGGTAGATGAGATGGCCCATACCAACGTACCGGGGTCGGTCCACCGCAAGCGCTACCAGGATATCGAAACCATTCTCGATCATGGAATAGGCGTCTGGACTACCGTAAATATCCAGCATCTCGAGAGCTTGAATGACCTCGTATTTGAACTCACCGGAGTGAAGATACGTGAGACCTTTCCGGACTATTTACTGGAAAGGGCTGAAGAAGTGAGGCTGATAGACATAAGTCCGGAAGCACTGATCGAGAGACTGAAGGGCGGCAAAATATACGCACCGGGCAAGGTGGAAGCGGCACTTGGCAACTTTTTTCAAAAGGCCAATCTCACCGCCTTGAGGGAGCTGGCCCTGCGCGAAGTCGCGGACGAAGTCGAGGAGATAGCAAGCTCGGAGGAACAGTTAGCGGCACCGGTGACAGCCGAGAGGATCATGGTATGCGTGCGGCCGGAGACCAACGCCCAGCGCCTTATCCGCCGAGCCTGGAGGATGACTAAGCGCCTCAATGCTGATCTCGTAGTTGCATATATAAAGAGGCCCTTGACATGGAGGCGTGAGGGCGACGGAGAATATTCAGAAGAGGAGCGCGAGCGGATAAAATCACTCCACGACCTGTCTCAGCTTCTTGGGGCCGATTTTGTAGAACTGTCCTCACCCGATGCGGCATCCGGCATAATTGCTGTCGCCAGGGAGAAGAAAGTGAGCCAGATCTTTATGGGGAGGCCTCGAACACTAAACCCCTTGAGCCGTGGCCGCAATACCCTACTCTACAGGATCATGTCGGAGCTGAAAGAGGTTGATGTGCATGTAATAGGCGAGGACCCGCGTGAAGAGGGCGGTGAGTAATAGTGTTCTGGGCCGGCCTTGGTTCAGGATTGGGAGTCGGTGTGCTGTGCCTGCTTGTGTTGTTCTTTATTAATAATAGACATGAAGCACGGCACGAGGCCGAAGGAGCTTACGCTAAAGTGCTATTGGCCGTGGTGCAGAGCAACTTCAGTCACCGGGCGGTGAACATGGCGGTGAGGATGGCCGGCCGCAAGGGGATGGTGGAGACCCTGTATGTCATCGAGATAGGGGTGGATCGCCCACTCGAAGTGACGGCCGAGGATGAAGTGGCGGTCGCCTTGCGTGAGCTTGAACTGGCTTCCTACGTCGGGAGGAGATTCGGAAAGAGACTGATCCCGAGGTTGGAGAAAGCACGCATGGCCAGTAAAGTCATCCTGGATACACAGGCGGAACAAGGGTTCGATCTCTTAATCATGGATCTTGGTGCGAGCGGTGCGATGGAGGCCGCAACCCAAAAGATCGCGAGATATGTCAAGGAAAACGCCGATTGTACGGTAGCAATATTATCGGGTAAACAAGGGTCTTAAGGAGCGTGTGATGAACATACTGATCATAGGTTGCGGCAGAGTCGGTTCGGGCCTCGCCCTGCGATATGCCGCGGAAGGGCACACCGTGAACGTTATAGACGAGCTGGAGGAGACCTCGGAGAACCTCGGGCTTGGTTTCAAGGGAAGGTTCCTCAAAGGAGTCGGCCTGGATATCGAGATCCTGAAGCGGGCGGGTATAGAAGATTGCGATATCTGCCTGGTCGCAACCGATGGTGACAACACCAATCTGGTAGTCGCGCAGATAGCCCGTGAACAATTCAAGGTACCCTGCGTCGTGGTGCGGGTTTTCGATCCCAACCGGGCGGATTTCTATGCCGGGCGGGGCTTCGACGTTATATGCCCGGTAAAGCTGACGGTAGAGGCCATGCATGAGGCGATCTGCGAAGGCGACTTGGAGGTATCTTGATGCGGCTCTTCGTTCTCATAGTCGGTGGCGGTAAGATCGGCACCAATCTTGCCCGTTCCATGATTGGAGATGGCTACGAGGTGGCCCTGGTCGAGAGCGAGCGCCACAAGTACGAGGACCTGGACCGGGAATTCGGCTACGCGGCCATCTTCGGTGACGGAACCGAGACCCGGGTGCTGGAGAAAGCCGGAATCACAAGGTCTGATTACGTCATCGCTGTGACCGGGGACGATGAGGATAATATCATCATAAGCCAGCTCGCCAGGGACAAATACGCGGTGCACAATGTTATAGCCAGGGTGAACGACCCTAGAAATCAATCGACCTTCGATATGCTGGGAATCAAGCCGACGGTCAGTAATGTCTCCACGATCCACTCGTTGGTGGAGCACCACCTTCCCCACCATCACTTGCTCAGCCTGCTCGATTTCGAGGAAGAGAACGTGGAGATGGTGGAGCTGGCGATTGCGGAAGGCTCGAAGGTAGTGGGTCGCAAGATAAAGGAGCTGCAGTTTCCGCCGGGACTGCTCCTTGTACTTATTTTTCGTGAACACGAGGTCGTCGTCCCGTCCGGCGACATTGAGCTCAGGGCCGATGACAACTTGATCATCATCAGGGAGAAGGGAAGCGAATCACCGCTCTCCGCCCTGATGGAATAAGGGTTCTACAAAGGGACCTGACCCCCTTCTGGAACCATAAGGAGAAATCTAGGAGTGCATATCATCATAACGGGCTGTGGAAGGGTCGGCGCCCATCTTGCCCAGTTTCTGGCGTACGAAGGACATAATGTAGTCGTTATTGACAGAAACCCCAACTCGTTCAATCGCCTTGGAGGAACTTTCAACGGCATCACCATGCAGGGAGTTGCATTTGATGAGGAATTATTGAAGGAAGCGGGCATCGAAACCGCGGATGCGCTGGCGGCCGTAACCAATTACGACAACACGAACATGATGACCGCCGAGATAGCTTCGAATATTTTTAAAGTCCCTACCGTCATCGCCCGCCTCTACAATCCGGATAAGAAACAGACCTTCCATAAAATGGGAATCGACTATGTTTGCGGAACTACCCTCCTCGCTGAACGAATCATGGATAAGCTCCTGCAAGGAAATCTCATAGTTCTAAACGAAGATCCGGAATTGGGAGTGGAAATCGTTGAACTCACCGTTGATAACGCATCGCGGGACAGAGCGATTTCCAGTGTCCATGATATTAACAAACATAAAGTGCTCAGCCTCTTCAGTGGGAATAAGAACATCGAATGGGATGATGATACTCGGCTTAATCCCGGCGATAGATTGGTGATGGCCGTCAAGGAAGGAACGACACGAATTCTATCTTTCTTCTGGGGTGTAAAGGATACCGGAGATAAGCAGCTATCGAGCCAGGTCAGCGAAGGAGCCAAGGTTGTAATCGCGGGTTGCGGCAGGGTCGGCGCCCAACTGGCGGATATGCTATCGCAGGATGGATATGGCGTGACTGTCATAGATAAAGACGAGTCCTCCTTCCACAGACTCTCGAAGACATTCAGCGGGGAGGCAATAGCCGGTTATTCCTTCGATGAGGAAACCCTGAACCGAGCGGGAATAAACGAAGCGGATATGTTCGCCTCCGTAACCAACTACGACAACACCAACTTGATGACAGCGGAGGTGGTGAAGCATATCTTCCGCGTGCCAAAGGTCATTGCCAGGCTCTATAATCCCGATAAAACGGAAACATTCGAGGCCTTGGGCATGGACTATGTCTGCGGCACGGCGCTTGTAACGCGAGGAATGTTGGAAAAGATCCTCAGGCCAAAAGCAAGAGTCCTGGCGGCCTGCTGCAACAACACGCGGAGCCTCGTAGATTTCATTTGTCCGGAGAAACTGGTTGGAAAAAAAGTAGCCTGGGGTGAGGAAAATCTCAGGATGAGAGTGGGTTATTTAGAAAGAGACGGGAAGCTCGTCTTTCCCTCGAGGGATGAACGGTTCCAAAAGGACGACCGGATTATCGCTCTTGCGGCTCCAGGCAGGCTGCAGAAGATCGAGCGATACGCAAGGGGCCGTTCCGGAAACGGGAGGTGAGGAATATTTACATAGTAATCAGTGGGGGAGGCAAAGTAGGTTCTTTCCTGGCTGGCAACCTGCTGGAGAAGGGTCACGCGGTGGCCATCATCGAAAAGAACCCGGCGATCTGTGAAAGCATCTCGACTTCCATCAATGCCCTGGTTATAAACGGCGACGCCTGTGACTTGCGCTATCAGGAGGAAGCCCATGTGGAACGGGCGGATGTTTTCGCGGCGGTAACCGGAGATGACGACGATAATCTGGTAGCCTGCCAGCTTGCCAAAATCTCCTTCGATATTCCCCGAGCGGTTGCCAGGGTGAATAATCCCAAGAACGAGCGCATCTTCAACCTGATGGGAATCGACGCCATCTCCAGCACCACTGTAATCGGCGAACTCGTCGAGAGGGAAACGACCTTAGGCGATATCATGACCCTGTATACCTTGCAGAAGGGAAAGCTGGCGATAATCGAGTTGGATATACCGGAGGCGGGCAGCAAGGCCTGTTGTATTCCCATCAAGGACTTGGGTCTGCCCAAGGGTTGTGTGCTGGTATCGGTAATAAGGGGTGAGGAGGCGATAGTCCCGCATGGCGGCGACAGCCTGGAGCCTTGCGATTCGGTGATAGCCATAACTTCGGTCGAGCAGGAAGACAAGTTGAAGGATATCCTGACCTCAAAATAAGGAGCGAAGATGTTTACGTTCCGGGAAGAGAAGAAGGAGAGGGGCCGGAGCCTCTGGCGCAACTATCTTGATTATTCCCTGGGAATAGTCATCGAATCGGCGGCTGTCGGCGCTATTTCCGTGGCGGTACTGGGGATCATGTACCTCATTATATTGATGGTCAAATGATACTCAGACCGGCTCGCGAAGACGTAAAGCTTATAGGTTGGGGCATAGGTCGGGTCATCCTCGGCGTCGGTTTGATTATGACCGTCCCCCTGGTCGTGGCTCTACTTTCGACCGAATGGGATACGGCTCTCGACTTCCTGATCGGCATCCTCGCCTGCGTGGCCTTCTGGCTCTTCATGGAGATAACCTGTCACGTCAAGAAGGACTTGACCTGGCTTCACGGCCTGATCGTTGCTTCCGGCGGCTGGCTCGCTGCCATGATTTTCGGGGCCATCCCTCACATTCTATCAGGGCATTTCAAGTCGTTTCTGGATGCCTGCTTCGATCTCATGAGCGGTTACACGACAACCGGCCTGTTCCTTTTGCAGGACCTCGACCATGCATCCCACGGTCTCAACATGTGGAGGCACCTGCTCACCTATGCCGGTGGACAGGGAATTATTGTCATCGCGCTCACCTTCCTTTTCGCGGGGACAGCCGGCGCTTTCAAAATCTATGCGAGCGAGGGCAAGGAGGAGAAGCTTCTCCCCAACGTGATTAATACCGCACGCGCCATCTGGATGATAAGCCTCACCTACCTGGTCGTGGGGAGCTTGTTCATCTGGCTCGCGCTTCTGAAGGAGGGGATGCCCGTAGCTCGTGGCGGCCTTCATTCCGTCTGGCTCTTCATGGGAGCCTGGTCGACCGGAGGCTTCGCCCCCCAGAGCCTTAACCTCCTCTATTACCACAGTTTCTGGGTGCAAATTCTGACCCTGGTTATCTTCGTCATAGGTTCCTTCAATTTCGTGCTGCACTATGAAGTATGGACGGGCAACAGGCGCGAGATATACCGCAACGTCGAGACCCGCTCTTTCACAACGACCATGCTACTCGGTACCGTCATGCTCTCCTTAGGATTCGGAAAAATAGGACTATTTACCAATTTTGGCGAGTTTTTCAGCAAAGGTCTGTACAACCTGGCTTCAGCCCATACGACTACGGGAAACGGCACCGTATTTTCCATCTCCTTCGTTAACGAGTTCGGGCTGATTGCGATGTGGGCACTGATACTGGTGATGGCCATAGGGGCCAGCGCCGCGTCGACGGGCGGCGGATTCAAGGGGCTCCGCATGGGGATTGTATTCAAGTACATAAGAGGGGAGATAAGGAGGCTCGCTTCTCCGGAGTCGGCTGTGGTGGCGGAGAAAGTTCATCATGTGCATGATGTATGGCTCGATGATGCGCTGGTAAAAGGGGTCCTGTTCGTGCTGGTTTGCTATGTCGTGATCTATGCCCTGGGTGGTGTAATCGGTATCATGTATGGCTACGATCCGTCGGTTGCCATCTTCGATTCCGTATCAGCCGGTAGCAATACCGGCCTCTCGGCCGGGTTGACCGGCCCCCTGATGCCCGCCTTGATGAAAGTCTACTACATATTCATGATGTGGGCCGGCCGCCTGGAATTTATCTCGGTGATAGCCCTATTCAGCTTCGGCGGCGCTATCTTACGCGGCAGGGGCGCGAGGAGGAAAAAGCGATGAGCCGCCGAGTTGCCTCGATAGTGCTTGTATTGGCGGGCCTTGCGGCGGCCTTCCTGATGATGTCCGGCTCCGCCCTTGCAGCTCATGAGGTCAGCGTGGAAGAGCTGGTCGCGAACATGGAGCAATACGACGGCCAGGAAGTGGTGATAACCGGGGAAGCCGTCGGCGACCTTCTAGTGCAAGGTGACTACGGCTGGGTGACCGTGAATGATGATGCCTACAGCGTAAAGAGCCTGGAGGAGGGCGGGGATTTCGCCGGCTACTCTAACTGGGGCATAGGGGTATGGGCGCCGGCCGGAGAATTGCGGCAGATACATATCCTGGGAGGGTACAAAAACAAGGGCGACACGGTGCGGGTAACAGGCATCTTCAATAGGGCCGATCCCGAACATGAAGGCGATACGGATATCAGGGCGACATCTATCGAACTGCTGGAAGCGGGCCACCCTATACCCCACCCGTTTCAATACGGCAAGCTGCTTATCGTTGTCATACTGCTGGCGTTGGTCGCCATTCTCTGGGTCGATAGAAGGAGCAGAATCCGCCGCGCCCGCCGCAAACAATAACATGCCCATACAAGGCCCCTACCTACACAAAGGTGTCAGGCACCTTTGTGTAGGGCTATATCTCTGGTCCCGTGATGCCCGAATCAAAGAGCCTACACAAAGGTGCCTGACACCTTTGTGTAGGGGTTGGGTTATACTTTTAGTGTTGAACCTCGTTAAAGGTGGTCTCGCTAGATGCTGAGAGAGATATCGGGGCAGCTATCCCTGAAGATCGGCACACTCGTAAAAGAGATGCAAGATGCCTTTGAGAAAAACCTGCCGACTTATGCGGGCATCTCGGAGGACGCCAAGAAAGACATCCGTGATTTATTGGAGAACCTTGCTCTCCGGATCACGGGTTTCCTGGCCGGCGAATCGGTCGACCGCCAGGAATTCTATGCCTTCGGGCGCCTGCTCGGCCGCAATCGTTCATTGCAGACTATCCCTTTCGGTGACCTTGTTCGCGCGGTTTTTCTGGTCGAAGTCATCATTTGGAACCGCATCATTCCGCAGATAAGCGATCGTGACCTCTCATCCCAGGATTGGGCGAACGTTATCAGTATGCTGAGTGATCTGAATGCCAATCTCATCGCCGCACTGAGCGCCTCTTATATCGAAACAAAGGATGAGATGATCAGGCGCCAACTGCAGGAGCTGCACGGCTTACTGGAGGTAGGACTCACAATAACCTCGACCATGGATCTCGATCGCGTCTTCCATGAGATACTCGAAGTAGCGTCGGGAATCATGCAGACCCCGATGGGAGCAGTCTACTTGATTGAGAAGACGGGAAACGAGTTGGAACTGGTATCGCAATTGGGGCTCAATCCGCCATGGGTTAAGGGTCGAAAAGTTGAATTGTCCCGTTCCCTCCTGGCTGAAGCCATAACAGAGAAGGCTCCGGTGACAGCGGTGGACGAGCGCCTGCGCGGTTTCTCCCTGCCGGCCGCCGTAACGGGAAGGGTGAGGTCAGTATTATCCTGCCCGATCATGAAGGACGAGAAATCCATAGGTGGGCTTGAGCTGTATGACGTCGAAGCACGTACTTACAACCGCTTGGACATGGCCCTCCTTGCGGCCTTCGCACCCCAAGCGGGAGTTGCCATCGAAAATGCGCGGCTGTTCGGCCTGGAGAGGATGAGAAGGCGCCAGGCTCAAGTCATGAAGGAGCTGGCCGAGGAAGCAGCCGCCGCACTTAACTTAAACCAGGCTTCGGCTGTTGTGGTTAAGAAGATGGCCGAGGTGGCCGAGGCCGACCGCGTGCTGCTCTTCTCATATGAGAGGGAGAAAAACGAGCTCAAATTCGAGTGGGGCCAGGGGGTCTCGATGAAATCGAACCGGCGGCTGCGGGAGCTCCGGCAGCACCCGGAAGAGATCGATGAAATCACGAGAAGAACCGTCCTTGACGGCGAAATAAGCATTGTGGAGGATGCTCAATCAGATCCGAGGGTGAATCATGAAAATGCGCGCGTTCTTCATATACTCTCCGGCTTACTAGTTCCCATCGCTTCCAAGGGCCAGGTGATCGGGATGATAATCCTCGGGGACTCGAAGCGAAAGAGGACCTTCAGCCCCGAAGATCTCGAGATGATAAAAGCCGTCGCCGATCAAGCGGCAGTAGCGATCGAACAGACCAGGCTTCGTCAGAGAATCAGGGATCGTGAAAGGCGGCTGCAGGAACTGGAGGCGAGTGAGCGGGTCTTCGTGGAGCGTGAGAGGAGCGAGACCATAATCTCCGCGAACCCGGAAGCCATTTTCCTCGTAGATCGCGATCGCACTATCAATCTGTTTAATCCGGCCGCGGAGGATCTCTTCGGCTGGAAGGAAGACGAGGCACTGGGCAGGCATGCCCATGAAATACTTTTTGGTGAGACGTCGGTTGAGGCGGGGGTATGCGGGCGAGAAGGATGTCCTATTGATCGGGCCTTCAGGGGTGACCGGATAGGGCGTTGGGAAATGGAGTATGCCCGTCCGGACGAGAGTAGTGTTTGGATAAGCGGTTCCTTCTCGGTAATAAGGAACAAGAAACGCCAGATAGAAAACGTGATATGTGTTTTCCGCGACACCACGGAACAGAAGAGGCTCCAACACCTGGATCTTGTCGATAAGGAACTGGATATTGCGGCTCATATTCAGAGCGCCCTGCTGCCGCAGGGGTTCCTCGAAAACAAGACGGTCCGGATTCTTGCACATCAGGAGCAGGCGCGTCTGGTCGGGGGCGACTGGTACGATTTTTGGGAGGAAGACGGCCAGCTGGCCCTGGTAATCGGGGATGCGGCGGGCAGCGGGGTACCTGCGGCTCTTCTTGCAACCCTGGCCATGAGTGCTATCAGGGCGGAGGCTGCCTACCGAATCGACGTCGCCGAGGTATTGCGCCGGGCTAATCGTGCCATAGTCCCTCATCGCATGGAGGACAGATTCCTGACCGTCTTCTTCAGCCAGTTGGATCTAAATACCTTCAAAATACGCTACGTGAATGCGGGCCATTACGACCCCATTTTGATAAGGGGAGGAAGCAACCTGCTTACTCTCGGTTCGAAAAAGAGGACTATCCTGGGCGCTTTCGAGGATCCGGACCTCGATGTGGAGGAATTCCAGCTGGAGCCGGGTGACCGCCTTTTCATCTACACCGACGGGGTCATCGAATGCCGCGATTCGAGACGCCGCACCTTCGGCGAGAACCGCTTGCGTCGTTATTTGAAGAGTGCCGGTTCGAGAACAGCGGGTGCATTTATGGAGGACCTTGTGGACGTGCTCAACCATTTCTGCGGCAAGAGGATGGAGGATGACTTTACCTTCTTAATTTGCGACATTAAGAAATGATTAGGGGCATATAATAAGGGTATGGAAGATGCAATCGACCCCGAGGCTGTCAAAAACCAGTTAGCGGGCATAAAGGGCGTGGCCGAATACCAGTTGGTCGTCCAAAAAGAAGACCGCGACAATCCATCAAGCCCCGATATGCTAATCATCCGCCTTTCGGTGGCCGGACGTACGCGCAAGGATGTCGAAAACGAAGTGATCGAACGAGTCCGGCAGTCAGCGGGGATCACACCGAAGGTCGAGTGGGTGCAATCCCCGGATATCTATGACCCCTCGTCCCGCTTAAAAGCCACCCGCTTCCTCGACCACCGCTAAACCTACACAAAGGTGCCTGACACCTTTGTGTAGGTTTTATTGCATGGCGCCGATCGAGCAGGTGCCGCCGGCGCGTTCCTGAAAGTACATGGCCCTTTCGGCGACGACGGGCAGGTCCGAGGCAAGCTTCAGGCTTACCTCGGTGGCACCAACGATTCCGCCCACGTTGAGAGTGAATCGGGAACGGCCGGGGACCGTGACAACTATGTTCTTGGTGGAGCCGCCGGGGAACATGAAATCAATGCTGACGGAAGCCGGAGTTGAGGCGGGGTTCTGGATGAGAAGCCATTCCTCATAGCCTTCCGCGGTATAACCCTCGGCGAAGAACCAATCGTATTCGGGACACGGAGTGCCGATGGTGTCATGGCCGTCACTGCGATCCTTCCAGTACATCGCACGTTCGGCGACAACGGGAACGCTCGAGGTGAACCTGGCCGAGACCTGGGCCTCGGGGAGATACTGGTCAACCGGCACGGTATAACGGCTGCGGGGCGGAACCGTGAACTGCACTCCGCTGTTGGTGCCGTCCAGCTGCATGAAGGCGAGGTCGACGAGCGCCGTCGTATCCTGAGGATTCTGCACGAGTAGCCATTCCTCGAATCCATCCGAGGTATAACCTTCGGCAAAGTACCAACTGTAAGAGGGCGACGCCGCCCCGATACTGCAGGTGCCGCTTCGCATATCATTTAAGTATTGCGCTCTCTCAACCACTACCTGCTGATCCGACTCGATATAGGTGCTCACCTGGGCGTCGGGCAGGATATCATCTACATGGATGGTGAAACGCGCATGGGGATCGATTCCGTACTGTCTGTCTACAACGCCCGCTTCCTGGGTCTGGAACTGCACGCCGACAGTTGCCGGCACATCCGCCGGGTTCTGTATCAAAACCCATTCGTCGAAGTTGCCACCGGTGTAGCCCTCGGCCAGATACCATTTGTTGGAAGGCTGGTTTACGCCTACGCTGTCATGGCCGGCCTTCTTTCCGTTGAAATACATCGCCCTCTCCGCTATCACCGGAAGATCGGCGTCGATTCTGGTTGAAACCTCCGCATACGAGAGGAGGTCATCGACGTGGATGGTAAAGCGGGCATGGGCCGCGATCCCGTAAGCTCGCTGGATACTGGAGCCTCCGGGTTGCATGAAGGTAGCAACGATATTCGCCGGCTGGTCATTGGGATTTTCTACCAGCACCCATGTATCGAATTCGCCGCCGCTCGCGTTACTCCCCGTATATCCCTCCGCCAGATACCAGGTTCTGGCAGGGGAGGGGACATCCGTATTTACGCCCACGTCTACAATATCGGGCGGCGTCAGGACGGCGGGGTCAGCCGATTGGGTCTGAAGGTACATTCTGTATACTCCGTCGGGCGCCCGCTGTCCCAGGTTATTCAGTCCGTTCCATTGAAAACCGGATGGGGCAGGGGTGATCGACTTTACCGATGTGGTTCCCTGAAGGACCTGAGCTCCGGTTACCGAACCGGAAGGTGCGCTATAGGTCAAAGTGACTTTCTCACGGTTGCCGCTTCCCGGCGAACAGGAGAAAGGCTCCGCTTTCACATTCGATATCGGATTATAGGAACTGCGGTTTCTATATGCGGGCAAAGTAGCCGTAGGATTGTCTATCCCCTGCAGGTTTCCGGCCGAGTCGAAGACCATAACCGGGACGGTCTGCGTCGACCAATCGGCACATGAAAAAACCGGAATACGGCCGGCTTGGCCCGGGTCGTACAAAAGGAAGTCCGAGGGACGGTCGAGCCTCAGGCGTCCCAGTGCGCTGATAAGGCTGAAGGCCGCGGTCCCGCGTGGATAGTATCCAAGCGATTGCTGGTAAGCGGAATCGAGAGAATAAGCGCCTCGCATGCCGCCCGCCTCCATTTGTGCCTGGCTGAGGTAATCGGCGGCGGCATTGGAATCGCCGAAGCCAAGGCCGCTGGCTTCGCTGGTTCCCAGGAAATAGTAGTCGTTATAGGCGCAGACGTCCCAGAAGCCTCCGTTTTTCTTTTGGGCATAGTAGCGCTCCAGGTTCATGTACTGGTCCAGGCGGGTCTGCAGCCCGGCGTTCCAACCGTCCACTCCCAACCAGTAGCCCAAGGCGTCGCGCCACAGGTTCTGCGAGACCCATTGGTTTTCATTATCGATGCTGGTGTGAACGAAACCGTAACGGCGGGAAGT
>MELM01000045.1:26592-28788 GCA_001767605.1 Candidatus Solincola sediminis | reverse complement strand
AGCGATATTGCCGGCGGTCAGACCCGAATCGAGCCCTGCCGCAAGCAAGTAAAGCAGGCCGTTCGAGGCATAGAGTGAGTAGGCCTCGCGGTCCCGGCTGGGAACCGAGTAGTCGGCACAGACCGCAAAATGATCGCCCAGCCACAACTTGTCACCCAGGCTTATATTGATCAGCCTTACACCGGCATCGCAATTCGTAATAAAGGTTTGGTCCGGAACATTCTGTGCCTGTGCCATCTCACGCGCCGCCCGGTAGGCCCCCAGCTCCTTCACACCCAGATAAGTCTGGTTTCGACTGTTTTGAATTGCGGCGGAACCCTGGTCGATGGTGTTAGCGGTGTTCAGATCGGCAAGGCCGTCGCCGTCGGTGTCGCAGGCGAATAGGAAGTTGACGTAATCCCGAATGTAGGGGAATTTTGTCTTCATAAAGGCGGTATTACCCGTGGATTTCCAGTAGCTGTAGAGCAACAGGATATAATTGGTATTTTCTTCCACGGGCATATCATGTGGATAAGCCATACCGGTTGCCTGCGCGACCGCTCCCATATCATGGGAGAGATACGCCCCTTGCGCATTGGCCTTAGAAAAGAGGGGCCATTCGCCGAGCAGTTTCTGCAGCAGGTCCGGCCAGAAATAGAGGTAGAACCAGGCGTCGTTGTATTCGACATCAATGGTTGAGTGAAACATACAGGGAGTGCCTTCCCAGACGCTGAACCACTCGCTACCGGAGGTGTTATAGCACCACCAGGTGTTGCAGAGGAAGCTTTGCAGGGCATAGGCCATGAGGTCTTGTCCCGACTGAGGCAGCCCGGTCGAGTAAGGGTCGAAGAGCAGGCCGTCGAAAAAGTTGCTCTTGGCCCAGATATCCGCCCGGCTGCCTACGGCGTAATCCGCCACCGCATCTATATTAGCCAGGTTCGGCCCGGCGGGCTTGCCGTAGAGGAAGCGGTAAGATGCATCTCCGCCTACGTTAAGCACCCCCTGGCCGGTATAGCCGCCCAGAACGATGGTGCGGTTCTCCGAACCCGAGAAGTGCCATTGCAGCCCGGAATAGCCGGTAGGCGCGAAGGAGTAGACCTTGTGATGGTAGGGGAGGGGATAGCCCGAAGGGGAACCCCACACCCAGGAGCTGGCGGTTATATCCGCGTAGTGCCAGCCCACATTGGTTTCATTATCGATGGCTACCGCTTCCTGGCAGTCGACGTAGCCGGAGTTCGCATCCAGAAGAACCCGGCTCTCGTCCCCATAGGTATAGCGGGTGTTGAATTTGTACCCATTGGCCGTGCCACTGAGTGCCTGCGGAGCCGACGCTCCGGTATTGTTATCCTTGTGCGGTTTTACCAGAATAAAATCTCCCTCGCCTCCCGTCACATTCACATCAAGATAGAAAAAGGGTGCGCTCGATAGCTTGGTATCCTGCGGGTAGAAAGGCGCCCTGAGAGTGACTGTCGCGCTAAAGGGGAGGTTCGGATCCTGGCACTGATAGGTCACCCCGGTCATAGTTAGTTGCTGGTTGACCGAGGTAAAGACCGGATATCGGTCGGTGAAGGGCAGGCAGCGGATATCACCCTGCGCGTCTTTGAAGGCAAGGACCAGTTCGGAGATATCCGAGGTCCAGGTGCCCAGCGGCGACTGCCGCCATCCGAGGAGCTGGGGTACCGGGTTGATCATGAAGCGCGAGCCGAGCCGGCCCAGGATGTTTTCGTGCACGTTCTGCCCCGGCCCGTTTACGAAGCGCAGGGGAAAGGCCGACCAGTTGCGCGTCTCCATGACCCCCACTTCAACCATCGTCTGTCCGTCCGAGACGAGTCTTATATCGCAGATCGTCGCCTCGGCCGCACTGGCGCTGAACCACAGGTCTATTTTTCCGCTTGCCGGCGACACACCCACCGTCGCCTGATAGGCCTGAAACTTCGGCGTCCTGGCTATGAGGTCAATCGAGGTGAGGTTGGGTAGCGCGCTACCGTTGGCGGTAACGCTGAACACCCGTTGGCCCGGGTAGCTGTAATAGGATTCAACCATACTGAATTCGATTTCGTAGTAAGACTGAGAAAGCCCGCTGAAGACATAATGGAAGGAACTACCATATCGTTCCTGCTTGTATTTATAGGGTTGCTTGGTTGTGTTGTCCGTTCCCGTAACCGGCCGGTCGGCTATTGGGATGGCCGATGAATATCCCCCAAGCTCGACTATAAC
>MELM01000045.1:19491-26569 GCA_001767605.1 Candidatus Solincola sediminis | reverse complement strand
CCGCTCTTTGTACGGGATAGAACGCGGCGAGCATGAGCACCAGGCCCAAGACCACGGTTGCTCCTGTTACCTTCCGCAAGATTTTCATTTTCATCACAGCCTTCATATCGCGATCAGTCTACTCCGGGCTGATAGCCGACCTGGCAGGTTCCGCCCTTCCAGGTCTGCGATCCGTAACTGAAATATAGTGGCCGCTCGGCAACGATTGGCCAGTTGGACGTAATGTGAAGGGAAACATCTACATCCTGCCCGACGTCTTGATTGACGCTTACCGTGATTCGGGAATGAGCGGGGATCACATACGCTTTCGTACTGTTTGAGCCCTGCCCCGCTGCAAGCAGGTAATAGACATCTACTATCGCATCCACGTCGCCCGGGTTGGCAAGCGTCAGCCACTCCTCGAAACCAGCGCGCGTCGTCCCTTCGGCAAAATACCAGTTATTACCAGCCTGCGGCGCGCCCATGACATCGTGCCCTCCCTGCGCTCTGCCATGATAATCGAAATACATCGGGCGTTCGGCAACGATCGGCTTGCTCGAGGTGACGTGCAGGGAGACGTCGACTTCGGGTCCCACCGCCATATTCACATTGACCGTGACCCTTGAGTGCGCCGGTATCTGCCAGTCCTGCTGTTGATTGGTTCCTTGCCCGGCCCCGAGGAGATAGTCGATGTGCGCCGTCGCATCCTGGCTTCCCGGGTTGGCAAGCGTCAGCCACTCCTCGAAGCCAGCGCGCGTCGTCCCTTCGGCAAAATACCATTCGACGGAAGGCGATAGCGCTCCTATGACGTCAGCTCCGCCCGCCCATTTATCGTGGTAGTTGAAATACATCGGCCTCTCGGCGACTATGGGCAGGCTGGAATTAATGTAGAGGGAAACATCGAGCTCCGGGCCGATCGCCATATTCACATTCACGGTGATCCTCGACCGCGCCGGTATTACACATTCCTGGGCCCGGTTAAATCCCTGTCCCGCTCCGACCAGGTATTGAATGGTCGCTCCGGCATCCTGATAGCTGGGATTGGCGAGTGTCAGCCATTCCTCGAAACCCGCCCGCGTCGTCCCTTCCGCGAAATACCAATCGGTGGAGGGCCGCCGCGTACCCTTCGCATCGGAGCCGCCGGCCCACTTCCCCTGGTAGTTGAAGTACATCGGCCTCTCCGCGACTATCGAATTCCCGCTCGAAACCACGGCGGCCACGTCCTTTTCGTCGCCGACGACCGACCTTACATTCAACGAGAATCTGCTCTGCGCCGCTACGGTGAAAACGGCATTTTTCGTCTCTCCTCCCGACATCAGAAAATCGAAGGCGACTTGCACGTCCTGGGCATCCGGATTAAGTACGCAGAGCCATTCCTCGAATCCCGCACGCGTCGTCCCTTCCGCGAAATACCATGAATGCTGTCCAACCGCCGCCACAGCCGCCGCGGCATTTAAAAGGCCCGCGCCGTAATAGCCGTCCCATCCGGCGCTTCCTATATCACTGCAGGTCGATGTGATGATCTGCGAGGTCTGTGCCGGAGTCAAGGCCGGGTTCAAGGATAGGATGAGGCCCGCGACCGCTGCCACTTGGGGCGCGGCCATACTGGTGCCGTCCGCCCAGGCCAGGGTGTAACCGGCCTGGCTGTTGCCTGATTGAATGTAGGACTCCTGGCAGATACCGTCGCCATAACCATCATGGTTGTCATCTCGCGTCATGTCGCCGCCCGGAGCCACGAGATCGAGCCCACTGCCATAGTTGGAATAATGCGCCCGTTCGTTCCTGTAGTCGGTCGCCCCTACGGCCAGGACCGCATCACCCTCGTCCGCCGGACAATCCATGCCTCCCGGGTAGCCCGCATCCGAGCCTTCATTCCCGGCCGCGGCGATGCACAGCACGCCTTTGGAAGCCGCATAGGCGACGGCCTGGCCGACCGCCTCGCTGTGCCGCGGCGAGGCCACGCTCATCGAGATGATTTTGGCGCCGTTGTCTGCGGCCCAGGTTATGCCCGATGCGAGTTGGGACGCACTGCCCACGCCGTTGCTACCCAGCACCTTGACGGGCATTATCGAGCAGCCGTAGGCCATACCCGCGCCACGGAAGACATTACCGAAAGTAGAGGCGATGATCGCAGCCATATGAGTTCCGTGGCCGTAGTCGTCGTCCGGATAGTCATCGTTTTCGATGAAATCATGCCCCGTTACGAATATCGTACCGACGAAATCCGGGGCTTTGGTGAAGCTGCCATTATCGCGGTAAGCGGCACCGGAATCCAATACCGCAATCTCAACGGATGGATTTCCTCCGCTCGCCGTATCCCATGCCTGGGGCATGTTAATTCTTTCCAGATACCATTGCCTGGCATAATCGGGGTCGTTGGGTGTGGTCTGAGCATAGAAGGGTATATCCGGCTCGGCCCAGGAAACACCGGGTAGCCGGCTGAGAGAAGTCTCACCGATTCCCTCCGGCGCTTCAACCAGCAGGTTGCCTTGCGGCAAGGCCTTTTGCACGCTCGCGCCCTGTACCACGATCTCGGCTACGACATCGGCAAGCTTGCCTTCTTCCGGGTGTAGAATGAACTTACCTCCGGATTCATCCGGCGGTGGAGCGGCGGCAATGCCGGGAGAAATAAAGCCGGATAGTAGGAAGGCTGCAAGAAGCAGCCCGAATAGAACTCTCGTTTTCATAACCTGCCTTTGTTACTTTGTCGAGACACCTCTATTACTAACGAGGAAACCCCCCACCTCTTTCAGAGTCTAAACTCACCTGCTGACAAGATAGTCCTGAAGCCGGCGGGTTCCTTCCGCCAGGTTCTCGAGGTGGTTGGCGTAGCTGAAACGAATATAACCCTCGGCTCCGGTCCCGAAATCGATGCCCGGCGCGGTGGCAACCCGTGCTTTTTCCAGCAGCTCCATGGCAAAATTATATGAATCATCGGTGAATCTCTTGGCGTTGGCCAGTATGTAAAAGGCGCCGTGCGGTTCGACAGCGACTTTAAGCCCGATTTCGTTCAAGCGGGGCAGGAGGAAACGGCGCCTCTCATCGTAGGTACGCACCATCGCGGCTACTTCCTCGCCGGCTTCTTGGAGCGCTGCGATACCTGCCCATTGTACGAAGGAATTGGCGGATATGAAGAGGTTTTGCATCATCTTCTGGATGGGGCGCACGAATTGCTCGGGGGCGATCAGGTAACCCAACCTCCAGCCGGTCATGGCGTAGAGTTTGGAGAAGCCGTTTATAACGAAAGCGTTATCGGTGAATTCGAGGATGGAGTGTTCCTTGCGCTCGTAGACCAGTCCGTGGTAGATCTCATCACTGACTATATACCTGCCCGGCTTTCCCATTGCCGCGATTTCCTGCATGACCTCCGGCTCCAGCAGGTTTCCGGTGGGATTGGAGGGGGAGTTGATGAGGATGCCCTTTACCTTTGGTCCAAGTCTGCCCTTTATTTCCTCGGCGCGGTACTGGAAACCGTCTTCCTCGAAGACGGGCACCTCCACCGGCTTGCCCTCCACGAACTCGATGATGTTCGGGTAGCATGCGTAGCATGGGTTGGAAAGGATTACCTCCTGGCCGGGATCGAGCAGGGCGGCGAAGAGTAAGAGCATGGCGGGAGAGCTGCCGTTGGTGATGATGATGCGCTCGGGGTCGACCTCTACGTTGTACTTGTCGAAATAGTGGCGGGAGATCGCCTCGCGCAGCTCGAGCACACCCCTGCTGTCGGTGTAGTGCGTCCTTCCCTCGAGCATCGCCCTGTGCGCCGCGTCCTTTATGCACTGGGGCGTATCGAAATCCGGCTCGCCAACTTCCATGTGCGAGATATCATGGCCTTCCCTCTCCATGGCGAAGGCCTTCTCCATGACCTCCATCACGATGAAGGGCGAGATGCTTTTTCCGCGGTTGGCGATCATGCTGCGGCTCCTTTTGAATTACGTGCATCAATTATAAAGGAAGGGGAGACAAGGTGCCGTGTCTTCGTTAAATGACATTGGAGTGTCATTGTTTTCACTGCTCCAACTCCATTGATTCTTCGGCTGAAGAAGCCGAGGGCGGGCACCAGGCCCGCCCTTACAGCATGATTCCTTACTATTTCTAAGGGGTCGCAGGGAGCACGAAATCGAGAAGCGGGTCGATGACTTCATTCGGCCGCCGGGAAGGCGTGTTCGCGGCAGCCATCAAGGCATCCAAATGGTTGTAACCCTTGAGGACATGGACCTCGGGTGGCAACTGATCCGTGCGTCCGGTCATCGGTCCTTCATCGCCAACGAATTCGATTTTGGGAATGCTTTTTATCGCGTCGGGGTGCAGGTAATTGAGCCCGTAATTGGTATTGAAGCTCTCTTGGGCGGCCCAAATATCCACCCACTGGCGAATAGTGAAATACCATTCCAAGCCGTTGCTGGATTGATCGAACATCGAGAGAGCGACATCCTGTATATCCGAGACTTCCGATTGCGCCGTCGTATAGTTAAGGCTCTCGTCGGTGCTTATAAAATTGGGATCTGCGCTGTCGCCCACCTCATCGTAATTATTCCATGTGTAAAGCGGACCCATTCCCAACTGGAAGTAGGGACCGGCATCGTTGGCGATAAACTGCCTGTCCATATTTACGGTGCCTTTGAAGGTGATCTCCGGATACAGGTTCTGCAACTCCTGAGTTATCGGAAAGTCCTTCCGCACCACGGCCCCTCCGCCCAAGAAACCGCAGCTTGCCTGCAGGGGCATCATGGGATCGAAGTTATCGTCAACCACGCAACCGAAGGCGGCCTGGTTGGTGTAACGAAAATCCTGGATGGATGGGATGCCGGTAAGATAATTGTCAAGGCCCCGGGTATGCAGTAGAGCAACGGTAAGTGCCGCCGATTGGGAATAAGGAATTCTTTCTAATAAATCGGATTCCTCATCGGGACGCCAGACCGCTTCCATGGCCATCAATTCCTCAATAGCCATAATTTCCGGGGTGAGCAAAAAAGATGACGGTATAAGCCGCGTCAGTGACCCCGTGCGGATGTCCTCCAGGAAATTGATGTAGTACTGCTCGTTGTTCGTGACCGGGGCATCTGTAAGGGCAGCGACATCGGCCGTTGTGGGCGTGTCCGTCACGAAATCGAGGTTTATCTGTACCAGCGTATCCAGTCCGACAAGACCGGCGACATTCATGTAGCCGGCATCCTCGGTGGTTTCCGGGTTGCCGTCGAAGTCCCAGCCGGTGAAGAGGGCGGTATAGGGGCCTCCCATGGAATGGCCGCCGAGGAAGAGCTTCTGCCGCCGCATTTCGGGATCCGGAACCGTGGTGGTGATGAGCGTATTCACGTCCTTCATAACCAACTCCAGCCCGAACTCCGATAGGTAGGGCATATCCGGCTCGAAACCCGCGAATTTGTGCCCGTCTATCTCAGCCCCATGGTAGTAATAATCGATGGCGACCTGGGTGTCATGCGCAGCCATAGCGGCATTCATGCCGGTAAGATCCTCGACATTGTTGGGGCGCCTGTCCATGACCAACATCTCGATGTGCTTATCGCGTTGTGTGAGGGCCATGTAGACCGCCTGTTTGCATAGTATTTCCATGTAGCTTTGGCCGGCCTGGCCACCGGGTATGAGGACTATTATGGCCTCGGCGTCACTTATCGCTCCGGTGTCTTCCGCCGGCCGGCAGCGCAGGTAGGTAACGTAGTTGGCTTCTTCCGGAGGTGTGCCGTTGGCCACCGGAGCCGGTGACGGAATTTTTTCCCTGGTCAGGGAAACCGCCGCATTTACGTCCTCCATGGTCCACGTTCGCTGTACCGCCGGATGTTTTTCTTCGGGAATCGGTCCACCCTGCTCGTAACATCCGGATAAAGCGAGGAGAATAATGGCAGCCACGATAATGATAAGGATAGTTGCTCTTTTTCGCATGGAAAAACCCCCTTTATGAAACTTGCTCGATATGTCCCTCAACCTCAAATGAATGAAGCTTCATTCACCAAATTATCATCAACCCTCTGCTTAGGCAAGAATAAAACGAAGAAAGCAAGCACCGATGATAGCCGTTGAGCATGACATATAATATAGTGAATCAATCTAGTGGCCGGAGAAGGGAGATAACATGGATTGGGAGGCCTTACGCAGCTGCATAAAATCGGACTTCGATTCCAAGAACGCTACACGGGAAGAAGTACTAAAGATATGCCGTTCGCTGGTGCAGACTTCGAGCTACATAATCAGGTCGGTGCATCGAGGCGAAAAGGAGGAAGCCCAGCACCTGCTCGATCAGGCGCGCGACCTTTCGGCAAGCATTACAGAAATAACCAAGGATCACCCGCAGGTCTATTCGGCGGGATTCGTCCACGACGCCCAGAAGGAATACGCGGAAGCCCGGGCAACCTATGCGCTCATCAATAGAGAGCCGCTGCCGCTTCCTGAAGACATCGGGGTCGAGTACCCCGCCTACCTCAATGGATTGGGTGAAGCGGTCGGGGAGCTCAGGCGGAGCATCCTCGATCTCATCCGCGAAGGCCACCTCGAACGCGGAGACGAATTGTTGAACTCGATGGACGATATATATTATCTGCTGGTCTCCTTCGATTACCCGGACGCCATAACCGGCAACCTTCGCCGCACCACCGATATGGCGAGGGCCATAATGGAACGCACCCGGGGTGATCTAACTACATCGCTTAGGCAGAGCAAGCTCAGGCAAGCCATATCTGAACTGGAGGAGAACCTCAGGGAGAACGGCAAGAAATGACGGGCTGTTTCCCCTTGCTATCTTGCAACTTGCATTCCTATAGATTATTATTAGCCGAAATTTTCAGATATTATCCCAACCTAGGCTGTTTTTCGATTTTCAGGTGATGCGTCCGCTCTGATCTGAAAGGAAAGGAATCGAAGTGGAAAATACCTGGCCTTACATTACCCTGTTTCTCGGTCTCCTCGGCCTGGGTTCCGCCGGCTTCTATGCCTGGTGGGTGCTCAAGCAAGATCCAGGCGATGAGAAAATGCAGGGGATATCTCGCCATATTCAGCAAGGAGCCAAGGCATTTCTTAGGCGTGAGTACTCCACCGCCATCTGGTTCCTTCTGGTTGTAGCCCTGGCTATGTTCTTTTTTATCAAGAG
>MELM01000045.1:6197-19361 GCA_001767605.1 Candidatus Solincola sediminis | reverse complement strand
ATGGGACCAGCTTTGAGGCTGGCCTTCCGAGGTGGGTCGGTAACCGGTTTGGCCGTGGTCGGAATAGGTTTATTCGGGGTTTCTCTGGTCTACCTGCTGATGACTAAATGGTGGGCACCCAATACGATTCTTCAGATAGTACCGGACCTGGGGCGCAACTCGGTGCCGGATGTCATAGCCGCCTTTGGGCTGGGCGCTTCATCCATAGCCCTCTTCGCCAGGGTAGGCGGAGGTATTTTCACCAAGGCCGCCGATGTCGGAGCGGACCTGGTAGGCAAAATAGAGGCGGGCATACCGGAGGACGATCCTCGCAATCCCGCGGTCATCGCCGACAACGTGGGTGACAACGTGGGAGACGTGGCCGGAATGGGAGCCGACCTCTATGAGTCGTACGTGGGTTCAATAGTGGCCCCGGTGGCTCTGGGGGCCATCCTCTTTGCCGGCATAGCCCCCGGACAGGAATGGAAGGGTATGGTCCTTCCTCTGGCTATCGCCGGAGTAGGAATCATATGTTCCATCCTGGCCAGCTTCATCGTAAGAGCCAAGACGAGTGTCCATCCCGGGCGCGCTCTTTCCTTCGCGACCTACGGTGCGGCGATCCTCACGACGATTGCCACCTATTTCCTGGTGACGCTGTTCCTCAAGGACACCACGGGCATTGTTCATCCCGTCGGGTTTTTCATCGGCATAGTGGCCGGACTTTTCGCGGGAATGCTCATAGGACAGGTCTCCGAGTTCTACACCTCGGACGCCTTCCCTGTCGTTAAGAACATCGCCAAGTCGAGTCAGACCGGGGCAGCCACCAATATACTCGCCGGGATCGGCTCCGGAATGGCATCCACGACCGGAGCTATATTGCTATTGGTAGGAGCGATTGCCGCGGCGTTCCTGGCGGGGCGCTGGGCGATGGGTGGAGCCGGAGCCGCAGCGGGAGTAAACGGAGGCATTTATGGAATCGCCCTGGCCGCTATCGGAATGCTTTCAACAACAGGTACGGTAGTTGCGGTAGACGCGTATGGACCAATCGCCGACAATGCAGGCGGTATTGCGGAAATGAGTAAGCAGCCCAAGGAGATACGCGAGATCACGGACAGCCTCGATTCAGCCGGTAATACAACAGCGGCCGTCGCCAAGGGGTTCGCCATCGCCTCCGCCGGGGTGACGGCATTGGCGCTTTTCAAGGCTTTCACCGATGCGGCTCACGTAACGTCGATTGATTTGAGCCACTACCAGACCATCATCGGTCTCTTTTTGGGCGCCGCCTTCCCATTCCTTTTCTCCGCCCTGGCCATCGGAGCGGTTGGAAAGGCCGCCAACAAGATGGTAGAGGAAGTGCGCCGCCAGTTCCGGGAGATACCGGGGCTGCTGGAGGGCAGGGAAGGTGTGGAGGCGGAATACGCCAAGTGCGTGGACATCTCGACCAGGAGCGCACTTCGTTATATGATCGCCCCCGCGACCATCGCCGTTCTCAGCCCGATTCTTATCGGTCTCTGGAATGCCGAGGCCCTCGCAGCCTATCTCGCCGGAGTCCTAGTGGTCGGCTTCCTGATGGCCATCTTCATGGCTAATGCCGGGGGTGCCTGGGACAACGCCAAGAAGTACATAGAGTCCGGAAATCTCGGGGGCAAAGGGACGCCTACCCACGCGGCCGCCGTGGTAGGAGACACCGTGGGCGATCCTTTTAAAGACACGGCAGGCCCGTGCATGAACATCATGATAAAAGTAATGACCGTCATCGCATTGGTCTTCGCCCCCATCTTCATAAAGTAACCTTCACATTGGGGACGGGTACGTTTGTTAAGGCCTTAACAAACGTACCCGTCCCCAATGTGTAACCTGGCTACCTCTCTTGACGCCCCCCTGTTAAGTATGGTACGTCTATTTGCCGAATGTTTGGAGATAGAACGGGATGAGGGGTATGAAGTTAATCATAACCGAAAAGAATACGACGGCTAAGCGAATATCATCCATCCTCTCGGATGATAAAGCTCGCGCTTTGTCAAAATCCACCAACCCCGTTTACGCCTTTAAAATGGATGGGGAAGAGGTTCATTGTCTCGGCCTGAAAGGCCATATCTTGAAGGTCGATTTCCCTGACGCATATCAGCAATGGCAGGATGTAGAGCCACGCGAGCTGATCCATGCCGACATAATAAAGATCCCGACGAACAAAGCCCTCATAAAGGCCATGCAGACGGAAGCAAAGCAGGCGGATGAGGTAATTATCGCCACCGACTTTGATCGTGAAGGCGAATTGATAGGCGTTGACGCCATCAACCAGGTGAAGCAAGTGCGCCCGGAAATCCCCGTGAAGCGGGCCAGGTTTTCAGCCCTGACGCCCGTCGAGATAAAACGCGTATTCGCTCACTTGGAGGAACCCTACTATGACCTTGCTTCGGCTGGAGAGGCGCGGCAGGATATCGATCTCATCTGGGGAGCAAGCCTCACACGTTTCATAAGCCTGGCCTCGACCAGGCTTGGTAAATATTTCCTTTCAGCCGGCCGGGTCCAGAGCCCTACCCTGGCGCTCATCGTCGACAGGGAAAAGGAGAGAAAAGCCTTTGTCCCGACTCCCTTCTGGACGCTCAAAATAAACTGTATAAAGGAAGGGGAGACTTTCCAGGCAGTGCACGCCAAGGAGCGCTTCCTCGTGGAAAAAGAGGCAAGGGATGCCTTTTCGCACCTGCAGGACACCGCTCTCATGCGGGAGGTCAAGATAACGGAAAGGTCGGTGCGGCCGCCCATTCCCTTCAATACCACCGGCTTCCTCACTACCGCCGCTTCGCTTGGTTTTTCCGCAGCGAGGGCAATGAGCGTGGCCGAGAACCTGTACATGAATGGCTATATCAGCTACCCGCGTACGGATAACACCGTATACCCCGCTTCCCTCGAATTGAGGGAAATCCTGCAGGAGGTATCAAAGAGCCCCGATTTTGCCCAATCGTGCGCAATGCTGCTCAAGCAGGATAAGCTCACCCCGACTCGAGGCAAGAAGGAGACCACGGACCATCCTCCCATCCATCCTACGGCCGCCGCTTTTCGTGGTAAGCTCTCAAACCAGGAATGGAGGATTTACGAATTAGTCGTGAGGCGCTTCATGGCAACTCTGGCTCCGGCTGCCGTCGTGCAGTCAATACGGGCGGATCTCGATTGCGGACCGGAACCCTTCATCGCGCGCGGCAACCGCATCGCATTTGAAGGCTGGTACCGCCACTATCCATACGGCGTCAAGAAGGAAGTGATACTCCCGGCGCTCGAGACGGGGGACGTGGTCGCGGTTGAAGACCCGCCGGAGCTGAAGGAGAGCGAGACCCAGCCTCCTGCGAGGTACGGCCAGGGTAAACTAATCGAGAAAATGGAGGAGTTGGGCCTGGGCACCAAATCTACGCGTCATTCGATAATAGAGAGCCTGTATCAGCGCGGCTACATCTATGGAGATCCTATCGTTCCCACTGAGACAGGCATATCGGTTACCGAGGCTCTGCGAAAGTTTGCGGGAGTAATCTCGTCGCCGGAGATGACCGCCCAGCTCGAAAACGATATGGATGCCATCGCCGAGGGCAAAGAAACCCAACTGCAAGTGTTGGGGAAATCACGCGATATTCTGAGCGAAGTGATGAACCACCTCGAAACCAGTAAGGAAGAGGTGGCGGCGGAGATACGCAATGGCATAAAGGGAGACCGCATCCTGGGGGCGTGCCCCAGTTGCGGATCCAACCTGCGAATGGTGAAAGCCAAGAAATCGAAAAAGCGTTTTGTAGGATGTAGCAACTACCCGGAATGTACGACCACATATCCATTGCCTCAGACCGGCACGGTCACCCCGACCGGAGAAGTCTGCCAGGATTGTGGTTCCCCGAAGGTCCGCGTCCTGAATAAGGGACGCAAACCCTGGACCTTCTGCCTGGATCCGGATTGCCCAACCAAAAAGAAAACCGGAGATGCCTCCGGCTAGCCTACACAAAGGTGTCAGGCACCTTTGTGTAGGCTAGCCCAATATGCATCGAGTACCTCGCTCGTTTGAGTAACCTACACAAAGGTGCCTGACACCTTTGTGTAGGTTTGTTGCGCAGGGTTGTATTGGTGTAGGAAAATAGCCACAGCATATCCACCGGAAAAAAAGGAGAATCTATGCCCAAGGTGGCAGTAATCGGCGCCGGCCAGGTAGGATCGACGGCGGCCATGCGCCTGGCCGAATCGGGCATCGCCGAGATCGCCCTTATCGATGTAAAGGGCGATTTGGCCAGAGCTAAGGCCTTGGACATATCCCAGGCGCTACCCCTGACCTCATCGCCATGTAAAGTAACAGGCGGTTCCGATTACGAACTCGCGGGCGAAAGCGAGGTCGTCGTAATAACCGCCGGCATGGCCCGGCAGCCGGGCATGTCACGGCATGATCTCCTGCGGTCGAACGCGAAGATAGTCAGGGACGTCGTTACTTCCATAAAGGATGCCACACCCGATTGCGCTATCATCATGGTCACCAACCCGCTGGACGAAATGTCCTACCTGGCCTGGCGCCTGACCGGCTGGAAGCGGCATCGCATAATGGGTATGGCCGGCCTCCTCGACTCTTGCCGTTTCGCCTCGTTCATTGCCGACAAGTTGGAGATCCCACCCGATCAGGTGGACGCTATTGTGCTCGGAAGCCATGGTGATACAATGCTTCCGCTGCCCCGTCTCTCAACGGTTTCCGGAACGCCGGTTACCGATAGGCTGAGTCCCGAGATCTTGCGGGAACTGGAGGAGAGGACGAGGAACGCAGGGGCCGAGATCGTTTCGCTGTTGCAGACCGGAAGCGCCTACTATGCGCCCTCGGCCTGTATCGCGAGGATGGCGCAGGCGATAATGGGTGACGAGGAATTGCAGGTGCCGGCGAGCGTCCTCCTCGATGGCGAATACGGGATGCGTGACGTTTTTCTCGGGGTTCCGGTTACTCTTGCCCGAGGAGGATGGAAAATAGTGGTAGAACTCCCTCTCTTAGCGGATGAGCAGGAGGGACTGGAGACCTGCGCGAATCTGATAAGAAAAAGGTTGGTAGAGCTTGATGAGTGGCTTGAGGGTGCTCGCTGAGGAAGAGATATCGTCGACTGTAACCCAGCTCGCGGGCAGAGCCAGCCTTGACCTCCCCGCTGACGTCGAGGACGGACTTCGCAGCGCTCTTGAAGCGGAGTCCCAACCGCGGGCCCGCTTCGCCCTTGAAATGATAATCGAAAACGCACGCATAGCGAGAGAAAAAAACTTACCTCTATGCCAGGATACCGGCTTCTTTCATCTCTTTGTATCTTTGGGGAACGCCACGGCCCTGCCCGCACGCTTTCAGGCCGCCGCTGACACGGGAATAAAAGTAGCCACGGAGAAGTACTACCTGAGATCCTCGATCATTAGCGACCCGCTTTCGGTCCGTCCCGACCGCGGGGATAACAGCCCGCTGCTCGTCCACATCGACCAGTGCGATCTCGATTCCGCCGCGCGTTTCACGGTGCTCGCCAAGGGAGGCGGGAGCGAGAACACAACAGGCCTGCACATGCTTCTCCCCGGTGAAGGAAGTGCCGGCTTGAAGAAGGCGGTCCTCGAGACGGTCCTCGCAAAAGGTGCCTGGGCTTGCCCTCCGCTGGTGGTCTCGATAGGGGTGGGAGCGGACGCCGCGGGATGCCTGGAGTTGGCCTTGAAGGGGCTTCTACGGCCGCTGGGCGAGCGGAGCGAACGCAACCACCTCGCCGACCTCGAGGAGGATTTGCTCTCCCAGATAAACGCCACGGGAATCGGGGCATCGGGCCTTGGCGGCGACATCACCGCCCTCGACGTTCATATCGAGGAAGCTCCGACGCACATCGCCTGCCTCCCGGTCGGGATCATCCTTTGTTGTCATGCCCTCAGGCGAGCTTCCCTAGAGGTTTAAAATGGCAGATCAAGGAACCGCATCGGGAAAGAGACCGCCTGACGAAGTCCCTAAGACCTTTCAGAGGACGCACGACCACGTTCAGATACAACCCTCCGCTTACAGGTACCTTTTGCGAAACCGAAACTTTTTACGTCTTTGGTCGAGCCAGATGGTCTCCGCCATCGGCGACTGGGTTATCGTGGCCGTCCTTTTCGCGGCCATCGACACCCTATCCGAAGGCAGGAGCTACGCCATCAGCCTGCTCATGCTCGCTAAGTTCCTGCCGGCGGTGCTCCTCGGTTTTCTGGCCGGCGTTTTCATCGATCGCTTGGATCGAAAAAGCACGCTTATCATCTGTGATGTAGCACGGGCGGTCCTGGTCGTGTTCCTCCCCTTCATTCACAACCTTTTCCTGATCTATGTGCTCGTTTTCGTAATAGAAACCTTCAGCATCATTTACGGGCCGGCAAAGGACGCCAGCATCCCCGATTTGGTGGAGCCGGAGCAACTGATGAACGCCAATTCTCTCAACATGCTCACACTGTACGCCTCCATGGCATTCGGAACGGCGATAGCGGGTGCGGTTATCGGTTTTTTCACATGGCTCGGCAAGGTGAATCCGGGGTTCATCGGTGCGCACGTCGATCCGAACGGGGCCGCTTTTTTTATCGATTCCCTCACCTTCCTGGCCTCCGCCTTTTTTATCTTTAGAATCACGGGTTTCAGGCGGCTGACGGAGGAGGAAAGAGTAAGGATAACCACCTCGCAGGTGAGGAGCGATTTTCGGAAGGGGTTCAACTACCTCTGGGGCGAGCCTCTGACCCGCGTGATTCTGATCCTCACGCTGACCTGCTTCCTCGGCGGCGGCACTATCTACGTTTTGACCGTCGGATTCGTGAAATACGTGTTGGGATCCAGCTACTCAACCTTCATGTATATCCTCACCACTCTGCTCTTCGGCATGATGGGTGGTTCCATCCTGGCCGGATTGCTCAGGTACCGGGTGTACAAGGAGAGGCTGCTCGGCCTCGCCATATCGTTTTTCGGTGCGGCCGTAATTGTGTTTTCCCTCCTGACGGTGAGGTGGCTCACCTTTATAGTCGTTTTCGCCGGCGGCTCCGCCATGGGTTATGCCATCGTAGGCATGGTGACCTTACTGCAGGAGAGGCTCGATGAGGAGTTCAGGGGACGTGCCTTTGCCACCATCCAGGTTATTATGCGTGCGAGCATATTCGCTTCCATCATGCTTGCCGGTCCTCTTGCCGACCTGCTTACCGCCATAGGCCGGCGCCTCGGATTCGGACCCTTGTCGCTTGGGATCATACGTTTCGGGGGCTCGGCGGTTGTGACCGATGGAGAGACGGTGAACTTCAGATACTTGCTTAACGGTCCTCAAATCATCCTCTTTGTCGGGGGTGTTATCATCCTCATGGCCGGTCTGTATGGGCAGCGTGCCTTTCACCGCTACTTCCGCTGGACGGGCCATACCTGGGAGGCGCCGCCTCCGCCGGCCGATAATTCGGTCGCAGCACAACCGGTCGAGCAGGAGCGCCTTTCCGAGGAGGATGGTAATTAATGGTAAGTGCTGCGCCGAACATGAAAAAGATTAAACTTCCTTTGGATAGGAAGACCCGAGAGAAGCTGAGGGCGGGAGACGTCGTGCTTCTCGAAGGCCGTCTTTTTACTGCCAGGGATCAGGCCCATCGCCGCCTGGTGGAAGCTTTGTCCCGGGGCGACGTATTACCCTTGGAGCTTCGGGATGAAATCATTTTTTATGCAGGGCCGACCCCGGTTCCCGAGGGTAAGAAATCCGGTTCGATAGGACCGACGACCTCGGCCCGTATGGATCCTTTCGCCGCCCGGCTCGCCGAGCAAGGTGTGGCGGCGTTCATCGGCAAGGGACCGAGATCGCAAGAAGTATGCCGGGCCTTGGCCGAAAACGGCACCCTGTATCTGGTCGCAGTAGGGGGTGCCGGCGCCCTTCTCGGTTCCAGGGTGAAAACGATCCGCACCGTCGCTTACGAAGATCTGGGGCCGGAAGCCATCTATGAACTGGAGGTTGAGGACTTTCCGGTGATCGTCGCATGCGATCTTCAGGGCGCCGACATTCATAACTCGAATTCTTGAAGCGCTTGCCGATAATGTAAGATATAGCTTCAGAGAATTTCAAAGAGAAAAGGACAAATGATGGCGGAAACCAATAATCACAGGAAAGGTAAATCCATTTTCATAACTTTTGAAGGAGTGGAGGGTTCCGGCAAGACCACCCAGATGAATATGCTGCAGGCGAGGATCCTTCGCATGAATCTTTCCGTGGTAACCACCCGAGAGCCGGGGGGCACACGCATAGGGCAGGAGATAAGGCACGTACTCCTTAACCCGGCATTCAAGGAAATGCATCCCATGACTGAGGCCGTACTCTATGCCGCTGACAGGGCACAGCACATCCATGAACTGATAAAACCCGCATTGGAACAGGGTAAGGTGGTGCTCTGCGACCGCTTCATCGACTCGTCTCTTGCCTATCAGGGCGTAGCGCGAAGGATCGGCATGGAGGGCGTGCAGAACTTAAACGAATGGATCACCGAGGACCTCTACCCGGACTTGACCATCCTTTTGGAAATACCATACGAGGTCGGGTTGGAACGCCTCAAGCAGCGCAAGAAGGGCCGGGATCGCATGGAATCGCAACCCGAGGCTTTTCACGAGCAGGTGCAGGAAGCTTACAAGACACTCGCCAAGTTCTTCACCAACCGCTTCGTAGTAGTCAAAGGTGACGACAAGCCGGAGAACGTCCACCAACTCGTATGGCAAGCCGTCCAAAAATACCTATAACCTTCACAAAGGTGTCAGGCACCTTTGTGAAGGTCGGCATACACAAAGGTGCCTGACACCTTTGTGTATGGTGGAGGATATATTGATCGGTTGTAAGGACTGGAGCGAAATATACGGGCAGGACCGCGCCATCGCTTTTCTGAAGCACTCGCTCGAGCGCGGAGAGATACCCCACGCACTACTTTTCACCGGCCCCAAAGGGGTGGGAAAGTATACCAGCGCGCTTCTGCTCGGGGCTGCGCTTATTTGCCCTTCAAAGAAGCCCGACGGCTGCCCGGCTTGCGCCAAGGTGGCGAGGGGAGTACATCCTGACTTACATATAGTAGAGGCGGAGGGAAATGTGATCCGCCGCGAACAGGTAACAGAAGTCGAGAGGGAGTTGAACAGGAAGCCGCATGAGGCGCCGTGCAAAGTCGTTATCATAGACGATGCAAACGTCATGAATGCGGAGACGGCAAACAGCTTTCTTAAAACCCTCGAAGAACCCCCACCCGAGAGTTACATGATATTGGTGAGCCCGAGTAAGGAAAACCTGCTGCCGACTGTGGTTTCACGCTGTCGTGAAGTCGCCTTTGCGGCGCTGGGCAAGAGGGATATCGAAGATTTCCTGATCAATATGGAAGGGCTTGATGAGGCGGAAGCGGAGCGGCTTGCGCGCAAGAGCGCCGGCATTTTCGGACGGGCTTTGACATGGGCGAGGAACCCCGATATCGAAAAGAATTGGGACCGGGGAGTGGAGATAGCTGCTTCCCTGCGCCGCTTGTCTCTATTACAGGCGCTCGATGAGGCTGACGAGGCGCGCCAGCGGCTGGGAGAACTGGCAGGGGCCGAAATGGAGGAGAAGCCCGACCTCGAGGCCTACCTCAAGGCCGTCGACAAGCGGAGCCGGGAACGTCTGAAAAAGGGCTTCGAGGAGAAGGAAAAACGCGAGACGGCAAGGCTCAAGCGCCAGGCTGCGGTTGACTTATTCGATGGCATGAGCTCCTTTTACCGGGATATAATGCTTTTGAACATGACTGAGGAGGCGGGAGAGCTCTCCTCGGGGGTTCCTCTCATCAATCTGGAGTGGAGGGAGGAACTCGAGAGGGAAGCACTCCACATAGGTTCGGCCGAATCGATGCGGCGGCTCCAGGTGCTGCAAAAGGCAAGGAAAGCCCTGGAGGCCAATGTCGATCTCGGCCTTCTCTTGGATAGCCTCCTGTTGGAGTTGAAAAATGCTTGAAGGGCGAAAGCCTTGGGAGGATAAAAATGCCTGTGGTAGTAGGAATCAGCTTATGCAAGGGATGCAAGGTCACTTATTTCGATCCCGACCGCCTTTGCCTGCGTTCGGGAGACGAAGTAATAGTGCCGACCGCCAAGGGCGTCGAATTCGGTGTGGTGGTTACGCCGGCGCGTGAAATACCGGACTGTGCAATGGCCGAAGATATAAAGAAGGTGGTGCGGCGCGCAACCGACAGAGACCGCCAGCAGAGGGATCGCAACGAGTCTCGTAAGGACCGGGCCTTTCGCAAGTGCCAGGAGTTGATAGTAAAACATGAGCTTCCTATGAAGCTCATCAATATCGAATACATCTTCGACGGCAGCTCGATAACCTTCTATTTCACCGCCGAAGGAAGGGTCGATTTCCGGGCCCTCGTGCGCGATCTGGCATCGGCTTTGAAAACCCGCATTGAACTTCGCCAGATAGGAGTGCGCGACGAGGCCAAGATGATCGGCGGCCTCGGCCCTTGCGGGCGCACCCTGTGCTGTGCCGCCTTCCTGGACGAATTCCAACCCATATCCATACGCATGGCGAAGGAACAGCATCTTCCTTTGAACCCGGCCAAGATCTCCGGCGTTTGCGGCCGCCTCATGTGCTGCCTTCGATACGAACAGGAGGCCTACCGGCGCTTCACATTGTGGGTGCCGGAGGTAGGCGAGAAGGTATCGACCGAGCAGGGAGATGCGAGAGTCATCTCACATGACGTCCTCGAGGAGAAGGTCGTCCTCGAGCTGGAGGACGGCGAAAAGATGACGGTCAATGCAGATTTCTTCGGGCCGATGCCGTCTGATATCGAGATCGAGACGGAGGATGCCGAGGACGAAATCGTGGAAGACAGCGATGAGGAGTTGAGCGAGGGCCTCGAATAAGCATCGATTGCAGACGGCAAAACGCGTCGACACCCCCCGAGTCCTTGTGTTATAAATTGTTACTATGCTCAGGAATAACAGCACGTAAGGGGGAAGGCAAAGGAGCATGACAGGTAAATTATGGTAGAGATAAGATTCCACAGTCTGGGCGGCCAGGGAGCCGTGACCCTCATCAACATGCTGGCGCAGGCGGGGGACCTGGTAGGCAGGAAGGTGCAGGCCTTCCCCTTCTTCGGCGCCGAGAGGCGGGGCGCCCCCGTTATGTGCTTCTTGAGGATGGATGATAAGGAAATAGCCTTGCGCAGCCAGATATACAAGCCGGACTTCCTGGTGATAATGAGCCCCTCGCTTATTGACGCAGCGATCGAGGAAGGGACCAAGGAAGGAACCACGGTCTTGATCAACATGGCCGAGGAGGAGGCCCGGAGCCGAACCGCCGATCTACCCTTCGCCGTCTATTCGGTTGACGCAACGCCCATAGCCCTGGACCTGGGTATGGAGGTGGAAGGACTACCGGTGGTCAACATCGCCTTCCTCGGAGCCGTTTCGTACATGACCGAGCTGGTACCGCTCGAAGCCGTGACCGAGGTCTTGAGAGAGAAAATGCCGCCGTCACGGGTAGAGGCGAGCATGGAGGCGGCGCGACGTGGTTTCACATCGGTCGTGGAGATAAGGAAAAGTAAGGCGGCATCTCGTAAGGAGAGAAAAAGCGCCGTTTCATAGCAGGAGTCGAAACAGATGCCGAAGCGCAAGAAAGAAAAAATAGGTTTTGTAAGCACCATTTCCGTTCCCTCGGAAGGCAGTGTCGGCCTCACCGGGTCATGGAGGATCTTCAAACCGGTCCTCAACGAGGAGCGCTGCAACAAATGCTTGTTCTGCTGGATATATTGCCCCGAAGGTTGCATCACCAAAGATTTAAAGATCAACTTCGATTATTGCAAGGGGTGCGGCATCTGCGCCGAGGAATGTCCCGCGAAAGCGATAACTATGGTGAAGGAAGAAGCCGATGAGACTGGTTGACACCGGCAATCACATAGCGGCTCATGCCGTGCGCCTATCCCATGTGGAGGTCGTTTCTGCCTACCCCATAACCCCTCAGACCCAGGTAATCGAGGAGATATCGCGCTTCATTTCAGAAGGCGAGATGGATTGCGAATATATACCGGTCGAGAGCGAACACAGTGCCATGGCGGCCATGATAGGTTCGGCCTCCATGGGAGTGCGCTCCTTTTCCGCCACCTCGAGCCACGGCCTCGCTTACATGCACGAGCTGCTGCACTGGGCGGCGGGCATACGCCTGCCTATGGTTATGGTGAACGTGAACCGGGCCATGGGACCGGGCTGGAATATCTGGTGCGACCACCAGGATACCCTCGCGGCCCGCGACACCGGCTGGATACAACTCCACTGCGCATCTCACCAGGAAGTGCTCGATACCGTGATCCAGGCCTTCCGTATCTCGGAAGATCCCCTGGTGACCCTGCCGGTCATGGTCTGCTACGACGCCATCGTCATCTCGCACAACTACATGCAAGTCGAGATACCGGAACAGGAAACGGTGGATAAGTTCCTTCCGCCCTTCCGTAGCATGTGGAAGCTCGATTTCAAACACCCGTTCACACATGGGTCGGTTATCTATCCGGACGACTATGAGGAGGTCCGCTACTCCATGTTCGAGGCACTGGAAAGCGCCCGGGATGTTATAAAGAAGGCGGCCTCCGAATATGAGAGCGCTGTGGGCGGCTACCACGGAGGCCTGATCGAAACCTACCAGATGGAGGATGCGGATGTGGCCCTGGTCGCCATGGGAAGCATCGCATCCGAGGGGCGGGTGGCTGTGGACGAACTGCGGAGGAAGGGGCACAAGTGTGGTCTGGTTAGGGTGCGCTCCTACCGTCCATTTCCAATGCAAGAGCTGAGGGATGTGCTTTCCGACCTGCGGGCGGTGATGATTATCGACCGGGCGATTTCGTTCGGCATGGAGGGCCCGCTTTACTCCGAGGTGAAGGCGGTCCTTTACGGCAAGAGCGACGCCGAGGTTTATAACCTGGTGACCGGCCTGGGCGGAAGGGACGTCACCTTCGAAATGATCGTAGAGAACACCGAAGCCGCCTTGAAGGGCAAGATGGAACAGATGAGCACCTGGCCCACGGTTCGCATGAACGAACATCATATGGTGAGCCGCCGGGGGCTGGAAGAATTCTGGAAGGAGGGAAGCGCGCAGTGAAAAAATTGCGCGACTTCGAGGAAGACGAACTGTTTTTGCAGGGGAGCGCCGCCTGCCAGGGGTGCCCGGGAAGCATAGCCCTGCGCGT
>MELM01000045.1:3175-6136 GCA_001767605.1 Candidatus Solincola sediminis | reverse complement strand
GCCCTTACCCACTATCCGCACTTGGCCTGCCGGTCATAAACATAGCCTTTGCAACCGGAGGGGCGACGGCATCCGGACTCTCGGCAGCCGCCGATCGGCTGGTAAAAAATGGCACCTTCAAGGAGAAGCCGACCATCCTCGTATGGGCAGGGGACGGCGGGACCTATGATATAGGGATACAAGCATTATCGGGAGCGGCCGAACGCGGCACCGATTTTATCTATGTCTGCTACAACAACGAAGCCTATTCCAACACGGGGACGCAGAGGAGCGGGGCCACGCCATACGCCGCATGGACCACCAATACCGTGCAGGGCAAGGAGGAGTGGCGCAAGGATGTCCCCCAGATAATGGTAGCCCACGGCATCCCTTACGTGGCGACGGCATCGCTTGCTTACCCCACCGACCTCTATCGCAAGTTCGCCAAGGCGAAGGAGATCAAAGGTACGCGCTACATCGAGATACAGGCTCCCTGCCCGCCCGGCTGGAAGTTCCCCTCGAGCCACACGATCAAAGTTGCCCGCATGGCTGTGCAATCCGGGATGTGGATGCTGTACGAGCACGAGAAGGGGAGGACGGTGTATACAGGGGGCACGCAGCGGATCATTCAGGCCCAATCAAAGCTCCTGCCGGTGGAAGAATACCTGCAGGCTCAAGGCCGCTTCAAACACCTCTTTTCACCGGAAAAGGACGAGCTACGCATTGCGGAAATACAAGGCCGCATCAATCATATCTTCGATACCCTGCAGTTCACTCACAAAATGAAAGAGCATATAATGGATATCGAGTTGGCCCCTCCCCGCTGATCAGCGGCAGGGGTCCTTGATAATTCAGCTCTTTAATCTTTCGAGCCGACGTAGCTCAGCTGGTAGAGCAGCGCATTCGTAATGCGCAGGTCAGGAGTTCGAGTCTCCTCGTCGGCTCCAATATATTTGCAGGTAGCTCAGACATTCCTCTATTTACCACGACAAATCCCATCTTCGGCAAAAAGACTTCCCTAAAGCTGCAGCGCAGCCAAAATATGGCATTTTCATCCATATCAGCTGCAATTTAAGAGCTCACCTGTTGCTGACGATACGGTCTATTGCGGGGGTTTAGGTTTATGAAAAGACAGGGATGCACGAGTCATGGCAAAAAAAATACTTTTTGCCCGAAGTGCGGCGCAGAGATGCGAACAGGGCAGAGATTTTGTTCTCAATGTGGCCATAGCTTTTCGGAAAGCACGCCCGGGCTTTTCGGTCATCAGCCAGGGATAGAACAACCGCATCAGCAAAATCAAAATTATCGATCTTTTCCGATAGCACCTACTCGGAGAACTGATGGTTTCTGCGTAGCTGCTCTGGTCTTGGGGATATTGGCTTGGGTTATTCCCTTTGCAGGAATTTTGCTGGCCATACTGGCTATAATTTTTGGATCAATTGGCATAAAGAGGGTGAACCGAAATCCAAATTTCTTGACCGGCACAGGTCTGGCTGTTGCGGGATTGGTGCTAGGTGTAGTTGGGATTGGTATTGCTATACTTTTCATCTCAATCTTCGTACAAGTATTTTCCGCCGCGCAAAGCACCGCTCAAGAAAAAACTTGTAAATCACAAATGCGAACAATACTAAGCGCTTCGGATATTTACGCCGCATATTATGATGGTCGTTATCCTACTTCTATATCTCAGCTAGTGCCTGACTATATAGAGACCGAGTATCGATGTCCTAAAGATAACGCGAAATACGTGATTCAATGGAGTGAGAATGCTCGCCCCCAAATAACATGTCCCAATCACGGCTCGATCTGAAATCAGGCTTTGCTTAAAGGCGAGCTGCCTTCGATATTGTTAATCCGCTGGCTGTGGGGTTTTCAAATTGTATATAAAAGTCATCAGGCATGGCCATGCTTTCCAGCATCTGAAGTTTCTACGTGAAGGTCTTACTCTTGTAGCTCAGTCGTAAACATCTTATCTGGGGTACAAGCCCAAAGCCGGGTCCTGCTCGGCATGGCGATAGAGACAATCCTTTCATCTATTTCAAACTGTTTTGTTAATTCCACTCCGTTATAGAATTCAATTACACCTTGCGGGCAACCCAGACCATTGTTCCTAGGGCTGTCTTCGAGCAAGCGGGTGACCCAGATATGACTTGAATCCAAAGCATAAATGCTTGATTGAGGTGCATATGTTGTTTCGGCGGACTCAACCTTGTTCCATGATTCGCCATCGAAACGTAGAAGTGAGGAAGAGCCATCTTTGTTTACCGTTATGCACCAGGCGTCATTGCTATCAATCACGGCCAGATCCATAATTTTTTGTCCCTCTGGCAGTGCCGTACCCTCTTTTGCATCAGATTTCCCGAAATTCTTCTGCAGTTTGATCTGTGGAAGCCAGTCCCAGAGTGAGAAAAGTGCCTGACCCTTTTTGTCAGAATCAAAGTCCGAAGAATCAGCGTCGAATTTAAAAACAAAGGCTTCGGAATGAGTTGTTTTATCGGGATCTACAAAATCTCGCATTCCCCCCGCCCATAGAACGGAATCAGTTCCCAGTTGAAAACAGGTAAGGCTGGCGCTCACATCTCCCTTCTTCTGCCACTCGGTGCCATCGAAGAAATAAATGCGAGAATTGGTGAGGCCGTAAATATCGGGATCACCTATGGCCCAAGCGGATTTGCCCCGCGCCTTTATCATCCTGATCTTTGAATCCGCATGATATTGATTGCTCCAATTAGATCCGTCGAAAAAGAAGATATCGCTTCCCGACCAGGCCCAGACTTCATTTGTACTGATAGGCAGGATGCTACAGTCGCTCTCGAATTCCAATTGCGTTTCATAACTATGCCCGTTGTAAAAATAAATGTGATACGTGGATTCATAATCCTCTTCGTATGAACGAGATATCACCCAAATATGTTGCGGATCGAGGATATTGAAGGATTCAATTATTTCATTGCGCTCGAAAGCCTCTCCTGGATTGAATAC
>MELM01000045.1:2815-3167 GCA_001767605.1 Candidatus Solincola sediminis | reverse complement strand
CTTCATTATAAGAGAATAGAGCTTGGTCGGTTATCGCGTAGGCGTGATTGTCATCGAAGGCTTGAACGTCGATCAGAGATCCTTCTCGCTTCGCGGTTTTTATATCAACTTCATTCCAGGTCCCGGAATCAACTCGATAGACCACCGAGAAACAATCGTCTCAGCCATACCCTCCGGTAAACCAGGTAGTGTCAGGTCCTGATGCTGAAATGCAATTTACGTTGTATAAATCTCCCGGCTTAAAGCGGGCCCAGTTTATTCCATCGTAGTAGTAGCAATTGACCTCGCCATGGCTTTCAATATAATTCCAAGCCCAGGCATGATTTCTGTCAGTCGCCTCCAAATGGTCAAG
>MELM01000045.1:1652-2770 GCA_001767605.1 Candidatus Solincola sediminis | reverse complement strand
ACTGATATTGCGCATTCTTATTGGCCGTCTGCTCTTCTTGAGTGCAACATAGCATCCAGGCTTCTCCCGATTTGACAGAGGATATATCTTTTATTAATGATCCCGGCCGCAATTGCTCTCGCCAGGAATCTCCATCGAAAAACCAACATGCATCTTTAGTGCAAGCCCATACTCGATGTGGGTCAGCGGCTGTAATGCCGACGAAGCCGGTGGCTGAGGTGGATTGTCTAGACCAACTCTTACCATCATAAGAGAGGATTTCATTGCCAGCAGCCCAAGCATGAGCGTTATCAGCGCAGCAGATATCATCCAGAACCGAGCTGGTTCTGTATTGTTCCGACCAAGTTAGACCGTTGAAATATAGGATGATATCTTCAGCGGTAAGCTCATCAGAGGCCAGCGCCCAAACCGCGTTGTCGCTTGCCGCGCATATTTTTCCGATACTCATACGAGCTATGAACTGCCGTTGCCAAGAGTTCCCATCAAAGAAGAGAATTGCCCCCCGGCTGTAATCCGATCGGTCGAGGCAAGCGAGCCAAACATGTTGATCATCAAGGCACTCGATTTGTCCCGGTCCCGCAACAAAGTTTTCAAAGACCTTCTGCTGGCTCCAGGAATAGGAGTCAACAGAACTTGCCCTTACTTCAGCAGCTGCATTTATTAGGGGCTTATTGTTGCAGCCAACAGAAAAGGAGAACGACACCAGGAAGATAACTACGATTGCGAGCTTAGCTTTTTGTCTCAAATTTGCTCCTAGACCCTATAACATATAGCCCAATTGCCCTTCCAGCAGATACACTAATTCCTTTCTCTATATTATGACAAGATGTAATTATTTGTCAGCTAGCCCCGCCGATTGTCGGTCTGCTGACATCCTTCAATATTTTAGTTCGAGTCTCCTCGTCGGCTCCACTAATATATATCTAGATCAATACCTGCATGCTCTCTAAGCACAGATAAACAATCGGCTTAATTATAAGCAAGACAGACATCCCAATGATGCTAAAAGGAAAGTGACTTGCGGGCGATATTAATGCCAACGGACACTGCGCGATGAAAGGCCGGGAATGCAGTACGAATCGACGCGGGATTCGATTGATAGTCATGAAGTGCCTCAG
>MELM01000045.1:0-1575 GCA_001767605.1 Candidatus Solincola sediminis | reverse complement strand
GGGGAGCATCATCGATATCATCAAGAATTATGGGATCAAGGCTGCGATGTCCAATCAGCCCTACTCGGAGTGGTATCTCAACTCAATCCGCATCAAAGGAAGCCCTGCCTATTTGCATCATATAAAGACATACGGCGAGGGATACGACTACTACAATTTCGCGGATGATTTCAACCGGGCTCTGCCGCAGTGGAATCCCAACGAGTGGGCAGACCTCTTTGAGAGCGTAGGGGCGAAGTATGTGGTGCTCGTAACCAAGCATCATGACGGATTCCTGTTATGGCCCAGCCGGCATCTCAACCCTATGAAGCCGGAGCTTCATGCTTCGCGCAACGTGGTCGGCGAGCTGACGGAGGCCGTCAAAGGCCGGGGAATGAGGATGGGCTTCTACTATTCGAGCCCGTATGACTGGACCTTCACCAGCAAGCCCATCCGCGATTTCGTCGATGGGGCGGTCATCGTACCGACCGATGAGAAGTACCTGAAATATATAGACGCCCATTGGCGCGAGCTGATCGATGATTATGAACCTTCGTTGTTATGGAATGATATTGGATACCCGCAGGGACCTGATCTCAACAAACTCTTTTCATACTTCTACAATCGCATTCCCGAAGGGGTAGTCAACGACAGGTGGGCACAATATCCCATGTGGGCCAGACGGCTCATTGCATCACCGCTTGTTAGGCCATTCATGAACAGATTGATGGCAAGCATGTTTGCGAAAGGCGTGACGAGTTCTGCTAAAATACACAGCGACTATGTCACACCGGAATACACCACCTTCCAGAACGTGCAAGAAAAGAAATGGGAATGTGTGCGCGGCATGGGCACGTCTTTCGGCTACAACCGCGAGGAGCTACCCGGGGATTTCATTACTGTGCCGGAACTCATCCATCTTCTAATCGATGTTGTCAGCAAGAACGGCAACCTGCTTCTGAATGTGGGCCCCATGCCCGGCGGCCGCATCCCCCAGGTACAAGTCGACATCCTCAAAGGGCTCGGTACCTGGCTTGAAATAAATGGGGAGGCGGTATTCGGGACAAGGCCCTGGTCACGAGCCGAAGGTGCCACACTGGAAGGGCTGGACGTCCGCTTTACGCAGAAGGAGGACGTACTTTTCGCAGCGGTGATGGGGACGTCGCAAGGACGTACTATCACGATCTCTTCCCTCACGGCACGAAGTGGCGCGAAAGTCGAACTATTGGGGATGTCCGGTCACCTCGACTGGATTCAGCGTGATCAGGCAATCGAAGTAAGGCTTCCCGAACCACTTCAAGAGCAGCCCGCACACGTTCTGAAGATTAATCCAGCCCCTGTGCCATGATACATTTCGCAAGGGATGATATTTAAGTACGGGGGTAATTGATGCCGAGGGGGACGTGGTAGGCATGGAGGTTCTGGATGCTTCACGCAGAATTGAGCATCCTGCTGAAATTGAATTTGATCTCCGGCCGTCCGCGTAACTCGTTCATATTCGTTTTGCCTTCTCACTGACCAATTCTACACATGTAGGACAAACTGGATGATTACATCCCGGCTATCGCCAGGAAGTTTTCGAGCAACCGCCGTCCT
>MELM01000044.1:161711-162790 GCA_001767605.1 Candidatus Solincola sediminis | reverse complement strand
CTGGCTGTGTACCCTGGCGGGTGGAGGATGCTACTTGGTCTTGCTGACGCAAAGAAGGAAGCATAAGCTCGGCGGCGAAGTCAGGGGCAATCCGGGCATAGGCCGCAGAGCTTCTTTATGACGAGATTAGCGGAGGTAAAAATGGACATTCTGGTTGTAGGATCGGTGGCTCTCGACTCCATACGCACCCCCTTCGGCGAGGCTGAGGAGGTACTGGGAGGATCGGCCACTTTTTTCAGCATCGCCGCATCGCTTTTCAATAAAGTGGGCATCGTGGCCGTGGTGGGGGACGATTTCCCTCAGCGCCATGTTGAATTCCTCGAATCTCACAATGTCGATCTCCGAGGCTTGAAAAGGGTGCCGGGAAGGACTTTCCGTTGGGAAGGCTACTATGATTACGATCTCAATGAGGCACATACCATTGACACGCAACTGAATGTCTTCGACACTTTCGATCCCGAAATACCAGAGGAGTACCGCGACGCGGAATACGTGTTTCTCGCCAATATAGATCCTGAATTGCAGCTCAAGGTCCTCAAACAAGTGCGGGCACCCCGCCTCACTATCTGCGATACCATGAATTATTGGATCGGGAATAAGCGGGAACAACTACTGGAAACTATTTCGCAAGTCGATTACCTGCTCTTGAATGACGCCGAGGCCAGGGAACTTGCGCGCGAGCCGAACCTGATAACCGCGGGACGCAAACTTCTCGAGATGGGCCCGGAGAAGGTTATCATCAAAAAAGGCGAACATGGGGTGATCATGCTCGGGAAGGACCAGTTCTTCTCATTGCCGGCTTATCCCCTCGATACGGTATTCGATCCGACTGGTGCCGGTGATACCTTCGGAGGCGGATTTCTGGGATCGCTATCCAGGTATCCCGAAATGAGTGGGGATCAGATCAGGCGCTCTATTGTCTACGGCAGCGTTGTAGCTTCTTACGTCGTCGAGTCCTTTTCATGCGATCGCCTGGCTCGCTTGTCGAATGATGATGTCGAGGAGCGCTACCGCGAATTCCTGAACATGACTTGTTTTTAAGTACAGCCTGGCTAATGAGGAAAGGGGGAGAGGTGGAA
>MELM01000044.1:161337-161528 GCA_001767605.1 Candidatus Solincola sediminis | reverse complement strand
ATCATTCTGATCAGCATACTCGCAGCTTTCGCACTGGTGGCTTACGGGGCGATTCCCTTAATCAAGATCAGAAAGATCGAAGGGAGACATCCCATACTGCCTGCCGGCGCCATGATTCTCGCTGCCGGCGGCTGGATCACCTTGTTCTGGTTTCGCAACAGTGCCGCTTTCGCCGACAAATGGACGATTGT
>MELM01000044.1:156025-161330 GCA_001767605.1 Candidatus Solincola sediminis | reverse complement strand
ATCGCCTTTTTCGTCGTTACCGGAGTGTGGCTGTTATACCCCATACTTAAATGGTACTTCACCCATTTCATCCTTACCGACCGCCGCCTGATATTCAACTCGGGTATATTAACGAAGAAATGGAAGTCTATTCCCCTGGACCAGATAAACGATCTTGCCTGCAGCCAGAACTTGTGGGAAAGGATCTTCCGCTACGGTGACATCGTTATCGAGTCGGCCGGGGAGTTCGGCCAGGAGGCCTTTACCAACATCGGCAATCCAGTAGAGGTGAGAACCCAGATTCTGCAGCAGAGGCGGCTCTACGAGGAAGGGCAGTCAAGCCGCGCCAGCCGGGAGATAGCCAGGGAAATGAGAAGCGCCCTGCAGGAACCGGGGATGCAACGCACTACCAGTCCCGCCCAACCCGCTGCGGCGCAACCGACCGATCTGGAATTGGTGGATGGCCTGAAGAAACTTGATGAGCTGCGCCGCAGCGGCGCTCTCACCGAGGAGGAGTTTCAAAAGGCCAAGAAGGAACTTATGGGTGAACTTTTCGAAGAGTAAGGAAATCTTGAGGCTTTGCCCGACTAGCCTTCCACTTTCTTGGCCAGTTTCTTGCTCAGCTTCTCGGCCTTCTTCATGGCCTTGCTTCCCACCTTTTCCAGGTGGATCAACTTCTTTTCGAGCTTACCTTTTGCCTTTTCGACCTTCTCTACCCTTTTTTCGGCCTTCGATAGTTTTCTGCGCTTACCCATTGATACCCATCCTCCTTCCGGGATGCTTGATATGCTGCCGTGATTAAGAGAGTATACCATTTATCTCTTCATCCCAAGTAGGCACTATTATTCCCCGGCCCGCTTATCTGTTATCCTCGGTACATGGCGGATACGAGCGGATTGGTCGATTATCACCTGCATACGGCAAGATGCGGGCATGCCCTGGGAAATATGGAAGATTATGCCAGGCGGGCAGACGCCCTGGGTCTTGCCGAAATCGGCTTTTCCGATCATTTCCCTATGCTGCATATCGAAGACAGGGCGCTCGCCATGGGCCTGGAGGAGCTTCCGGCCTACGTCGAGGATGTCGAACGGTTGCGGGCAGCCTTTCCGCACCTGGGCGTGAGATTGGGGATAGAAGTAGACTTCCTTCCTGAGACCGTTCACCGCATCGGTCCTATGCTCGAGCCCTTTTCTTTCGACTACGTGATGGGCTCGGTCCATTATGTGGACGGCTGGGGTTTTGACGATCCACGCTGTATTGAAGGCTACCAGGGCCGCGATATATTCGCGCTCTGGGCGCGTTATTTCGAGTTCCTCGGCGAGGCGGCCGAATGCGGCCTTTTCGACATCCTGGCCCACCCCGATCTCATAAAGAAGTTCGGGTTCAGGCCGGAAGCGGACGTCAGCTTGCTGTACGAGAACTGCCTCGATCGGGTGGCCAAAGCCGGTCTCGCCGTTGAAGTGAATACGGCCGGATTGCGCAAGCCGGTCGGCGAGATATACCCTTCCGAGGAATTCCTGAAAGCCTGCCGGGAAAGGGATATCCCGGTGGCATTAGGCTCGGATGCGCACCAGCCGGAAGAGGTCGGGGACCGCTTCAACGAGGCGCTCGAGTTGCTCCTGCGCGTGGGATACGAGGGGATAACCGTTTTCAGCGGCAGGCGGCGCTCAACCCTTGATTTCAAGAGAGGGCTTCGAGGGTAATCCTTTCCACCTGGTCTTTTGTGAAGGGCTTTTCGAGGTAGTCGTCGACGCCTTCCCGCCTTGCCTGAGCTATGGTCTGCGGCGAGGAATAGGCGGTCATGAGAATTATCTTTATTTCGGGGTAATCGCTCTTTATGATGCGAGCGAGCTCTATGCCGTCTATCTTGGGCATGCGGATATCGGCGAGAATGATGGCCGGTGGATCCTCCTTGACCTTCTCGATCGCCTCCGCGCCGTCCTTGGCTTCCCTCACCGAAAAGCCGGCCCTTTCCAGCCATCGCGATACCAGGTGCCGGACACCTTCGTTGTCATCCACGATAAGCAGTTTAGTAGTCTCCATGCTATTCAAAGGCTACTCCCCCGGGTCGGAAGCTTGAGAATGAACGTAGTCCCCAAATTCTGCTGAGAGCGTACCTCTATATCGCCTCCTGTGTCCAGGAGGATCTTTTCTACAATAGACAAACCAAGCCCGGTACCTCCATCCTTGGTTGTGAAGAAGGGATCGAAGATGGAAGGCCTTATTTCTTCCTTTATTCCGGCTCCGGTGTCCTCCACCCTCATCTCCACGAACCCGTCTCCTGAATCGTGCAGTCTCACCGTTATCACGCCTCCATCGGGCATGGCCTGCATGGCGTTTTCCAAGAGGTTGAAGAGGACATGGCGTACGTTTTCATGTGTGATGATTACCGGAGGCGAATCGGACTCGAAGTCGCCGTTTATCTTCACGTTGTCCTTGCCGTTAACGTGAATGAAATCCGCTATCAGATCGGGGAGTTCCGATTGGAGGTAAAGCTCGGCCTGCTCGCTTATGGGGAACGGGGACTTACTGAAGCTCAGCATTCCCGATATCCACTGGTTGCTGAGCGCCGCCTCTTGTTTGATCATGTCCAACAGGCGGCGGCGGTCCTCTTCCGCCTCGTCTTCCACCAATTCGTCGGCAAGCCCTATGATTGCGAACAAGGGATTCTTGACCTCATGGGCGATCTTTGCCGCCATTTGTCCCAGGATGGAGAGATGGTCCTGTTGCCTCAAGCGAGATTCCATATCCTTGATCGACGTTATATCCATGAAGACCATTGCGGCTCCCATCCTTTCCCCCTTGCCGAGGTGTAGCGGAAACGCGTTGAAGTTGATGGTCATTCTGCGGGCGTTCGGGCCTTCTATCACCATTTCATGCCGGCGGAAGATGCGCTCCTCATCAAGGCACAATTGCAGGATCGGTTTGATGAAAGCCAGAGCCCTGAACTTCTCTCGCTCGGGTACCAGGTCGTTATAATTTACTCCTATGACTTCCTTCGGTGCGATCTTGAGAATATCGGCCGCCTCCTGGTTGAAGAACATAACGTCTCCCTCGTTGTTCACAACCAGGACCCCGGCCAGCATTTCCTGAATGAAGTGATCGGTGTACTCCTGGGTGTCGGCCAACCATTCCAGTGTGCGCTGGCTCTGTTGATAAAGGTCGACATTGATCATCGCCACTGCAAGTTCATGACAGAGGCTGGAAAGTAGCAGCACCTCATCCTGCTTGTATTCGTGTTCGTCGCAACAGGCGGTCACGGCCACCCCGACCATCTGGCCTTTGGCCTTGAGCGGCATGATTATCTGGGACCTCGGGCTTTGGCCTTCGCTGTATGTTTCAGCGGCCTTGGGGTCCTCCGCCATATCCTTGCGAATCAGCATCTGGCCGTTCTTGAATGATTTGCCGATGCCGCTCTTGCCCACGGGGATCTTCAAGCCTCGGACCGCAGTCTCCATGAAGCCGCGGTGGGTCAGCACCTGCAGGCTGGTACCGCTATCGTCCGGGATAAGGACCACGCCGATGTTCGAATTGGTGAGCGTGAGCATCACACCCAAGATGTTCTCGACCAGCTCTTGCAGGTCGAGTGTGGAACTTACCGCACTCACCGCGTCAGCCAGTATGCCGAAGCGCAAATTCAAGTCGGTTATTTCGTTTATATAGCCTTTATTCTGCTCGCGGTAGCGGCTCCACTCCACTGCCAGAAAAATCACCAGGGCGAGCACGCAGAAGCCGAGGCCGCCGGCCAGGAGATAGTCGGTTGGAGGCGAGATGACGGCCGTGGTCGTTATGATGCCAGTGACCAAGATTGCGATGGTCACCACTATAATCGGCAACAGCAGATCCTTGAGCCCTTTCTTCGGCCCCACGCCTCTCGAACCTCTATTGTACATTGCTCTCCTCCGGTACCCCCTCACTCTTTATCGGCAGGAAATTGGGGATATGAAATATGGAGGTCAAGCGATCTGCAAGCAAAACGTGAAGCCTTAAACGCTTGGTGAATGACCGTATTTACGAGCTAGGTGCCGAGGCTTTTTCCCAGTCGGTCCAGCATTTCTTTCGGCTCCATGGTGTTGCCAAGCGGGTAATATCTGGCGCCCATGGCGTCGGCTATGCGGCGGGCATGGGTGATCACGGTGCCGGTGCGCTTGAGGAGGAAGCTGGCGGAGGTGTCGAATACGACGGAAGCGATTTTTTCATCACGTATCTTTCCCGCCAGGAGGAGGCTTTCCTTAACCGGATCCTTTTCGGTATAAGCGACGTTTCCGTAACCATCGGTTATCAATACCAGTAGTGGAGATATGCCGGTGTTCCGCTTCAGCTCTCTCTTCGCCACTTCCAGCGCGAGGGCGAGTCCGTGGCTGAGGGGAGTTGCTCCTCCGGTGGCGAGCTCCTTCAGCCGTATTTTGGCTATCTGGGCGCTGGAGGTAGGGGTAAGGACCAGCTGGGCTCCATCATCGCGAAAAGATATCAGTCCCACCTTATCCCTTTTCTGATAGGCATCGACTAGAAGATCGCTAACTACTTTCCTGGTGGACTCTATTTTTTCCCGAGATCCCATCGAGGCGCTGGCATCGAGCACGAAGAGGATGAGGTTGCCCACTTTCCGCCTGCGCACCGCCTTGCGCAGATCCTCCCGTGCGATCTCAAAAGGTTTTTGCTGGGATGCGCTTCTCGCGGCTGCCGCCCGCAGGGTGGCATCGATAGCCACATTTCCTGCCTTCAAGGTTTGGTTCGCCTCGGGTATTGTGTGGCCTACTCGCCTGCCATCCTGCGAATCCGCGACGGCCGTGTTCCTCTTGCCACTCGCCGATTTGAGGGATTTGACCACCTGGCCCTCTAATATTGGAGTATCCTCAGGACCGCTTGCCGGCTTCATGCGGAGAAATTTTTTCTCGGTCCGTTCACTTGGTTTTATTTCGAGAGGAAGGGATCGCGAAGCCAGGGGGATCAGGGCATGTGAGCCTTCCGATCCGGGCAGGTTGATCAACTTCCCCTTCTTCTCGATCACTTCTCGCAGGCACTCCATGCCCTTTGGATGGTCGAAAGGCGTTTTCCCCAATCTGTGGGGAAATGCCATCTCAGCCGCCTCCAGCGCATATTCCTGCGTAACATTTAAAGAACCCTCGAAAGCGGCGAGAGCCATTGCAGCCCGGCAGGTCGCTATATCCGCCCTGTGCCCGCAGACCCCCAGTTCGACCGCGATATTGGAGACTAATTCAAGGACTGCATCGTCGATTTCCACCTGCGGCAGGAGCTTGCGCGCCGAAACGATTTTCTCACGGACCTCCCTCTGCTGCGGCGCGAACTCCGCTCTGAAAACCTC
>MELM01000044.1:124040-156001 GCA_001767605.1 Candidatus Solincola sediminis | reverse complement strand
CCGCCGCATGATTTCGATGCGGGAAGCCGCATCGGATTCCCCTTTTACCTCTATGCACAATCCGAAGCGGTCCTCGAGTTGCGGTCTCAGGTCGCCCTCCTCGGGGTTCATGGTTCCTATCAGCAGGAAGGAGGCCGGGTGGGAGTAGGAGACGGCTTCCCGTTCCACGATATTCACTCCCATAGCCGCGGCGTCGAGAAGAATATCCACGATATGATCGTCGAGCAGGTTCACTTCATCGACGTAAAGGATAGAGCGGTTGGCCGCGGCGAGTAGGCCTGGTTCGAAGTCCTTGGTCCCTTCCTTCAGTGCCCTTTCGAGGTCCAAAGTTCCCACCACTCTGTCCTCCGTAGCATTGAGTGGAAGGGTGATGAAGGAGGCCGGGCGCGTCGTAAGAGGGAGGGGTTGGGCATCTTCCCAAGTGGCCAGGCAGCAATCGCACATCTCTTCGTTATTGTGAGGATTGCACGAGAAGGGGCAATCCATTACCGCATCCATTTCGGGGAGGAGTTCGGCCAGCGACCGAGCGGCACTCGACTTGGCGGTTCCTCGCTCGCCCTTTATCAAAAGCCCACCGATACGAAAATCGACGGCATTAACGAGCAGAGACCTTTTCATTTTTTCCTGCCCGACGATTGCCGAGAAGGGATAAAGAAAACGATCGTATTTCATTCAACCACCTTTTATACAATATATAGTTTTCATGCTCGCTTATCAACACTATATGTAGTGAATTAAATAGGAAAGAGCTTGTGCCGATACCATCATTGTTGTTTTGATGATCCAGCTTCAGGAGGAGGTAGGTAGATGGAGATTGCCCTAAGCAAGGCCGGGGATATGGGCGAGATTGCAGTGGTTAGAGTTTCAGGCGTGGTGGACTCGGAAACAGTTGATCGCTTCGGGGAGACAATAAATGATGTATTCGCCGACGGCTGTTACAACATCGTGCTGGACATCGACGGCCTGACTTATATTAATACGGCCGGCTTGAGCATTATCGCCGATGCCTTCAAGAAATCGAGCCAGAACAAGGGACAGCTCAAGATCCTCCATGCCGGTGAGGCCATCCGAGAGCTTCTGGACGTTGTGCGCTTCACCAAGATCATCGATATCTACGAGAACGAAGAGGAGGCCCTCGGGAGCTTCAAGTGAATGGCGAGAAACTTGAAAGGTCTGACGATAAACCCTCCGGCTCCGGAGCCGCGCCGGCCATTAATGGCGAATTCCGGCGGGCCGGCCGGGTTCTCGACGGTTCCCTCGACCTCGATCTCCGTCTCAATCGCGTAGTCGAACAGGCGATAGAATTACTGGGTGCGGACAGGGGAAGCATCATGCTTCTCGATGAGAAGAGCGGCGTCTTGTCGGTACGGGCATCACGGGGCTTGCGGGAATCGGTTGAATTCAGTGTGCGTTTGGGAGAGGGCATATCGGGATGGGTGGCCAAACAAGGTTCGCCACTGGTCTTGAGTGATGCGGTTGCCGACGATCGATTTCAGGGCATCAATCCGAACATCGTAAGCGCGTTGGCGGTCCCACTGCGGGTTGAGGGCAGGGTTATCGGTGTCCTGAATGTTTCAAGCTCTACACACGGGCGCTACTACGATCACGTCGATCTCGAATACCTTATCTCCTTCGCCGATATGGCAGCCGCCGCCATTGAAAATGCCCAACTGTATCAGGCGTTGCGGCGCGACCAGGAGCACCTGGCCAAGGAGCTGCGAATGGCGAGTCGCATTCAACGCTCGATCATTTCAACGCAAATGCCGTGCGCTTCCATACGGATGGTATCGCGCCTTATGCCGGCCTCGGCGGTCGGAGGCGATTTCTTCAGCATCGTACCCCTTTCACGCGATTCGCGTTTCTGCTTCTACTGCAGCTCTCAAATACAAGATCGCTGTCAGAAGCTGAGGTCCCAGTCCTGTCCCAATAAGTTCGGCCTTATGATCGGGGATGTGGCGAACAAGGGCATGCCCGCCGCTCTCATCATGTCGGTTCTTACGACCATCCTTTATCAGGCGGGTCAACACTTGAGTTCACCCCGGAGCATCCTTAACGAAGCCAACTCCGCGTTTCGGAGGTTCTTCTCCGAGTCGCAATACGGCTTTGCGACACTATTCTACGGCTTCTATGACAACACCGATAACAGGCTCACCTATACCAAGGCCGGGCACGAAGCTCCGCTCCTCGTACGTCAGGGGAGCGGCGAGATCGAATACCTGGAGGGCGAGGGATTTCCGGTCGGTTTGATGGAAGACGGGTGCTATCAGGAGAGGACGGTAAAACTTGAACGCGGGGACCGTATCCTCCTCTACACCGATGGAGTAACCGGCGCCCTTAACGACAGGGGCGAGGTACTCGGGAGAAAGCGCTTGGTGGAGTTGGTTAAAGCTCACGCGGGCGAGGACATCGAAGCTTTCCTAGATGCCCTGGGAGATGAGGTGATGCTCTTCTCTGGCGATGCCCCGCAGCCTGACGATATAGCGGTGATGGTGCTGGAGCTGGAAGATCTCTATGACCTGACCATGACGGTGGGAACCGACGTCAAACAGATACGCTATGTGATCGACAGTGTCCTCGAGACCCTGCAAGGATTCGAGGGATTAAAGGATCCAATTACCCTGCGCCTCTGCCTGGAGGAGCTCCTTCATAATGCGATGGAGCACGGCAATCGCGGCGATGAATCCAAGAAAGTATATATAACAGTGAAAGCCGGGCCGCGGCGGGTCGTCATTCGAGTTCGGGATGAGGGCGAAGGATTCGACCACCTCCATGTTAAGGCTGAGCATCCGGACGAGCCGACTCTTTCGGAGCGCGGGCGTGGCTTGATCATCGTTCGCTATTACGCCGATGAGCTGAGCTTCAATCGGGAAGGCAATGAAGCAACCCTGGTTTTTTCGTCTGGCTCAACAGGCGGACCTGAAACCTAGGGTGTTAACCCCCCAGAATTTTGGCTCCATGCTTGAATAAATAAGCCCCCAGTATGTTCAGATGAAATATCTCGGCGACAGCGCCGTTTTTGGGACAGTGGGAAGGTTATGCTATTATTAACCCTGAATTGGTTAAGAAAAGGGTTGTAACAACATTGGAGGATATGATGGCCAGAAGAATAAAAGCCCTGGTGCTGAGTATCATTCTGGTATCCCTTCTCGTATTCATAACCTTGGGTACGGCTGTTGCCGACCCGGTCCAGGATAAGAAAAACGAGCTCGATCGCATCAAAAACGAGGTGCAAAAGATCGATACGCGTTTGGAGTCGGTAACGGAACAATACAACATGACCAGTGTGAGGGTGCAGCAAACCCAGCGGGAAATCGCCCAGAAGGAAGCGGAACTGGCGAGCCTTACCGCCGCGCTGGAACAGAGGAGGGAAATCCTCGGTGACCGGCTGAGGGAACTATACAAGAGTGGCAATGCCGACGTGCTGGAGGTGCTTACCGAATCTCGAACCGTGGAAGACCTCTACATCAATGTCGACAGGGCACAGCGAATAGGGGGAGAGGACGTCAGCGTAATAGCGTCGGTAATCGGCGTCCGGGAGCAGGTAGACGCAGCCCGAGACGAATTGGCCGCACGCAAAGGAGAGCTGGATCAGACGGCCTCCGAACTCGCGGGCCAGAAGGCTCAGATAGAAGGCGACCTGCAAAAGAGGAAGAATTTGGTAGCCGGGGTCGAATCGGAGATTAATAACCTGATGGCTCAGGAAGAGGCCAACCAGGTTGCCGCCCGCAATAATAATCGTACCAACCCCGTGTATCCTTCTCCGACAAGGGCTATCCCGAATCCACCGCCCGCGCCTCCTTACGCGCCGACCGTGGTCCAGATAGCCTATCAACAAATCGGCAAGCCTTATCAATATGCCGGATCCGGCCCCAATGTTTTCGATTGTTCCGGGTTGGTTATGTACTGTTACGCCAAGGTGGGAATCAGCCTCCCCCACAGTTCTTACATGCAAGCCCGCTGCGGCGTTCAGGTTTCATACGAACAGCTCGAGCCGGGGGACCTCGTCTTCTTCCATGGCTACGGACACGTTGGGATGTATGTAGGCGGAGGGCAGTACATCCACGCACCTCATACTGGCGATGTCGTACGGGTGGCAAACTTGGGCGCACGCCGCGATTTTTGTGGAGCCTGCCGTATACTATAATGTCTCGTAGATCCGCCGGATCGACTTCAAACCGTATTGCTTCAAGGGGAGTTTGAATTGAACTCGACCATCGTATTCTACGATCCACTCTATCTCGATCACGATAACGGCTTCGGCCATCCGGAACGCCCGGAAAGGCTGGAGTCGAGCCTGGAGATGATAAAGAAGACCAAGTTGTCCGAGAAGATAAGGATCATCTCGCCGCGGGATGCGACTATCGATGAGATAAACATGGTCCACCCCATGAATTACATCGATAAAGTGAAGAAGATGGCGGAATCGGGCGGCGGCTGGCTGGATGGAGATACCCCGGTGAGTCCGAAGTCTTTTGCGGCGGCACTGAAATCGGCCGGGGCTGGGCTTGAAGGCCTGGAGCGAATCTTCTCGGGCGACGCGCCCAATGCTTTCTGCTTGGTAAGGCCGCCGGGGCATCATGCAACCTCCACTCGCGGAATGGGCTTCTGCATTTTTAACAACAATGCCGTCACATCGCGCTACGCAATGGAGCATTTCGATGTGTCGCGAGTATTCATCCTCGACTGGGACGCCCATCACGGAAATGGGCTGGAAGACATCCTCTATGATGACAAACGCGTCCTCTATATTTCATTGCACCAATACCCGCACTATCCGGGTACCGGGACCTACCGGGAGGTGGGAAGCGGAGCCGGAGAAGGCTACAATGTCAATTTCCCCTTCCCGGCCTTTACAGGTGAGGATATTTACCTGGAGGCTTTTGATCGGGTAATAATGCCGATCGCCCGCCAGTACGAGCCCGAGTTGGTGCTCATATCCGCAGGCTATGATGGGCATTTCAATGATCCACTGTGCTCGATGCTCCTTACGGCGACTACTTATTCAGCCATGGCGGAGCGGCTGCAAGCCCTTGCGCAAGAGTATTGCGGTGGAAAGATGCTGGCCTCGCTTGAAGGCGGCTACAACCTATTGGGATTGGCCGCTTCCGTGAACAATACCATCGCAGTCATGGCCGGGGATGAGACCAGGGTTGTTGAAGAGATGGATTCCTTTCCCAGGGAGCCGACGGAGCGGGGTCTGGAGATAATAGAGGCGACCAGGGAAGCCATCTCACCCTACTGGAAGATTTAAACTGGATGAGGTGTTGAACTTGGGGTCGAGCCTCAAGTTCAACAACCTTCAAAGAAAGCGGTTCAGCATAAGTTGCGAATGTTTGGAGGCTTGTTGATGTTGAGGCTCGACCCCAAGTTCAACACCAAGTTCAACAGACCCCACGTTGCAGCTGACCCCTACGTAAACCCATGGTATATTAAGGTTTGCAGGCGAATAACCGAAAAGCGCTGTTGAGGGGGGATAATGGATATCCAGAATCTACTGCAATACATGGTTGACAAGCAGGCATCCGACCTTCATATCAAGGCGGGTGGGCCGCCCTATTTTCGTGTCGACGGCCAACTCATCAAGCCGGATTTCCCGCGCCTTTCCCCAACCGATACGGTCGAGGCGGCATACGCCCTGATGAATGAAAAGCAGGCAAAAAAGTTCGCCGAACGCAACGAAGTCGATTTCGCTTATAGCATAGCGGGACTGGGAAGATTCCGGGCCAACATATTCAAGCAGAGGGGCACGGTTGGAATCGCCATCAGGCGGGTTCTCACCACGGCGGTTCCCAGTTTCGAAGAGCTTGGTTTGCCTCCGGTCCTCCGCCGGCTCTCGCAAGAAAGAAGGGGTCTCATCCTGGTCACCGGTCCGGCTGGATCGGGCAAGACCACTACTCTCGCCGCCATGATCGACTATATAAACAGCAACGACCAGATGAACATAATAACCATTGAAGATCCCATCGAGGTATTGCATGTCGATAAGAAAAGCATAGTAAATCAAAGGGAGATCGGAAGCGACACCGAGGGATATGACGAGGCGCTTAAGTACGTGACCCGGCAAGACCCAGATGTGATATTGATCGGCGAAATGCGAGACCCTGAAACGGTTACCGCAGCTATGAGCGTAGCCATGACTGGTCACCTGGTTCTAAGTACCTTCCATACCATTGATACCACCGAGACTGTGAATCGCATAATCGACTTCTTCCCTCCACAGCAGCAGAAGCAGATCCGGCTCACTCTTGCCAGCGTCCTCAAGGGCATCGTATCTCAGAGGCTGCTTCCCCTGAAGGATCACAGCGGGAGGGTCCCCGCGGTGGAGGTTCTCATCATGACCGGCCGGATGGCAGAGGCATTGATCAACGAGGAGCCGACTACGGTTATGAGGGAGATCGTCTCGGAGGGCGAGTTCTATGGCATGCAAACCTTCGACCAATCTCTTGTCGATCTCTATCGTTATGGTCTCTGCGATTACAAAGAGGCCGTCTCGGCTTCCACCAGCCCGCACGATTTCAGCTTGGCGGTAAAGCAGCTGGGGCTGGAAGTAGAAGAAGACTTGCTGAGCAAGTAACAAACCTTCATCCGCCGGCAATGTTTATGTTTAGGCCGGACCCCTATTACTTGACCCCTATTGCTTAGGGGAATAATACTTAGTCACTGGAAGCTGCGATATCTGCAAGGGCCTAAGGAGGTAGTCATGGATAAGATATGGTTGAAAAATTATCCCGCAGGGGTTCCCCCCGAAATCGAAGTACCCGATATCGATATGGGAGAGATGCTCGGGCAGACCGTGCGTAAGTATCCTACGAACACAGCCATTGCTTTTATAAACAAAAACATCAGCTACCGGGAACTGGATCTCTTGAGCAACCGTTTTGCCGATACGCTCAAAAAGTTGGGTGTCGGTAAGGGTGACAGAGTGGCTCTATTGATGCCCAATATCCCTCAGATGGTCATCGCTTATTTCGGCATCCTTAAGTTAGGAGCGGTGGTGGTGATGTTCAATCCCCTCTACTCCTATCGCGAGATCGAACACCAGTTGAATGACTGCGGAGCGAAGGTCATGGTGATACTCGATCGCTTCTGGCCGGCAGTAAGTGAAGCACTCGAAACTGCGAAGCTCGATCATCTGATCATTACTCGCGTCCGGGATTATTTGAAGTTCCCCTTGAATATCCTCGAACCGCTGCAGGAGAAGATCAAGCACGAGCATGTGGAGATTGAAGAGCAGCCTCAGAAATACGGCCTCAAGGGCATGCATAAAATGAAGGACTTAATGGGCGATGCGTCAGACGAGAAGCCGCAGGCCGAAATAAACCCGACCGAGGATCTGGCCCTCCTGCAATACACGGGCGGCACAACCGGAGTGGCCAAGGGAGCCATGCTCACCCATCGCAACCTGGTGGCCAATACCTTTCAGTGCCGGGCGTGGTTTCCGGAAGCAAAGGAGGGACAGGAGGTAACCCTTTGCAGCCTGCCGTTCTTTCATGTCTATGGTTTGACCGTCGATTTGAATTCGGGAATCCAACTGGGCAGCAAACTAGTGCTCATCCCCGATCCGCGCAATATACCCATGATCCTTGCCGCCGTTAAAAAAGAGCGTCCCACCCTATTCCCCGGTGTCCCCGCCATGTATGTGGCGATAATGAACGAACCGGACGTAAAAAGCGGAAAGGTGGATATTACTTCCATACGCTTCTGCCTGAGCGGCGCCGCCCCGCTTCCCATGGAGGTTCAGAGGGAATTCGAGCGCGTCACTGGAGGGAAACTCGTGGAGGGCTTCGGGCTGACGGAGGCAAGCCCGGTTACCCACGCCAATCCCCTGGATGGAATCCGCAAGCAGGGCAGCATTGGAATGCCCGTTCCCGAGACCGAGATCAAGCTCGTGGCGGTTGATGACCGCGATCGGGAAGTCGGTGTCGGTGAGATAGGTGAGCTTGTGGTGAAAGGTCCACAGGTAATGAAGGGTTATTGGAACATGTCGGAAGAGACGGAGATGGTCCTCATTGGCGGGTGGCTATACACAGGAGACATTGCCCGCGCCGATGAAGATGGATTCTTTTATATTGTCGACCGCAAGAAAGACATGATAATCGCCAGCGGATACAATGTCTATCCGCGGGACGTGGAGGAGGTACTGTTCGAGCATCCCAAGGTAGCGGACGTAGCGGTGGCCGGCGTGCCCGATCCCAAGCGGGGAGAGACGGTCAAGGCCTATATCGTGCTCAAGGAGGGAGAGTCGGCCACGCAGGAGGAAATAATCGCATTCTGCCAGGAAAGAATGTCAAAGTATAAGGTGCCGACCATAGTAGAGTTCCGAAAAGAATTACCCAAGACACCGATAGGCAAGGTGCTGAGGCGTCAGCTTATCGAGGAGGAGAAGCAAAAGCTGTCGGAGTAAACGGCGAGCGGTTCATAGGGAAGCCAACCACCCGCGTTTTTCACTTATAATTGATTTATGCTTGCTCGGACTACAAGAACAGTTTTGCTGGCGGCCTTCCTTGCCGCCTGCGTGGCGGTCGTGGTTATCCGGAAGAGCCGGGTAGCGGCTGGGGAACGGACCTGTGTCGCCCTGGAATGGAGGGAAGCCGGTGACTCCGATCTCTTTTAGAGGACTGCCTTGAAAGTACTGGTACTGGGGGCAGCCGGGAGATCGGGCCGGGCCCTTATGCCCGGCCTCCTCGCCCTTTCCGGCCTCGACCGCGTTTTCCTGGCTGACTACAACGCCGAAGGTCTCGGCCAGATGGCCGGCGATCCGGCGATCAGCATCATCGGACCACGCTTTCTTGACGCCGAGAACGAGAATAGTTTGAGGCAGCGGATTTCCGAGGTCGACGTGGTCCTCGGTTGTCTCGGCCCCTTTCACCGCCATGAACGGCGAGTCATAGAGGCGGTGATCGATACCGGGAGAGATTACATCTCGCTCTGCGATGACCCGGAGGCTACCGCCTATGCCCTTTCGCTCAATCAGCAGGCAGAGGCCAGGGGTGTAACCGTCCTCTGTGGTTGCGGTATCTCACCCGGCATCTCCAATCTACTCGCCTGCAGGGTTGCCTCGCGGTTCAAATCACTCGAGAGCCTCGACTTGGCCTGGTATCTCGAGCCGGGGAGCAGGCTGGGAGCGGGCGCCCTCGACCACGTTATTAAATCCATGTCGGGCAGCGCTCCCTACTACCATCATGGCCCGGCCAAAGCACGTCCGGGCAGTTGGGAGGAATATGTGGAGTTCCCTCCTCCTGTCGGGCGGCAAGCCGTCTCCTTTCTCGGGCATCCCGAGCCTGTCACCCTCCCTGGTGTTCTCACGGAGGCGCCCGAAATCCGCTTTAAAGGCGGCGTAGGCGGGAGGAGCACGTCGCTGGGCTTGCAGACTCTTGCATGGATGGGGGGCGACGAACAATCGGCACTCCTCAGCATGATGTTGCGGACCGCGGCCGGACGCTTCGCCCGCAACGAAAGCGCCGCTTGCCTCTCAGCGATAAGGGTGACGGCGATCGGACGGGAGAATGGGCGCGAGGAGAAGAAAATACTCGGTCTCTCGGGCGATTATTACCACATCTCCGCCCTCATGATGTTGACCGCCATCGAACAATGGCGGTCGGGCCGGTTGCCCGCCGGCGTTCACACACCCGAACAGGTGCTGGACGAGCGCGGCGTTTTTTCACGCTTGCGCGCCTATGGCTTGCGCTTTCTGGCCGCTGAAAGCAATACTACTGTTTCCAGCCGGTTGATATAATTAATTCGATCAATTGGGGTCAGGCCTGAACATAAACAGGTTCAGGCCTGGGATTCTTGCATGATACCCCTCTTGAACCTGTTTATGTTCAGGCCTGACCCCAATTGGACTGGGAGGTGAAGCGATTTGCGCGTGTTAGTAGCCGGAGGCGCGGGATTCATCGGATCGCATCTGTGCGAGCGTCTTCTCTTGGAAGGCCACCAGGTGACGTGTATTGATAATCTATGCACGGGCGATTTGAACAATATAGAAGGAATAAAAAGAAACAGCTTGTTTCGCTTCATCCTCCAGGACGTTGCCTTGCCTATAAGCCTCGAGGTCGATGTAGTCGCCCACCTCGCCAGCCCGGCCAGCCCAATCGATTATGCGCGCCTGCCGGTAGAGACCATGCTCGCCAATTCCCTCGGTACCTACCAGCTTCTTGAGGTGGCGAGGAAAAATGGGGCACGGTTCCTCATGGCTTCCACTTCCGAGATTTACGGTGACCCCCTCGAGGCCCCGCAGCAAGAGAGCTACTTCGGAAACGTGAATCCCAACGGCCCGCGCAGTTGTTACGATGAATCCAAGCGTTTCGCCGAGGCAATCACCTCGACTTATCGCCGTATGTATGAACTGGAGTCGGTAATCATACGCATCTTCAATACCTTCGGGCCCAGGATGCGGCGGGAGGATGGCAGGGTGGTACCTAATTTTATCCAGCAGGCTCTGGCCGGGGAATCACTGACCGTTTACGGAGACGGCAGCCAGACCCGTAGCTTCTGCTACGTCGACGATCTGGTCGAAGGAATATGGCGTGCACTTATCCGTGAAGAAGCTGTCGGGCAGGTGATCAACCTGGGAAACGATGCCGAGATGACCATTCTGGAACTCGCGGACGAAATCAAGAAGATTACGGGGTCCGAGTCCGAGATTGCTTTTCAGCCGTTGCCTGAGGATGACCCGCGCCGGCGCCGCCCTGACCTTAGCAAGGCGAATTCACTGCTGTCCTGGCAGCCGAAAGTTTCATTACAGGATGGGCTCAAGCGAGTAGTGGAATGGTTCATGTCGGAACCGGGGAATTAAGCCGGTTCTAGAATGCCGGTGAAGGCGCGGGGAAGGCCCTGTTGCGGGAAAGCCTCCACACCCGGTGTAAGAACCAGTCGTCGCGGTTTTCGTCGCAGCTAAGCAGGTAGAGGTCTCCATCATCCGCCCTTACCCGGAAACACGCCCTCCTTGCTTCGCTGTCCTTTTGCTCCTCGAACCAGCTTCCCTCGATATCCATTACCGAGAATTCACGGCCGGACAGCATGAAACTCAGCGGCCGCTCATTATGCTTGAAGCCGGAATAGCACTTTACTTCTACGGGATGGTTGGCTTCTTCGGTGGGTGCGAAGAGGGTCTGCGTCGTGTTGCTCACTGGTTTGCCCTTTCGAACAATTCAAGCTAACATCGTCTGCTTCGTAAAAATATAGCACAGGTTTTCTATTAATCAAGCCCGCCTCAGCTGCGGAACCGAAAATAATACCGCGGTATTAGCCGGCCATTCGCTTACTCGGCCGTCAATTCGCCGCGATATTGCAGGAGCTTCTCGTCGCTTTCCAGGTCTTTGCCGTTACCGAATTCCGCCGTCGTGAGCGTACCCTGCGGCGCGCCTACCAGGAAGTCCTCCACCATCTGCCTCGCCACATCGTCGGAATATTGAACCGGTGGCGATTTCATGAAGTAGGCTGACGGGCCAAGCAAACCGCCCGACATACCCCGGTCCATGGCCACCTTGCAGCACCTGAGGGCGTCGATTACTATTCCCGCCGAGTTGGGCGAATCCCAAACCTCCAACTTGAATTCGACTGACATCGGAACGTCTCCGAATTCCCGTCCCTCCAGGCGTATATAAGCCCACTTGCGATCGTCCAGCCATGCGACATAATCGCTGGGGCCTATGTGCACGTCATCCTTGTCGATGTTGTGTTTCAGCTGGGAGACGACGGCATCCGTCTTGGATATCTTCTTCGATTCCAAGCGCTCGCGTTCGAGCATATTCATGAAGTCCATGTTGCCGCCGATGTTCAACTGCGAGGTACGATCGAGGACAACTCCCCGATCGTTGAATAGCTTCGCCAGAACACGGTGCAGTATTGTCGCCCCTACTTGTGATTTGATGTCATCCCCGACTATGGGCAGGCCGTGACGCCTGAACTTACCTTGCCATATCTCTTCTTTGGCGACGAAGACGGGTATGCAGTTCACAACACCGCAGCCGGCTTTAAGCGCCTCTTCGACGTAGAAATGGGCAGCCTTCTCGCTGCCTACCGGCAGGTAGTTGATGAGGACGTGAACGCCATGCCGTTTTAAGACTTCGGCCACATTCACCGCTTTTGACGGATGTTCGTCGATCACCTCGTGATAGTACTTTCCCAATCCGTCGAGCGTCGGCCCCCGAAATACCTTTGCGGACATGGGTGGGACCTCACAAATTTTCACCGTGTTATTGCGGCCCAGGAGAATAGCCTCCGAGATATCCTTGTCGACCTTGTTGGAATCTACATCGAAGCCACAGACGATGTCGATGTCGCTTACGTGGTAGGGGCCTATGTTCACATGCATGAGACCCGGGATCAAATCGCCCTCCCTCGCATTGCTGTAATAATGTATGCCCTGCACGAGGGAGGAGGCGCAGTTGCCAATGCCGACTAAGGCCGCTCTTAACTTTTTCATCTATAAACCTCCCGTAAAAAACCTTTATATGCACCCCTTGGAATTGGGATTATTCTCGATTTGCCGGCATTTCTATGCCTGCATTGGAGTAATTTTTTCCAACGACTTATCGTCTATGACCGATCGGTCACCTCCCTTCCCGCGTTTCCTCTTGACCTGGCGCCCTTCTTCGCGCTCCTCGATGGACTCTTTCTCCTGCTCGATCATTTCATTGATCCAGTTGACGTCGCTTTGCATCAGTTCCTGGCGGTGCCTGTACAGGCCCTGCCGGTAGCTGTCGGAGTCCTTGTAACGCGGCTTGACCGGGCTTGCCAGGTCGGTAATCTTGTCTATCAGATAACTCCTGCGTTTTTCCAGGAGCCACAGCCTCATTTCGGGTTCCATATATTGGAAGAAGGCCAGCCGCAGGCTGAACTTATCGGCGTCGTTGATCTCGGACGCCTTGCGGGTATCGATGAGCAGCTTCTGAAAAAGCTCCTCACCCGCGGGTGTTATACGATAAACGTAGCGGTTGCGGGTTTTTTCTTTGACGGTGTAAGCTTTTTCGATTGCGCTCTTCGTCTCCAATCTCTTGAGAGCCGGGTATAGTGAGCCGAAACTTATTTTCCAGAAATGACCCAAGAGATCGGATAGGCGCTTCTTTAGCTCGTAGCCATGCATGGGCCTTTCCTTCAGAGCGCCTAATATCGCCATCTCCAGCACTTTACATCCTCCTTGAAGATGCCTATAATCTGCCGATAAAGGCACCGAGTTAGTATATCGTTCCGATATATCTAACCGATATATCTAACCGATATATTAACTCCTTTCATTCTTTCCGCGCAACCCCCCCAAAAAAAACCGAACCTCCACAAAGGTGTCAGGCACCTTTGTGGAGCCTACTTGCCGTAGTCGTGTAGATAGCCCTCTATGTAGTCGCGAACCTCGGAGGCAGGCCGGATGATTCCGAAATGGCCTTCGCACAAAATGTCCGCCTCCTCATCCAGAAGCAGCCTCATGGAAGCGGCCCATTTATCCAGATCGGAACCGAAGGCAGCGTAAAAGGGGCCGTGTATGTCCTGGCCGAAGAGGATACGGAAGAGGCCGTTGTCGAGCAGGACAGATATCGAGCCCGGTGTATGACCCGGTGTGTGCAGCCAGCGCAAGTTGGCGGCGCCTTCTTCGAAGCTCCCTCCGTCCCCTTTGAGATGGAGTTTTACCGGGGTGGGGGAAAATTTCGTGCCGTACCAGTTGGCGGCTGTCAGGCGATTATCGCCCTCCTCGACGGCGCCGGCATCCAACTCATGGATAGCGGCGGTAAGGCCATACCGTGACTGCAGATAGGGAAGTCCTCCGATGTGGTCGATGTGGCAATGGGTCAAGATGATGAGCGATATGTCTTTGGGAGAATATTCCAGGGATTCCAGATTGCTCACAACACGCTTCATATCCGCACCGGAACCCGTATCTATGAGGATCGGCCTTCCCAGATCTACGAGGTATGCGCAGCAATCCTCCGGCGCCGATAATTCGGGCCCCGCGATCTGATAAACTCCCTCCGTAACTTTTATGGTTGTCATGCCTTCACCTCCAGCACCCATTATATCCGGCCTGAAAAAGTGGAGTCTCAGACATTTAATCGAAGCAACCATTTTTTTCTCGCTGCGTACAATTATAATAAGGGAGAAAGGAAGGCCCAATGGTAATACATAGATGGTTGGAGTTCCCAACTGAAGGCAACGGCCAGATCGTCGAGATCACCGACGAAGTAAAGAGGCTGCTCGAAGGGACTGGTCTGGAAACGGGGATAATAAATGTATTCGTCCCCGGCGCGACCGGCGCCCTGACTACCCTCGAGCACGAGCCGGGCGTTTGCAGAGATTTCCTGGAACTCTTTGATTTCATAGCGCCGGAAAGTCGTGATTACCATCACAACCGAAGGGGAGTCGACACCAACGGACATTCCCATGTCCGGGCAGGCCTTCTCGGGGCTTTCGTGACCCTGCCTTTCGAGAAGACCGAACTCCTCCTGGGCAGATGGCAACAGATAGTATTCGTCGACTTCGACGAAGTCCCCCGGGAACGAACGCTGGTGCTGACCTTTATCGGAGAATGAAGGTTGGCTGTTAAGGATGCATGATTTTAAATATTCCGATGGTGAGCTGTTCTGTGAAAACGTCGCACTTGCGCGCATAGCCGCGGAAGTGGGCACGCCGGTTTACGTCTACAGCCGGCATACCCTGACTGACCACTACCATCTGCTCGAGGATGCTTTCTCCGGCTTCCCGTCGCTCATATGTTACTCAATCAAGGCCAACTCCAATCGGTCTGTTATCACGCTGCTCGCGAATGAGGGTGCCGGGGCGGACATTGTGTCCGGCGGTGAACTCTGGCGCGCTTTGCGGGCCGGAGTGCCACCCGAAAAAATCGTCTACGCCGGGATCGGTAAGAAAGCGGGGGAAATGGTATCCGCTCTCGAGGCGGGAATACTCATGTTCAATGTGGAATCCCTCACCGAACTCGAAACCCTTAATCAGGTCGCCGGCGAGATAGGTAAAGTCGCCGATATTGCGCTGAGGGTGAATCCGGACGTGGATCCCGATACCCATCCCTATATAGCGACCGGGTTGAAGGAAGCGAAGTTCGGCATAAATATAGAACAGGCGCTCGCTATCTACGAGCGTGCGGATTCCCTTCCCAATATCCGAATCGTCGGCGTTCACCAGCACATCGGTTCCCAGATAACCTCGGTTGAACCGTTCCAGGACAGCCTCTCCAAGCTGAAGGAATTGCTATCGGCACTCCAAGATAGAGGATTCGATATTCGATTCATAAATATCGGTGGAGGTTTCGGCATCCCTTACCATCAGGAGGAAGTGCCCAGGCCAAGCGACTACGCCGAAGCTCTGGGACCGATCCTTAAAGAAACAGGTTGTCAGGTCATCCTGGAGATAGGGCGCATGATCGTCGGAAACGCCGGAGTGCTCATGACCGAGGTCTTATATCGCAAGCAGACCGGGGATAAAGGTTTCCTGGTTGTGGATGCGGCGATGAACGATCTGATAAGGCCGAGCCTTTACGGTTCGTTTCATGAGTTGCTGCCTTTGACCAGGACTGACGCACGCGAGGAGATAATGGACGTCGTGGGACCGGTCTGCGAATCCGGTGATTTTCTGGCGCGGGATCGCGCGATACCCCGCCTGGAGCCCGGTGACCTACTCGCCGTTATGAGCGCCGGTGCCTACAGCTTCGCCATGTCCTCCAATTACAACTCCAGACCACGGGCGGCGGAAGTGATGGTGGACGGCAGCGAGTACAGGGTGGTCAGGGATCGCGAGTCGTATGAGGACCTGGTGCGGGGAGAGCATGAGTGGGAATAAACGCGGCATTAGGGGGAGGTGAGCGAGATCGACGATGCGTCTCCAAATGTGGGTGTTGTTTACAACGGTGACGGCTCACAAGGCCTGCCTTACTTCTCGGTCTTTTTCGGGGAAGAGATCGAGGCTGATGAGCTGGCATTTACGGCGGGTGTCTGTTCTGAACCGGGAACCCCCGTACAGAAGGAAGCGACCAGCTACGCTATCCGCCTCCTCATGGAATTCTTCACGCGCATCGGACCCGAACTCATCCTCTCTCAATATCGTTCGATGCTGCAGCGCATCTTCCGGCATATCCATCTCAACCTGATAAAGAAATGGCCGGACCTCGGCGGTCTCGAACTATCCGTGCTCGCAACCAACAGCTCGACGGGTTATGCGGCAAGGAGCGGGCATGGTAATATTTACCTCTTTCATGATGAGATGGCCAAACCTCTTTTCCCGCAAGCGGAAGGCCCCGATGTTCCGCTACTTGGCACCCCGGCATGGCAAGATTCGGAAATCGTGGAAACTCCGTTGCAGGCCGGTGATATGGCTATTCTCTTAAACCCGTCTGCCGCGCAGGTGATGGGTATACGCGATCTCACGATGATTCTCCACCGCGCCCCCGAAGCGACCAAGGCATCCCTTTTTCTCTCGGCCATTGCCGAGCGCAAGGGAGCCCGGGGCCCGCTTTCCGCCATTTTGTGGGAAGTGCCCAACTATCAGGGGGCGGGCATTTTGACGGAGGAGGGCTTGGGCGAAGCTCAAGCTGTTGAATTAGGGGATGAGGGAAAAACCGAACACGCAGATCAGGCTAAGAAGCACTGGCTGAATCTCTGGAGGCGCGGAAAATAGGTGCCGTGTCTTGAATCTACACCTTCGCGAAGGTGGAGATTCAAGACACGGCACCTAGTGGCGTTTCTCCCACTTTTCGAGATAAGCGACCTGGGATAGCGTCGAACCCGCCTCGATCTCCCCCCGCAGGCGGTTTTCCTTTTCCAGGACGTCCATGGCCCGGTTGGCTACTTCCACGACTTTGTCCCGGGGTATGAGGATCACGCCGTCATCGTCCCCAACCAGCCAGTCTCCCGGGAAGACGCGCCTGCCACCGATCTTTACGGCGACATTTATCTCGCCGAAACCCTTCGGCTCGCCGGCGGTCGGCATTCTTAAACGCGAGAAGGCGGGAAAATTGAGGCTTCTTATTTCAGGGGTATCCCTGATCGCCCCATCCAGTACCAAGCCGGCCGCCCTCTTCTGCATAGCGCTATGGGTCGCGAGCTCGCCCCACACAGCCGGTCCGATTCCTCCGGCGTCGATCGCCAGAACGTCTCCCTCCTGTAAGAGGTCGATGGCCTCGACCGGTTTTGCCCAATCGCCCGGATAAGTCCTTACCGTCAATGCAGGACCGGCCATCTTGATTCCCGGAAGGATGGGAACGATGCCCTCCAGTTCTCCTGTGCGATGCATGGCATCGGATATATTTGCCGTTGACACCAATATCAAGGCGTCACGCACATTTTCGAGATCGGCCCTCTTATATAATTCCGTTCTTATCGTTTCCCCGCTGCGCATGGCACGCTTTATCTCAGCCGTAGCCGCCTTGGCATCCTTGCTCTTGATGACCGCTCCGCCCACGATAATGATATTCGCGCCGCCGGCTACGGCTTTGGCCGCCGTTTCCGAGTTTATGCCGCCGGCGACTGCGACCGGTATGCTCACGGCATTCGCTACGACTTTCAGACGTTCGAAGGGGTCGCCGCCCCGCATCTGGACGTCGATTGCCGTATGGATGGCGATGTAATCAACTCCGAGCGCTTCGACTGCGCGCGCTCGCTCTACCGGATCCCCCACCTGAATCAGATCCACGATGATCTCGGCGCCGTAATTGTCCGCCGCCTCCACACATTCCTTGATGGTGGCATCGGATGCCGCGCCCAGCACGTCTATTATGCTCGCACCCGCTTTAGCGGCCGACTCCACCTCGGCCCTTCCCGCATCCATGGTCTTCATGTCGGCGATTATTACTCGATCCGGGAAGCGCTGCCGCAGAGCGCGAACGGCATTCAGGCCCTCGCTCTTGATGAGCGGCGTCCCAGCCTCGATCCAATCGGCGCCCCCCGCCACCGCTTCCTCGGCGACCTTGATCGCGCGCTCGATGTCTACGAAGTCGAGGGCTATCTGCAGCACTGGCTCCTTGAGTTTCATAATGGGATTATAGCATGGGCATAACGAGCTCAAGCGCGGCCGATTGCAGCTTCAGGGAAGCGGATCATGCTGATAGAATATCCTTAATCTGAGTGAGGCGAGTACCGCCAGGAGATGGAGAAAGCTATGGCAAGAAGAATTGAGCGCATCAGGCTCGGGCAGATCGGTTGCGGAACAGTCGGATCGGGCGTTGTCCGCATACTGCGAGACAACAAGAACGATATAAAGATCCGGACCGGTTGCGAGATCGTCCTGGAAAAGATAGCGGTCAGGGATTTCTCCGATCCACGTTACGTCGAGGTCGGAGAAGAAATGCTCACCACCGATGCGATGAGCGTAATCTCCGACCCCGACTTGGACGTGATCATAGAGGTAATCGGAGGGATAGAACCGGCGCGCACCTTCATTCTGGAAGCGATTACCAGGGGCAAGCACGTGGTTACCGCCAACAAGGCACTCATGAGCAGCCATGGCGGTGAAATCCTGGCGGCGGCGGAGGAAAGGGGCGTGGACGTCGCTTATGAAGCCAGCGTGGGCGGCGGCATCCCTATACTCCTGCCACTCAAGAACAGCCTGGCCGGAAACCTGATCAGCCAGATTCTGGGAATCGTGAACGGCACTACAAATTATATTCTTACCCGGATGACGGAGGAGGGGATCAACTTCTCCCAGGCATTAGCCAAGGCCCAGTCGTTGGGACTTGCGGAATCCGATCCGAGCAACGACATCGAGGGCCGGGATGCCGCGGCGAAACTGGCCATCCTGGCCTCCATGGCCTTCAACTCGCGGGTTACGATAGAGGACGTCTATACCGAAGGGATAACCTCTATTACGTCCGAGGACATCTCGTTCGCGGCGGACCTGGGCTATGTAATCAAACTTCTCGCTATCGCCAAGAACAAGCCGGACGGCATAAGCGTCAGGGTTCATCCGACTATGATATCTGAGGATCATCCATTGGCATCGGTGCGAGATGAAAACAATGCCATCTTTGTGCACGGCAATGCGGCAGGCGAACTCATGTTCTACGGCAAGGGAGCGGGCTCGTTGCCGGCGGCGAGCGCCGTTGTGGGCGATGTGATTGGTATAAGCCGGAACATGCTGAGGGGCGGCCATATGGTCGGCTGCACGTGTTTCTACGAGAAGCGGATAAAAGACATGAAAGACGTTGTATCACGCTACTTCATGATCTTCGAGGTGCCGGATAAGCCGGGAGTGCTGGCGAGGATAGCCGGGGTTTTCGGCGAAAACCAGGTGAGCATCAATTCGGTCATCCAGCATGGCATGGCGAGCCAGGCTCGCCTCGTGTTGATAACCCATGCCGTAAGGGAAGAAAGCATCCGGGCGACCATCGCCGGACTGGAGAAGCTCGAGGAGATCAACCGTATAGCAAGCCTGATAAGAGTCGAAAGCAACGGGGCGGAGGGAGAGGATGAATAGCGGCAGCGGCTGGCGGGGGCTGATAGAAGCCTATAGGGAATTGCTTCCAGTAAATCAGGATACCCCGGTTGTCACCCTGCTGGAGGGGAATACACCGCTGATCGAGGCGAAATACATAAGCGGTCAGTTGGGCGTGAGAGTCTTCTTGAAATATGAAGGGCTGAATCCGACCGGCTCTTTCAAGGATCGGGGAATGACATTGGCGGTGAGCAAGGCCGTCGAGGAGGGCGCCAGGGCGGTGATGTGCGCGTCGACGGGGAACACCAGCGCTTCGGCGGCGGCGTATGCGGCGAGGGCCGGGCTGGAATGCGCCGTCCTCATACCGCGCGGAGCCATAGCGCTCGGCAAATTGGCGCAGGCCCTTATTCACGGAGCCAAGGTTATTGCCGTGGAGGGCAACTTCGATGAAGCACTGCAGCTCGTGAGGAAGATAACCGAGGAATATCCCATCGTCCTTGTGAATTCACTCAACCCCTATCGCATCGAGGGTCAGAAGACGGGCGCTTTCGAGATCTGCGACGATTTAGGGCGCGCACCTGATTACCATTATATTCCAGTTGGAAACGCGGGAAATATAACGGCCTACTGGAAGGGGTACACCGAGTATCGTGAACGGGGCCGGATTGACTCATTGCCCTCTATGATGGGATGGCAGGCGGAGGGAGCCGCACCCATCGTACGCGGGCGGGTGATCGAGAATCCGGAAACCATCGCAACCGCCATCCGCATAGGCAACCCGGCGAGTTGGGAACGGGCTTCGGCAGCCGCCTCCGAATCGGGCGGGGTGATAGACATGGTTTCAGACGAAGAGATATTGGACGCCTACCGGCTGCTGGCCGAACGTGAAGGAATCTTCGTCGAGCCCGCATCGGCCGCCTCCGTGGCCGGACTCTACAAGACGTTCCGCGGCGGCGGTCTATCGCCTGATTCGCTGGCCGTTTGTGTCCTCACCGGGCACGGGCTCAAAGACCCCGATCTTGCCGTGAGGAGCGTTGAGGAACCGCAATCAGTGCCGCCCCGGCTGGAAACTATCCTCGAGATATTGGGGCTGTGATGAAATATATCGTACTGGTGCCGGATGGGGCGGCCGATCTGCCGGTTGAACGATACGGAGGCTTGACGCCACTTCAGGCCGCGGCTACTCCCAATATGGATTTTCTCGCAAAGAACGGCATTTGCGGCACGGCAGTGACAATACCTCCCGGCATGCCTGCCGGGAGTGATGTGGCAAATTGTTCCATCCTCGGCTATGACCCCCGTCTTTATTACAGCGGCCGGGGACCGCTCGAAGCGGCCAGTATGGGGATAGGGCTGGGGCCCGAGGACGTAGCCTTCAGGTGTAACCTGGTAACCGAAGAGAGCGGAGTGCTGGTCGATTTCAGCGCCGGCCACATCTCATCGCAAGAAGCCGCCGAACTCATTGCCTTTTTGAATGAACGGCTCGGTGATGCCACCGGGTCTTTTTACGCGGGCATCAGCTACAGGCACTTGCTGGTCCTTAGTGGAAACCGCTTCCTGAAAACGCGATGCATACCGCCCCATGATGTCGTGGGATCAAGGGTGAAGGAGATCTCGCCGCAAGGGGAAGGGGCTGAACAACTGGTATCGCTGATGGAAAAATCGCGCCCGCTCTTGACAGATCACCCCGTAAATAAGACCAGGCTCGACAGGAGTGAAAAACCGGCGAATATGATCTGGCCCTGGGGGCAGGGAAAGACGCCCGCTTTGCCTACAATCCCGGAGAACTATCGCATCGAGGGTCAGAAGACGGGCGCTTTCGAGATCTGCGACGATTTAGGGCGCGCACCTGATTACCATTATATTCCAGTTGGAAACGCGGGAAATATAACGGCCTACTGGAAGGGGTACACCGAGTATCGTGAACGGGGCCGGATTGACTCATTGCCCTCTATGATGGGATGGCAGGCGGAGGGAGCCGCACCCATCGTACGCGGGCGGGTGATCGAGAATCCGGAAACCATCGCAACCGCCATCCGCATAGGCAACCCGGCGAGTTGGGAACGGGCTTCGGCAGCCGCCTCCGAATCGGGCGGGGTGATAGACATGGTTTCAGACGAAGAGATATTGGACGCCTACCGGCTGCTGGCCGAACGTGAAGGAATCTTCGTCGAGCCCGCATCGGCCGCCTCCGTGGCCGGACTCTACAAGACGTTCCGCGGCGGCGGTCTATCGCCTGATTCGCTGGCCGTTTGTGTCCTCACCGGGCACGGGCTCAAAGACCCCGATCTTGCCGTGAGGAGCGTTGAGGAACCGCAATCAGTGCCGCCCCGGCTGGAAACTATCCTCGAGATATTGGGGCTGTGATGAAATATATCGTACTGGTGCCGGATGGGGCGGCCGATCTGCCGGTTGAACGATACGGAGGCTTGACGCCACTTCAGGCCGCGGCTACTCCCAATATGGATTTTCTCGCAAAGAACGGCATTTGCGGCACGGCAGTGACAATACCTCCCGGCATGCCTGCCGGGAGTGATGTGGCAAATTGTTCCATTCTCGGCTATGACCCCCGTCTTTTTTACAGCGGCCGGGGACCGCTCGAAGCGGCCAGTATGGGGATAGGGCTGGGGCCCGAGGACGTAGCCTTCAGGTGTAACCTGGTAACCGAAGAGAGCGGAGTGCTGGTCGATTTCAGCGCCGGCCACATCTCATCGCAAGAAGCCGCCGAACTCATTGCCTTTTTGAATGAACGGCTCGGTGATGCCACCGGGTCTTTTTACGCGGGCATCAGCTACAGGCACTTGCTGGTCCTTAGTGGAAACCGCTTCCTGAAAACGCGATGCATACCGCCCCATGATGTCGTGGGATCAAGGGTGAAGGAGATCTCGCCGCAAGGGGAAGGGGCTGAACAACTGGTATCGCTGATGGAAAAATCGCGCCCGCTCTTGACAGATCACCCCGTAAATAAGACCAGGCTCGACAGGAGTGAAAAACCGGCGAATATGATCTGGCCCTGGGGGCAGGGAAAGACGCCCGCTTTGCCTACAATCCCGGAGAAGTATGGCATCGAGGGGTCTATTATTACGGCTGTAGACCTCCTTAAAGGCCTGGGGTTGCTGGCGGGACTCGAAAGGATCCATGTGCCCGGCGCGACCGGCTACTACGACACCGATTACGAGGCTAAGGGACTTTACGCTGTTGAAGCCCTATCCTGCAAGGACTTGGTGTATGTCCACGTCGAGGCACCGGATGAGGCTGGCCACGAGGGGGATTGGGAAGCCAAGGTCAAGGCCATAGAGTGTTTCGATCGGTTGACAGTGGCCACATTACTGAACGAGATTTCACGCATCAGCGAGGATTTCCGCTTCCTCCTTCTTCCCGACCATGCCACGCCGGTAGAAGCAAGGACGCACACCGCGGATGCGGTTCCCTTCGCTCTCTACGGCCTGGATATTATCCCTGACGCCGGCTCTTCCTTCGATGAAGAAGGGGTCTTGGGCGGCAGCTTGCTGAATTACCCGGGATGGCAGTTGCTGGATCTGGCGATAGGCTCGCAATCATAATGCAACCCTTGCCATAAAATGACATCTGATTCGAAGCCTTTTACAGCCTCGCAGGAACGTTTTATGTTATATTAGTTAAAGAACAATATTGTGGAGTGAATTTGAATATGCCGAGGATATATCCTGTCACCAGATCCCCCGTCGTTATCGCCCATATCTCGGATTTCCATGTCGGTTCCTACCATTTCGTGGCAAACCTGATGCAGCGGACCATTTTGGAGCTGAACGAGCTGCAGCCCGACCTCATTGTCATGACGGGAGATCTGACCAATGAGGGCTTTCGCCAGGAGTATATGACCGCCAAATCCTACATCGACGATTTGGAGTGCCAGCGCGTGGTGGTCGTGCCGGGGAATCACGATTCACGCAACGTCGGTTACCTTCATTTTCAGGAGCTCTTCGGCCCCCTCTTCAAGGAGATCGAATACGAGGGCGTCTTCGTGATGGCGGCCGATTCGACCGAACCCGACCTCGATGCTGGAAAGATAGGGCGCGAGCGCTACGCCTGGATTGTAAATAATTTACAGGACGTCGAGGGCTTCAAAATATTTGCACTCCACCACCATCTGCTGCCGGTGCCGGGCACGGGCAGGGAGAGGAATATAGTCTATGACGCCGGGGACATCCTCGAACTTCTCATATATTGCGGCGTCGACCTGGTGCTCACGGGGCACAAGCACGTGCCCTATGTCTGGCGGCTCGAGGACATGTATCTCCTCAACGCCGGGACCATATCCTCGCTTCGGCTGCGCGGACATACCAAGCCCTGTTACAATATTATTGAAATCCGTGAGGATCTAGTCAGAGTCTTTCGCAAGAACCCTTTTGGCGATAAAGACGTCATCGCCCAATTCGGCGTCGGTGTTCCCGAAAGCCAAAGGGAGATTTCCGGGGTCGTCAGGGAGATCGTCGGGACTGATATCTAAGAAGCGCTTCGTTTACTCCTTCAAACGATAAATCAGGAACGTTTGCCCTCTATTTGAAATCGGTGAGAGCCAATGAAAAATACGCAAAAGGCCGTCTTTCTGGTTGATGGGGAACACCATCCGGCTGCCGTCCGTGAAGCCGTTACGGAACTGGAGACCAGACTGGATGTAAAGGCGATTGCGCTATATTTCCTGGGAGGAACCGAAAAAATCGAAGACCTGTCACAATTGGCAATGCACGGGATCGAACTGGTTGTTCCAGCCGACCCCTTTCGTGAATTCGCGGATCATCTCAACCGGTTGCGGCCGGAAATCGTTCTCGATCTAAGTGATCTTCCGATTCTCGGACCCGCCGCGCGCATGGTGCTTGCCGCTCGAGCCCTCGCCTCCGGTGTAATCTATGCCGGCTCTGATTTCCAGTTTTTACCTCCGCACCGGGAACGGATTTTGACCAAACCATCCTGCTCCATCATCGGCACCGCAAAACGTTGCGGCAAAACCGCTGTTTCGGCGGAGATGGCGCGCTACTTGGTGCAGCAGGGCCGCCGTCCCGTAGTAGTCGCAATGGGAAGGGGAGGCCCGGCTGAGCCGCATCTGCTAGAGGACACGAAAGTAACGGAGGACTTTCTGTTTTCGGAGATGGAGAGGGGGATGCATGCGGCTTCGGATAATTACGAAGACGCCCTTATGGCGGAAGTTACGACTGTGGGCTGTCGCCGCTGCGGCGGCGGATTGGCGGGTGAAGCTTTCGTAACGAATTGTGTGCAGGGCGCTGCGCTCGCCGATTCGCTTTCATGCGACTGCGTGATAATGGAGGGAAGCGGATCGAGCATTCCTCCTGTCGCCACCGACACCTGCGTATGCGTCGTCAGCGCCGCCCAGGATATGGAGGAGGCACTCGGTTTTCTCGGACCCTACCGGCTCTTGATTTCGGATGGGGTTCTCATTACAATGGCTGAGGAACCTTTCGCGCCTCCCCATAAATTAAAGCAGCTTCGTGAGGGGATTGAACAGATAAATTCCGATGCAGTTGTCCTAAATGCGGTTTTCAGGCCTCATCCCTTGAAATCCATCCATGGCAGGAAAGTATTCCTTGTTTCAACCGCGCCGGAAGCAGCCGGGCCGATGATAGAAGGATATCTGCGGGAAAGGGAAGAATGCATCGTGGTGGGCAGGAGCCACGCCCTCTCAAACCGAAAGTTACTGCGGGAGGAACTCGAGGAGTCCCGGGATGCCGATGTACTGCTGACCGAGCTGAAGGCGGCGGCTGTTGACACGGTTGCCGACTGGGCGCGGAACAAGGGTAAAGAGATAGTTTATTTCCATAATATTCCTGTTCCTTTAGACGATGAACCTGGGCTCGACGATTTTTTTGAAAATATATGGAAAAAACCGATGGAGATTGATCTGAGATCATGACCGCTGAAGAAGGCCCTAAGACGGCCAGGATAACCATCCTCGACGAGGAACATCACAGCCTCCCCTTTTCAAAAGGGCTCACCGCCAATGCCATCATGGCTTCCGGGCTCGCGCCGGGCCAGGCGTACAGCGTGGCGACGGAGGTGGAGGAATATCTAGTGGGAAAAGGGCAGCTCGAGGTGCAGGCCAATGAGCTGAGAAAGATAATCTTCAATTTGCTTAAGGAAAAAACAGGCAAGCATTACGCGGCTAATTACTGGCACTACATCTCGTTCAGCAGCATGAACAAGCCCTTGGTCGTTCTGATAGGGGGGTCGACGGGGGTTGGGAAGTCGACGATTGCAACCATGCTGGCAACGCGGCTCAGCATCGTGCGTATAGTATCGACGGATGCCGTCCGTGAGGTTATGCGGGCTTTCTTCTCACAGAACCTCATGCCTACTATTCACACTTCGTCCTTTGACGCCGAATCGGCCCTGATTCATCCCCTGCCCGCGCATATCGAACCGGTGGTCGCGGGGTTTCGCGAGCAATCGCTCTCCGTCCTGGTGGGGGTACGCGCGATCATTAACAGGGCGCTCAAGGAGGGAACGCATATTATTATCGAGGGAGCTCACATAATCCCCGGCTTTATCACCCCGGAGCAATTCCCCGAGGCATATATAGTCCCCCTTGTGGTGACGGTCAGCGATGAAGAATTGCATCGCAGCCATTTCTACATTCGTGAAATCGAGACCCAGGGTACGAGGCCCTTTCAGAGATATGTAGCCCATTTCGACAACATTCGTCTGATTCAGGATTACATCCTGGAGATGGCCGATGAAACGAATGTTAAAACATTTGAATCGGTTAATCTCGACGCCACTATTTCAGGGGCGGTCGATTACATCATCAATGCGGCCTACGGAATGGCCAAGAAAGAGGCGGCGGATAACGAGGCTGCCCAGATGATTGTCTAAGGGCTGCGGACAGCGGAGGTTACTATGAAGATTTTCCTGGATACGGCAAACGTCGATCAAATAAGGGAGATCAATGATTGGGGAATACTGCAGGGTGTAACGACCAACCCCTCCCTGGTTTCAAAGGAAGGTCGCTGCATGCGCGATTGTCTCGAAGAAATCGCAACCATCTTGCGGGGGCCGATAAGCGCCGAGGCTATGAGTATGGATACCGAGGGGATGGTTCGCGAAGCAAGGGAACTTGCGGGTATCGCCGAAAACATCAACGTAAAGATTCCGATGACCGCCCAAGGCCTGGCGGCGGTGAGCCGCCTGTCGAAAGAAGGCATCAAGACCAATGTGACCCTGGTATTTTCTACCAATCAGGCTTTGCTGGCGGCAGCCGCCGGGGCGACTTTCGTCAGCCCTTTCGTTGGCAGGCTCGATGATATCGGAAACAGTGGAATGGCGGTGGTTGAGGAGACCGTCGATGTGTTCGATACTTATTCCATCAAGACGCAGGTGATAGCCGCCAGCCTCAGGCACCCCATGCATGTCACGGAAGCGGCAAGGGCAGGCGCGCATATCGCAACCATTCCGTATGACGTAATTGTTAAAATGATCCGCCACCCCTTGACGGATCTGGGGATCCAAAGATTTCTGGAGGATTATGAAAAAATCAAGGACCTTTGAAATTTTATCCGAATACGCTTTGAAAAGGAGGTGAAATCTTGGAAAAAACATTAGACCGAAATGAACTTGAGGGAATGCTTCTAGCAGATTTGCAGGGAGTTGCCCGCGAGCTGGGTTTGACCGGTATCACCGGGATGCGTAAGCAGGAACTGGTTGAGAGCATAGTCAACCGCAGGGTTGAGAACGAGGGCTTGTTTCTACGCACCGGAATTCTGGACATATTGCCGGAGGGATACGGCTTTCTACGCAGCAGGGGCTACTTGCCCAGCGAGGATGACATATATGTGTCGCTCTCACAGATCCGGCGTTTCCATCTAAAGCGTGGCGATGAAATCCTAGGCCAGGTGAGGCCGCCGAAGGACAGTGAAAAGTACAACGCTTTGTTGCGAATCGAAAAGGTCAATACCGACAATCCGGAGGTTTGCCGTGATCGTAAGCACTTCGAAAAGCTTGTGCCCCTCTTCCCGACCGACAGACTGCGCCTGGAGACCAAGGACGAGGTGACCGCGCCTCGCATAATCGACCTCATCGCCCCTATCGGCAAGGGCCAGAGGGGGTTGATAGTATCCCCGCCGAAGGCGGGAAAGACAACCATCCTGAAGCAGATAGCCAACAGTATTACCACCAACAATCCGGAGGTAAAGATGCTGGTTCTGCTGGTGGACGAACGGCCGGAAGAAGTGACCGACATGCAGCGCTCCGTAGATGGGGAGGTCATAAGTTCCACCTTCGATCAGCCATCCGATAATCACGTCCAAGTGGCGGAGCTGGTACTCGAGAGGGCCAAACGCTTGGTCGAGCACAGTCAAGACGTGGTTATTCTTCTCGACAGCATAACCAGGTTGGCGCGAGCCTATAACCTGTCCACGCCGACCAGCGGTCGCATCCTGTCCGGTGGAGTTGATTCCACCGCCCTCTTCCCGCCCAAGCGCTTTTTCGGAGCGGCGAGGAACATCGAGGGAGGCGGCAGCCTGACCATCATGGCCACCGCGTTGGTGGAGACGGGATCGCGCATGGACGAAGTGATATTCGAGGAGTTCAAGGGTACCGGCAACATGGAGTTGCACCTCGACCGCAAACTAGCCGACAAGCGCATATTCCCGGCCATCGAGATCGACAAGTCGGGGACGCGCAAGGAGGAGCTCATCATGTCTCCGGAAGAAGCGCAGGTTGTATGGAAGCTCAGGCGAGTTGTCCATGCGCTAGATCCCAATGCAGCCATCGAATTACTGATCGAGAAAATAAAGAATACCAGAAACAACGCGGACTTCCTCAGGGAGATCGAACGGGCGCCCATATCATAGGTAAGGGAGAGACTTTCTCTGAAAATGGGCGCCTTCTTCCAGATTATGGCATCTGCAAATGCTTTCGACAGGTGGCAAATATAGGAAATACCCTTTCCATTGCCCTGTTCAAGCCTATTTTGCCTTGCTATAATCAGGGCGTTATCAAAATATAAAAGTGAGGTCTTGAGGATGAAAAAAGAAATACACCCCGAGTACGTGGAAGCCACCGTGACCTGTTCTTGTGGCGACACGTTTAAGACCCGTTCGACCAAACCGGAACTGCGGGTCGAGATATGCGCTCAGTGCCACCCCTTTTATTCGGGAAAGCAGAAACTGGTGGATACCGGAGGAAGGGTGGAACGCTTCGAGCGCAGGTACGGCAATGCCAGGCCGCAACGCAAGAAGTCCTCGGAGGACAAGGCGAAGAAGACCGAGACACAGGAATAGCTTGCCTGCATCATTTCCTCCCCCCGCTTGTTTCGTTCTATCCGCTAAGCCGGCTGAAAAAAAGAAGGCGGACACCAGGGTGGGTGGACAAGCGGTGATCGAGGGGGTCATGATGCGAGGCCGGAGATTCTGGGCGCTGGCGGTCAGAAAACCCGACGGTACCATATATTCCCAAGTGAAACCGTTGCGGTCATTCCTGGTCCGGCATCCCTCCTGGGACAAGCCCTTTGGGCGTGGGATCTTTATTCTTGGCGAGAGCCTGGCCCTTGGCTGGCGGGCTCTATCCCTATCGGCCGATATTGCTTTAGAGGAAGAAAATCAGAATCGGGCGAGCGGGCGCAAGGCATTCGGAACCATCGAAAAAGCCTTTTCGCTCATAGTAGCGATCCTCTTGGCAGTGGGGTTGTTCATTGCCCTTCCCACCTGGCTCGGACCGCTTCTTGTCGGGCGCAGCAGCCCTGTATGGGCTTGGAACCTGGTCGAGGGCGGCATCCGCATCGCAATCTTCATCGCCTACCTGGCCCTGGTATCGCTTTCGAAAGAGATGCGACGTGTATTCGAATACCATGGGGCGGAGCACCAGTCGATTCACGTCTGGGAAAAAGGTGAGCCCTTGGAGCCCGATGCTGCTTTGCGCGAAGGCACCGAGCACATCCGCTGCGGCACGGCGTTCATCCTTCTCGTGCTGGTTTTGACCGTGCTGGTTTATTCATTTCTGGGCAGGCCGGCGCTGTGGTTGCGGATATTGGAGCGGCTAGCCATAATCCCGCTTATCGCCGGCGTTTCCTACGAGATAATGCGCTTGGCGGACCGGCGGCGGTCTCGCCTGCTCAAGGTTATAGTGGTTCCCGGTCTGGCCCTGCAAAAACTGACTACACGCAGACCGGACAGGGAGCAGGCAGAGGTTGCCCTTACGGCCCTTCGCTTGCTCCTCGCCGAGGAAGGCCGGGGCGAATGAGCTGACCGAGAATAATTTGAAAGGGAGTAGCTGCGTTGGATTCGGGCCGGGTCGACGCCTAAACATCAACATTTTGTCAGCGTTTTCAAAGGGATTACGTGATGACGTTAAGAAAATGTTGATGTTTCAGGCTTGATCCCCCACGCCTTCTCGGTCAGCTAAGAATGAAGGTGATGATATGAGCATGATGGATAGATTGAATCAAATAGAATCTACGTTCCTGGATCTCGAGCGCCAGCTGTCGGAGCCGGAGGTGTACCAGGATCGCCAGCGCTATAGGGAACTTACCCGCAGCCATTCCGAACTGGCGGAAGTCGTGTCCGTTCTGAGAGAGTACCGCGCGGCTGTCGCGGAAGCACAGGAGGCGAGGGACCTCATGAAGGAGGAAAGCGAACCCGAGATGGCGGACTTTCTGCGCGATTCCCTTCAGGATGCCGAGGCCAGAATTGAGGATTTGGAGGAAAGGTTGCGCATGCTGCTCATCCCAGCCGACAGCAGGGATGAGAAAGACGTCATCATGGAGATACGGGCGGGGGCGGGCGGAAACGAGGCCAGCCTGTTTGGGGGCGACCTTTTTCGCATGTATGACAGGTATGCGGACCGCAACGGGTGGAAATTGGAGATCTTATCCTCCAGTCCCTCGGACCTGGGAGGCTTTAAAGAAATAATCTTCGCGCTGCATGGCAAGGGCGCATACAGCAAACTCAAATACGAGTCGGGGGTGCACCGCGTACAGCGCATACCGGTTACCGAATCGGGCGGCCGCATCCATACTTCCACGGCCACCGTGGCCGTGCTGCCGGAGGCGGAGGAGGTAGAAGTGAAGATCGAGCCGTCGGATCTGCGCGTCGACGTCTTTCGTTCCACCGGTCCCGGCGGGCAATCGGTAAACACCACCGATTCAGCGGTTCGTATGACACATGTGCCGACGGGCGTCACCGTCTCCTGCCAGGATGAGAAGTCGCAGCTGCAGAACAGGGAGAAAGCCCTCCGAATCTTGCGGGCCAGATTGCTTCGCGTCGAGCAGGAGCGCCAGCAGAAGGAGCAAGCCGAGGAGCGCCGCTTGCAGGTCGGTACGGGAGATCGATCGGAGCGCATACGCACGTACAATTACCCTCAGGGGCGCATCTCGGATCATCGCATCGGGCTTACCACTTATCGCCTCGATGAAGTCCTTGACGGCGACCTGGAGGAAATCATAGAGGCGCTGGCGGTTGCTGATCGGGCGGAAAAACTGAAGGAACTGGCTCGGGGAGAATAAAGATTTGGATAATAATGTTTTGAGAAACATTCCCGGCCTTATCAAATGGGCCACCGCGTATCTGGAGCAAAATCAGGTGATCAAGCCCCGCCTTAACGCCGAGCAACTACTCTCGCACTGTACGGGGCGCAGCAGAGTCGACCTCTACGCCTATCCGGAGTGGCCCGTAACCAAGGAGATCAGCGAAGCTTTCGAGCGGGTGGTCATGCGTAGGGCCGGCCATGAGCCCCTGCAATATATAACCGGCATCAAATGGTTCAGGTACCTGGAACTGGCGGTCGATCCCAGGGTTTTGATACCGCGGCCGGAGACCGAGATGCTGGTCGAAAAGGCAATAGAGACAATCGCGAAGATGCCGGGCCATCCGCTTGTCGCGGATATCGGGACCGGTTCGGGATGCATCGCCCTGTCCATCGCAAAGGAATGCCCGGCCGCTGTAGTTCATGCGACCGACAGGCATAAGGCGGCCTTGGAGGTGGCGAAGGCGAATGCCGAGCGATCGGGTCTTTCGGAAATCATTCTCTTCCATGCGGGAGATCTTCTCGATGCCGTGCCCCGCGATTTGCTAGGCAAATTCCAGGCCATCGTTTCCAATCCTCCCTATGTCAGCGAGCCCGAGTTCCTGAGCCTGCCCAGCGAGGTGCGCGAGCACGAACCGAGGCATTCTCTGGTGTCCGGACCGAGCGGTACCGAGATTCAACTACGCCTCATGGAAGAGGCACCCGGCTGGTTGGACGAAGGTGGCTGGCTGCTGATAGAGGGAGGGGAACATCAAGTGGTCGAGCTCGCCGAGCGGGCGATTACACTGGGATATGCTCATGCAGAGGTAATCCAAGATCTGAACGCGGTACCGCGTATCTTGAAGATGCAAGCAGCTTGAGACGACGTACCAAGGTATTTTGCTTGAGGGCCAGAAGATTTTCAATAAGGAACGAACCTGGCAATTTGACCGTCTCAACGGCGTTTCCCTAGAATATAAGGAGAGTCATTCGAGTAAGGTGGTAAATGAGTGCTTTGGAGAGCCAGGGCCGCTAAGGCAAGGCCCGCCCGAATCGCGTTTCGCTTAGCCCTCGCTGCGGTAATCACCTCCCTGCTA
>MELM01000044.1:117628-124008 GCA_001767605.1 Candidatus Solincola sediminis | reverse complement strand
GATAAAAAGGGGCAGGCGCAAGCCGCTGAGCAGCAGCTCAATTCCCTGCAGAGCCAGCTCAACCGGCTGACATCCGAGTTGAATCAGACGCAGTCCCACCTCGCTTCCCTTGAGACCAGTATCGATAGGAATCAAGCACAACTGCAAGCGAGCGAAGCGGAATGCCAGCGCTGGCAGGGGATACTTTCAGACAGGCTGGTTGCGATGTATAAGGAAGGCAACTCAGCCGCTATGGAAGTCCTGCTCGATTGCCAGGACTTCGACACCTTCATCAACTCGTACGACTACATGTCGCGTATCGGAAACCATGATGCTGAGGCAATCTCCAATACGAAGGGTCTTATGCTGCAAATACGGCAGAAGAGGGCCGAGCTCGACGGACAGAAGGCTGAGCATGAAGCCCAACTGGCGGGCTTGAAGAGCCGGCAGCAATCGATCCAGAGCAAATTGAACGAACAGAAAGCGCTGCTGGCTGGACTCGATAAGGAGGTCGCCTCGCTCCTGAGCTCCCGTTACCAGAGAAACAGTGCTAGCAGCGGAAGCGGGGGCACGTCCCAGACGCCTATAAATATCGGGCCGGTGAACGGACTTTATTTTCCGGTTGCGGGGCCGCATAGCTATACCAATGACTGGGGTGCTCCGCGGTCGGTGGGGCGCACCCACAAGGGATGCGACATCATGGCTTCGATGGGAACACCGTGCGTAGCAATAACCAGCGGGACGGTCGAGCAACGAAGCGGCGGCAACGCCGGACTGTATATAGCGCTACGGGGTGACAACGGCCATCTATACTATTATATGCACCTCAGCAAATTCGTAGCCTCCGGGCGTGTCAGCGGGGGCCAGCTGATTGCCTATGTGGGTGATACCGGGAATGCCAGAGGCTGCCCGCACCTGCATTTCGAATGGCACCCCGGCGGCGGAGGCCCGGTAAATCCTTACCCGCTCCTCTGCGCCATCGACGGCTAGCTACCCCTGCCCCCTTTGTTAAGGCCAATTTAGTTAGCTTTTTTTCAGGCCGATCAGCCCATCGATACGATCCAGGTCGATACAGCAATCGATGAGTTCCTGCACCCTCTCCAGCTTGCTCGGCTCGTGGGTACGTGCGCTCTTCACTATCATCTCCGCGCGCTCCGCGGTAGTAAAAGTGTCGGTGCTTACGAGAATCACCGGCACGCCCAATTCCTCCGCCCGGCCAAGGATGGTTCCGGCCGGCATGAGGTTACCGGTAAGGATAAGACATTTCGCCTTGGCCTCCATGGCTGCCAGCTGAATATCACTGCGGTCTCCTCCGGTAACGACTGAGATGTTCCGCCGCCTGCGAAAAATGCTCAGGGCATGTTCGGAGCTCATTGCGCCGACTACGATATCCTCGACCAGGTTATCCAGGTGTTCCTGTCCGGTAAGAATTTTCCCATTCAACAAGCGCGCTAATTCCTCAACGTTAATCGACCGTAATGTGTGGTCGTAGGGCACGCTGCCCAGTATACGCAGCCCGTCGCTCTCCAGTCGGGGAGCCAGGATATCCTTGAGGAAGCTCTCACGGTTCTGGGGCACCATATTGAAAATTGTGCCGATAAGCTCATCTCCGAAAGCATCGTGCACGGCGATTATATTATCCGCAAGGTATACGTCGTTGAAGCGTTCCACCAGAATCACCGGCGCTTTAAGCGCCGAAGCTATATGGCGGGCGGAAAGGCCGAGAAAAAGTCCCTGCGTCCAAGTGAAGGCACCCTGGATAATAACCAGATCCTTACCCTTGCTTACTCGTTCGTAGGCTCCCATGACCGTCTGCACCAGGTCCCCGGGCTTTTTCTTCAGACTCTCTCGGATGAATTGCGGAGTGAGCACGACCGGGCAGAGATCGTCCAGGCTTTCCTCCAGACCAAGGGTATGGCGCATGAAGGCGGCATCCTCATCGGTAGCTTTACCATCCTCCTGATAGTAGCGGTTTCCCAGAGGCTTTATATAACCTACCTTGAGACCTTCCTTCTGGAAACGCCGCCCCAACCCGATGCAAATGGTATGAAGGCCGGAGAGGCCGGCTCCTGAGATAAGGTAAAGATTAACCATTCAACTCACTCCTCCAATATGATTCTGGCATCCGCGGCCAGGCAACCCTGCGTGTCATCCATTACCCGCAAAGGATTTATATCAAGTTCGTTTATATCGGGAAAATCGGTCACCAACTGGGAGACGCGCAGCATAGCCTCGATAACGGAGTCGATATCAGCCGGCCGCTCGCCTCTGGCACCCTGCAGCAGCCAGTAGCTCTTGAGCTCGTGCAGCATCTCTCTGGCTTCCTCCTCGCCGATCGGCGCCAACCGCAAGCTCACGTCCTTCAACACCTCGACGTAAACACCTCCCAGCCCGACCAGGAGCAGAGGGCCGAACTGGGCGTCGCGATTCATACCGATAATCAATTCGCGCGATTCCGGCAACATTTCCTGTATCAGGATGCCCCAGATATCGGCGTCCGGCACCATTCTCCGGGCGTTGTCCGTAATCTTTTCATAAGCCGAGATGAGCTCATCGCTGTTGTTTATGCCTACCGCCACCCCCCCGACATCGGTCTTGTGCAATATCTGCGGCGAGGCAATCTTGGCCACAACGGGATAGCCTATTTCCCGCCCGGCTTTTATACCCTCTTCCAAATTAGTAGCGAGCATTGTTTTCGCGACGGGAAGCCCGTAGGCAAGAAGGATCTGTTGCGCCTCGACCTCCACCAGTTCCTTGCGGTGCTCGTCCCGCATCTTTCGTATAACTTGGCGCACCCTTTCCTTGTCAACCTGAAACCTGACTCTCGTGTCCCGCGGCCGCATCAGGAAATCGTTATAGGCTTTCATGCAGCGAAGAGTGCCAACGGCTTCCTCCGGAAATCGAAAATTCGGAATGTCGGCTTCGTTGAAGATCTCCTCGGCCTTGTTCACGTCCGGTCCCCCCATAAATATGGAGAGCAGTGTCATGTCGATGCCCTGCGTGCTCTCCACTATTGCGGTTGCCACATCCTCCGGCTTGGTAATCGCCTGCGGTGTCAATATCACCAGCAGAGCATCGATGCCTGGGTCTTTTATTATAGTCTGAATAGCGACCTTATAGCGGTCCGGCCCTGCATCTCCCAGGACATCTACAGGATTGTATGCGCTGGCCGCTTTTGGCAGGGCGTTTCTCAGTTCCTGCGCCGTTTCTTCCTTGAACTGCGCCAGCGTCAGTCCTCCACGCTCCAGGGCATCGGATGTGATAATGCCCGGCCCGCCCGCATTTGTGACTACCGCCACCCTGCCGCCTTTGGGCGGCGGCTGGTTTGCGAATCCCCTGGCCATCATGAAAAGATCCTTGATGGTATCCGCCCTCACCGCTCCACACTTCTTGAAGGCAGCCGTGTAGGCGCTCTCCGATCCGGCCAACGTGCCCGTATGCGAGGACACCGCCCTCGCTCCTGCCTGGGTCACACCCGCCTTGAAAACAATAACCGGTTTGGTTCGGCTGACTCGCCTCGTGACTTCAAGAAACCGTTCCCCATTCACCACCCCCTCGAGGTAAGCTGCGATGACGTTCGTATTACCGTCGCTTTCCAGCGCTTCCAGGAAATCGCTCTCATTCAGATCCATCTTATTGCCCAGGCTAATAAATTCGGAGAAACCGAGGCTGTTTTCCTCTGACCACCCCAGGACCGCCGTGCATAGCGCCCCGCTCTGTGACATGAAAGCCACCTTGCCCCGCATAGGAGCCCGGTTGGCAAAAGTCGCGTTGAAGGGGGTGTTGGTATCTGCGATACCCAGGCAATTGGGGCCGAGAACGCGCATTCCGTTCTGCTTGACGATGGCATAGAGCCGCTTCTCCCTGCGATACCCCTCCTGGCCGGATTCCTTGAATCCCGCCGTTATGATCACTACCCCCTTGATGCCTTTGTGCGCGCATTCCTCCAGGACCTGCTCCACATTTTTTGCCGGCACGATTATTATCGCGAGCGCCGGCGTTTCCGGCAGATCGGTGATGGACGGGTAGCAGCCGAGTCCCTGAACTTCCTTGTGGGAAGGGTTTACAGGATATATTTTTCCACCATAGCCCGATTTGATTATATTTTCGAGGACAACAGTACCCACTTTCCCCGGGCTTTCAGAAGCCCCGATAAGCGTTATCGAGGAAGGGCGAAAGAATTCGTCGAGCAGCTTCCGTCTCCTTTCCTTAGTACAGCATTTCATAAATACGGTCGCATTCGACCGCCGCTGCATCCGCGCCGGCTTCGTTCCGCTCCCTGCGACATACTCGCAGAGTATGCCTCAGTCGCGCGCCTTGCCGGCGCGGCGCCCCGGCGCTCTCGGTGCGTGACCGTATTTATAAAACGCTGTACTTAGTAACCGGATTCATGAATACGGTAACATTCGAACGCCGATGTATCCACGCGGCTTTCGGTGTTTGACCGTATTTGTGAACCGACGTCCCCTGAACCGGATGTTCCCAATCAATCTTACCCGCACCTGCTAAAGTTTATTCGTCTCCGAACCCGGTTTGACATTCTTTGACTCATCTATATGGCTGACCTATAATACGATTTTGTATCCAATTAAGGTCATTCGGTTCATATAAGGACGGGGAAATGGAAGATCAAATCTTCGAGGCAAATGGTTCCGAGGAGTACCGTGAGGAGAAAGAGGACGATGTCGTCCTTACCCAGCATGGCTACAAAAAGCTGCAAGAGGAATTGGAGCATGTGAAAAATGTCAAAAGATGGGAAGTCGCAAAGCGGCTTGAGCAAGCGCGGGCCTTCGGCGACATAACGGAGAATTCCGAGTACGAGGACGCCAAGCAGGAACAAGCTTTCGTGCAGGGGCGCATCCTTGAAATAGAGCGAATACTCGATAATGCCCGCGTAATCCGAGAGGATGAGATAAACCTCAATCAGGTAACCATCGGTTCTCTAGTGCATATAGAAGACATGGAGCGTCGCGAGCGGTTCAGCCTCCGAGTGGTAAGCGCGGCCGAGGCTCGGGGCGACCAGAAGTGCATTTCGGATCAGTCTCCGGTTGGAAAAGCTATCATAGGCCATAAAGCTGGAGATACGGTGAAAGTGCAAGTACCATCCGGCATGATAAAGTACCGTGTGCTGGAGATAGAGCGTTAACCGGTTGACCAGGACAGGAGAACTTTGTCCGATAATCCCGCATCCCTCGATCTTCAAGATGAAGGCGAACTGGTTCGCCGTCGCATGGAAAAGTTGGAGGAGTTGGAGAAGCTGGGTATCCAGCCTTACGCCCTCCGCTATCCCCATCCGGATAACGCCGCCGAGATAAGGGAGCGTTTTTCGAGCCTCGAGGACGGGGAGGAAAGCGAGTATACTGCCCGGATGGCCGGCCGAATAATGGCTATACGCAGGCATGGCAAGGCGAGTTTTTCCGATCTCGAGGACGGTTCGGGGCGCCTGCAGGTTATGGCATCGATAGACAGCCTGGGTGAGGAAGAATATGAATTATTCCAGGAATTGGATATCGGAGATTGGGCCGGCTTCGAGGGCGTCATCTTCAAGTCCCGGCGGGGAGAGCTTACGCTGCGGGCTTCCAGCTTTGAGCTATTGAGCAAGAGCCTTCGCCCTTTACCCGAGAAGTGGCACGGCCTCAAGGATGTGGAGGTCCGATACCGGCAGCGCTACCTTGATATGATCGTGAATCCGGAGATCAAGGAAACCCTGATAACGCGGGGAAAGACGATAAAGCGCTTGCGATGTTTCCTGGATGAACATGGTTTCATCGAAGTTGAGACTCCAATGCTGCAGCCGATACCGGGAGGAGCGACCGCCCGTCCCTTCTCGACCTACCATCAGGCTCTGGGGCAAGATCTCTATCTGCGGATAGCACCCGAACTGTATCTGAAAAGATGTGTGGTGGGCGGGCTGGAGAGGGTTTACGAGATTAACCGCAATTTCCGGAACGAAGGCATATCGTACAAGCACAACCCTGAATTCACCATGCTGGAGTTCTATATGGCCTACGTCGATTACCTCGATCTGGCGGCTTTTCTGGAGGAAATGATCGCGGACGTGGTGCGGTCGGTCAAGGGTGATCTGGAGTTCTCCTACCAGGGCATGAACGTCGATCTGACTCCGCCGTGGCGGCGAATCGGTCTCCTGCAGGCGGTAAGCGAGGCTGTAGGACAGGAAATCACTTCGAACACGGCCGAAGAGATATTGCGCGGGTTGGCGGCGAAGCACGAAGTTCTCCTGGAGAAAGGGTGGGGTCTGGGAAAGATAATCACCGAGCTCTTCGAAAAGCTGGTCGAGCCAAACCTGTGGGAGCCGACGCTCGTAATGGACTACCCGAGCGAGGTATCCCCCCTCGCGCGGCCCCACCGTAACGATTCCTTTCTTACTGAGAGATTTGAAC
>MELM01000044.1:112071-117610 GCA_001767605.1 Candidatus Solincola sediminis | reverse complement strand
GAACGCCTTCTCCGAACTGATCGATCCCCTCGAACAGCGCAGGCGCTTTGAGGAGCAGGCTCGGCAACGGGAGAGGGGAGACGAGGAAGCCCACGTCATCGACTATGATTACCTGAAAGCCCTGGAATATGGAATGCCTCCGACGGGAGGTCTGGGTTTGGGAATAGATCGCCTGGTTATGCTATTGACCGACTCTCATTCGATCAGGGAAGTAATCCTTTTCCCCCACCTGCGCACTGAATCTTGACGCATCCGAAACTTAATTGCCGTTCGCGCCGTCAAATGGCCCATCCGCCGCTCGAATCAACCGGTGACGGCCTCTTTTTGACATTTCACCGCTGGTTTTCAAGGTAGCGAGATTTGTTGACGATTTAGTAGGTGAGAAGCCACCCGGGAGTCGGCAATAATGAGGGAATAAAGCTGGAACAGGACTTGATGCTGAACATGGCGAAACGTGTCAAAAAGGAATATAAATTGAATCTGATAACTGTCAAGAAGCGTGTGGAATGATAATTACTGAGACGAATACTTAGAAGAATGCTGTTATGGAGGGAGATATCGTGTTTCAAAGGTTTTCCGACCGGGCGAGACGGGTGGTCGTATTGGCCCAGGAAGAAGCCCGGATGCTCAACCACAATTACATAGGGACTGAGCATCTCCTCCTTGGATTGATTCAAGAGGGCGAAGGCGTTGCGGCCAAGGCACTGGAATCGATGGGTATAAGTCTGGAGGCGGTACGAAGCCAGGTAGAAGAGATAATAGGGCGGGGCAGTTCCGCGCCGACCGGCCACATACCGTTCACTCCCCGGGCAAAAAAGGTACTTGAATTATCCCTGCGCGAGGCGCTACAGCTGGGGCACAACTATATAGGGACTGAGCATATATTGTTGGGCCTTATTCGTGAGGGAGAGGGAGTCGCAGCCCAGGTGCTGACTAAATTGGGAGCGGACCTGGATAGAGTTCGCAACCAGGTGGTTCAGCTTCTGACCGGAGCCGCCGCCACATCAAAAGAACTGGGGCCGGCCGGAGAGGTTGCGCCGCCGGGCAATCTGCTGCTCGACCAATTTGGGCGCAACCTGACTCAACTGGCCATACAGAGCAAATTGGACCCGGTAATCGGGCGTGAAAAAGAAATAGAGAGGGTAATGCAAGTTCTCTCGCGGCGTACCAAGAACAACCCGGTGTTGATAGGAGAACCGGGAGTCGGAAAGACGGCGGTTGTCGAAGGGCTGGCGCAAGCCATAGTAAACAACGAGGTGCCTCATCTCCTGGCCGGAAAGCAACTCTACACCCTGGACCTGGGTGCGCTGGTTGCCGGATCGCGCTACCGCGGAGATTTCGAGGAACGCCTGAAGAAAGTCGTTAAGGAGATCCGCAGCCGTGGTGACATCATCCTCTTCATCGATGAGTTGCATAACCTGGTTGGTGCGGGTGCGGCAGAGGGCGCGATAGACGCGGCTTCCATCCTGAAGCCGGCGCTGGCGCGAGGCGAGTTGCAGACCATCGGCGCTACGACACTTGATGAATATCGCAAGCATCTGGAGAAGGATGCCGCGCTGGAGCGGCGCTTCCAACCTATCCTCGTCGAGGAGCCGACGGTCGTACATACCATAGATATATTGAAAGGCCTGAGAGATCGTTACGAAGCGCATCACCGCGTCTCCATAACCGACGAAGCGCTGGTTGCGGCGGCCAGGCTGGCGAGCCGTTACATTTCGGACCGCTTTCTGCCGGATAAGGCGATCGACCTGATCGATGAGGCAGCCTCCAAGTTGCGCATTCACGCCATGACGGCACCCCCCGATTTCAGGGACCTGGAGGAGAAGCTCCAGAAGGTGCGCCAGGAAAAGCAAGCGGCCATAGCGGGCCAGGAGTTTGAAGAAGCGGCCGGACTGAGGGATAAGGAAAAGGATATCATCAACGAGATGGCCGAGCTCGAGGACGAGTGGAAGATGCCGCTAGGCTCTCACCAGCTGCAGGTGACCGACGAGGACATAGCAGACATCCTTTCGTCCTGGACCGGGATACCGGTGTCGCAGCTTACCGAAGAGGAAAGCAGCAAGCTGCTACGCATGGAAGATGCGCTGCACGAGAGGGTCGTCGGCCAGAACGAAGCGGTAGTGGCGGTGTCGCGCTCGATCAGGCGGACCAGAGCCGGCCTCAAAGATCCCAAGCGGCCTGGAGGATCGTTTATATTCCTCGGGCCTTCCGGAGTGGGCAAGACCGAGTTGGCCCGTACATTGGCCGACTACCTGTTCGGGGACGAAGCCGCGCTTATCCAGATAGACATGTCGGAGTACATGGAGAAGCACGCGGTGTCGAGGTTGGTAGGTTCTCCTCCTGGATACGTCGGGTACGAGGAGGGCGGCCAGTTGACCGAGGCGGTTCGCCGCAAGCCCTTCAGTGTGGTGCTGCTGGATGAGATAGAGAAGGCGCATCCTGATGCCTTCAACATGCTCCTGCAAATTCTTGAAGATGGCAGGCTGACCGATTCCCAGGGCCATAAAGTCGACTTTCGCAACACAATCATCATCATGACATCGAACCTGGGAGCACGGGATATCAGCAAGGGGACTTCACTCGGATTCAGCACCCAGAAAGAGGGCGGCATGGATTACGACAGGATGAAGGACCAGGTGCTGTCCGAGCTGAAGAAAGCCTTCAGGCCGGAATTGCTCAACCGCATCGACGACGTCATCGTCTTCCATGAGCTGAGCCACGCCGAGATCAAAAGCATCGTCAACCTGCTCATGGAGCGGGTGAAGGAGCAACTGGCCGAGCAGGAGATAGAGATCATCCTCTCCGACGAGGCCAAGGAACTGCTTGTGGGCGAGGGTTACGATCCGGTGTACGGTGCCAGGCCGCTGCGCAGGGCGATCCAGAAATTGATCGAGGACCCGCTCTCTGAGAAGGTTCTGGCTAAGGAGTTCCTGCCGGGATCGGCAATCCTGATTGCCGCCGAAGACGGAAAGGTGGTCTTCGAAAAGGTAGAGGCGCCCCAGAGCGGAGCCGACCTGGTCCAGATGACCTGATAACAATGATTCGAGCCTGCGGGGTTCGCCCCGCAGGCTTTTTTAGTATGCGCTGTATCAATCCGCCCGGATTCCTGATACCTTTTTATTATGATTGAAAAGGTAGTTCGTAAGGGCAATATCCATGATTGGGATTCAACAAAGCAGAATCTTGATTACTGGTTGAGCCGTCCTCCCGAAGAACGGGTTGCCGCCGTCGAACATCTCCGAAAACAATACTATGGAAATACGGAACGACTACAGAGAGTTGCTCGCGTTATTAAACGCGCATAGGGTTGAATACGTGATTGTAGGGGCTCATGCCCTTGCCTTTCACGGGACTCCACGTCTTACCGGTGATATTGATATATTTGTTCGCCCGTCTGCCGATAACGCTGAGAGAATTCTATCCGCATTGGATGATTTCGGTTTTGGCTCTCTGGATCTCGCAATCAATGACTTCGAGAATCTCGATTCCGTAGTTCAACTCGGTGTCCCTCCGGTTCGCATTGATATCCTGACATCAATAACAGGAGTCACCTGGGAAGAAGCAGATGCGGGGAAAATAGAGGGATCATACGCCGGCCTCCCGGTTTTTTTTCTCGGCAGAACGCAATATATTGCCAACAAGCGCACATTGGGCAGGAAAAAAGATATCGCTGATCTGGAATCACTCGGCGAAGGATAACCTCACCCAAGCCTGAAAGCCATCCCCTGATTAGGTTTGACACTGCCCGCCTTTATAATGTCAGCAGTGGCGGCGATGATGGGAGTCGGTATGAAGGCGACAAGATCGATCTACGCTTGTGAAGAATGCGGCGAGGGCTCGGCGCAGTGGCTTGGACGTTGTCCGGCCTGCGGTGCCTTCGGAACCATGCGTGAGGAGAGGAAGGAACCGGCCAGGGGACGCGCCGCATCGAGCAAGAGGGCGCCGATCCAGATGAAACAGGTTGGAGAGGAGCCTTTGCGCGTCGAAGTGGGCATCGCCGAACTCGACCGCGTGCTGGGAGGTGGAGGGGTTCCGGGGTCGCTGGTCTTAATAGGGGGCGAGCCGGGCATCGGAAAGTCCACCCTCCTCCTGCAAGCAGCGGGCTCCCTCACAAAGCATGGCTTCAGGGTATTGATGGTGAGCGGCGAGGAATCGGCGTCCCAAATCGCGTCGCGGGCAAAGAGGACGGGAACTACCAGCCCGGAACTCTACCTATTATGTGAGACTGACCTCGAGGAAGTCATCGAAAGGGCGAGAGAGCTGCAGCCCCACATCCTGGTTATCGATTCCATCCAGACCATGCGTTTCCCCGGAGTCGATTCCTCTCCCGGCGCGGTCAACCAACTCAAGGAATGCGCCTTCAGGTTGCAGGAATTGGCAAAAGAGATTGATGCCGTCACTTTTGTCGTCGGTCATGTCACCAAAGAGGGCGCTCTGGCGGGTCCGCGGCTGATCGAACATATAGTCGACTGCGTCCTCTATTTCGAGGGGGAGAGGTTTGATAGCCTGCGCATCCTTCGAGCCGCAAAGAACCGTTTCGGCTCGGTAAGCGAACTGGGGATCTTTGAAATGACCGATGCCGGCTTGCGCGAGGTAGAGGACCCGTCCGCTCATTTCATGGACCGGCGGGATCGACCGGTGGCCGGAACATCGAGGGTCGTGGTCATGGAAGGCAGGCGGCCTCTGGTCGTCGAGGTGCAGGCCCTGGTGGCCCCGTCCAAGCTCCCGACCCCTAAACGGATCGCCTCCGGCATCGATCACCGCCGTCTGGCCATCGAGGTAGCAGTGCTGGAACGGAAAGCGAAGGTAAGGCTGGGCGAAAGGGACGTTTACGTCGGCGTCTCCGGTGGCCTCAAGGTAGCTGAACCGGCGCTCGATCTAGGTGTCTGCATGGCCATTGCTTCCTCCCATCGTGATATTGCGCTGCCCCTCGATACCATATTCCTGGGCGAGATAAGCCTTACCGGAGAAATAAGGCCGGTGTCCCGGACGGAGGAAAGACTGAGGGAAGCGGCACGGCTTGGATTTGGCTCCTTCGTAATATCATCGAAGAGCAAGCCGAGAAATGTTCCCACCGGCATTCGAATCCATCGGGAGCCGGATATTTCCAGTTCCCTGGTACGCTTCGGCTTGGGGTAAGAGGCACTTGCGGTCCTGCCAGAGTAATCGCTTCTCGTTTATAATATAGAATGCTATTAAGTCGGATATTTCGAATATAGGGGAATTCTTTCATTGGACGATCACCTCGAGGACCGCGAATTTCAGGATGTGCTGCGGCTGATAGCGCCGGGGACGGAGCTCCGAACGGCACTCGCACGCATCATCAACTCGAAGCATGGCAGCCTTATCGTGGTCGGTGATTCCGACGAGGTACTCGCCCTTGTAAACGGCGGGGTTGAGCTGGACAGCGATTTCACCGCCCCCATGCTTTTTCAGGTCGCCAAGATGGATGGCGCGGTTGTGCTGGATGAGAGCCTCTCAAAGATAAGGTTTGCCAACGCTCACCTCGTTCCCGACCCGAGCATTTCCACAAAAGAGG
>MELM01000044.1:106591-112056 GCA_001767605.1 Candidatus Solincola sediminis | reverse complement strand
GGTGGCTAAACAGACGGGAAGACTGGTCATCGCCGTCTCGGAGCGTATGGAAATCGTTACCATATATAAAGACGACTGGAGCCATGTCATACTCTCCGTCCGGGTGCTCATCAGTAAGGCAAGCCAAGCTCTTCAGACCCTGGAGAAATATAAGACGCGCTTGGATCAAGTCTCCGCCACCCTGACCGCGCTGGAATTCGAAGATATGGTCAGTCTGCATGATGCAATAAATGTGCTGCAGCGGGCGGAGATGATGCAGAGGATCTACAATGAGATCGAAGTCTACCTGGCGGAACTGGGCACGGAAGGGCGCCTCATCCAGCTTCAGCTCGAGGAGTTGATGTCGGGCGTGGAAAGGGAAAGGCGCAACGTTATTCGCGACTATCGCTTGGAGGGTGGGGGTAAGTCGCTGGAGGCTGTGGAGCGCAGCCTGGCCAGACTTAGCGACGAGGAGCTGCTGCAGTTAACCAGTATCGCTCAAGCCCTGGGCTATTCCGGAGCCCACGACGAGCTGGACCGGAATGTTTCTCCCCGCGGCTACCGGATTCTTGACCGCATCCCGCGTCTTCCTGCTTCCGTTGTCGAAAAATTAGTGAAGAACTTCAAGACTTTCAGAAATATCATGATGGCCAGCGAAAAAGTGCTGGATGACGTCGAAGGCGTCGGCCGCGCTCGCGCCAGGGCTATCAAGGAAGGTCTGAGACACATAGCAGAATCTTCCGTAGTGGAAAGATACGTCTAAAGACGGCGGTCTCCGGGGCCAAGCATTTGCCATATATTAACAAATTCCATTCAGGCCCGGGCCCATATAGCCCTCGGTTTGTTTGACACCCCCTCAAGCGCGAACCTATAATTAGTCTAGTTAAACAGGTGTGGAGGCCATTGAATGAAGCAAGCCGACTGCGCGGAATTTCAGAAAACAGTATCCGAGTTTCTCGTCCAGAATAGAAGTATCCTGGATGTGATGACCAAACTGCAGGATGCGGCTACCCGCGTAAATCGGGCTCTCGCGAAGACCGTCACGGCCTGCGGGTGCCTTCGCGTCGAGGCCAGCAAGCAGGAACTCCCGGAAGACGTCACCTTTTCCCACGTTGCGGAATACGTACAATCTCATCTCCAAGGCGAACTTTGCCCAAACTGCGCTGATGTCATTGAAACGGAACTCGGCAATGCCATGTTTTATCTCGCGGCTACCTGCTGCCTGCTGAATCTGGATCTAAAAAACGTGCTGGAGCGCGAGAACGACCGGATCAATACGCTTGGAGTGTATAGCCTTACATAAGGTTTTTATAAACGCTGAACATGCAAAATGAACGAAATCATCGGCGAATTGGTAAATGCGACCGTCGTGGTCTTGTGAGTCCTGACCTCACATAAATCACCCCGATCCAATGCTGATTGTTGTTATCCATAAGAAGTCTGTTGATCTGAAACGACCTGAGAGGTGATGAGGGTGTTTGATGTTGGAGATGTTGTTGTTTATCCTCACCATGGGGCAGGCCTAATCGAGGGAATAATCAAAAAGTGCGTAGACGGGGAAGACGTGATCTACTTCGTCCTGCGCATGTGCCAGGGAAACCTGAAAGTAATGGTTCCCGCGGATAACTCGATTCAAGTGGGGTTGAGAAACGTGATAGGGAAGGACGAGGTGGATAGGGTATTCGATGTTTTGGGCGAGGATCAAACGCCGATGCCCACCAACTGGAACCATCGTTACAAGAAGAATCGCGATAAACTACGCAGCGGAGACGTCTTTCAAGTGGCAGAAGTGGTCCGCAACCTGACCCTGAGGGATATGGAGAAAGGCCTTTCCTCGGGTGAGAAACGAATGCTCAACCAGGCGCGGGATATTCTTGCCAGCGAACTGATGTACGCAGTTGACGTCGAGGCGAGCGAAGCCCTGCATATGATTGAGGAAGTCTTCTCCACCTCGGTTTAGCTACACCGGAAACCGGCCGAGAAATACTATTGAGCTATAATGGTTCTTAGACTTCGGGTCTTATCATTCTTTTCATCCGGCCCGGAGAATACGCCGAGAGGAGGGTTGCCTGGCCAGGAGCTGGTGTTATAAAAGCCTATGGTCGTCCTCGTCGTTCGGTTGATCTTCATGACCGTCGGGGGAATCGGTGGCTACGAGCTTGGGCATCTGCTTAGGAATAATTACCTTGCGAGTTATGACCCGATTTATCATTTAATCGGCTTCATTGTTTCCATATTAGTTTGTGTAGGACTTGGGTTCGTACTCGGAGGGGCCGCAGGCAGATACCTGGCCAAGCTGCTTAATCGGTTCGAGCATTCCATTCAGGATATCCCCGGCACTGATTTACTCCTGGGCGCGTTTGGAATAATCGCAGGTTTCTTGATTGCCTTCCTGCCCTCGGTAATCCTTTTCCGAAGCTATCCCGGCTGGCTATTCGCCCTGGTGCTCTATGCGATTTGTGGCGTCCTCGGCTATATAGTGGCCGTTCAAAAAAAGGATGATATCTTAAACTTCTTGCGCCCTTCCCGCATCCGGGAAGCCGATGCGGAGATCGATGAGAAAATATCCGTTCCGTCGAGGATCCTCGATACGAGTGTGATAATCGATGGCCGCATCACGGACATATGCTATTCGGGGTTCCTCGAGGGAGAGCTGATCGTTCCCCGTTTTGTACTAATGGAGTTGCAGAAAATCGCGGATTCGGAGGATCCCTTGAAGCGCAATCGAGGCCGCCGTGGGCTCGACGTCTTGAATGCTCTGCAGAGGCAGGATAGGGTGGAAGTGCGAATAGAAGAGCATGACTTTCCCGAAATACCCGCAGTCGATTCTAAACTCGTAGCCCTGGGGAAAGCATTGAATGTCCCGGTCATGACCAATGACTTCAACCTCAATAAGATAGCGGAACTGCAGGGGGTGCGGGTGCTCAATATCAACGAACTCTCCAACTCCCTGAAGCCGGTGGTCCTGCCTGGAGAATCACTGATCATAAATGTGATCAAGGATGGCAAGGAGGCGGGGCAGGGCATCGGTTACTTGGACGATGGAACAATGGTCGTGGTAGAAGGCGGAAAGAAGTCGATAGGGCGGGAAGTGGAGACAATGGTCACCAGCATTCTGCAGACGCCGGCGGGCAGGATGATCTTTGCCACGCTGAAGGAGAAATAGACATGGGAGCGGGCGTAGCAGCGATAGTGGCGGGTGCCGGCCGCGGGGAGCGCATCGGAAAGCGAGAGGGGAAACTGTTTCTCGAGCTCGGCGGCATTCCCGTTATCGCGCGGTCCCTGCTCAACCTGGATGCCGTACCTGAAATCGAGGAGATAGTGTTGGCCGTGAACGGGGAGGACCTGGAACGGGCGGATGCTCTCATCGCGTCGATCGGGTTGGAAAAAGTTGCCAGGACGGTGGAGGGCGGGGAATTCCGGCAGGAATCGGTCTTCAAGGCTCTACGATCCCTTTCCTCCAACCCGGAGATCATCATCGTGCATGACGGCGCTCGGCCGCTGGCACCCCCTTCACTCTTCGAAAAAGCTGTCAGGGCTTTGAGGGAAAGCGATTGCGAGGGTTTGATAACCGCGGTGCCGGTAGTAGATACGATCAAGGAAGTAGAAGGGGGCTGGGTGGTAAAGACACCGGAGCGCCGACGGCTCTGGGCGGTTCAGACACCGGAGTGTTTTCGCGCGCAGGCCTTGATCGATGCTCACGAGAAGGCAAGTCAGGAAGGCGTGTGGGCGACCGACGACGCCGCGCTTCTCGAAAGATATCGCTACCGGGTGCGGGTCGTGGAGGGAGAGATTACCAACTTGAAGATCACCTTTCCGATAGATCTTATTACCGCCGAAGCCTTGTTGAAAAAAGGAGGGTTGGGAGTTGCCGTTCCGCGTGGGACTGGGCTTTGACGCCCATGCATTTGAAGAAGGCCGCCGCCTGGTGTTGGGAGGAGTCGAGATACCTCATACTTCGGGCCTGGCGGGCCATTCCGACGCAGACGTGCTCACCCATGCCGTAATGGACGCCCTCCTGGGTGCTTGTGGAGAGAGGGACATCGGGGAGAAATTCCCCGATAGCGACCCGGCTTATAAAGATATATCCAGCCTTACCCTCCTGGAAGAAGTTGCCGGCATTGTCGGCCGGAATGGTTTCAAGATCGGCAATATCGACAGCGTCATCCTCGCCCAGGAGCCGCGCCTTTCCCCTTATATTGATGACATGAGACGCGGGCTCGCTCAGGTACTGGGGATTTCACTTGATGCGGTCGGCGTTAAGGCGACCACCTCGGAGGGCCTTGGTTTTACAGGGCGCGGCGAAGGTATAGCCGCAATGGCCATAGTCTTCTTGCAAAGTCTGCACGGAGAATTATTACAGACCTAGCTCTGCGGAGATCGCCTGCATGGCCTCCAATGCCATAGCCAGGAATTCATCCGGATCGAAACCTGCTGTTTCACATTCCATAATGACTTCGCGGCGCGCACCTCGGGCAAATGCTTTTTCCTTCATCCTCTTGCGAAGCGAGCTCACTTTCACTCCGGCCAGCCGCCTGTCCGGCCGCACCAGGGCGGCGGCCACGATGAGACCGGTGAGCGTTTCGGCGGCGGCAAGCGAATGTTGCAGAACCGTCGATCTTTCCCCCAGGCGGAGGCCTTCGGCATTATGCATGCGTACGGCGTCGACCAGTTCTTCCGGTGCCCCATTTTCCTCAAGCATCCGTGCGGCAACATCACCGTGCATGGCCATATCGGCATTCGTCAATTCGAGATCGAGGTCGTGCAGGAGTCCCGCGAGCCCCCACAGCTCCTCGTCCTCGCTTTTCTCCTGTGCCAGCCGCCTCATCACAGCCTCGGTCGCATAGCAATGCTTGAGCAGATTTTCATCCTTCAGATTATCGTGCAGTAGTCTCAATGCCTGGTCGCGATTCATGCTTACCTCCGAATGCATATAAAAGGGTATCAAAACATCTTAGGTATTGCGCTACCTTTTGGCCGGAGTGATCGATATACTATTTTTTTGAGGCCTGTCCGAGAAAATATATAGTCTTGTACTCGGGTTGCAAGGAGCTAGCTTTGCTGATATTGGGGCTGATCTTTCTGGTCGTGGGCCTGTTGGATTTCATTTTCTTTAAACACATTGGCCGTTACATTTATAGTTTTGGCTCCATTCAAACAAAAGCCTCATCGCAGCAGCAGCTAAGTCGCTGGTTCTTTTATATAAGCATTATCGAAATAGTTGTCGGCACCGTTTTCGTATTCCTATCCTTTATGTAGCAGATTTTCTGTTTCACTGATACTTGACACCGCGAAGGCTCGGTTATATAAATAATTACCTGGGTGAGTGAGGGCTCACTCTCCCTTAATAAGTAGGCAGGCTGTGGATGAGGAATCGCAGAATCGCATTGCTCCACCCTCTTTAATTCCCGGCGTGAAAGTAATGGCTTCAGTGTTAGGGGATGCATGAATAAAGAAAACCGCTATAACGAAATTATACTCTCATC
>MELM01000044.1:77591-106519 GCA_001767605.1 Candidatus Solincola sediminis | reverse complement strand
TGAGGGTACACTCTACAAGTACTTCCCCAGCAAGAAGGAACTCTTCCTCGAATGCAGCCGTTATATCAACAAGCAGATGATCTCCGGTTATGAAGCAGTCTATAAAGAATATCGCGATCAACCGCTCGAAATGCTGAAGAGGGTTGCGCAGAGTTATCTTGATTTCGTGAAGGCGAACCCGAGCATGAGGAAATTTCTGGCCTTCGTGTTGAACAACACTTTCGATGACGATTTTTTAGCGGAACTCAAACACTTCGTCGACCTTAACCGTGCCGCTACGGAGAGCATGATTCTCAGGGCGAAAGAAAAGGGAGAGCTCAGGTCGAATATCGACATTCATATAGGCGCCTGGTTTTTTGTCGGCGGTTATTTGACTCTGATAATGATGGCCGAAATGGGTGATGAGGCGATTAATGATCCTGATTTCATAGAACGCTTCGTCACCAGCATTATGTAAAGGCAAGGGTGCGGCCGTGTATATGAAAGAGGTGGTTGCATGACGCCCGAGGAGTTGCGGATATATCGAAACAAAGCATGGTTGGGCTGGCGCCTCGCCCGCTCCATCGCGCTTTTCATGGCCGACGAGTATCGGCGCGGTACGCTGTGGGAGAATCTACGGTCGATCGCCCAAGGGAAGTCCTTGACCGCGATAGCGCAAGACATGTCGCATGCCGAGCTGCTGGAGGAAAAGGCAGCAAAGCTAGGAAACAGGCCTTTCCTCTACTTCAAGGACGAGGTCCTGAGCTACAGGGATATGGACATGAACGCCAATCGCATCGCTAATTTCCTGAATACGCGTGGAGGCGGTCCCGGGTCGGGGCTCGCCATTATTATGAAAAATTCTCCCTGCTGGCTGGATGTCTTCTTCGGGATGGAAAAACTTGGTATGTATGGGGTTCCGGTGAATGTTGCCCTGAGAGGCGACCAGCTGGCCCACGTGCTCAACAACTCCCAGGCCTCGTACCTTGTTATAGACCACGACCTGCTCCCCTATTACCAGGCGGTGGCGGAAAATATCGAGGGAATCAAGCAGGTTTTCATCAACACGGAAGGTGCCCAGGCGGATTTCGCCATTCCGGATAATATGAAGAACCTGGATGAGGCCTACGGGCCGCAATCGGACAGCTCGAAGCCCCCCGTCCGCTATAATCTCGAAGATCTCTGTGTCATCATGTACACCTCGGGAACGACCGGTCTTCCCAAGGGAGTCGTTTACCGCTACAAGAACAGCACGGTGAAACCGATTTCGATAGTAGGCAGGCTGCTCAGCGGACCTGATGACATAGCCTATACATGTTATCCCCTCTTCCACGCCAATGCCCTCTTCCTGACAGTCACTCCTACTCTACATTGCGGGGGAAGCATGGCTCTTGGTGAGAAGTTCAGTGCCAGCCGATTCTGGGACGAGCTGCGGCGCTATAAGGTGACCACCTTCAATGGTATCGGAGCGGTAATGCCCATCCTCATGAAACAGCCGGCGCAGCCCAATGATAGCGACAATGATGTAAAGTTTATTCTCTCCGCCGGTTGCCCCGAGGGCATCTGGGAGGAGTTTGAGAAGCGCTTCGATCTCAAAATCTTCGAGGGCTACGGTGCCGTCGATGGCGGCGGAGTCATGCTTATAAACATCGGGACCGCGCCGGTGGGTTCCATGGGCAAGCCGATGGGCTCGAAGATCAGGGTTATCGATCCGGAAGGCAATGACGTGCCCCCGCGTACGCCCGGAGAATTGATCTGCCATGTCGGGGAGAAAAAAGGCTCGGTCGAGTACTACCGAAATACTGACGCCACTAATGACAAAGTGAGAAATGGCTGGTTATACACGGGCGACCTGGTCTGGCGGGATGAGAAGGGTTTCGTTTACTTCGTCGGCCGCAATACGGAGTCGATGCGCAGGCGAGGCGAGAACGTATCCGCCTACGAGGTGGAACAGGCCGTCCTGCAGCACCCCGACATCCTCGAAGCCGCTGTATACGCCGTGCCTTCGGAACTGGCCGAGGACGATATTATGGCGAGCATCGTACCCATCGAGGGCAAGACCGTCGACCCCGCCACCCTTCCTGATTTCCTGACGGACAAACTGGCAAAGTTTGCCATTCCGAGGTACTACCGCGTAATGGAAGAACTTCCCAAGACCGAGACACACCGGGTGATCAAAAAGGAACTGGAAAAACTTGGAGTAACTGAAGACACTTACGACTCGGAAAGAGAGGCAGTCAAGAGATGAACGACGACGTCTATATACTCGGGATCGGAATGATTCGCTTCAAGAAATATCCCGAGAAGAGCATAAAGCAACTGACGGCCGAGGCCGTGCAGGCACTGCGCGACGACGTACAAGTGGACTTGAAGGATATCGAAGCCGCCTGGTTCTCAAATTCCGGGTGGGGTATGAGCCAGGGGCAGCATTGTATAAGGGGACAAGTGGCGCTGGCGACACTGGGCCTGCAGGGGTTGCCGGTGACTAATGTCGAGAACGCTTGCGCCGGCGCTTCGACAGCCGTCCACGCGGCGTGGACGGCGGTAAAGGCCGGGGTCTACGATCTGGTGCTCGCCGTCGGTGCGGAAAAAGTCTGGTTTCCCGAGGACAAGCAGAAGATGTTCGAGGGATTCGCCTCCGGGGCGGATGTCGAATTCGTCCATGGTATGATCGCCGCCTTCAAGGCTGACGCCGCGAAGAAGGCCAAGGAGGCAAAAGAGGGCGGTAAGGAAAAGGAGGGCGGGCATTCCGCTTTCATGGATATCTATGCCATGGGAGCGCGCATACATATGAAGACTTATGGCACTACCCAGAGGCAACTGGCGGTCATCGCGGCCAAGAACCACACCCATGGCTCTATGAATCCTATGGCACAGTACCAAATGGATATGACAGTGGACGAGGTGCTCGAGGACTTGAAGGTCGCCTATCCGCTTACCCGTGCGATGTGTGCTCCCATCGGCGACGGGGCGGCCGCCGCCTTGATCTGCTCGGAGCGCGGCCTCAAGAAATTCTTGCAAGCCCGGCCGGTTCGCATCCGGGCCTCAGTTCTCGCCTCCGGTTCGTTACCGGACAGCGGGCTGGAAGGTATCGGTAAGCGCTTATCGAGACGGGCTTATGACGTGGCGGCGCTCGGCCCGGGTGACATAGATCTTGTTGAAGTTCATGATGCCACGGCCTTCGGGGAACTCCTGCAGTACGAAGAATTGGGATTCTGCCCGGCCGGCGAGGGTGGTCCTTTCGCCGAATCGGGGGCGACTAAGATAGGGGGCAGCCTTCCTGTCAACACTTCCGGTGGCCTGGAATGCCGGGGCCATCCCATAGGGGCGTCCGGAATCGCCCAATTATACGAGCTGACGATTCAGTTGCGTGGTGATGCCGGAGCCAGGCAGGTCGAAGGGGCGAAGATCGGCATGGCGGAAAACGGCGGCGGCTTCATCGGTATAGGTGAGGCTGCTATGTGCGTTCACATATTGGAAAAGGTCTGAAATCGGAGCCGAGTTCCCGAGTCGGCACGGGAACGTATGCGGATGAAAGGGGATGGTGCTATGGGTCCCAATAGGAGTAAAGCGCTACTCGAGAGGGAGCCTAGATTCGATGACATGGCGGTCAGCCTTCTGGCGATGCCTCGCCTGCCGAAAGCGATGGTCAAGGAGACCAAGCAAGCCGTCGAGTTGGCGAGGAGGTTCAACGATACGGTAGTAAGGCCTTATGCCTTGGAATTGGACCGCAAGAAACACGAGGATCCCGACTTCCTGCCTTGGGAGTTCGTCGAGGAGGCCAATCGCTGGGGACTCTACACCCTCTGTATACCTACTCTATTCGGCGGCCAGGGCGTGAATTTTCCTGCCCTTTCCTATGTCCTGGAGGAACTGGGCTCGGCCTGCACCGGTATGTCCAACCTGGTCGGAGTCCACTATCTAGGCGTGGCCACATTGTGCGCCTCCTGGAACATGCGCCTCATGAACAAGGTCATGCGGGATACGGCGGAGGGTGAGAAGACAGGCGAACCCTGCCTCATCTCCCTCGCCATAACCGAACCGGGGGCGGGCACCGACGTCGAGGAGGTGGACCTGGTATCGAAGGCTCAAGTCGCCTGCCAGGCCAAAAAGGTGAAAGGCGGCTATGTCGTAAACGGCCGCAAGATCTTCATCTCCAACGGCCACCTTTCCTATTGGCATATGCTCGTATGTTACGAGGATTTGAAAAATCCCCAGGATACGGTGATCATGCTGGCGATTCACAACGGGATGAAGGGCTTCTCTTTCGGCAGGCAGGAGAGAAAGATGGGCCAGAAAGGCTGCCCGGCAAGCGAACTCATCTTCGAGGACTGCTTCGTTCCGGACGACCTGGTGTGCATCAATCCCGCACAGGGCAAGAAACTCAAGAGGTCGATGAAGGAAACCCATATGCAGGTTATCGATTATATCGTCGCCGCTTCTCGCGCCGGCGTAGGAGCCTTCGGGGTAGGTGTCGCCCGAGGGGCTTATGAAGAGGCCTTGAGATTCGCCGGGGAAACAGAGGTCGACGGCAAGCTGCTCATAAATCACGAGTGGGCGCAGTGCATGCTGGCCGAGATGTATAAAAATGTGGCCGTAGGACGGTTGACCTACGAGGAGGCCAATTACGCGAACGACCTGCTTGGTATGTTCAAGGTGTTGGAATGGAAGCCTATTTTTTACTACCTGAAGTATATGCCGAAGCCCATCATGGATAAGGTCATCCAGCCCTTCCTCAACCTCGGCGCCGTCACCTGGCTCTTCCGTAAGATTTACTTTGACTGGCAGAAGGAGACGGATTATCAGTGTTCATCGGGCTGGGGCTCGCTTTCCAAGTTCACGGCGACCGACATCGGTGTTAAGAACGGGCAACTGGCGCTGGAGATGATGGGTCGTGCCGGGCTGCGGCATGACCGGGGAGCCGAGAAGCACTTGCGGGACTCCAAGCTACTGCAGATATACGAGGGGACGAATCAATTGAACCGCTTGAACCTCTTCAAGTGCCTTATCGGCCGGGACGTGCCGGGCGCCAGGGTCTTCGAGGAATAGGAAAGGGGGTAAATCATGAAGATCGCACAAGACGCTGAAATGCGTATGCTCGATCAGATGGCGGCCGACTTCGCCGCCAAGGAATTAGTCGAGGCGAGGGAGGACCACGATCGCTATCCCTTCCTGCCGCTTTTCGAGGATGTCCTCGCCAAAGCGCACGAGGTAGGCTTCTTTACCCTGCTGCTTCCCGAGGCGGCCGGAGGGGGCGAGCAGGGAATAAGCGCGCTCTCCCTGATCCTCGATGATATCTGCCGCTCCGACGCCAGCCTGGGCGGGATCATCTTTACCACCGCCCTCGCTCATGAAATGATCTTAAAGGCGAAAAGCGAAGCGCTCCTGCCGCCGGTTGCTTCCGGCGACCATTCCTATCGCGAAGCGCTGATCGCATGCCCCTCCTTTGACAATCCCGGTGAAGCAGGGAACCTGCTTCAGGCCAAAGGCAAAGGAAAGAAGCATATGCTGTCGGGATCGATCGAGTATGTCGTGCTCGCCGGTCTCTGCGGCCGGGCGCTTCTTCCCGCGAAAGTCGAAGGCGATGAATCATATTCTCTCTTCCTGGTAGATCTTACCAGCCCCGGCGTCGAAGTATCCGAACCGGTTTTCAGCCTGGGCTTGCATGCCTGCCCCGCCTGCGATCTCGAGCTCAAGGGAGTTGAAGCCACGCTGGTCGGCCGGCAGGGAGAAGGACGGGCATACTTCGATGCCGCTGTCGACAAGATGTTTCTAGCTGCTGCGGCCATGGCGACAGGCATAATGAAAGGATCGTTTACCGAGGCTTTCGAGTACAGTCTGCAACGCCACCAGGGCGGATGGGAGATCATCAACTGGTCGGAGGTGCGAATGCTGCTCGCTTCGCTGGCCATCAAATGCAAAGTGGCCGATATGCTGCTTTCCGAAGCCTGCCGGGCAGCGGAGGCCGATGAGGCGGGTTGGGGCCTGGGAGCGAGAGCTGCCGCAATCCATGTCCAGGAGCTGGCATGCGATGCGACCACCGACGGTATCCAATTACTGGGCGGAAACGGCTATATGGAGGATTACGGGCAGGAAAAACGTTTCCGGGACGCGAAGCAGATACAGTCGCTTTTAGGGCTGACTCCCATGAAACGTCTCGACTATATCAGGAGGATACGTGAAGGAGAGAAACCGTGGTGATTATGGATCCATGCTTCGCAGGGCATTCATATCGAAAGGGGTAGACATGGCTGAGAAATTAGAGGTGGAGGAGAAGCCCGCCTCGGAAGATAAAACAGGCTCCATGTACAAGTGGGAAGAGGGCATGGATTGGAACCCGGTGGAGAGGATTATCCTGGAGCGGCGCAGTGTGCGGAAATATAGGGACAAGCAGGTCCCCGAGGCACTGATCCGCCGCTTGTTGGAAATGGCCCGGTTCGCCCCGAGCGCGGGCAATTCACAGTCCTGGCGATTCATCGTGATCCGCGATAAAAAAACCATCGAGTCGATGGAGAAGTACGCGCAATTACGCGCCAAGTTTTTCATGTTCTGGCTCAACTGGCGCACCAGCCCTCTGGGCAGGCTGGCCTGGCTCTACTCGCAGATAGGGATCCGAGTCCTGCGCAACGATCTTCACCCCATACCGCATGGCGCCCTGGCCGCCATGGCCGAGGGAACGCTCAAGCTCTTTCAAGGCGCGCCGACCGTGATCCTTATTCTCGAGGACAGGCGTGGAGCGGCCAAGCCGGAGTTGGATTGCGGCATCTGCGGGCAGAATATCGTTCTCGCCGCCCACTCGCTGGGATTGGGCACGTGCTGGGTCGGTCTTGTGGAGCTGCTCAAGTATGGGATCAAGTGGCGGCGGAAGCTCAAAATCTCCTACCCCTACAGGCTGGTAGAAGGGATTGCCGTCGGTTATCCGGTCGGAAATCCGGACGGCATGGTAGAGCGGGAGCTGCATGAGATCGAGTGGTACGAAAACAGCCAGTGGAAAACGGTGCTCTGAGGGGGCTGGAGGAAAAAATGGCATATCTTACATTAAAGGAAAGGCTGTTGATTCCGACCTATGACAATCCGAAATATGCGAGGTCGGGACAAGTAGTCATCGATATGGAAAAATGCAATGGTTGCGGCAACTGCGCCATGATCTGCCCGGGAGGCGCACTCTATATCGCCGGTATAGGTAAGGACAAGAAGGCGCATTTGATGGAGGACGACTTCCCCAACTGCATGTCGTGCAATGATTGTGCCGCCATGTGCCCGAGGGATGCGGTCAAAGTATCGCAGACCTACGATTTCGGGCGCTTCTATAAAATCCTCCACCGCGGAGGGCTTAGTGCGCCTCGGAAGTTCTAATGTTCCGGCCTGGAAATAGCATGATGCTCGAATGCCATGATATTTGTGGGGCGGGACATTAACATGCACCGCCTCGATGGCAAGAACATAGTCCTTACCGGCGGCGGTTCCGGACTCGGACGCGAACTCGCGCTGACTTTGGCCCGCAAGGGGTGCCGTATCGGCGTTTGCGACATCAACGTGGAAGGCGCCGAGGAGACCCTGGACATGGTAAAGAGCGCGGGTGGCAGCGGTGAGGTGCTTCGAGTCGATGTCAGCCGGCCCGAGCAGGTCGAGGCAATGGCGGGACACTTCTTTTCCGAATGGGGAAGGGTGGACCTACTGATAAACAACGCCGGGGTCGTATCCGTGGGTTTTGTGGGCGAGATCAAGCTCGAGGATTGGCAATGGCTTTTCGGAGTCAATTTCTGGGGAATGCTCCACGGCTGCCATAGCTTTATTCCCCGCATGAAGACTCAAGGAGGCGGTCACATTTTGAATGTCGCCTCCGCGGCCGGGCTGCTCTGTATGATGGAGATGGGCCCCTACAACACCGCCAAGGCGGCGATAATCTCACTTTCCGAGACGCTCAGGTGGGAACTCGCGCCGGATAAAATCGGCGTGACGGTATTGTGTCCCATGTTCTTCAATACTCATCTGCTCGACAATATGAGGTACACGGACCAATTCGAATGCGATTTCGCCCACTCCACCTTCGAGCATGCGAGGATGACCGCCGATCAAGTGGCCGCGAAGGCGATAAAGGCGGTAGAGAAGCGCAGACTCTATTGCGTCCCGCAAGGCACGGGAAAGTTTTTCTGGGGAGTGAAGCGGATCTCCCCCTCTTTTTTCAGTGGTCTTATGTCATTTATAAATCGAACGCCTGTAGCCCGGCCGATTTACATGTTGCTGGCGCGCCTGGGCCTTCTGTAGTGAAAGGAAATTCCAAGATGCGTAAAGTCGAGTTCAAGGGCAAAATCGTTTTGGTAACCGGGGCTGCCTCCGGTCTGGGCCGTGGAATCGCTCTCGCTTTCGCGCGCGCGGGCTCGGATATTGTTCTCGCCGATATAAATGAGGCCGGTCTGGCCGAAACAGCTGCTATGGTTGAAGCGGCGGGGTCGCGAAGCCTGATCAAAAGGGTCGATGTTGCGAGCCGCGAGCAGATGGAGGCGATGGCCGCCGAGGTGCTTTCCGATTGGGGGCGGGTTGATATCCTGGTCAACAATGCGGGGGTGGGTTGCGGAGGCGAGCTGGCAAATATTCCCATAGACGATTTGGAGTGGATCGTCGGCATTAACCTGATGGGCGAGCTGTACGGTACACGTCTCTTTCTACCCCACATGATCGAACGGGGCGAGGGCTATATAGTAAATATCGCTTCCCTATCGGGATTGGTGCTTCTGCCCTTTCATATCGCTTATACGACTACAAAATTCGGACTGACCGGGTTCTCGACCGCCCTTTGGGCCGAGACCAGGCGCCATGGTATCGGAGTAAGCGTGGTTTGCCCGGGAGCGATAAGCACCAATATTACCGAAGGCATGCGCATGCATGTGAACGAAAAGCAGGGGCGCTCGACCGCGAAGTTCGAGCGGATGCTCCAGGAAAAAGGCATTGACCCGGAAGAAGCGGGTAGGCTCATCCTCGAAGCCGTGGCGCGCCGGAAGTTCCTCATCCTTCTCGGCAAAGAAGCCTACATCATGTATTATCTTACGCGGCTCTTCCCCGGCCTTATGCGCCGCCTCGTCGCTTTCATCACCAAACTCGCCAGCTAACCTACACAAAGGTGTCAGGCACCTTTGTGTAGGTTAGCATGGCGTTTTGATAACTTACCTTGGAAGAACCCTACACAAAGGTGCCTGACACCTTTGTGTAGGGGGCATAATGGGAGTCGGGTTTAAGGTTTAGGGTTGCGCAATCCGATTGACTGGGAGTATGCGCTGCTGGATACTGGCGGGATATTAGCGATACTCATGCAACTTCCGCCAAAAGGGAACTTGTGGTGGATGACGCAAAAAGGATCGGTAGAAATATAGCATTAATAATGGGTGGGGGCACTTTCCGGGCGGTTCTGATGCCCCTCTTCACTATTTTTATTGCAAGAATGCTAGGGACCGAAGGATTCGGTGCCTACTCGTTCATACTATCACTCGCCTATATATTACTCATCGTCGGCGAGATGGGCCTGCCGAAGGCAGTGGTAAGGGAACTCACCAATCATCGCGACGAGGTTGCCAAGTACATCGGCGACTTGACCATATTGCGATTACTGTCCGGGCTCGCGAGTATGGGGATCATCTACGGCATCCTCATGCTTACCTCGCGATCCGCGGACACTCGCCTTCCATTGTTCCTGATCGGTCTCAGCTTTCTGGTGTTTACCGGCCTGCGCCGTTTCTTTGACGCCATCTTTCAGGCGTTTGAAGTAATGAAATATCAAGCCCTGGTGGATGTGGTGGATATACTGCTTACCTTTGGAGTAGGTATGGCAATGCTTTTGGGCGGTTATGGCCTGATGGGCATCGCCTTTGGGATGATGGTTGGGGCCACGGTATCCATGGCAATGGACTTCATCATTCTCACCCGGAAACTGGGGAAGCCCCAATTCACCTTCGACTGGGCGTTCTGGAAGAGAATGGTGATAGGAGCATTGCCCTTCGGGGTGATCGGCCTCCTTACCTTCCTCTTCGGCTACTCCAATACGGTCGTGCTCACCTTCTTCAAGGGAGACACACAGGCCGGCCTATTCAGTTCGGCCTACCGAATGATATGGATGATGGCCGTAGTGCCCGCCACCTGTATGACCGCTGTGTTCCCCTTCCTTTCGAGGATCGGGAAATCGCCGGACGGCAGACATCGCGATGCCATAAGGCTGGTTGTTAAGTATCTGGCCTGCCTGAGCCTACCCTTCACCGGGCTTCTTGCTATCTATGCGCCGCGCATAATTTCTATGGTTTACGGCCAGTCATACACCGGAGCGGGTCACGCGTTGTGGATACTTGCGGCGATCCCCCTCTTCAGCTTCACATACATACCTCTCATCGATCTTATGAATTCGCAGTATAAACAGAGGTCTTCGGTCATCGCCATTCTGATCTGCGCGGGGGTAAATACGGGGCTCTGTCTGCTGCTTGCCCCCTTCCTGGGCGTGATGGGCGCCGCCGTCAGCACCCTGGTCGCGGAGGCTTCGCTTTTCGCCATCACACTTTTCTTTTCCTGGAAGCACATGCGCATACCCCCGCGAATCTTTAATAACTGGAAGCCGCTGGTCGCTTCGGGTGCAGCCGCCCTATCCTGTCTGCCCATCCGCGATATCCTGCCGCCGGTGCAGTTGATTGTCGCTTTCGTTCTGCTTTATGTGGTTTTTCTCCTGGCACTGCGCACCTTCGACGGCACGGATAGGCAGATTTTTCATTCCATGCTTCCCAAGAAATTGACGGCGCGGGCTCAGGGCTAACTCCGTAACCGGCACCTAAGGCCGTACGTCGAGTTCAAGATCCCCATTTTCGGATATATCCCATTCGATTCTGGAATCGCCACCATGGAGCCCTTCGAAGAGAGCCTTGAAGGCACCGGCGGTATTGAGGTGACAAGCTGCATTCTCCACGCTGACTCGCAGGCCCTGCCGGTCCATCTCGAATTCACGCAGGTTGCCGAGTCCCCTGAGAGCCAGTTCGTCACTTATTTCGCGTCTGCTCGGCCCGAGTTCCCTCTTCGAGCTGTTCAACAGGAATCTGCATTGCGCTTCAATGATCGCCCGTGAAATGGTCTTTCCCGACCGCCTCTCCAGCTCTTTGAAGATTAGATCCAATACCTGCGGGTCGAACAGTACCATCCTGAGCCCGAAAGAATCCTTGATGATTGACCGATCCAACTGCCACTGCAGGCGTGATAAGGCTGAGGGAAGGCCACAGCTGCCACATCTTTCCAGTTCGATGTCGCCGTCGCGGTGGCAATACTCTTTTTCCTCGAACGACATGCTGCAAGTATCAGCGAGCCCTGTTACAAAAACCGACATCTCGCATGTTTCAGGCGATATATCCCGCAGCGTAAAAGCAAGCCTTCGATCCAGAAAACCTTCAATCAGCCCGGCAAAGGCGCCGAAGAAGAGAGGTTTCGAATAGGTATGGTTGACTCTTATCGTCGCATGGTCCTTCTCTCCTCCTTGCAATAGAAGGTCGAGCACTTCGCAATCTCCAAATCCCCGTAATTGGGTATCGCTTACCATTGCTTCAACGAGGACATCGGGGTTCAACAACATGTTGCGTATCATAGCCCTCACCTCGGGCGGTATTCTTTCCCTCGTCCGGCTTGCTCTCCTAGTGCGAGCCGCCTCGAGAACCAAGTCTTCGATATCCGGGACCCCCATTTTGGACACCAGCTGAAAAGTGGGATCCAAATTTTCGCTCTCGATGAAACACTGACGCCTCAACCTATCGTGCGCCAATACGATTACGCCGCTGTTCAACCAGAGGCACTCCTCCGCCAATCCCAGCGGAATCCCGCATTCCGGGCACAATACCGATTTAGGCTTGCTCACCGTTTCACTCTCCACCTCTTATTCCACTACATAAAAAATCGCCACCTTGGCACCTACCCATCATCCCCCAACGGCATGAATCGGCGCCGCCTTTTGACAGGAGATTCAGCCCGCAGTGATAGATTAAAGACGTAGGAATTATCGATTTCAGCGTTCAGGAGTTATTTCGAAGCGGAGTTCCCCATCTGCCGAGATCTCCCACTCGGCGTGGGATGCGACATCGTAGGTCTTATCAAAAAGCCCCTTCATCATGCCGATGACCATCAAGTGACAGGAAGAGTTCTCAATCCTCATAGTCAAACCTTTGGGGCGGCTCTTCATCTCCTGCATATTCCCTATACCTCGCAGGGCGAGCTGGGTCCGGAAGTCGTCTACGTTTTCGAGATCAGGCATCGAATGAAAGCCGCTTTTTACCAAGTCCTCCTGGACTGCGATTACCACCTCGGGTATACTCTCCCCTAATTCCTTCTCCAACTCGGCGAATAGAGGATCCTGAATCTCGGGTCCCATCACTACCATCCTTTTTTGTGTGCGCTTGTTGACTATCAATCCCCGATCCAGTCCCCAATCGAAATCCATGAGAGCTTTTGGTCCTCCACAAGTCGGGCACCTGGCGAACTCGATGTCGCCTTCTTTGTGGATGTATGCCTTGATCGGTATTCTCTTGGTGAATTCCTCTCGATCGCCGGACGGGCTCGTGATGACCTCGAAGACTTCCGGCTCTACCTCCTTATAAGTAGCGCCATATCTCTGCTCTGAAACCACCTCGAATCCGCCTATGACCGTGCCGAGTACGAGAGGGACGGAAAAAGGCTTCTTGATTCGTATGACCGAATAGTCTTCTTTAATCTCAACCAATTCGTGCTCGCCGAGCCCGTTCGATTGGGCAACGTAATGCATACCCTGGATGACCATTTCCAGGCCAAATGCCTTAGCCTTCAGTAGAGCCAGCACTTCCGGCGTCAACAGGTTCTTTCCATAATCAAGCGTCCCCCTTCGGGAGATATCCATAACCAGGTGATCAATGCTGAACCCGATTATCGCCGCAATTCCTTTGTAAAGGGGATCAAGATTATCGCTGTCAACGAAACCTATTCGCCTGAATGTGTTATTACTCTGGACGATAGCGCCGCTATTCAACCATACGTTAGATGAGGTTATAAGCTGCGGTACTCCACATTCGAGACACGGCTCATATTCCATTGGTTCAAATCCTTTGCTAATCGTAATCCGCCAATATTTCCCGGCCCATCTACCGGCCTGATTAAAAATCGGCATCGCCGTATGGCAGCTTGAATGAAGAAGAACTTTAGATGACGGGAACGACCTCGAGTTCGAGATCGCCCTCCGCTGATATCTGCCATTCGATTCGGGAATCAAGGCCGAAGGCCATCTCGAAGAGTCCCTGCGCCATGCCCAACGTCATAAAATAACAGGCCGCATCGTCTATTCGCATACTCAGCCCCTTGGCGCCCAGCTTCATACGTTTCAAGTTCCCCAGCCCCCTTACCGCCAATTGGGTGCGAAAATCCCCCTGGTTAGTGATCTCGTCCAAGGAATAGAATCCCGTCTTGGTAAAAAGACGTTGCGCTTCAATGACGGCTGCCGGCACTTTCTCGCCCAATTGCCTCTCCAATTCCCGAAAGAGCGGATCCTGGGCTTCAGGCCCCATCATCACCATTCGCCTGCCTGTCCAGCCGTTCGCAATAATGCCGGCCTTGAGGATCCACTGAAAGCCGCCCAGCACCTTGGGTATTCGACAGGTCCCGCAACGTTCCAGTTCGATGTCTCCACCCCTGTAACAGTATTCCTCGATCTGCAGGCTCTCCGCTGGCTCTTCTTTTTTTCGATTCACGCGAGCGGTTATTTCAAATACTCCCGGGGACACTTCCCGATAAGAAACATTGTGCGGGTCGCCGGATATCATCTCGACACCGCCCGACTGTGAACCGAGGCAGAGCAAGACCGAAAAGGGGTTGGTTACCCGAAGGACGGTATGGTCGTCACCGTCACCGTTGTATTGGATCTCCAGTACTTCGTACTTGCCGAAACCGTTGAGCTGAGCCATGGTCATCATGAAATCGCTCACGAAGTCGGTACCCACATTGCTATTACGCATCATGCCGCCGGCTCCCGGCAGAATATTCTTGAAATAATCAATGGTTCCCCGGCGAAGGATATCTATCACACGGTCATCTATGGGATGGCCGATGATTTTCCCGACACCTTCGTAAAGAGGGTCCAGGTTCCCGCTCTCGATGAATCCGACCCGGCGGGATTTGTTGTTGGTTTGCACCATTACACCGCTGTCGAGCCATGTATAGTTCTGCGCTATGGCCTGCGGCACATTGCACTCGGGACAAAGGGTTATCTCAGGCAATTGATTCTCCTCCCACTTGTGACCGATTGCCCTCTCTTCATCTCGGATTATATCGGCGAAAAAACAAGGTCGGTAAAATATCATTTCAGAGGCAGCGCCGGCAGCGGTTGAGCGGCTCTCTTTTGCACTCAGGTTGATTTGATATAATGTCGTTACTGCATGATAAACATGTTCACTACATCAGGGCGAGAGCCTGTCCTTACAGGCGAGACGAGGAAAGCGAGGAAGATCAGTCATGGCAGAATTGAAGGAATGCGTTCTGGTGGACGGAGTGAGAACGCCTAATGCGAGGGCTCATCCCCAAAAGGGTTGGTTCCGGAACCGCAGGCCCGATGAGCTTCTTACCTACGTTTACCAGGCGCTCTTCGAGCGGAATCCGAAAGTCAAGGCGGAAGATGTGGAGGCGGTATTTTGCGGAACCGCCAACCAGACAGGTATGCAGAACGACATCGCAAGGTTGGGCTGGCTGGCATCCGGACTACCGGAGTGCGTGGCCACAAACGGCATCAATCAGCAGTGCCCGTCGGGTATGGCGGCCACCGAGCATGCCTGCCGCGCCATTATGGCGGGGGAAGGCGATATCTATGTCGCTTCCGGCGTCGAGGATATGATGAACGTGCCGATGGCGATGGGAATGGACTTCCCTCCCAGGATAGCAGACCGCTACAATCCGGCGGAGATACCGATGGGACCGACGGCCGAGAAGGTAGCCGAGGCTTATGGCATCAACCGGGAAGACACCGAGAAGATGGCTTATTGGAGCCATATGCGGGCTAAGGAAGCACGGGACTCGGGCAAGTTCAAGGATGAGATAGTCCCCATACCGGGTCTTGATGACGAGGGAAACGAGACGATGATCGATAAGGACCAGTGGATCAGGGACAACCCGAGCATGGAGCAGATGGCCGGAATGCAGCCCGCTTTCAAGCCGGACGGAGTGGTGACCGCGGCTACCAGCTCACCCCTGACGGTAGGCGCAGCAGCCCTCCTGTTGATGAGCAGGGATAAGGCGGACGAGTCGGGCCTCGGCTATCATCTCCGCTATGGTGGTGGCTGCATGGTCGGCTGTGACCCCACCATGATGGGGATAGGGCCACTTTTATCGACAAGGAAACTGCTGGAAAGGCTGGGCCTCAAACCTGACGATATCGACGTCTGGGAGTTGAACGAGGCATTCGGCACCCAGGGACTGGCTGTATTGCGTGAACTGGGGGTCGAGGAAAACGCTCCCTTCGATAAGACCAATCTTTGGGGAGGTGCCCTGGCTCTCGGGCATCCCCTGGGAGAGTCGGGCGTGCGCCTGCTAGTTACTTTGAACAACATCATGAAGAATGAGCGCCCCGAAGCCCGGCGTGCAGTTGCTATGCTCTGCGGCGGTTTCGGAAACGCCAATTCCTCGATGTGGGAAAAAGTGTAAGAATCCGATAGAAGCGAGAGAAAAAGGGCGCCCTGACCCGGGCGCCCTTTTGTATTGCTGCCTGTTCACCTTACCCTGCACTCGAACGATAATACATCGAGGTGATTTAAGTGGCAGGTTTCGTCATAGCTTTATCAGTGCTGGGTTTGATTCTGCTGATCGGACCGATCTCTTTCTTCGTCTTCTCTTGGATAAAGAGGCTTCAATCAAAAACTCTGAAAATGATGCAAAGCGAGCTTGAAGGTGAAGAGATCTATAACCTGCGGGGCTGCAATTTCTTCGGCTTGCTCAGCTCAGGAGCCGGCCAGCTAAGAGGAAACGGGCTTCTCGCATTGACTTCAGGCGGACTGCGCTTCCGCATGTTGTTGCCCCCCCGCAGGCTCGATATTCCCCTGGAAGCGATAGAAGAAATATCTTATCCTAAATGGTTTCTGGGAAAAACCAAAACCAAGGAACTTCTTCGGGTGGATTTCAAAGACGAGAAAGGTAACCGGGACGCCGCTGCCTGGTTGATCTCCGATCCCCAAGGCTGGGGAGAGGCGGTAAAAGCCTTACGGGAAGACCGCCGGCCCTGAGCGCGAGGCATAGTGCTATAATCTCGCCATGAAAAAGGTAATCTTCGTCTGCGGGGAAAACGCCTGCCGTTCCCAGATGGCGGAAGCGATTTATAATTCGCTGTCAAAATATAGCAGTGCGGAAAGCGGGGGAACATTTCCCGGACCCCGGGTGAACCCCTTGGCCATACAAGCCATGGCGGAGATAGGGATGGATATATCTTCCAACAAGCCAAAGGGGCTGCAGCTCTCACGCCTTGACGAATACGAGAGGATTATCTCTTTCGGCTGCATCGTCAAGGCCGCTTTGCCGCATCCCGAAAGAGTGGAGGAATGGCTTATCGAGGACCCGGCTGGAAAAGACCTCCCTTTCTTCAGAGTGACGCGGGATGAAATACGGCGCCGGGTTGAATTGCTGATTAATGAAATGGAAGACTCATAATTCTATCTCCCTGATCACATCCCGCCTTTTGCCGGCATGACTAAGCCGCCCCTTTCCGATACCGGCACCATTGTCGCCTACCCTCCCCCGTCCCACGAATTGTATTATAGTGAGAATGAAATTCAGGATGGAGGATTGTTTGTGAAGAAGGTTCTCATAGTCGAGGATGAAAGACCGATGGCCGAGGCCATTTCCTTCAGCCTGCGCAAGGAGGGCTACGAGGTCGATATTGCCCTCGATGGTGAGCTTGGCTGGGAGATGTGCAAGAACGGCGGCTACGATCTCATTCTTCTGGATCTGATGCTGCCGAAGATGGATGGGATGGAGATCTGCCGCAAGCTACGGCAGGAAAGCTCGACTCCGATAATAATGCTGACCGCCAAGGACTCGGACCTCGACAAGGTTCTGGGCCTGGAAATGGGGGCCGATGACTACATCACCAAGCCCTTCAATATGCGCGAACTTACGGCGCGCGTCAAAGCGGTACTGCGCCGGGTTCAGGCAGAGGGGGCCGCTGAGGCCAAGGGGCGCCTCGTGATAGGAAATATTGTCGTCAACGAGGAGAGGCATGAGGTCACGGTCGGATCCGATGTCGTGGACATGCCTCTAATGGAATATCGCCTGCTGGAAATATTTATGAAGAATCCCGGGAAAGCATTGCCGCGAAGCTACCTGATAGGGCAGGCATGGGGCGGGGACTTCTATGGCGATACCAAAACGCTTGACGTACACATCCGCCGTTTGCGAGAAAAAATTGAGGAAGATCCAGCCAAACCGGAGCATATCATCACCGTGCGGGGTGTAGGTTATCGCTTCGAGGCCGGCAGGCTTACGGATGAGTAATCTCAGGCGAGTTTTAGCCCTCCGGTATGCGTTGGTTGTCTGCGCCGTGTATCTCCTGGTCATACTGCCGCTACACGCGATACCCGGCGTGCGGCATATCTGGTGGATTCTTATGGCCGCTTTTGCCTTCCTTCTCATCGTGGTCATCGCCGTGAGCATCCGGACGGAAAAAGCTATGGTACGCCAACTCGAAGCTGTCAGGCAAGCGGCCGAGAGATTGGCGGGCAGTGATGTGGATGGCAGTATAACGAGCCCCGTTATTGAGGAATTTGACAACCTGGTTCGGGACTTTAATCTCCTTGGAGAGCAGGTTCACATCCGTGCGGCAGAAGCAGCCGCGGAGCGGGGCAAGCTGGAAGCCGTTCTCAGGAACATTTCCGCGGGCGTCATGGTTACCGATCCGGATGGCAGAATCATAATGCTCAACCGGGCCGCCGAAGATATACTCGGGGTCGGACAGCAAAAGGCGGAAGGGTGCCGCATCATAGAGGTTTTTTCGAGCCGGGAATTGGACCAGGCGGTTGCCAGGGCCTTGCGAGGAGCAAGCATAGACGAAGAGATTAGTGTAATTTATCCGCGGCGAATGACTATGCATCTCAAGTCAAATACCGTAACCAGCATGGATGGGCGGGTCATGGCTATTGTCAGTACGATCGAGGATGCGACCGCACTGGAACGGCTGAATCAGGTGAGGCAGGACTTCGTGGCCAATGTCTCACACGAGCTGAGGACGCCAGTCGCTTCCATCAAGGCTCTTACCGATTCTCTCCTCAATGGAGCCATGGAGGAAGAGGAGACCGCAAGGTCGTTTCTGCAAGATCTGGAGCGGGAAGTAGGGCGCCTCGCGCAACTCATCGAGGATTTGCTCACCTTGGGAAGGCTGGAGGCCAAGGAAACCGGCCTGCGTCTCGAAAATATTCACGTAGGCGATCTTTTCCGGGAGAGCCTGGAAGCGAAGGCCAAATTGGCCGAGGAATATAACGTCAATCTGGAGTTGAGAACGGCTGAGGATGTTACGATAAGGGGCGATCATACCTTGCTTCTCATGGCCCTCAATAATCTCGTAGATAATGCGATCAAATACAATCGTGAGGGAGGCAGTATCTGCCTGAGCGAGAGCACCGGTGACCGTGGGGTGATGCTGGAGGTGGCGGATACCGGAATCGGCATCCCACGGGAAGAATTACCCCGCATTTTCGAGCGTTTTTATCGCATTGATAAGGCGCGTTCCCGGGAAACGGGCGGGACCGGCCTTGGGCTTTCGATAGTGAAACACGTGGCGGAACTGCATGGTGGAAGCGTCGACGTGGCCAGCGTAGAAGGCGAGGGAACGGCCTTCGACATGCACCTTCCGAATTTTGATCGTATGCGCCCTTAACCATCCGTTAACCTTCTTTTCATCAAGAATTTCCCGCACGGATACCCACTTTTAAAGCTGGCTGTTTTTAATGAGGATAGCGGCCCAGCTTGGCACAGGGCTGGAGCCGGCAGAAATCACTAGGAAAGGAGGGAAAGAGTTGATAAGAGATGATATCACGGTAAGGAGCCTGATCGAGGAGTGTGTGGAGTTCAAGCGCCCGCTGGCCAAGGCCTCCGGCATAGTGCTGGATGCGGACATCAAGGACAGTCGGGCGAGCCTGCAAGGCGATCGCCGCCTGCTCCGGGCCGCCGTCAGCAATTTGATTGATGCCGCTATGAAGCACACACGTTATGGAGGACATGTGGCCGTCGGCCACGAGGCCAGCCACGATAGGGATTCTATTACCGTAACTTACAGCGGAGACGGCATCCCTTACGATGAGCTTTGTGAGATGCAGGATATATTCTGCCGTTCGAATAGAGTTCATGAAGGCGATAGCCAGGAGTTCAACAGGCGACTCATAGGGCTGTCGATTGCCAGGGATGTGGCGGACCTGCATAGCGGCAGGATCGGCGTACGCAGTCGCGAAGGCAAGGGCGCTACTTTCAGCATCCATCTTCCTCGTTATTGTATGCAGGCCGTTTAAGCGCGCGGCGGAGGCAGGGGACAAGTGCGAAACCCACGCCTCTTGAGCGCGGCCTTTTTATTTACCTCGATTTAACCAGCTATTTGTCGAGATTTTACCTCCATTAAACCCATTCGTAAGTCCGGAATCCTTGAATAGGGGCAGTAGGGCTTTTCGGTGCCCGCCTGTGCCGGGGTGCCTTGGCCATAAATAAGCAACAGGCAAAGAATAGAAAGAAAGAGGAGGAAAATAATGGTAAAGAAAAAGGCAGGTTTGTTCTTAGTACTGTCCGTTGCCATAGGCCTGCTCGTCGCCTTGACCGCGGCGGGTTGCGGCAGCAACACAGTTCAAGCCGAGGAGATATCGGGAGATCTGACACTCTCCGGATCGACAACCGTGCTTCCTATCGCTCAAGAAGCCGCAGACATGTTCATGGATAAGAACCCCAATGCGAATGTGACCGTTCAGGGCGGGGGCTCGAGCGTGGGCATAACAAACGTCTTGGAAGGCATAGTCGATATCGGCGACTCTTCCAGGGAGCTGAAAGACGACGAAAAAGGCAAAGGCCTTATGGATTATGAAATCGCTTATGACGTAATAACGGTTATCACGAACAAGGACGTTCCCGTAGACAACCTTTCGGCCGAGCAGGTGAAGGGAATATTCACCGGCAAGATCACCAACTGGAAGGATGTCGGTGGAGCCGATGCCACCATTGTAGTAGTCGTCCGTGATTCGGCTTCGGGAACCAGGGAGATGTTCGATGAGAAAGCGCTCTCCAAGGAGAAGCCGGTCGGCGGCGCGATCGAGACCAACAGCAACGGTATCATGCGGCAGACGGTGTCTTCCACGCCGAGATCCATCGGTTATGTCTCGCTCGGCTATGTGGACAGCTCGGTAAAGACATTGAAGTACAACGGGGTGGAAGGAACCATCGATACCGCCCTGGCCAAGAGCTATCCCCTCGCGCGTTACCTGCATATGTTCACCAAGGGCGAAGCGACCGGCCTTGCCAAGTCATTCATTGATTACATCCTCTCCGATGATTTTCAAAACGATGTCGTGGCGAAGGAATACGTACCTATGACCAGGGCCGGGTAATTCTCGAGCGTATCGTAATGGAGCAAAGATAGGGAGGCCGTCCTCTTTGAAGGCCATCGATAGGGAATGGATCATAAAGAAAGTCTTATTGGTCCTGGCCATGATGACCGTACTGGGCATAGCCATGATCATATTCTTTGTGGTCAAGGAATCCATCCCGGCTTTCAGGCAGGCCGGCCTCTCCAACCTCGCAAGCAGCGATTGGAGTCCCGAAAGCGGCCGCTACGGCATGCTCGTTTTTTTTACCGGGACCCTGGCGACTTCCCTTGGCGGTCTCCTGCTGGGCGCACCCCTCGCCATAGCCGCGGCCGTATTTCTTACCCAGATGGCCCCCAGGCGGGTGAAGACTGTAGTAGGCAGGGGTATAGATCTTCTCGCCGGTGTGCCCTCCATAGTTCTGGGATGGCTCGGACTCACCGTCCTGGTTCCCTGGATAAGGGCCCTTACGAACAGCACCGGCACGGGCATTCTGGCCGCTTCCATCCTCCTGGCTATAATGGTAATTCCTACCATCACCGCAATATCGAAGGATGCCTTGGAGGCGGTGCCACGTTCCTATCGGGAAGCGGCTCTCGGGATGGGAGCGACTCGCTGGCAGACGATCCGGCAAGTTCTCTTACCCGCGGCCAAACCCGGCATCCTGGTTGCCGTTATTCTTGGCATGGGAAGGGCGATCGGAGAAACCATGGCTGTGGCCCTGGTGATAGGACCCGCAACTGTTTTCCCCAAATCACTGACTTCTCCCACCCATACCCTGACGACCAAGATTTTGATTGATATGGGCGAATCCACCGGGGTGCAGCGCTCGGCCCTGTTCGCCATGGGCCTGGTGTTGCTGCTGCTCGCCATGGGCATGATACTGCTGATCCGCCTGGTGACCAGGCGGATGCAGCCGGTGCGTTAAAGGTGGAATGGAAAATGTTGCGGCAAGAGACGCGGGACGCTGGCATAGCAGTCCTTCTGGGTGAGGGAGTCCGGAAGGCCGAAGAGAGAGCGGCCCGATACGATAAAGCGGCAACCTGGGCGGTCTGGAGCTTTGCCGGGGTCGCTATAGGAATCCTTGCCTTTATTATTGGGACCATCTTTTTCAGGGGTATCACAACGGCTCTGACCCCGAGTTTTGTTTTCGGCAAACCACAAGCGATACAGGCCGGAGGAGGCATCTGGCCGATGATTGTGTCCTCCTTCTACCTCGCCTTTCTCACCATAGCCATCGTGCTGCCGGTAGGGGTGGGAGCCGCCATCTATATGTCGGAGTTTGCGAAAGAGGGTTGGATAACGAGGCTGGTTCGCTTCGGGGCAGATTCCCTGTCCACCGTTCCCTCGGTGGTTTTCGGGATATTCGGTATGGTAATTTTCGTGATCTACTTCGGGCTTGGTTACTCCCTGCTGGCCGGTGCCCTTACACTTACCCTGCTTAATATACCTACGGTTATGAGGACGACCGAGGAGGCCATGGCCGCCGTTCCTCATTCCTACCGCGAGGCTTCAATGGGACTCGGGGCCAGCCGATGGGAGACGGTCAAGAAAATCGTGCTGCCCAGTGCAATGCCGGGCATCACCACCGGAACGGTACTCACCGTGGGAAGGATCGTGGGCGAGAGCGCGGCCATTATCTATACCGTCGGGCTCTTCGTGAGAAAGATACCGACCTCGCCCCTGCAGCCCGCGGCTCCCATGGCCGCCAATATCTGGCATATGTACACGGAGGGGGCACTGGTCTCGGATTGGATGAGGGTCGCCAACGGGGAAGCCGCTTTTCTCCTCATCGTTGTATTGGTGCTCAACCTGCTGGCCAGGTTGCTGGCGAAGGTGTATCAGAAGAAGTTGGGGACGAAGGAAGCAAGATGACTCAAGGCAATGTCAAGCTGGAAAGAAGCCCTTACCCGTATACCGGCCAAGTCGTTATAGAAAGGGCCGCCACCCAGCCGAATGTTTGTGATGCCAGGGTTAAGATTGAATTGAGAAACCTGGGCCTCTATTACGAGAATTTCAAGGCACTGGAAGATATCAATCTACATATAATGTGCAATTCCATAACGGCGATCATCGGTCCCTCCGGTTGTGGCAAATCCACGGCGCTGCGTTCGCTTAACAGAATGAATGAATTGATCGAAGGGGCCAGGGTCGAGGGCAAAGTCATCATGGACGGGGAAAACATCTATGAGCGGGACTACCGCGTGGTCCGGTTGCGCAAGCGTGTGGGTATGGTTTTTCAGCGGCCCAATCCTTTTCCGAAATCCATCTACGACAACATTGCCTTTGGACCAAGGCTTTTCGGAGTACGGGAGAGGAATATTCTGGATTGCATAATCGAAGAAAGCCTCAGGAGGGCCGCGCTCTGGGACGAGGTCAAGGACAAGCTCAGGGATTCCGCACTGACCCTTTCCGGCGGGCAACAGCAGAGACTCTGCATCGCGCGAGTCCTATCGGTTCAGCCCGAAGTTATCCTTCTGGACGAGCCCTGTGCGGCCCTCGATCCCATAGCAACCCAGCGTATCGAGGATCTGCTTTCCGAACTGAAAAACGAATACACGATTGTTACCGTCACCCACAATATGCAGCAGGCGGCGAGGATAAGCGATTTCACCGCATTCTTTATGATCGAGAACCAGGGGGAGCCCGGCAGGATAGTGGAATTCGGGGAAACGAGCAAGATCTTCACCAATCCCGATGACGAGAGGACGGAGGAATATATCACGGGAAGGTTCGGGTAACCGAAATGGCAAGAGAAATCCGCAGGGATTTTCACGAGAGGCCGGATCGCCTGCACTATCCTATTCTGTTTACCTAAAGTTTACCGTCTGTTAACCACCAATTAAGCCTGCATTGATTATTCTACCTATGATGAGAAATCATGCGGTTGAACCGTCGAACCTGGAAGGGCCATGAGAAAGAACAATTCGGCGGCTGAGAATTACGGAAATAGAAGAAGAAGATCCCCCTCTTTAAAAGCAATCCTCGCCATTCTTATACTGATCGCAGCTGTGACGGCCTGCTCCGGTTGTAGTGTACGGAGATCGGGCGTAATCCGGGTTGCGGGCTCCACAACCGTTTTGCCTTTGGCGCAGGAGGGCGCCAATCGCTTCATGGATATGGGAGGGGGGAAAAACGTTCTGGTGCAGGGCGGCGGATCAAGTGTCGGGATATCGCAACTGAGCGCCGGAATCATCGATATTGCCAACTCTTCACGGGAACTCAAACCGGAGGAAGATAACGGCAGGATCGTGGATAACCGCATCGCCTTGGATGTCATCGTGCTGGTCGTGAATCGCGGGGTCCAGGTGGCAAATCTTTCCAGCCAGCAGGTGAAGGATATTTTCACCGGCGCGGTCACCAATTGGTCGCAAGTGGAAGGGCAGGACGCCCCGGTTATCGCCGTGGTACGGGATCAAGCGTCGGGCACGCGAGAGATGTTCGATGAAATCGCGCTGGATAAAGAAGAGTCGGCGAGTTCGGCGATCGAATGCAACAGCAATGGCATAGTGAGGGAAACCGTAGGGAATACTCCGAACGCGATCGGCTATGTTTCACTGGGTTACGTTAATGCCACGATAAAGGCGATCGATTACGACGGGGTGGCACCGGAGGAGCAAAACGCCAAGGACAATACCTACCCTCTCTCTCGCTACCTGCACATGTTCACATCGGATACTCCGAGACCGGTAACGAGAGAATTTATCGAGTTTGTTCTCTCGCCTGATTTCCAGAACGAGGTAGTCACCCAGGAATATATTCCGGTCATCTGAAGCGGGCAACAGGAGCGCTCATGGCAAGAGAACGGTATATAAAATTGCTGCTTATGGCCTGCGCCTCGCTCTCCTTCCTGGCAATCCTGCTCATATTCATCTTTATTTTGCGGGAGAGCATGCCGGCTCTTACCAAGGTCGGTTTCGGCAACCTTTTCACCTCGACGGATTGGAATCCCGACAAAGGGAGCTTCGGAATTCTGGCCTTCCTCAACGGGACCATTCTCACCACCCTCGGAGGTTTGATCATCGGCGCTCCGTTGGGAGTCGGCACGGCCATCTTCCTGGATCAGGTGGCCCCCAAGAAGATGGCCACCGTCATCCGCAGGGGAATCGAACTCCTGGCAGGTATACCATCGGTGGTGATCGGGTGGTTCGGCCTCATAATATTGGTGCCTTTTATTGCCAGGATCACTAATTCCTCCGGCTACGGGATCGCGGCGGCCTCCGTAGTGCTCGCGGTAATGGTGCTTCCAACCATCACGGCGCTCTCGGTTGAGACCCTGCGCTCACTTCCCATCGAATTGAAAGAGGCGAGCCTGGCTATGGGCGCGACGCGATGGCAGAGCATCCGGACGGTGCTGCTTCCGGCCGCACGGGAAGGAATACTGGTGGCGGTGATCCTGGGCATGGGACGGGCGATTGGCGAGACTATGGCCGTACAGATGGTTATAGGGAATTCACGCCAGTTCACCTTGTCTTTATTCAAGCCGACCGCTACCCTCACGTCTCGCCTGGTTACGGACATGGGAGAGGCGCCGCCCGGAGTCTTCCGTTCCTCGCTCTTCGCAATGGCGCTGGTTCTTCTCATATTCGCGATGCTCCTGATCTTTTCGGTAAGGATGATAACCAGGAAGAGGAAGGCATAGAGTGAAAGCGGGCAGGGCCGATCGTATAGCCACCATAGTGTTCTGGTCGATCGGGCTGGTGAGCATGGCCATACTAGCCTTTATAATCCTCGAGATATTCGGCCGCGGGCTTGTAACCGCCGTCTCGCCTTCCTTCTTCGCGGGGCAGCCCGCCACCAACCAGGCGGGCGGCGGAGTGGGCCCGATGATCGTTTCTTCGCTCTACCTGGCGGCGCTGACCATGCTCATATCCCTTCCCGTATCCATTGGGGCCGCCATTTATATGGCAGAATATGCCAGGGAGGGGAAATTCAACAATTTCATACGCTTCTGCCTGGACAGCCTGGCCACCCTGCCCTCCATCGTCTTCGGCATCTTCGGATTGACGTTGTTCGTAGTCACTTTCAAATGGAGCTACTGCCTTCTAGCCGGGGCCTTCACCCTCGCCCTGCTCAATCTGCCCATCCTGCTCAGGGGGGCCGAGGAGTCGATCAAACAGGTACCGCAAACCTACCGCGAGGCCTCTATGAGCCTGGGCGCGAACCGCTGGATCACGATCAAGAAGGTAGTGCTGCCCAGTGCGATGCCCGGGGTAATAACGGGGACGGTGCTTCCGATAGGGCGCATCATGGGAGAGGCGGCGGCCGTAATCTACACGACGGGATTATTCATTCGCGCCATACCCTTGAGCCCATTCGATCCGGCCGCTCCCCTGGCTGGATACATATGGTATGCTCAGACCGAGGCTACGGTGCCGGATTACCGCCAGATCGTAAATGGCGGAGCTGCGATCCTCTTAATACTCGTATTCCTCATCAACTTCAGTGCACGGAGGTTCGCTAGATTTTACGCTAAGAGAAAGCAGTTGGAGGTCAAGCTTTGATCGGGGACGGCAACGGCAATAAGATGCGGGTGAAGAACCTGAATATGTACTATGGGGATTTCAAGGCCCTTGAGGATATTTCGCTGAATTTTCCATCCCAACACATAACAGCTTTAATCGGCCCATCCGGTTGCGGCAAGAGCACCCTGGTTAGATGCCTCAACCGTATGAACGACCTCATCGAGGGAAGTCACATGGAGGGCGAGATAACACTGGATGATGAAAATATAAACAAATCGAGCTACGATGTCATATCTCTCAGGCGCCGAGTTGGTATGGTTTTCCAGAGGCCGAATCCTTTCCCTAAGAGCATCTATGAGAACGTAGCCTATGGCCCAAGGCTGGGTGGAATCAAGGATAAAGAGAAGCTCGATTTCATTGTCGAGGACAGCCTCAAGAAATCGGCTCTCTGGGATGAGGTCAAGAAAATACTCAAGGAATCCGGCCAGAAACTTTCCGGAGGGCAGCAGCAGCGGTTGTGCATCGCGCGCGTGATGGCGGTGAAGCCGGAGGTCATCCTCTTCGATGAGCCGTGTTCGGCGATAGATCCTATTTCCACCCAAAAGATCGAGGATCTTATGGCCGAATTAAAGAAGAACTTCACAATGGTGATTGTTACGCATAATATGCAGCAGGCGGCACGCGTGAGCGACTATACGGCCTTTATGTTGGTGCAGGAGCAGGGGGAACCGGGACGGATCATCGAGTTTGGCGATACCAACACGATGTTTACGAATCCTTCTGATAAGAGAACCGAGAATTATATAACCGGGCGATTCGGGTAACAACGATGGGGTGATGACTTGGAGGTAAGAAAAAGCTTTCACGAGCAACTGGATGAGATTTATGCCGGGGTGCTGCATATGGGAAGTGATCTGATGGAAACCATCGAAAAGACCAGACTGTGTTTCATAAATCTGGACAGGGAGATGGCGGAAGAGATCATATGCGGAGACGACGTCTTTGACGAATACCGCAACAATCTCGAGGAAGGCGGCCTGGAACTGATCGCTCGCCAGGCCCCGGTTGCCGTGGACCTGCGTTTGATAATCGTCATAATGCGCATAGCCCAGCATCTCGAACGTTGCGCCGACCTCTGTGAGGACATCGCCACAGCGGTGAAGAATGTCCCGGCCGATTATCTCCCGGCCTGGATAAGGGACACCATCGATGAGATGGCGCGGCGGGCCAATCGTCTGGTGGAGCGCTCCATTGAATGCTTGAAGGAACGCAACGTCGAAATGGTGAGGGAACTCGAGAGCATGGATGACGCCGTGGACAAGCTGAACCGCCGCTTCTGGAAGGAATTCGACCGTGGGCGCGAGGAGGACCTCGAGGTCGCGATTCGAGTAGTAATGGTCAGCCGCTTCTTCGAACGCATCGCCGACCATGCCGTTGATATAGGTGAGCACGTCCGTTTTGTCGTAGAAGGCACGATAGCCCCGATCGAGCCCACCTGCGAATAAAAGGAATTAGTCTCCCACAAGCGAAATAATAATTACTGCCTGTCTCCTTATGGCACGCTGGGCTTTAACCGATATGAGATAAGTTGCTTGCTTTGATTCAAGCGGAGATAGGGATCTTGGAGTTCAACAAAAAGCACTTGGGACTGAAATTGGCGATATCCACCCTGCTGGTGGTCGGTCTTGTCGCCGGAATCCTCAACTTCCATTCCATAAAAACCTGGGCGTCAAAGCGCTATTTCAGCATTCGAATGGGCCCTACCTTAATGGATAATGTAGTCGATGTGCCCCCATGGGTAGATATCTCCAAGCCACTTAGCATACTCTTCATCGGAACCGACAAGGGGAGCATCCCCGGAGAGGAAGGCTACACTCGCTCCGACGTCATGATCCTTGCTTCCATCAACGTGGTTTTTAAGAAGGCCGTCCTGGTATCGATTCCCAGGGATACAAAGGTGACCATCCCCGACTATGGAACTCAGAAGATAAACGCAGCTCATTCCTTCAATGGACCGCAGGGCACAATCGATGCAGTAGAAGGCATAACGGGTTTTGAAATCAATCACTATGCCGAGGTCGACCTCGAAGCCTTCAAGAAGGTGGTTGATGCCCTGGGAGGAGTACCATTTCATGTCGATTCCACAATAAACGATCCGCTGGCCGGTTACCTTCCCAAGGGTGATTACCCCTTGAATGGAGATCAAGCCCTTATATTGTGCCGGGCGCGAGAGACTTTGCCTCGTGGAGATCTCGATCGCATAGACAATCAGAAAAAGTTTCTCAAGGCCGTTATGCAGAAGACGGTGGGCATACGGGATCTGGAGACTCTTCTCAACATCCTCGATGCGGCGGTCCAGTATCTGCAGACAACCATGCAGTCGGACATGATTTTCGAACTGGCGGAATATCTTCGAGGCATGAAGGTCGAGGATGTCGAATTCGCCACCCTGCCGGGCGACTCACCGGTAGCATCGGCCGGGCAGCCCTGGTATTTCGTTTATGATCCTGAAGCGACGGCACAGCTCTTTTCAAACATCAAGGAATATTGCAGCACCAAGCCTCCGCAGCAACAAGAAGATGGGGAGGAAGAAGCGAATATCGAGATCGATCGCTCGCTAGTCAGGTTGAAGGTGCTCAATGGGGCGAGATGGGGAGGCATGGCGTCGAAGATCGCGGATGAGTTTCGCGATAAAGGCTACATCGACATCGAGAGTGGCGACGCCGCAAATATCTATCCGGAAACCACAATCTATTATGCGCCGAATCAGAAAGACCAGGCGAAAGCGGCTGCGTATGACCTCAATCCCGAGGCGGATTATATATTGACCGAAGATGCTTACGTCGCTTCTTCCAACCAGGCGGATGTAGTAGTCGTAATCGGCAAGGACTACACCAGCCCCTAAAATGGG